>JAPPNN010000048.1 GCA_028873815.1 Gemmatimonadota bacterium | reverse complement strand
ATCCCGGCAGGAAATCGGCTAACTACTTACTGGGCCGCACGATCTGCGTTTCCTGCCGTTGTACTGGACCCTGCTGGACCGTGACGCGAAAGCGGGAAAACCGGACCTGAATGGCGGGACTTTCCTCGTCGCCCAAGGTCCCGGAAGCTCACCTCGTTCACCTCCCGAATAGCCTTGTAGCCCGGGCGTATCGAACGGACCGACCGCGCGGGCTTGGCGCGAAGCCCACGCTCCGCCCCATATTCTATCGCTCGTCGACTCTTGGTGACCAGGAATCAGAACTCAACCAGCGCCACCCGCCCAGCGCGGACCGCGTAGCACGAACATCAGAAACACATGACGACGCACCTTTCCGCGCGGCTGGCTTGGCACGATCGTGGTTGGGACGGTCGGGTATGCGACGCCCCCCACCTCAACGCTCACTGCATCATCCACCAACACATTCGCGACTCTCGGAACGACGAAAGAGAGCGCCAGTTTGCGGGCGCGGCCCTGTCCGAGTTGGATGGGTGGCTCCCGCCCTGCTCGCGGGATCCGGGCGCATACGCCGACCGCGGATTCGTGATGGAACATCGGGATCCGCTTGAGTTTCGGCGGCTTCCCTCGGTATCGGAACCCCTGCCTCCATACTCGTCCTGCCCAGCCCCGTATCGCTGGATGCTCGAGGAGTTCTTCCAGGAAGTGTGTGAGGCAGAGGATCTCGCAATACGAGGACCAAAGGAGGCCCGGAGCAACGGTTGGGTCTTCGAGCCAGACCGCCAGCGGGCGCTTCTAAGTCGGTTCTGGGGAAAGCTGGAGCCTCATAACTCCCTCGTCTTCTACTACTGCAACCACGGCAATCCCGTAGACGAAAACACGGCCCGTATCATCGTCGGCGTGGGCCGGATCGCGGAGGTGGGTCCACAACTCTACTTCGGGACGACTCGGAAGTATCAGGATCAGTACCCCGTCTGGTCTCGGCGTATCAGTCAGGCCTACCCGGACCAAGGCGTGCGGATTCCGTACCAAGAGTACATTCGCGGCGATCATCCGACAGAAGACATTGTCTGTGAGGTCCCCCGGAACGCCCTGCTGCCTTTCTCGTACGGGGGAGAACATGTTTCCGATGATGTTGCGGTCGCCATCTTGGAACGCGTCATCCAATGCGTCGAACGGGTCGCCGCTGACGGACATGTCGCTGGTGATTGGGAACGGCGTCTCGCTTGGCTGAACGATGCGCTGGCCGAGGCGTGGAGTGGGCGCGGACCGTTCCCCGGTGCGGGAAGCGTCCTGCAGTATCTTGGGTTTTCGAAAGGAACGTCGTTCCAGCGAGCCGTGCTGACACCGATCGCGGAAAGGGCCGAGAATCCTTGGGACTACGCGCTGTCGATTCTCGAAGGGAGAACCGAGCCGGACGGTGGGCCTTACCGAACCGGACTTCTCAAGGCCCGTGACCGGTGGAATCTCCTCAAGTCCCGACAGACACTCCTATCCAAGCTCGCTAGATTCGAGCTCAGCTTGGCTCAGGTACGGCGCATCGCCGACCGCGATCAGCGGGCAGCGAGCGGGATCGACGCCACCGAGGACGCGCTCGTTGCCAACCCGTACATCATATCCGAAAGCGACCTCGGAGCCTTAGGCTCCGACCCCGTAGCGCTGGAGACTATCGATCATGGCCTTCGACCCGTCGGGGACGCCGCTCTGTTTCCCGCCGACGATGAAGTTTCGCACGACGACAAGCGCCGGGTCCGTGCCGTCGGCGTCGAAGTGCTACGGGAAGCCTCGAACGACGGAGATACGCTCCTGACCCTTTCCGACTTCCTGTCCCGCGTCCTTAGACGGTTCCCCGAGAAGCGGGCCTGTCAGCCGGACAGGGAGGTCATGCTGGCCGAAGCCGACTTCTACGAACATTCCCTTTGGACCGCCTTTGATTCCGATCCACAGCTCGTTGCGCTCAAGCACCTCCGATCCCTAGAACAGAACTCTGCTTCGATGATCAGGCGGCGGGCCAGGAAGCTGAACCCTGCCGCTGATCCTCCGATCGACTGGCTCGGTGCGCTCAAGCGCGAGTTTGGCGCCCCAGACTCCAAACGCAAGCGTCGGGCCCTTGACGATCAGGCAGTGGCGTTGGGCAGGCTATTCTCCAGAAGACTGAGCGTCTTGACAGGGGGTGCCGGTACCGGCAAGACATCGGTACTCAAAGTCTTCCTCCAAGAACTGGTCCGCGCGGAGGGCTACCATCCCACGCTCTTGCTGGCCCCGACCGGCAAGGCACGCGTGAGACTCGCCACGAAGACTGGCCGCAACGCTATGACCATCCACCAGTTTCTGCTGAAGCAGGGCTGGTTCGTGCCCAAGATCTTTGCGCTCAGGTCGGACAGCGATCATGGCCCCTTTCAGGCGAGGACCGTCATCGTCGACGAGTGCTCGATGATCCCAACCGACCTTTTCGGGACCCTGCTCAGAGCCCTCGATTCGGGTCCGCTGAGTCGACTGATCCTAGTAGGCGACCCGAGCCAGCTTCCACCAATTGGTCCCGGACGGCCGTTCGGGGACACCATCGAGTGGTTGGAAAAGGAACATCCTGAATGCCTCGCTCCGCTTCACGTCTGCTTGCGTACCGAGCAGGACACAGAGAGCGTCGCGCTGGCCCTTGCCGACGGTTACCGAGGGTCGGTCGCTGGCCCCGGCGACGACGAGATTCTGGCCTCAGTAGCTCGGGGAGAGTCGAGAGGTGATTTGGAGGTCGTCTTCTGGGACGACCACGATGAGTTGCTAGCGAAACTGAGAAGCCGGATGGCAGCCAACTTAGGGACCGGCAACGGCGACTACGAGAGCTTCAACCGATCACTCGGCATCGACGCCAAAGACTGGGTGCGGAGCGAGGCGTGGCAGATCCTCTCGCCCACGCGAGCCCAGCACTTCGGCACGGAAGATCTGAACCGTCAGATCCAGATGGAGTACAAGGGCGGTCTCGTCGCCAGGGCCAAGCGCGGGAAGTCGCGACCGTTTGGCGATCAGGACATTGTGTGGACTGACAAGGTGATCCAGACCCTCAACCGATCGATGGAGGCATGGCCAAGGCGTAAGGGCTTGGACTACGTGGCGAACGGGGAGATCGGAATCGTCGCGAGGACCTCTCGCGATCAGCTTGATATTGCGTTCTCAACGCAACCCGAGGTCACCTACCGGTACTACCGCTCGCAGGTGGACGAGAACATTCAACTCGCTTACGCGTTGACCGTTCACAAGGCCCAAGGAAGCGACTTCGATACCGTGTTCCTGATCGTTCCGCAGACGGCATCGACCTTGTCGCGAGAGCTGATCTACACCGGCCTGACTCGCTTCCGGCGGAAGCTGGTGCTGCTCATCGAAAAGGACATCGAGCCGTTGCGCCGTCTGCGCAGCCCGGACTGCTCAGACACGGGCCGCCGTAACACTCACATGTTCTCCCTAGAGATCCGATCCGACGACATGCCGCGTCCTCACCTGGCGGCGCTCAAGCATCGTACGCGGAAGGGCGACGCGGTGCGGTCCAAGAGCGAGGTGGTAGTGGCAGATCTCCTCCATGCGCTAGGGATCAGCTACTTGTACGAGGAACCGCTGGTATCCCGCTCGGACCCGAAAGACTTCCGGCTACCGGACTTCACCGCGAGCTACGAGGGCGACATCTACTATTGGGAACACCTTGGTATGCTGACCGTGCCGGACTACCGTGAGGCGTGGAAACGCAAACGTAAGTGGTATGAAACCAACGGGTACGCTGACCGGCTAATCACTTCGGAGGACGGGCCAGACGGCAGCATCGACGCAGCCGAGATCGAGCGGATCGCTCGCAAGCGGATACTCGAAGAATGACATTGAATCCGGTCGTGAGGGAGGAGCGTTGTCCCCCCGGAACGTTCGCCTCTGCGGGCGCTCAACAGCCCGGGCCTTCCCCGTGACGCGGTCACGCAAATCACGCGGGAATCTGCATGATTAGGGAGACAAGCCAGCATACCCCACAAACTCATACAGATTCGCATCTTCCTGTGTTACTTGAG
>JAPPNN010000051.1 GCA_028873815.1 Gemmatimonadota bacterium | reverse complement strand
TGGTCAGCTCGAAGGTCTGGATTGCGTGCATTTCTGGTCCGTGCGGTCCAGTGTTCGCCATGTGGACGGTTTACGGAGTCGCGGCGGCCAGCGTTTCGCCCCCCGGGGGAAACCTCCGCCGGCCATACCCATCCCATCAGAAAGATGAACGTCGAAACCGGGCGTGCGTCAATGCAGATCGGACGAGATGCTGGTTCCAACCGGTCTCACCGAAAGTCTCGGCCAAGGAGGTCTTCCAACGTCTTGGCCCAGCCTCGTTGTCCTCAGGGAGCCGTCGTCCGCGAGAAGCTTCTTGCCTACATTGAATGGGACGAATCTCGCGCGGAAACGAGATCACCGACGGGCGACGGGAGTTTACCTTCACGAACGGAAGGCTCCACAACTCGGCGAGCGCGGGGGAGGGTGAGGTGTGGGACTCAAGGCGCCCAATAGACCGGGACGGATGCACGCATTGTTGGACAGGCTGATAGAAGGGAGCCCCGGGCATACCGGGGGATACGCCCACAAAGGGCATCCGACCGCTTTGGGGGTCCCGCCATTCATGGCCGGTTTTCTCGCTTTCGCGGCACGGTCCAGTAGTGTCCAGTCCAACGGCAGGAAACGCAGATCGTGCAGCCCTGTAAGTAGTTAGGCGATTTCCTGCCGGAATTCTGACCACTGGAGATCCGCTGCCGAGACACCGGTGGTTGCCGGCCCCGAAGGGGGCGTACGCGCCGCGCTGGCGGTGTTCGCCGCGAGCCGGCGTGTAGCGGTCGATGTCGAAGCGCTCAGGGTCGGGGAAGTACTCCTCGAGCGTGTGCCCCACCGCTGTGCCGATCATGACCTGGGTGCCCGCGGGAACCCGGTGACCCGCGAACTCGAAGGAGTTGGCGGTCGTCCGCAGCACGGCGGGCGAGACGGGATGAAGCCGCAGGGTCTCCATCGCCACGCGGCGCGAGACATCGAGCCGCTGAAGGCCCTCGGCGCTCACGCGGCCCCGGTCGAACATGGCGTCCGCCTCGGCGGTCATGCGCTCCATGATCCGCGGGCGCTTCAGCACGTTGTAGATCATGAACGAACACGTGCTCGCCGTGGTGTCCAGTCCCACCATGTAGGGCGCGAGCATCGTCAGGGGCAGGTTGGTCTCGGGCAGAAGCTGGGGATCGGCCTCCCGGAGATCGAGCATCAGGTCGATGAAATCCGGCGTCGTTCTGCGCGGACCCACCTTGCGCTTGTGCGCGAGGACCGCCCGGGCCAGCTCGCGGCTTCGTTCACGCGCGCGGCGGAATCGCGGGAGTCTCATGACGTGCGGGACCGTCGCGGCGCTGAGGAGCAGTCCGCCGAGGAGCGTGGACAGATCTCGCGTGTAGCCCTCCGGCGAATAGCCCGCCATCATGTGACCCATCTGCTCGCCGATCACGTCCTGGAACGCCGGCAGCGCCTCGAACGGCTCCCCCACCGGCCATTTGCCGATCTCGTCGCGCGTGATGTCGACGACTTCTTGCGCGCGGTCCCTCATGATCCGGACCGCGTATCCCCTGGCTTGGGCCTTCCGCGTCGTGACGTGATCGATCCCGTCCATGGTCACGATCGAACGCGACGAACCCATCTGGTTGTGGAGGCTCGCCATCGGCTCGAGCGACCGGAAGACGGTCTTTCCGTGCGAGGTGAGGAAATTGGCCGCTTCCGGCCCCGCGATGCACACGAACCGGCGCCCGGGAGCGCGTATCCTGAAGATCGGGCCCAGTTCGCGGTACTGGCGGGCGAGGAAGGTCACGAGTCCCTTCCGCATGGCCAGCCCGTTGCCCAGCACGGGAAGCCCCGGCACCACCGGGATCTCTTTCGGTCGGCGGGGCTCCGGCGCCGGTTCATGGGGCGCGTCCAGACCCTCGATCGCGAGGCTCGTCGTCCGGCCGATCAGGTCGAGGTTCTTCAGCAGATCGATGCGGTCCCGGACCTGCGCCCGCTCCTCGGATGTCAGGATGGTGCGGAACACGCCGCATGCGTTCGCGAGGGCGATGATCGCGATGTCGCGCGGGTCGGGAACGTCGTCGCTGAACAGGATCCGCATGATCCGCAACCTGGCTTCCTCGACCGGCTGGCCGTCCGAGACCGGGTAGCGCCGGGAGCGCGACACAGAGGGGGTCAGCGACAGTACCCCGTGCGCCTCGGACCTGAGGACGCCGCGTTCGGTCAGGCGCGCCAGTGCGGCCTTGCGGATCCGGCGTCCCCGCCGTGCCGTCCGTTCCAGCCAGTAGCCCGTGTCATGCGTTTCGCCGGTGCGAGCAGGGTCGGCGATCTCGGCGAGCGTCGGGTCCAGTATGTCGTCACGGACGGGCGTGGAGTCCACGAGCATCAGCCGCTCGGGATCCGTGTCGATGCGATCCTCGAGGGCGAGGTCCATCAACACGGCGCCAGCGAGTGCCAGGTCGAACGAGCGCTCGGGCAGGGCGGGGGCCAGCTCGCCACGCGCTTCGTCCAGGACGAGGACGAGTATCTCCTCCGCGAATCTCAGCATGGCGGTCGGTGCAGGGTAGTCGTTAGCGCCCGAGCGGGGCGTCGGCAGAGGGCGACACGCGCTCTTGCATCAGATGCATGCCTTTGTCGTCATGACGTATCATAGAGAGAAATCAAATCGCGATATCCTGTGTCATATGCATGAGATTACCGTGATAGACGCTGATCCGGCAAGGAGATTCTCAAGTCTTTCGTCGAGGCGGGAATTCTCGTAATGTTCATTATAATAGACACTACGTGTATTTAGGTACGCATTACTAAACTGTAAAGGAACACAGATGCCTTCCTACATCCACGGGACCCTGCCGCTTCCGGTCCGGCGCATCCTCAGGAAGCTCGGCAGCGACATCCGGGACGCCCGGCTGCGCCGCCGCATCCGCGCGTCTACGTTGGCTGAGCGCGCGCTCATCAGTCGCACGACGCTGCACAAGATCGAACGGGGCGATGCGGGTGTGTCCATGGGCATGTATGCCACGGTCCTGTTCGTCCTGGGCATGCACGACGGCATTGCTGACCTGGCCGACCGCAGCCGGGACGGGATCGGGCTCGATCTGCTGGAAGAGCGCCTGCCACAGCGAGTGCGCGTGCCCTCGGCCACGCGTCGGAAAGGTGATACGCGCTCCCTGGGGGTGGACGACTAGGGTGCCGGGATCAAGGACGCCCCGTCCTCGCGCATGTCGATCTGCGGGGCGTGCCCATACGAGTGGGCCGGCTCGAGTAGTGGCGGCCCGGGCTCAGTCCCCCTCCCCCACACCCCCCCGCCGCGTCATCCCTTCCACCGTCGTCGACGCCGCCATGTGGCCGATCACGTTGGCCGCGGAACGGAACACGTCCGGCACGCGGTCGATCCCGAGCAGAATCCCGAGCCCGGCGATGGGCACGCCCACCACGTTCAGCGCGGGCACCAGCGACACGATGCTGGCGCTGGGCACCGGTGCCACCGTCATCGAGGCGAGGAAGATCGCCAGCACCGCCGCCGCGATCAGCCCGGCGTCGAGGGGCACGCCGTACATGGCGGCGAGGAAGACCAGCGAGCAGGCCTGAAACAGCGCGCTGCCCGGGCGGTTGATCGACGCGGCGAGGGGCAGGACAAGCGTGAAGGTGCGCTTCGACAGGCCGAGCTTCTCTGCCTCCTGCAGCATCATAGGCAGCGTGCCCACCGATGTCGTTGTCGTGAACCCCACGGTGTACGAGCCCACGGTTCCCCGTATGAACCGCGCCGGTCCCACCCCGCCCAGTATGCGGACCAGGGGCAGCAGCACGAGGCCCTTCAGGATGAAGAGGCCCACCACCACGGCGACGATGAAGACGGCGAGGTTCTGCAGCATCGCCAGCCCCGTCTGCGCGATCACCGGCGCCGCGAGACCGAAAACGCCCACCGGCGCCGTCCAGAGGATCCAGGTCATGAGCTTGATGAGCGCGTCTCCGAGCGTTTCCACGAACGACGTGAGGGTCTGCTGCTTCTCCTTGGGCAGGGTCGTTGTGGCCGCGCCAAGGAGGACGACGAAGATCAGGAGCGGGAGAAGCGCGCCGTCGGCGGCGACCTCGACCGGGTTCCGGGGCACGAGGTTGACCAGGAAGTCGACTACCCCCGGCGCCGCGGTTTCCAGTTCCGCTCCGGTCGTGGGCGGCGGCACCGGGGCCGTGAAGTTGAGCGCAAAGCTCATGATGCCCATCCCGATCAGGATCGCGGGCAGCGTCGTCACCCAGAAGAACCCGACCGCCAGACCCCCCAGCCGCCCCAGCTCGCGCAGGTTGGCGATCCGGCCCACACCCACGAAGACGACGGCCGCCACCAGGGGGATCACGACCATCTGAATGGCGCGCAGGAAGACCTGGCCCAGCGGTTCGGCGGCCTCGGCCATCCACAGCAGCGTCGGAGATCCGGTCGCGGAGGCGGCGATCCCGAGCCCCAGCCCGAGAGCGAGCCCGATGAGAATGGCGCGGGTGTTCACGTTGCTGGCGCCGGCCTTTCCGGTCAGAGGTGATGTTGTTGCACGTCGGCGGTTCGGAGAAGCGGGCAATCTGGATCGCCGCGCCCGCAAAGGTCAACCGGAGCGAGCGCTGCTTGCATCGCGCGGAACGACCTTGCCCGCCACCCCCCGGCGCCCCAACCTCATCCTCCAGCGACCACCCGATGCAGGAGTGCACCACGATGGACCCGCGCCCCACCTCGCGCCCACGCGCCGGCCTCGCCCCGCGCCCGCACCTCCACCCCTACCGCAGGCTCCCCCGCACACCACACCCCGCCCGGCCGATCGCCGCGATCGTCGCCCTTGCGGCGATCTTCGCGCTCTCATCCCCCCAACCCATCGCTGCCCAGGAGCAAACCGGCCGCCTGACCCCGGAGCTGTATTTCGAGTGGGAGGAAGTGCGTCCGTTCCTGCTCGCGGGCGGGATGGGGCCGCAGATTTCGCCCGACGGCAGCCAGGTGCTTTACGAGCGGCGGCACATCGACAAGATGAAGGACCGCTGGGTGTCGGAACTGCACATCGTGGGTGCGGACGGCACGCGGGCCCGGCGGCTGACCGACGGCGGTGGTGCGGTGTGGTCTCCGGACGGCGAGCGGATCGCGTTCGTGCGCGCGGACGGCGACGGTGCCCCGCAGATCTTCGTGCGCTGGATGGACGCGGAGGGCGCCGAGACGCAGGTAAGCCACCTGACGCACGGCCCGGGCGGTCTGACCTGGTCGCCCGACGGCGAGACGCTGGCCTTTTCGATGATGGTGCCCTCCGAGCCCGAATGGACGGTGACGATTCCGGGGCGGCCGGAGGGGGCGGAGTGGACGGTGGAGCCGAAGGTCGTGACGCGGCCCAACTACAGGCGCGACTACGTGGGATACACCGACGGCGGCTACAGGCACATTTTCGTGCTGCCGGCCTCGGGCGGGACGCCGCGCCAGCTAACCGACGGCGACTGGAATCACGGGGCGCCGGTGTGGTCCACGGACGGCTCCGAGATCTTCTTTTCGACGTTGCGCGAGGATGACGCGGACTACCGCTTCCGCGAGTCCGAGATCTACGCCGTTTCGGTGTCGTCGGGGGCAATCCGGCAGCTCACGACGCGCGCAGGGTCCGACCACTCCCCCGTGCCGTCGCCGGACGGCCGGCTGATCGCCTACCTGGGCCACGACGAGACTGACGACGCGTACTACGCCGACAACATCTACGTCATGAACGCGGACGGAAGCGGGGTGCGCGAGATCGCGACGGACCGCGACCGCGATCCCTCCGGGCTGCGGTGGGCGGCGGACGGCAGCGGCGTCTACTACAACGCACCCGACGGCGGCGCCGAGAACCTGTACTTCGCGCCCATTGACGGGCCGGTGCGGCAGATCACCGAGGGTGAGCACTACCTGACCATCTATTCGATGGCCGCGAACGGCATGGCTGCGGGCGTGCTCTCCAGCGCCAGCGAGCCCGGCGACGTCGTCGTCTTCGACGTGGCCGCGGGTGGCGAGATCGGCACGATCACCGATGTGAACGGCGACATCCTGGCAGGTGTCGAGCTGGGCGAAGTCGAGGACGTGTGGTATACCTCCTCGGACGGCCTCGAGGTGCAGGGCTGGATCGTCAAGCCGCCGGGCTTCGACGCGTCGAAGAAATACCCGCTGATGCTCGCGATCCACGGTGGACCGCACGGCCGCTACGGCTTCGGGACGCCGTACATGTGGTACGAATGGCAGCTCGAGGCGGCGAGCGGGTACGTCGTGCTCTACACGAACCCGCGCGGCAGCTCGGGCTACGGCAGCGAGTTCGGTAACGAGATCGAGAACGCGTATCCCGGCATGGACTACGACGACCTCATGGCCGGCGTGGACGTGGTGCTGGAGCGCGGCTACATCGACGAGCAGAACATGTTCGTCTACGGCTGCAGCGGCGGTGGCGTGCTCACGGCGTGGGTCGTCGGTCACACCGACCGGTTCGCGGCCGCCTCGTCGGAGTGCCCGGTCACGAACTGGTTCTCCTTCGTGGGCACGACCGACGGTCTCGGGTGGTACAACAACTTTGAGCACCTCCCCTGGGAAGACCCGAGCGAACACCTGCGCCGCTCGCCGCTCATGTACGTGGGCAACGTCACCACGCCTACGCTGCTGATCACCGGCGAGGGCGATCTGCGGACCCCGATGGGCCAGACGGAGGAGTACTACCAAGCGCTCCAGATGCTGAGGGTGCCCACGGCGATGGTGCGTCTGCAGGACGAATGGCATGCGTACTTCTACAGGCCGACCAACACGATCCGGACGTGGATGTACCGCATGGACTGGTTCCGGAAGCACGCGCGGGGGCAGGAGCCTGTGACATGACGCGTGAATTGGGGGGCGGGACGAGCGGTTGTACGATTGGTGGCGCTGGCCGGCCGGGACGCCCGGGTCGGGGCCCCATGCGGCCACTCGCCGCCGTGCTCGTGCCGGTCGCGCTCGCGGCGCTGTCGTCGCATTCCGTGGCCGGCGCCCAGGAACGCCCCCCCGAAGGCAACCTCGTCAACATCACCGGCACCGTCCTGGACGCGGTTACCCGGCGGCCCATCGAGGGGGTCAGCGCCCAGCTCAGCGGCATGGGCTACATGGTCGAGACCGACATCGCGGGCCGATTCACCCTGTCCAACATCCACGCTGGCAGCTACCAGCTGTCACTGTCCCACCCCGACTACCACCCGGCCGTGGGCGACTTCACCATCATGCGGTCGGGCGAATTCGAGACCTTCATGGAGCCCGTGGTCGAGGGCGAGGACGGACTCATGACCGGGATCGTCGGGGTTGTGAGCGATGACCAGGGCGGCGGGCCGCTCAGTGGAGTGGGTGTGCGGGTACGCACCGGGGAGCAGGGGACCCGCACCGACGGGCGCGGCCGCTTCGCCCTGGACGAACTCGTCCCGGGGTTCAACATCGTCGAGTTCACCCAGTTCGGCTACGCGACCCGAACCGAGACGATCGAGGTCCTGCCAGGTCGGGTGACCAACGTGCGGCTTTCGCTTTCGGCGGATCCCGTCGAGCTGGACCCGATCACGGTCACCGTGGAGAGGCGCGAGATCGTGTTGCAGGATGTGGGCTTCTACGGCCGGGAGGCCGAGGGCTTCGGCGAATTCATTGACCGTGAGGAGATCGAAAACCGCGTGCCGAGTGAGATGACCGATCTGTTCACGAGAATCCCGGGCGCGGACTTGCGCGGCGACGCCTGGAACCCGCTGGAGAAGTACGTGATCCTGCGCGGAGGCCGGGCGGAGGGGTGTTTCCCGCGCGTCGTGCTGGACGGCGTGGTCGTGAGCGGGGGAGGCGACGCGCCGGTGGCGATCGACCAGATGATCGATCCGCAGTCGGTCGCGGGGGTGGAGGTCTATGTGTCGTCCACGGGCGTGCCGGTACAGTACGCGGGGACCGGGGCGTCGTGCGGGCTGATCGTGATCTGGACGCGGCGATAGGGGCGCTACTAGGGCCGCTGCGGCCTTCCGGGACGACGGCAGGGCGCACCAACACAACGAAGGAAGAGACGAAGATGAAGATTCAGCCGAGTATCCTGCTGCTTTCGGTGTTGGCGGCCATGGTGTTCGCTGTGACCGCGGTGCCCGCCGACGCCCAGACGGTTGAGCAGAACGATAGTTCCGCAGGGGCCGCGCGCCGGGCGAATTCGCTTCCGCTCATCACCTCGAGGACCCTCGACTTCACCACCGACGAGGGCACCTGGATAGACGTCGACCTGTCGCCGGACGGAGAGACGATCGTCTTCGAGCTGCTCGGTGACCTGTACACGATGCCGGTCGCCGGCGGAGAGGCCACCCGCATCACGAGTGGCCAGGGGTACGATATGCAGCCGCGCTATTCGGTCGACGGCTCCGAGATCGTGTTCGTGAGCGACCGGGACGGATCCGAGAACATCTGGGTGGCGAATGCGGACGGAACCGACCCGCGCCAGCTCACCGACACCGAGCGCGACAACTACATGTCGCCGGTGTGGACGCCGGACGGCGAATACGTGATGGCGAACAAGGGCACGCAGCTCTGGCTCTGGCACGAGGACGGGGGCACGGGGGTTCAGATCACGGGGCAGGGGGCCGATGGAGGTCCCGGCGGCGGCCCCGGCTTTGGCGGGGGCACCCCCTCGCACACGGGCGCGGCCTTCGGGCCGGATCCGCGGTACGTCTGGGTGAACGTTCGCGGGAACCTGGGTGGCGGCTTCCCCGTCGGGGCCCGCGATCCCTACAACCTCGATCCGGACCCGCCAGGCCACTTCGCCGCCGCCGAGCAGAGTTCCGCCCGCCAGGTCGGCGCCTTCCAGATCGGGATGCTCGACCGGGAGACCGGGCGTGTCATGGTGCGCACCCACGAGCACGAGGGCGCGTTCCGGCCCATGCCGAGCCCGGACGGGCGCTGGCTCGTGTACGCGACCCGCTACGACGCGCGCCAGGCGCTCAAGCTGCTCGACCTCGAGACCGGCGAGGAGAGCTGGCTGGTGATGGACGTGCAGCGGGACGAGTCGCAGGGTGGGGGCATGCGCGACCGGGACGTGTATCCCGGCGGGGCCTGGACCCCGGACTCGAGCGCGCTGATCACCTTCTACGGCGGCAAGATCATGCGCGTAGAGGTGCCCTCGGGCGAGGCCTCGGAGATCCCCTTCACGGCCCACATCCAGCAGGACCTGGGCCCACTGGTCAAGTTTGACTATCCGATCAACGACTCGCTGCTCACCGTCTCCCAGATCCGCGGCGCGCGCCCCTCGCCCGACGGCGCGCACATCGTCTTTTCCGCGCTCGACCGCCTCTGGACCGCGCCCCTGCCCGACGCGGCGGGCACCCAGACCGAGGGCTACCCGGTCATCACCGACGCGCGCCGCCTCACCACCTCGACCGACGTGGAGCACGGGGCGGCCTGGTCGCCGGACGGCCGCCACATCGCGTACGTGACCTGGAACGACTCGGCTGGCGGCGACATCTGGCGCGTCCGCGCGGACGGAGACGGCGAACCCGAGAGGCTCACGCCCACGTCCGCGTTCTTCGACCGGATCGCGTACAACGGCGACGGCTCCCGGATCCTGGCCGTGCGCGGCTCGAAGATGCACCGCATGCGCACCCTGGAGGACTTCGGCCGACACCACCCGGCGGCCGAACTCGAGTACGTGTGGCTGCCGGCCGAAGGTGGCGAGCCGAGCCGCATCATGTGGGTAGGCCTGGGCGCCACGCAGGAGGGGCGCAACGCACCCCACCCCGGGCCCGACCCCGACCGCGTCTACGTGTGGGCGGGTCAGGACGGCCTGCTCTCGGTCCGGTACGACGGCACCGACATCCGCACGCTGGTCAAGGTCACCGCGCCCGCGCGTCCCGGCCCCGGCAGCCGTCCCGCGCCCGACGAGGTCGTCCTGTCGCCGGACGGCAGGCGCGCGGTGGTGCGCGCCAACCGCAACGTTTTCACGATCACGGTGCCGCCGACCGGGGGCGAGGCCCCGACGGTGTCGGTCGCGGCCCGCTCGTCCGTGCCGACGCGGCGCCTCACCAAGGTCGGCGGCGACTTCGTGGGGTGGACCACCGACGGCTCGGCCGCGTACTACTCGATCGGGCGCAGCTTCTTCCTGCACGACATCGCGCTGAGCGACTCGCTGGTGGCCGATTCGGTCGCGGCCGCGCGGGCCGAGGCGCGGGAGGAGGCGGAATCGCCCGAAAACGAGGCCGACGCGTCCGAAGAGGAGGCCGCCGACGCCGCGGATGCGCCCGGCGAGGAAGCCACCGATTCGGCCGCGGCCCCGGACGAGGACGGCGGTCCTGTCTACGAAGCCGCGCGCTTCGACCTAGAGATCACCGTGCCGAAGGACCTGCCGCGTGGGGTGGTCGCCCTCACCAACGCACGTCTCATCACCATGCGGGGCGACGAGGTGATTCCGCGCGGGGACATCGTCGTGCGTGACAACCGCATCGTCGCGGTCGGCGCGGCCGGCAGCGTAGCCATCCCCGACGGCGCCGACGTGCGCGACATGTCCGGCAAGACGATCTATCCCGGGCTCGTCGACATCCACGCGCACACCTGGGTCGCCTGGGGCGTGCACCGTGGCCAGGTGTCGCAGTTCCTCGCGCAGCTGGCGTACGGCGTCACCACGCAGCGCGATCCCCAGACCTCGTCGGAGGACGCGGTGGCGTACTTCGACCTGATGGAGACCGGCGCCTTCATCGGACCGCGCCTCTACTCGACCGGCCCCGGGGTCTTCAGCGCCGACCAGATCTCCAGCTTCGACGAGGCCCGCGACGTGCTCCGGCGCTACAGCGACCACTACAACACGAAGACGATCAAGCAGTACCTGGCGGGCGACCGCAAGATCCGCCAGTGGGTGATCATGGCGGCGCGCGAACAGGGCCTGACCCCGACCACGGAGGGCGGCTCCAACTTCACCATGAACCTGACGCTGGCGCAGGACGGCTACGCGGGCTTGGAGCATTCGCTGCCGATCAGCCCCTTCTACCGCGACGTCGTGCAGCTCGGCGCGTTCAGCGGCATGGTCTACACGCCCACGCTCGTGGTGGCCTACGGCGGGCCGTCCGGGCGGCAGTACTACCTGACACGCACCAACCTGGACGAGGTCGAGCGCCTCCGCTTCTTTACCCCCCACGACGAGCTCGACAAGTGGAAGACAACGACGTGGTTCCGCGACGATCAGTATCCACATTTCATGCAAGCTGAACAGATTGTCAAGTGGATGGGGGCCGGAGGCCAGGCCGGCCTGGGCTCTCACGGCGAGGTGCAGGGATTGGGGACCCACTGGGAGCTGTGGATGATGGCGTCGGGCGGCATGGACAACCACGACGCCCTGCGCATGGCGACGCTCATGAGCGCGGACGCGATCGGCCTGGCGGGCGACATCGGGTCGATCGAACCGGGCAAGATCGCCGACCTGCAGGTCCTCGCGTCCAACCCGCTGGACGATCTCGAGAACACCGTCGACATCGACTACGTCATGAAGAACGGCCGGCTCTACGAGGCGGCCACGCTCACCGAGATCTGGCCGCGGCAGAGGCCGCTGCCGACGCAGTGGTGGTGGCGGGTGGAGCCGCCCGACGTGCGCGAGGAGCGCGGGCGCTGATGGGACTGGCGGCCGTCCCCTTCACGCTCAAGCGCAGCTCCGACCTGTACACGTCCGGCGGAGGATACGAGTCGACCACCGAAACCGCGCACGGGCTCGTGCGGCTGGAGGCGGACCGGCTGGTCATTCAGTGGCGCGTCGCCGTGGTGACCGAATCGATGGAGGGCAGCGGCTACGAGACGCACGAGGAAATCGAGCCCGTCAGGGAGATCGTGATGCCCCTGGCCAAGGTCGCGGGTGCGTTCGTGCCGGAGCGCAGGTGGTGGAGGCTGGCCGGGCCGAAGCTGATCATCACGGCCGCGGACCTTCTCGCCTTCGAGAGGATCGCGGGCCAGGAGGGGCTCAAGCTCAAGCACCCGGCCAAGCTGGCATTGCGGATCAAGCGCGGGGACCGCCTGGTCGCGGAGGAGTTCGCGGCGGAACTTTCGTTGGCGGTGGCGCGGTTGCCCGAGGGCGCTCGGGGCGCCGGTGCGCTCCGGGGCGAGGCCGCCGGCGGCGACGCGCCCAGGCTCCCGGAGGGCGGGCCACAGGCGTAGGTCGCGCCGCCTGACGCGCGTCAGCGGGCCGGGCCGGCAGCCCGCACACAGGTGCGCGGACCGCCGGCCGACCGGTTTTGCCGCTCAGTTGCCGCGGATTCCGGCTGCCGTACTCCCCGGATCCCCCTCGGCGGGCCTCCTCCGCTCCAGCGTGCGCTCCTCGGGGTACACCTCGTCGAGGGTCATGCCGTCGTAGAGGCGGCCGTCCTTCATCACATACTGAATGTCCACCGTGTTGCGAAGGTCGTCGAGCGGGTTCGAGTTCAGGACCACGATGTCGGCGAACTTGTCCTTCTCGATGCTCCCGAGCTGCTTGCCGAACCCAATCGCCTCGGCGCCCAGGATCGTCGCCGCCCGCAACATGTCGTGGTTCGATGCGCCACCCGCGGCCATGGCCCACAGTTCCCAGTGGAAGCCGACGCCCTGAATCTGCCCGTGGCCTCCAACCGCCACGCGGCCATCGTCTTCGAGCATCTTCTTCACGAATTCGGCGTGGCGCGGGAAGACGTGCTCCTCTTCCAGGAACCAGCCCACCGGACCGGGACTGCCGCCGGAGCCCGAGCCGCGCCGCCGCGTCCGCGCGTCGATGTTCTCCTTCGGCACGAACATGTTCAGCTTCGGGTCGTCGTGGGCGTTCTCGGTGGCGTAGAAGTAGTTCTCGCCGAAGGGACCGCCGTATGAGACCAGGAGCGTGGGGGTGTTTGTGGTCTCGGACTCCTTGAAGAGCTCCACGACGTCGGAGTACATGGGCGCGATGGGGATGTTGTGCTCGATCCCCGGATATCCGTCGATTGCGTGCGTCATGTCGATCTTGTAGTCGAGCCCGCCCTCGGTGGTGGGCATCAGCTCGAGTTCGCGCGCGGCCTGGATGATCCACTGACGCTGCTGGCGGTTCCCGCTCATGTACATCTTGAGCGTCTTGGTGTCGTAGTACTCGGAATACCGCCTCAGGATCGTCTTCGCGTGGTCGGCGTCGCGGATGTTCTCTCCGTTGAAGACGCCGGGGCCGGTCGAGTAGATCCGCGGACCGGTCATTCCGCCCGTCAGGACGCGGTCGGTGTAGCTGAGGATGTCGGTGAAGGCCGTCTGCGGGTCGCGCGTGGTGGTGACCCCGTAGGACAGCGTTGCCAAATATTGCCAAACCTCCTGCGGGTGGATTTCCGGCACGAGCCACATGGAGTGGTAGTGGATGTCGATGTAGCCGGGGACGAGCGTCTTGCCGGCGACGTCGATCACCCTGGCGCTGTCGGGAATCTCGACTGAATCCGCGACGCCGACTTCGACGATCCTGTTGTCGGTGACGAGCACCACGCCGTTTTCGATGACGTGGGGGGCGCCAGTGGTGTCGGACGGATTGTCCGCCATCGTGATGATGCGGCCGCCGGTGAGCGCCACCACCCCGCGCGGGATGTCGCGCGGCAGCTGCACCTCGATCTTGCGCTCGTGCGCCTCGTAGGTGTCGGTGGTGTCGGCGAGGATCTCCTTGTCGCCTTCACGGACCGCGCTGGCCTTGGCGGCCACCTCCTCCGCGGCCTCGCGGATGGAGTCGGCGCGCGCCATCAGCGAGTCGGCCACGACCTGCACCGAGTCGGCCTGCAGGCGCGTGACCTCGTCCTCCAACTCCTCGGGCACCTCCTCGTCCGCGTTCCTGAGGCTGTCGGCCTCGGCTCGCTTGTCGCTCAGCGTGTCGGTGATCGCCATGGCGCGTGCGCGGATCAGAGCGCGCTCGTGTGCGGTCTCCTCTTCCTCCGCCTCTTCGGCCTCGACATGGTCGACGTCGTAGGTGAAGAGCACGTTGCCCATCGCCCAGTGCAGCGCTGAGCCGTCGGGCGCCCACGAAGGGAACTCGCCCCCGACATCGGTCAGCTTGCGCACGGGAACCGGCGAGGCCCCCAGGTTGGTGAGCAGGATGTTGGGCGGCGCGGCGCCTACCTCGGCCAGTTCGACGATGTAGATGTCGTTGCCGAACTGCACGAAGGCGCGGTCGCCCTCGGGCGAGAGCACGATGAGGCCGGCCGGCTGCGCGAATCCGGGCTCGGCCGGCGGGTTGGGGTCGGTCGGGTCGGGGGCCCTGCGCCAGGGGTAGACCCGCCGTGGCAGGTACTCCCATTCGTCCGGGTGCGGACTGGCGATTCCCGCGATTCCCTGACGTCCGCGCACCATCAGGTGGCGCTTGATGTCGGTGCCGTCCCAGCGGAACGAGACCAGACCCTCGACCGGGCTGTAGGCGTAGATGCGGTCGGGGTCGTCGGCGGCGAAGTGGGCCACGTCGCGTGCGCCGGTCGGTGAGATGACCGTTGCGGCCGCCGGTGCGGCGGCGTTTGCGGGGACCCAGACGAACTCGGCGCCCATCGGGCCGAAGAAGATCCCGGACGCCTCCATCAGGTCGCGGGCCGCACCGCGCGACGCGACGATGCGCTCGCCGTCCGGGGACCAGGCCACGTTGTAGTACATGGCCGCGGTGCTGGTGAGTTGCGTGGGCGCGCCGCCCGCCGCGGGGACCCTCATGATGTGGCCGCCGTCGGAGTCGTCCCAGGTCACGTAGGTGACCGCGGTCCCGTCCGGTGACCACTGTGCGTGGAATTCGCCGACATCCGCGTCGGTGAGGCGCGTCGCCTCGCCCTCGGGCAGATCCCGCACCCAGAGCCGGTCGAACGCCGTGAACACGACGCGGCCGCCGTCGGGCGATATCACGGGACTGCGGATCTGGCTGGCCGTGACCATCGCGGTGGTGTCCATCTGGTAGTCGAACTTCACCGAAGGCCCGATGCCGAGTTCGACTTCGACCTCGAACGGAATCTCGGCGGGCTCGCTCCCGTCCATGGGCACGTTCCAGATCTTGCCGCCGTACGAGACGACGATCGCCGAGCCGTCCGGAAGGAACGCGTAGCCCGGATGCACGTCGATGGGAGCGCGTGATTCCTGCTCGTCACGCTGGACCGGATACGCCAGCCACTCCTCGTCACCGGTCGCCAGGTTGCGCTTCCTGAGTCCCGTGTCGGCGTTGTAGCGGGTCGCGTAGACCAGCCATTCGCCGTCGGGCGAGATCGCCGGACGCATCCCCGAACCGTACCGGCTGGTCATCACCGCGCTGGTGCCCGTTTCGCGGTCGTAGCGGTACACCTGGTAGCGTGGCAGGCGGGCGTTGTACTCCCAGTCCCCGAACGACTGCGCATACCAGATATGCCGTCCGTCGGGGCTGAAGGCCGCGCCGATGCGCTTGATGCCCCCGAACAAGGCCGCGAAGATCGGCGACGTGGGGGCCCCGGGGATCGTGATGGGGGACGAGCGCTCGGCGTGGTACATGTACAGGTTGGCCGCGCCGCCAAGGCCGCCCGAGCGGCTGACGACGATGTATTCGCCGTCCGGTGCCCACTCGGGCGACAGGAAGAGGTTGCCGTTGCCGCGCGACACCTGCGTCGTGTCGGTCCTGTCGAGCCGCATGGTCCACAGGTTGTCGCCGCCGCTGCGGTCGGAGATGAAGGCTACCGACTCGCCATCGGGGCTGAAGCGCGGCTGCACTTCGAAGGCCATGCCCGTGAGGAGCGGCGATGCCGTGCCGCCGGTGATCGGCATGGTGTAGAGGTCGCCGAGGAGGTCGAATACGATCGTCTGGCCGTCGGGGCTGACGTCGAGCGAGATCCACGTGCCCTCGGTGGCGGTGAATTCGGCCGTGCGCGCGTTGCGCAGCGGCAGCGGGTTCTGACGCGGTCCGCCCGGCCTCGGCGGCTGCGCCACGAGTGGGGCGATCGTGAAGGCGATGGCGGCGAGGGCCAGGAGTCCGTGGATAAAGCCGCCCGAGCACCGAGAGCGGCGAGGCGCCGGGTCGGCAAGGCGCGACGAAGGGCCAGTAGCAGCGCTACGGGCCCGAGGAGCAACGCAGAGCGAAGCGGTCCGGCCCGGATGCATCGCCGCTCGAATGCCGGGGGGCTTTTGTCCACGGACTCCCAGCGCGGGCGCGGCGTAGCGGAAGGTTCTGGCGCTCATTTGTCACCTCCCCGGATCCCGGCGCGGACATTGGGCGCGGTGTTGCGCCATGGTTCGTCGGGTGCCGGCCGTTGCCTGGGCCAGACCTCGTCGAGGGTGTCGCCGTCGTAGAGCCTTCCGTTCATCATCACCTGATGGACCGTGTTGGTGTTGCGGATGTTGTCGAGGGGGTTGGCGTCGAGGACGACCAGGTCGGCCAGCTTGCCGGGTTCGATGGACCCCAGGTCGCGGCCCAGGCCGATCGCCTCGGCGCCCATGATCGTGGCGGCCAGCAGCGCGTCGTGCTCGTCCATGTCGCCGCTCTGCATTGCCCACAGCTCCCAGTGGAAGCCCAGTCCCTGCAGCTGTCCGTGACTGCCGACGCCGGTCTTCCCACCGTTCTCCACCAGTCGCGTCAGCCAGGCGGCGTGCTTGGGGAACGCGTATTCGTCCTCCATGAACCAGCCGCCCGGTCCTGGCCCGGTCGTCTGGAGCCGCCGCGCCTTGGTGTCCAGCTCCCGCTTGGGCGTGAAGTGCGTGAGCTTCTCGTCGCCGAAGACGTCCTCGCGGGTGTAGAAGTAGTTCTCGGCCCACGGTCCGCCGTATGACACCAGCAGCGTCGGCGAATTCACCGTGCCGGACGTGGCGAAGAGTTCGACCACGTCCCCGTAGGCCGGGACGATCGGCATCGAGTGCTCGATGCCCGGGTAGCCGTCGATCGCGTGCGTCATGTTGAGCCGGTAGTCCAGCCCGCCCTCGGTGGTCGGCATGAGCTCCAGCTCGCGTGCGGCCATGATCAGCCACTGCCGCTGCCGGCGGTTCCCGGACATGTACATCTTGAAGGTCTTGGTGTCGTAGTAGCGGCTGTACTTGGTCAGCACGTCGAGCGCGTGGTCGTAGCTCTTGATGAAGTCGAACTGGAAGACGCCCGGCCCGGTCGAATAGACGCGGGGGCCAACCATCTTGCCGGCCCGCACCATGTCCTCGTAGGACAGCACGTCCGTAGTGGCGGTCTGGGGGTCGCGCGTCGTGGTCACCCCATAGGCCAGGTTGGCCTGGTAGATCCAGGGGCGCGCCCAGTGCAGGCCCCACAGGTTCCACATGTGCGCGTGCGTGTCCACGAAGCCGGGAACGATCGTCTTGCCGGCCATGTCGATCACGGTTGCGCCTTCCGGCACGTCGCCCGGTCCCGACGACACCGACACGATGCGGTTGTCGGTCACGACGATGTCCGCGTTCTCGACGATCTCGTCGCCGTTCATGGTGATCGCCCGCGCACCGCGCAGCACGACCGTGCCCCGCGGGATGTCGCGCTCCGCCGTCACCTCGATCTGCACTTCAGCGGCCTCGTAGGCGGTGTCGGCGGCGGCGGCGTCCAGGTCGTAGGTAAACAGCGCGTTGCCGAGCGACCAGTGCACGGTGCGGCCGTCCGCTCCCCAGGCCGGGAACTCGACGGCCAGTTCGTTCAGCTTCCACGCCGGCACCGCGGCCGAGTCGGGCTTGGTGACGTCCAGCACCGGCAGCGCCGCCCCCAGGTCCGGGACGGTCACGGCGTAGAGGTCGTCGCCGATCTGCGCCAGCGCGAGGTCGCCGCGGGGCGCCATTTCGACCGAGCCGGCTCCCAGACGCACGATCAGTTCGCGCGGCTCGTCGTCGTCGAACTCCGCCGGCATCACGAGGTCGGACGTCTCGGAACGCTCGTACCCGATCGGCACCCCGCCCGCCGACAGGTCGGCCCGGGCGGTCACCTGGAGGTGGCGCTTCCTGTCGGTGTCGTCCCAGCGCGCCGAAGACAGAGCCGTCGTCACCGGAGGAGGCGTGGGGGAGCCCGGGATCGCGTCGGTCCGTGCGGTGCCGTAGTAGTAGATCCGGTCGGGATCCTCGGTGAAGTGCGGCGATCTGCGACCCGCCGTGGGGCCGATCACCGTCACTTCGCCGCCGTCGGCCGGGATCCAGATGAACTCGGAGCCGGGCGTGTTGAAGAAGGGATCGACGGCCTCCTGCACGTCCCGCCGCGCAGACCGCACGCCGACGATGCGCTCACCGTCGGGCGAGTACACCAGGTCACGATAGTACGCGGGCGCGGTTGTGAGCGTGACCGCCGAGCCGCCGTCGGCCGACACGCGCCGGATGTGTCCCTCGCCGGTGTCGTCGTCCCAGGTCACGTACGAGACCTGGCGCCCGTCCGGGGACCAGACCGGGCGGTGTTCGCCGACTTCGTCGCTGGTTAGCCGCGTCGGCGTGCCGTCGGGCAGATCCGCGACGTACACGCGGTCGAGCGCGGTGAAGGCGACGCGGGTTCCGTCGGGAGAGGTGCGCGCGTACCGGATCTGCTTGACCGTGAAGTTCGGCGTGTCCTCGATCGGGTACTCGAACTCGACCTCCGGCCCGATCGCGATCTCGGCCTCGACGGTGAAGGGGATCTCCGCCGGGTCGCTGCCGTCCACCGGCACGCGCCAGATCCGGCCGCCGTACGACATCACCAGCGCGTCGGAGTCGGGCGTGAAGGAATACCCGGGCAGCACGTCCATGGTGGCGGTCGACTCCTTGTCGTCGCGCTGGACGGGATAGGCGAGCCAGCGCTCCATGCCCGACGCCAGATCGCGCAGCCGAATCCCCGTGTCGGCGTCGTCGCGGCTTCCGTAGGCCAGCATCGTGCCGTCGGGCGACAGCGCGGGCCGGAACGCCGAGCCGTACCGGTTCGTCATGGGGGTGCGCGTTCCCGACTGGCGGTCGTAGATCCACAGCTGGAACTGCGGGAAGATGGCGTTGTACTGCCAGGTGCCGTTGCGCTGGGCGTACCAGATGTAGCGCCCCTCGGTGTCGACGGCCGCGCCCATCATCCGCTGTCCTCCGGGACCTCCCACCATCTCGATCCCGGTGCCCCCGTCCACGTGGTAGAGCCAAAGCTTCTCCAGCCCCTGGAACGGCCGGGCCCGCGAAACCACGACGTACTTGCCGTCGGGCATCCACTCGGGGGACAGGAACGCGCTGCCCACGCCCTTGCTGAGTTGCGAGGGGTCGCCCCCGTCCGCCGGCATGAGCCAGACGTTCTGGTCGCCGCTCCTGTCCGACACGAAGACGATCCGTTCGCCGTCCGGGCTGAAGCGCGGCTGCATGTCGTATCCCATCCCGCTGGTGAGGCGCGTGGCGTCACCCCCGGTGATCGGCATCGTGTACAGGTCGCCGAGCATGTCGAAGACGATGGACTGGCCGTCGGGACTCACGTCGAGCGAGATCCAGGTCCCCTCGTTGGTGGTGAACCGGGCCCAGCGGGCGGGCTCGAGGGGGAGACCCCGGTCGGGATCCAGTTCGGGTTCCTGGCCTTGAGCCGCCAGGGGTGCGAGCAACAGCAGCGCGGCCGCCCATGGGCCGCATCGGAACAAACGCATGCGCCGACTCCAGTGTGGATGAGAAGGTTGCAGGTATTTCCACCGGTTCCAGGGCAGCCGGCCGGGGCGCGGCCGGTCCCACCCCATACGAGGGAGAATCATTCTAGTGTCAGGGGTTGTCCGGGGCCAACCGGCGTGGATGAAGCCGCTGGCCGACTTGCAGGGAGGAACCTGGCGGCGGATTCTTCGTAGGAAATCCAGGAGCCCTTCGCAGGGGGGTCGGGCATCCGCGGTCGCCGGAGACCGCCCGATCGCGTCGGGCCCCGCCTGCAAGACCCGCACGAAAAACCGTATCGACAAGGAGGAGTCCAGTGGTTCGTTGCCTAACGTTGGCGCTGAGCGCCGTGATCATCGCATCCCCGGCGGCGAGCCAGTCGCACGTGGCCCTGGGTCCCCTCGTCACACTGGGCGACGACTCCCACTTCGGGCTGGGCGCGCGCGCCGAAATGGACCTTTCGGATCACCTGGACATCGACCACGAGTTCTTCCGGGACATCTTCGGAAGCGCCACGGCGACCTACTCCTTCCAGGACTGCCGCGGCGGCTCCGGATGCGGCTGGCTCGAACTGGGAGGCAACCTCAACGTTCCGGTGTCCCGCCGCACGGCCGACCTGGTCGGCTACGTGGGCGCCGGCTTCCACATCGTGAGCGCTTTCAGGGAGGAGTCCTTCGCCGACTTTCGGCCTTCGCCCGCCCGGGGCACCTGGTACCGCCGCCAGACGGATACCAGCGTCGGCCTGAACCTGATCGGTGGCCTGCAGTTCGAGGTCGAGGCGACACCCGCCTTCGTCGAGGGCAAGCTGGGCCTCTCCGGCGCCAGCCAGTTTCTGCTGTCGACGGGCGTCATGCTCTGGTGACGAAAGGGACCGCTCGCCGCGACGTTGCGCTGATCTCGGTTTCCATCGACCTGGGCGCGGGTCGGCGGGGCGTCGACATGGGCCCCTCGGCGCTGCGTATCGCCGGAATCACCGCGGCGATCGAGGCCGCGGGACACCGGGTCTGCGAACTGGGCACGATCACCGCGGGGGGACTCGAAACCACCGACGCGGGGGAGACCCGCATGCGCTTCCTCGCGGAGATCGTGAAGGTGGTGGACCGGACGCGCGAACTGGTGCGTACCGGGCTTTCGCGGAACTGTCTGCCCCTGGTCCTGGGCGGCGACCACTCGCTGTCGATGGGTTCGGTGGCGGCGGTGGCGAATCACTGCCGGGAGCAGGGTGAGCGGATCGGTGTCATCTGGGTCGATGCGCACGCCGACATGAATCGCCCGGCGACCTCGCCGAGCGGCAATGTGCACGGCATGCCGCTGGCGGTGCTGCTCGGGCACGGTGATCCGCGCCTGGTCGGAGCCGGTGCCAGCGTAGCCCCCGAGAACGTCAGCGTCCTGGGAGCGCGCGAGCTGGATGCCGGCGAGAAGCGGCTGATCGGCGAACTGGGCGTTCGGGTTTTTTCGATGTCGGAGATCGACGAAAGGGGCGCGGCGGTGTGCATGGACGAAGCGCTGGAACGCGCCAACGACGGGACGGGCGGATTCCACCTGTCGCTCGACCTCGACGCCCTCGACCCGAGGGTCGCTCCCGGCGTCGGCACGCCGGTGCAGGGGGGACTCACGTACCGGGAGGGCCACCTCGTCTGCGAGAAGGCGTCCCGCTCGGGCCGGCTGCTCAGCATGGAGGTCGTCGAACTCAACCCCGTACTGGACGACCGCAACCACACAGCCGACCTCGCGGTGGGGCTGGTCGCGTCCGCGCTGGGGAAGACGATTCTTTAGGGGGCGCCGTTTCAGCCCGAGCGGCGCGCGCGGCGCGGAGCCCGGTTTCCCGTGGTATCTTGAGTCCCCGGCCGGGGTGGTGAAACGGGTATACACAGGGGACTTAAAATCCCCCGGGAGCAATCCCATGCGGGTTCGAGTCCCGCCCCCGGCACTCGGCGCTCCACTCACCCATCCGAGGCTGCGGCGCTCCTGTCGCGGCCCCGGCGCACTCGCCGCCGCCGCTCATCGTCGCCGATACGACCTCACCGGCGGCAGGCGTGCGCCCGTTCCGCCCGTGGGCTCGTCCTCGCCCACGACCGGGATCGTCAGCGTCCCGATCCCGTCGATGCTGGCTTCGATCAGGTCGCCCGGCTGCAGGAAACGCTGCTCGCCGCGCACCGCGGTGCCCATCCCCACGCCGCCCGAGGTCCCGTTGTTGATCACGTCACCCGGGAACAGCGTGATGATCGACGAGCCGTACTCGACCAGTTCCCAGAGGGTATGGATCATGTCCCCCGCGCGGGCCTCCTGCATCTGCTCGCCCCCGACACTCAGCGTCTGGCGCAGGTTCTCCATCGGATCGCCATAGAACTCCTTGGGCACGATCCAGGGACCCATCGGCGCGAAGGTGTCGTGACCCTTGCCCACGAACCAGTCGGAGCTGAGGGGATTCCCGCCGGGGGGACGGCCGCCCCGGTCCGAAATGTCGATCGTGACGGTATAGCCGAAGACGTAGTCCTGGGCCTCCGTCGCCGACACGTACTTCGCCGCCTTTCCGATCACCGCCCCCAGCTCGACCTCCCAGTCCGTGCGGTCGCGGCCGTGCGGGATTACGACCGCGTCACCGTTCCCGATCACCGCTCCCCGGCTGGGCTTCAGGAAGAGGTAGGGGACGCCCCGGTTCTCGCGCCGCTGGCGCCGCGCCTCGGCCCGCTCCTCGGGCGTGCCCGTCTCGTTCACGTGGCTGTAGAAGTTGACGGCCGCGTTGAGGATCTTGCCCGGATACAGGATCGGCGGGAGGGTGCGCACGTCGCTGACGTCGTAGACGAAGGCGGGACGGGCGCCGCCGTCGATCATGTCGTTCGCCGCGAGATGGTTCACGATCTCGTACAGGCGGGGCTTCACACCGTACTCGTAGCGGCCGATCAGGTCCAGCATGTCGTCGGGCATCGGCAGGCGCGGGTACGCGGGGTTGCGCTCGAGCTGCCGGTTGGCCGCCGCAATGTCCACGACGAGCGCGTCCCGCAGCACGAGGCCCACCCGCGGCTCCCCTTCGATCTCAAAGGTGCCGACCTTGAAGGGCTCGGCGACGTCCATCGCCGGAGCCGTCTGGGCCGACGCGGCGCTGGCGCCCGCAAGGGCGACGCCGAGGGTGGCCGCGGCCAGAACGGCGGCGGTGCCGGCCACGGCCGTGAACGCATGAAAGGCCTTCGCGAATCGCATGGTGTCCCCCTGCTTGTAGGCGGCGCGGCGGAGAGGCTTCCGGCGCGCGGAGTGGTCCGTGGTCGGACCGGAGCCCTTGATTGACTACTTCCGCACTGCAGGCTCCGTCAAGCGGGCCGACGGGATACTTAACATTGTTGTTTAGTATCGACCGGTCGTGGCTTCGGGGCCGGCAGGAGCGTCGGCCCCGCGGAAATCGCGACAGCTACAGGATCGCGTCCAGGTACAGATCGATGCGGAAGTCCTTGTAGGGACCCTTCAGACCCTGGGACAGGTCCATGCGGATCAGGCCGTCGAGGATGCTGCCGCCCATCCCGATCCCATAGAGGAAGTCGTCCCGGTCGAAGAGATCGCGGGGTCCTGCCCAGCCGGCGTCGCCGAAGAGGATCACGCCGACGCCTTCAAAGGCGCGGGAGAGTTCCAGCCGGGCGCGGACGAACGAACTGCCCGAGATTGTGGACGCGGGATATCCGCGCAGGGTGGCGGCCGCCCCGAGGAACCAGTGGCGCTGCACCGGAGCTTCGCCCCAGGTCGTCCCGGCGGCCGCCTCGGCGCCCAGGCGCCAGCTCCGCCAGCCGTCACCCCGCACCGGGACGATGGTCCGCAGCGTGGCCGAAGCCTGGCCGTACCGCGACCGCGCCTCGCCGCCCGTGTGCCGCCACATCGCCCCGCGCCCCTCAAGCTCCAGGCCCAGCTGCGCCTTCACCGGATTGTTGCCCCACCACGGCGATACCCTCAGCTCCGCACCCGCTTCCTCCACGTCTTCAGCGGCCAGGTTGGGACGGAAGCGCCACTCGCCGTCGAACACGCGGAAGAGGGCGAAGTCCGTCTCGGTCGCGACTGCGGACTGGCGCTCGCCGTACAGGCGGAAGCGGAACGAGTCGCGCGATCCCTCGGGCGGGCGCCAGGTCAGGTCCGCGCCGGCCGCACGGTAGTACTCGCCGTCGTCGCGGCCGAAGAACAGGGCGCCAAATGAGTTGCCGAAGTCCATGTAGTTGCCGGATGGATCGGTCGCACGCAGTTCGTAGAACGTGCCCAAAGTCAAACGCCGCAATACAGTAGATCTACGAATCTCAAGTCTTACTTTCGGTTGCAGGTCGGCGAATCCGAAGAACCCGGACCCACTCAGCGAGTGCCTGCCGGGCAGATCCGTTTCGAACTGCCCGCCGACGGCCGGGCCCTCGACCCGATTGTACCGGAGCAGGTCGTGGCGGGCCCAGCCCCAGTTGAAGGACCACGGGATCGCCTGCACGGGGGGTGCCGGCAGATCGGCGAGGTTCTGCATGAACGCTTCGATCTCGTCGTCCGAGGGGAAGCCGATCGCGTTTTCCCAGATGGGGGGCGGCAGGTGGGGGCTGGCGGCCACGAGGCTGCGCTCCCTGGGGACGATCAGGAACGATTCACGATCGCGCGCGGGTATTTCGGCGTCGGACATGAGCTCGTAATCGATGCCGTCGTCGTCCGAGAGGAGCCGGGCGATGAAGGCCATGGCTTCGGCCCGGGTCTTGAAATGGACCTCGCGGAGCGGTACGCCGCCGGTGGGGGTGCGGTCGGTGGGCTCCGGGGGCGTGCGGTCCGCCGCCGCGGTTCGGGATGCCGCCGCGGCACCCGCCTCCTCGTTCGCCGGATCCGGCCTCGCCTCCACCTCATCGCCCGCCATCGTCACCGACTCGATCCGGTACGAGAGGTCCATCGTAACCGGGACCTTGATGATGCCTGCCCCCGCCTCTCCCTCCATCCGCATGCTGCGTGGCAGCCACACCTCGAAATCCCACAACGCGTAGTCCACCGCCATGAGGGTGAGGTCGAAGGTCCAGGGCTTGAAGAGTCCCGGCACGTATCTGAAGGTCCCGCGCTCCTCCTCCCGCTGGAGTTCGGGGATGTCCCTCATGGCGTCGAAGCGTCGGCTGAAGCGGTACACCGCGCGAACCAGGGCACCGGTAGCGGGCTCGATCCACAGTGCTCCACTGATGCGACGGGAGTCCGCCTGGCGGGGCAGGACCTCCAGCTCGATCGCCTCCAGGCGGCGCCCGTCGGGGAACGACAGCGTCAGGGTGTCGCCGCTCTGGAACCGGTAGAGGGAGTCGGCACCTTCCCCGAGCGGGTGCGCCAGCCAGAAGTCGTCGCTGCTCGGCTGGAAGACATCTTCGTCGCCGTCGGTGAGCCCGAAGAACAGACGATCGCCGCCGGGCTCGAAGGGCTTGTCGAAGGGGAGGTCCTGCAGCCAGTCCATTTCGCCCTCGCGCATTGCGATTTCCCGTCCCGGATACTGGGAACGGCTGCCCAGGACCTGGAGCAGGGCGTCGTGGTCCTGGTCCCAGAACGCACGCACGGCGGTCTCGTTGTGGTAGATGACGCGGTCCTTGAGCGGGGTGCGGATGGCCGCCGCGATCCGCTGTTCTATCAGGGCCGCATAGCGCACGATCGACTCGTCCAGGCGGGTCCAGTTGGCGAGCGCCGCGGTGTAGAGTTGGCGGGCCACCGGGTCCTCGAAGGTGTCCGGCGCGATGGTGTGCTGGGCTGTGGCCGGCGCGGCAGTTGCGGCTCCGAGCGCGGCGGCGCCGGACACCGCGGCCGCGAACAGTGCGGCCCTGAACAGTCCCGGATGGATGGAGACGAAGGTGCGGTGACTCGCACCCGGGACGACGGCATGCGCGATCCGCCTCATGACCCGGGAAGCCCCGTCGCCCCGTTGCGGAAACGCGCCTCGAGAAAGTCGTCCCAGGCGATGTAGCGCCACGGCGGTCCGTCTCCCGCGTCGGCGGCTTCCGCCTCGCCACCACGCAGAGGGAACACGAAGATACCCTTGTTGTCCGGTCCCACATCGCTGGAGCCCGTCAGCTCGAAGGTGCGGCCGTCGAGGACCGTCACGCGCACGCCGTCCCCTCCCTCTCCGGCTCGCTCGATCCGCCGGATGTTGGCGAACTCGATGGCGAAATCCACATCCTCGGAGCTGCCGTTGAGGCTTTCCCAGGACCATTCCTCGTGGGCGTTCCAGCGGATCCGGCCGGCAAGCTCCTCGCCCTCCCTGGTGACGACCGTGCCGCGCAGGAGGTAACCACCGTCGAACGCGTCGTAGCCGGCCGCCTGTGTCGGCTCATGGAAGCGTATCGAGTGGAACGCTCTCCATTCCACGCTTACGGAGCCCATCGCGGGATCGGAGATCCGAAACGGACGGGGCTGGAACGGCCCGCTGGCATCGTCAAAAAGGTCGAGGACCTCGCCGGAGACCAGGGTCGCGGCCACCCCGTTCGAGGTCCTCTCCAGGGAGCGAATGCGGTCCAGGCGGATGGACCTGTAGTCCTCATTCTCGAGATCGTCCAGCATGTCCGAATCGAGGAGCGCGTCCCTTCCCCGGTTCAGGGCACGAGGATCCACGAATCCGGTGAACGTGCGGCCCGAGCGGTCCTGCACGGTGCCATGGAGGCGTCGTGAACGAGGCCTTACCCCCGCCGGCCGTGAGGAGAACTCGATTCGGGTCACGTCCCTGCCGTGCAGGTGTACGAGGTCACTGCGATCGTCCGCTTCGACCACGATATCCCTCCAGCGCCAGCGCGGCTCGGTCAATTCCAGCCGGCCCCCGGCGCGGGTCAGGACTTCGACGTCGCCCACGGTGTCGGGGATGAGGGACGCGAGGTGCCCCACACGGATCCTGGCGTCCGGGGACTCCACGAAGTCCGGGTGCTTCTCCTCCCACGAGACCCGATGGCCCTTGAGCTCCACGATGCGGAGATGCGGCTTGCCGTCGCGGGTCGCGTCCAGCCAGTCCCGGTAGTGCTCCTCGGGGATGTTTTTTCCGGCGATGAAGAAGTCCTCCCAGCTCGCGACTCCCCGGAAACGGATGAATCCCGTGTGTGTCTCGCCGTCCTCCGTGACGACGCGCCCCCAGATGCGGTCGGGGGCCTGGGCCTGCGCGGGGGAAGCCGGGAAGGCGACGGCGGCCACCAGGAGCAGGGACGGCGGGAGAGCGAGCGCGCCAGGCCGGAGCAGCGCGGCCGGCAGGGACGGCGGGAGCCACGATGCAGAACGACGACGATGAGTCCGAGGCATGGGCTGCGCGCTGGAGTGATGGGTTCCCGCCCTTGTTCGAAATACGGAAGCGGGGTTGCCCGGGTTTCGGAAACGAGGGTCGGCGGCCTACCTTGCCGGGGCCGGATGGCACGACGACCAACCCTTCCAACAGGAGCTTCCGGATGACTGATCGCAAGCTGCTCCCCGTTGCATTCGTGATTGCGAGCGTCACGGCGCTGGCGTGCGCACCTGCGGATGAAGGCGCCGGATCGGCGGATGCCGTTGCCGACGAGGCCGCCGGGGAGATGTCCAATCCCCGCTTTGGCGTGTGGCAACTCGAGTCGGACCGTCCGCCGCCGTACCGCAACGTGATGACGTACGAGCCCTGGGGCGAAGGCGGCATGATGATCACCGTTGCGACGACCAACGACGACGGCGAGACCTCGGAATGGAGCTACGCTACCCTGTTCGACGGCGAGTTCCGGCCGGTGGAGGGCCAGGAAGATGCCACAACGGCCGTCGAGGTCGTGGACGAACGCACGAACCGGATTCTCAACGCCCGCGCCGGCGAGGTCTACCAGGTGATCATCAACGTGCTGTCCGAGGATGGGAACACCATCAACAACGAGTACCGGCGCACGGCGGAGGATGGCACCGAGAGCGTGTCGCACGCCGTGTACCGGCGCATCGAGTAACAGGGCGCCGCGGGACCCCCGCGGCCATGGGAATATGGCCCCCCGCGGGGGGGATGCGGTCGCCCGCGCGTGGACCCGCCGTTCAGGCCTGACGGACGTCCGGCTCGCTGGACGGGGCCCGCAGTTGGAAGCGGGGAATGCGGGCGCGAAAGACCGATCCGTCGCAGCGGCGGAAGTGGTAGTACCCCTCCATGAAGCCGCTTCGTCCTTCGAGCACGCAGAAGCTGTTGTATTCGTGCACGTCCCCCGGGGCCAGCAGCGGACACTCGCCGACGACCCCCTCGCCCGCAACCTCCTGGTCGCCGGCGGCTGCGTCGTGGATTCTCCAGTGACGCCAGAACAGTTGGGCCGACTCGTCGCCGACGTTCTCTATGCGGATGAAATACACGAACACGAACCGGTGCGGCGGCCGTGAGTGCCCGTGCGAGTACACGGGCTGAACGGTGATCCGCATCTCCCCGGACAGAATCGGTGGCTGACGGTCCGGGTCTCCCACAAGTTTGATCATGGTTTAAGATATTAGCAGTCCACGGGCTGCCAGGCCCGCCACAGGTCCGCGTATACCGCCGGAAGCGGATTCGCCGCGCCTCCCACGGGATGCGTTCCCCTCGCACCGGAGTAGATCCCTTGCCAAGCAAACCCGACCCGGCCGGCCCATCCCCCCGCCGGTCCCCGCGCTCGATCGGCTCTCGTCCCCTCTCCCGGCTCGCCGGATTCGCTGCCCGCCTGAGCGGCGTCGTGTTGGTCCTGGCGGTCCTTCCGGCGACGGCCCGGCCGCAGGAGTCGGCAGTGGCACCCGCCGCGGCCGGGGGCACCGACCTGGACGCGGTCCTGGTGGTCCAGGCGCTCGACAGGGTGCTCGCGCGCCTTGAACCCGAGATCCGCAGGGCGATGGTGGAGGGCAGGATTCCCTCGCTGGCCATCTCGCTCACCGACCGCCAGGGCGAACTCTGGAGCAGGGCCTTTGGCGAGTCGAATCTGTGGGCGCGGACCCCCGCGACCACCAACACGGTCTACCTGATCGGATCCACCTTCAAGGCGCAGTCGACGGTGGCGCTGCTGCAGCAGATGGAGCAGGGGGCGTTCGACCTCGACGACCCGGTGAGCGACCACCTGGACGGCCTTGTCATCCGTGGCGAGGACATCGAGCGGCCCGTGACCTTCCGCCACCTCCTGACGCACACGTCGGGCATGCCGGTCGACTTCGGACCGCACGCTCTGTGGGGCGACACCGCGCCGCTCTCCCTGGATTCGTACCTCGGGGACTCCCTGCGCGTGGACACGCCGCCGCTGGAGGGCGTGGTGTATTCGAACATGGCCTACTCGCTGGTGGGCCACCTGGTGGAGAAGTTCGCGGGCGTGCCGTACAAGCAGTACATCCGCGACAACGTCTGGGGCGCGCTGGGGATGACGTCCACCGCGTTCAACCCCACCCCGGACATGGTCGAGCGCCTGGCCGTGCCGTATGTCCCGGACGAGGATTCGGGACGCAACGCGCCCACCCAGCGCCTCACGGCGAATGTATGGCCGGCCGGGATCGTATACGGAACGGTCCACGACCAGGCGGCGTGGGTGCGCTTCAACCTGGGCGACGGATCCTGGGGCGACGAACGTCTTCTGCGGGGAGCGACGCTGGACGAGATGCACACGCTGCAGTACGAGCAGTTCGCCGGGACGCCCATGGGCGGCGGGTGGGGCTACGAGAACCCCGGCTACGGGCTGACCTGGTGGACGTCGACGCGTGCCGGTGAACGCTTCTTCGCGCATTCCGGAAGCGTGCCGGGGTACACGGCGTTCGCTTCGGGGAACCGGACGCGGGGGTTCGGTGTCGCACTGTTGACCAATGGGAACCGCGCCCACCCGCACCTGGTGCGACTGACACGGCTGGCTTTGGAGCTGCTGGCCGCTGAACTCGACGAATCGAGGTAATCGACAACATGATTCCATCTCTCCCCGCGGGTTGGCCGCAACTGGCCGTGCCCGTGGCAATTCTCGCGCTCGCGGCCTGGGTGGCCCAGTGGGCGGCTTCTCGCATCCTGCACAGGGTCGTCAGGGGCGTCACGGCACGCACCCGCTCCACCTGGGACGACCGCCTGGTCGAGCGCAACGTCTTCGGCCGCCTGGCCCATGTCATGCCCGCCCTGGTCGTGTATCTCGGCATCGGGACGGCGCTGGGAGTCGGCGAGGGCATGGCCGAGGCGAATCCCGGCGATGTGCTTGTCCTCGCCTGGGTGTTCACGCGGCGCGTCGCGGCGGCGTTCATGGCGCTTGCCATCGTATGGGCATTCAAGGCCTTCCTCGATGCCACCAACGACATCTACAACGAGTCATACGCGGAGGCGAAGTCGAGGCCGATCAAGGGCTACCTGCAGGTGCTCGGCCTGGTGGGCTACCTGGCGGGCGGGGTGGTGATCGTGGCGATCCTGGCGGGTCGCTCTCCCCTGTTCTTCCTGTCGGGGCTGGGGGCCCTGGCCGCCGTGCTGATGCTCGTGTTCCGCGACACGATCCTGTCCCTGGTGGCGAGTGTCCAGATCGCATCGAACGACATGATCCGCATTGGGGACTGGGTCTCGGTGCCGCAGGCCGGCAGCGACGGGGAGGTGATCGACATCGCGCTGCACACCGTGAAGGTGCAGAACTGGGACAAGACGATCTCGACGATCCCGACGCACAAGTTCATCACCGAATCATTCAAGAACTGGCGCGGAATGTCCGAGTCGGGCGGCCGCCGGATCAAGCGGGCGCTGCGGATCGACATGGGGTCGGTGCGCTTCCTGTCGGACGAGGAGATCGGAGAGCTGTCGCGGAGAGAGGTGATCAGGGACTACATGCTCGAGAGGCGCGCGGAGATCGACCGCTACAACGCGGAGAAGACGGTCGGCCTCGGCCCCGCGGTCGTCCCCGAGATCCGGCGCCTTACCAATCTCGGCACCTTCCGGGCCTACGTGCAGCGCTACCTCGAGGCGCATCCCCAGACCCACAAGGGGATGACCCTGCTCGCCCGCCAGCTCGAGCCGGGTCCCCAGGGCGTCCCCATCGAGATCTACTGCTTTTCCAACGACACGGCGTGGGCCAACTACGAGGGATTCCAGGCCGATGTGTTCGACCATCTCATTTCGACGTTGCCGGACTTCGGGCTGAGGGCGTTTCAGACGCCGACCGGAAAGGACTTCGCAAAGGCGCTTGCGTAGCGGTGCGGCGCGCGGACCCGGTCCCGGCTACCTCCTGAAGACGATCAGCCCCACCGGCTGTGGCCGGCGCCACACGATTTCGCGGGTCAGCAGCAGGTGTCCGCTCTCGAGGATGGAGAAGTTGTCGCGGATCGTTCCGCCGCCGGAGATCCGCCGCTCGACCGCGAATCGCATGCCGTCCCAGCGGATACGGGCTTCGATCGACCCCTGGGGAGCCGTGGCATCCACCCAGCCGCCACTCACGGGCAGAGCCAGAGGAGTGTCTTCCTCGTACCCAGCCGACAATGCGTCGTGCAGGACCCCGAATGTGAGCGTCCGTGGCGTCACGCCCAGCATGACCATGGTCTGGCGCAGCCCTGCCGGGGTGCCGTCGACGGCGTTTCCGGCGTCGCCCCGGTCGCGCATCTCGGTCATCCACATGTCGGAGGCGCGCTGGGCAAGATCTTGCTGGGAGCCTCCGGCGGTGGACCTGGCCGCCTGGGCCGTGGCCGCTTCGTCGTGGGTCCAGGTGCCTGCGAACGGCGCCAGCGCCGCGAGGCGGGATTCCGACTCGGCGGCCGACGGAGCCGACGCGCAAGCGCCCGAGCCCGCGAGGCAGGCGAGCAGGGCGGCAGCGGCTGCCCACCGGTGCGGATCGAACGGCCGGGTGCGCCCGTGCACGATGGCGCCGCGCATGGCGGTGTTCCTCGGACTGTGATGCTTCATGATCAGCAACCTCTTCCCACAAGGGGTATGGGGGCGGGAGAGAATCCCTCCCTTGCCGCGCGGGACAGGAAATCCCTGGTATACATGCGGACCATGCCCATGCCCTCGTAGACCTCGAGGAGACCGAGTTCGCTGGGCTGGATGTTTCCGAGGAAGCCGCTGGCGACCGCCACCTCATCGAGGCATACCCTCAATGGCCGTTGTCGTCCGCGGAGACGGACCTGCAATCGGTCCAGCTGGTCCCGGTACAGGGTGAGGCTGGTGCGCGCATCCACGAAAGCGGCCACGTCGGCCTCCATGGTCCGTTCCATGACCTCGGTCTCGAATGCCTCCGAGGCCCGTGGGGTGCTGAGGCGGCGGACTTCCAGCTGGCGCACGAGACGCTCGACGACGACCTCGATCCCCTCGATGGCGATCGCCATGGGGTTGAGGCGCACCACCATGAAGGCGTTCAGGCCGATGGCGGACTGCTCGCGGTTGGTCACGTACCCGAAGCCGGAGGTGACGAACGTGTAGCGGCCGGGGGCCAGCTCGGGGAACGCGAAACGACCTGCGTGGTCGGTCTCGACCGCGCGCTTGAGTTCCGCGATCTGCACGGACGCGCCCGGGATCGGGAGTTCGGTCGTGTAGTCGCGCACTTCACCCTGAAAAGTGAAGGTGGGCGGCGGCTCGGGCAGCGTGTCCTGCGCATGCGCTGCTCCCATGCTTCCGGTGGCGGGCAGCGCGGCCGCGGACAGCGCGCACGACACCCCGATGACCAGTCGCCGGCCGGCCGGCAGAACCGGGGACGCGGTGGGCATGTCGCTAGCGCGCCTTGAGGAAGCGGTCGAAGAAGTCCTCCGCGGCCCGGAAGGCGGCCATCCAGTTCCGGTGCAGAAGGAAACCGTGCACTTCATCGGGGAAGACCAGGTGTTCCACATGCACTCCGTTGCCGCGCAGCATTTCCGCCAGTTCGACCGATTCCGCGAACGGGACGTTGCGATCGTCATCGCCGTGGATGAGCAGCACCGGGGAGGTCCATCGTTCGACAAAGGCCATGGGCGAGGACTCGAAGGCCCGGCGCGCCACCTCGGGTCTGGCGGCGGGTTCGTAGGAAGGTACGAAATTCCGGATTGCCTTGTTCCAGTCGTGGACGCCGTGGATGTCCACCCCGGCCTTGAACAGGTCCGAGGCGCGTGCGAGTCCGTGGGCAGTCAGGTAGCCTCCGTAGGAACCGCCCCACAGTCCGAGCCGGTCGCCGTCCACATCGTCCCGCGACGCCATGTACACGCCCGCGCCAAGGACGTCGTTGACCTCGGACGCGCCGTCCGCCCCGTAGTGCAGCGCCTCGCGAAACTCCATGCCGTAGCCGATGCCGCTGCGGTAGTTGACCGAGAGGACCGCGTAGCCGTTCTCGGCCAGATGCTGGTTGAAGGAATAGGTGTTGTGGTAGTAGCCGCGATGGTGAAAGCCAAGCAGCATCTGCCGCCGGGAGCCGCCGTGGAGGAAGAGCACGCCGGGCCAACCGCCGTGGGGCGGATCTCCGGTGGGGAGGAACAGCTGACCGTGTATGGGCAGGCCGTCGGTGGAGGGGAAGACGACCTGGACGGGGTCGGCGAGGCCGCCGGGAATCCCGTCCATCGCCGGGGGCACGAGCCAGCGACGCTCATCTCCGGAGAGCACCTCGGCGTGGGCGGGCACGGTTCCCGTGGAAGTGAGAAAGACCACCGATCCGTCGGTGGTGGGGGCTGGCTGCCATTCGATCCCCGCTCCGGGCGTCAACAGGCTTGCACCGCTGCCGTCCAGCGGTCCCCACCACAGGTGCTGGCGGTCGATGTCACCCTGGTTGGAAGAGAAGACGAGGGCTTCGCCACCCGGCGCGAGTGTTACGTACTGCACCTCGAATTCGCCCGTAGCGACGGGTTGGGGCTCGTCGCCGCCCCGGGCATCGACCGAGTAGAGGTTGGTGAAGCCGTTTCCCTCCCACGGGAAGGCGATGCGGTCGTCCGCTCCCCAGAAGATGTTGTTCGGCCCCGAGATGGTGCGAAACGCGCTCCCGGTTCCCTCGGGAGCCGTGAAAACGGTGCGCGCGGCCCCGCTGTCCAGCTCGACGATCCGGATGCTCCAGGGGATTGACTCGCGCACGGCGAAGAAAGGCAGGCGGTCCCGTCGATTGGGGATCCGCAGAAAGGCGATCTCGCGCCCGTCCGGCGACCACGCGGGGCTCCCGTCCTGATCCAGCGAGGGGTCCAGGTACCGCAGCGTCCCGTTTTCGAGGTCGAGCACCCCGACGAAGGCGTGATCTCCGCGCCGGCTCGTCCAGGCCAGGTGGGTGCCGTCGGGCGAGAGGCGCAGTTCCGCCGGACTTCCGCGGCCTCGCACCAGGGGTTCCGGGGGGGCGGAGGGGTCGCGCGTCGGCCGGCGCTGGATCACGCCGCGGTCGATATGGATGACCCATGCGCCGTCGGCCGAGAGGAGCGGCGAGTGACCCGGCCCCAGCCTTTGCGCGCCGCCGCCGTCGGTTCCCACCACCCAGATCTCGCGGTCCACGCCCGCGGGGTCGCTCTCGGGGTTGGGGATTTCCCCGGCGCGGTTCGGAGCGCCGCCCCGCACGAACGCGATCACTGAGCCGTCTGCGGCCACCGCGATTTCTGCGATTCCCTGGCCGTCGTCACGCGTGAACGAGGTCAGACGGCGCCCAGTCCACCCGGGCGCGGCTGCCGTCCAGACGTTGCGCGCCCCGCGCTCGTTGCGCACCCACGCGACGGCCGGGGCCGCGGGAGCGGCGGTCAACGCCGTGGGGAAGGGCCATCCCACCAGCGCATCCAGGTCGGTCGATCCGTTCTGGGCGGACACAGGCCGGGGCGTGGTCGCCACAACCAGCGCGGTCAGCACAGCCGAGGTCACGGCCGTGGTGCGCCGGTTGGTCCTGGCCGCGCGCATCACAGCGGCTGCACCACGAGCCATGAGGTTGCCGCGACGGCCGCGGTGCCGAACGCCAATTCGGCCCTGGCTGATCTGCGAAGCGCCGCCGGATCCGGGTCGGCGGACAGGGCCGGCCGCACGACGCGCCAGTTGTAGAAGCCAATGGCCATGACACATGCGACAATGAAGTCCTTGATGAGCAGTGAGCGTCCCCAGGGCGTCGTCCAAAGATCCGATGGGGCGCTCATGTGGAGCCATGCCTTGACCCCGCCCGAGACGACCAGGGTCCCGACGGCCACGAGCGCCAATCGCGAGAAGGCGCCGACAAGGGTCGGCAGACCGGACCATGCCTCCCCGTTGCCTCCGGCAGCGCGACGGAACGCCGGCAGTCCGGCCGAGAGCAGGCAGCACAGACCCCCGACCCAGGCACCCGCCGCCAGGACGTGAAGATAGGTCGCGATCACGGAGAGGCCGCGCGGCGCATCGGCCCAGGCGTGCCCGGAAAGGATGGGTGCCAGGGGGACCAGCAGCGCCGCGGCCATAACGACCTGCCACCCCGTGGCGCGCCGGTCTCCACGACGGCCAAGTACGACGCCCGCGGCCGCGAGAACGACGGCCGCACCGTGCACCAACCATCCTGTGCTCCAGGGCGTTCCGCTTGTCACGCTGACGAGGTTGGCGCCGGGGTCCTCGGGGAAGAGCGCGCGCGCCTGGAACCAGAGCCGAAGGGGAAGAGCGATCAGCAGCAAGGCAGCCGACAGGGCCGCGATTCGCCAGGTGCCTGCGGATGCGGCCTCGGCGACCTCCCTGGGGAGCCCGCCAGACCCGGCGCCGCCGAGCACGATCAACTTGAACGCCACCGACCCCAGGAGTCCCACAACGCCCACGTAGAACGCGAAGCGCGTCAGCAGCGCGGCAAAGTCGCCCGGCGTCGCGCCGGGAGCGTCGGCGGCAGGCCCCGAACCCGGCGGCTCCAGCCCGGCCTCGGGTGCCGCGGCAACCTCCGCGCCCACCGTCTCATCCACCGCCGCATCATCGACCCGAAAGCCGAATTCCCCCGAGAGGGCATGTCCGTCCGGTCCCGCGGTCGTCCACTCCACGACATAGCTTCCGCCAACCAGCGGCTCGTCCAGCGCAAGCAGGAGCACGTCCTGCCGGTCGTCGTCGAGATAGGCGAGTTCCGCGGCGGCCACCGGGGCTGCCCCGCCCACGGCGGCCCGTACGGAAACGCTGCTCAGCGAGAGCTGAACGGCGGTGGTGTATGTGAGTGTCACCGCCGTCGGCGGCTCGGTCAGGACGGCGTCCTCTGCCGGTGTCGACTTGGTGAGTTCCGTGTGCAGCCTGGAAGCGGCCGCGACCGCGGGCAGTGCCAACAGGGCGCCCGTGATCAGGGCACGCGAACGCACGTCAGGCCTCGGGCAGGCCGTGCCTGATCGCGGACTCCATGGCCTCGCTGAACCGGTCGAGTTCCTCGAGTGTCGTGTACACGCTCGGCGAGATCCGCAACCCGGTGCACTCTTCGTGGCCGATGGAGACGTTTATGATGCGGTGCTCACTCCAAAGCCACCTGCTGAGGGCTCCCGTATCCAGACCCTCGACGTGCACGTTCGCGATCCCGCATGCGAATCCCGGCTTCTGACTCGTGTTGAGACTCACCCGGTCGTTCTCCAGGAGTCGGTTCGCCCAGTAGTCGCGAAGATAGGTCAGGCGCGCGGCCTTCCTCTCGGCTCCGATCCCCTGGTGGAAGGTCAGGGCCTCGCCGATGGCCAGGTAGTTGGCCGCGGGATGGGTCCCGATCTCCTCGTACTTGCGGATATCGCCGTCCATGCGGTCGGGTGCCGCCATCAGGGGCCATATGTTGGCGATCTCGTCGCGCCGCACGTACAGCAGGCCGGTCCCGTGCGGAGCGAACAGCCATTTGTGGAGGCTCGTCGAGTAGTTGTCGCACTCCAGGTCGCGCAGCTTGAACGGAAAGTGCGCCATCGCGTGGGCCCCGTCGACGATCACCGGAACATCGTGTCTGCGGGCCATCGCCACGATCTCCCTTACGGGCAGGATCTGGCCCGTCAGGTTGATCATGTGACACATGAGGATCAGCCGGGTGCGCGGGGTGATGCCTTCCTCGAAGCGGCGCACGACCTCGGCGGGATCCTCGGCCGGAACGGGGACCTTGATCTGCCGCATGACGATGCCTTCGCGGCGCTCCCGCTGCCGGAACGTGGTGAGCATGCGTCCGTAGTCCTGCGTCGTGGTGAGGACCTCGTCGCCCGGCTCCAGATCGTAGCCGAACTGACACGTCTGCAGCCCCTCGGACGCGTTGCGGGTGAACGCGATCTCCTCCGCTTCGACTCCCCACTCGCGCGCCATCCGGGCCCGCACCCCTTCCCGCTGCGGCTCGAGGATCTGCCACATCGTGTAGGTGGGCGCCTCGTTCGAGTAGTCGAGATGCCGCTTCATCGCGTCCTGCACGAAGGTGGGCGACGGGCTGACGCCGCCGTTGTTGAGGTTGACCAGGGTCCGGTCCACCGTGAAGGCCCGGGCGACTTCCGACCAGAAGAGCTCGTCGTCGGCCGTCTCGGCCGCGGACCCCGGATGGCGGCCGAGTTCGCGCGCGATTGATGTGGCGCGGGAGTTGAACGCCGGCAGCTGCGAGGCTCCGAGGGCCGCTGCGGCCGATCCCAGAAAGTCCCTTCTGCTCGGTGCGGGCCGGTTGTTCGGTTTCTTCGCTGCGCTGGCCTTCATCAGGATTCCTCCGCGTCTGGGCGTGACGGCCCGTGGTGCTCCTCGGCGGGCCCGGGCGACGTGCTCGCTTCGTCAGGTCCCCGGACCGGACGCCGCACGTCAACAGACTACGATAAGCCCCACAATGGGGGTGGGCAAACGATGGATGCGGCAGGCGGTTATCTTTACCGCTGCTGCCGTGCCGACGCCCCGGCCCGGGTGTTGCTTCGGGTAGTCCGCTCACGCGCGCCCACGCCAATCAATCGCCGAGCGAACCAGATGATTCGAGTCCGTTTTCTGGGGACCGCCGCCGCACGACCGACCGTCCGGCGGAGTGTGTCGGCCATCGCGATCCAGCGGGAGGGCCGGTCCATCCTCTGGGACTGTGGCGAGGGAACCCAGCGTCAGATCATGCGCTTCGGCACCGGTTTCACGTTCTCCCACATCTTCATCACCCACGCCCACGCCGACCACTTCCTGGGTCTTCCGGGACTGCTCAGGACCATGGGACTGCAGGGCAGGGACGAGCGCATGAACATCTACGGCCCGGCCGGCACCGTGGCCACCCTGGATGCGGCCGTTCGGCTGGGTGTGGAGAGGCTGCCATTCCCGATCGAAGTGAGGAGTCTCAGGCCGGGCGACCGGGTCGACTTCGACGATTGGGCCGTGCACGCGTTTCGCGCCGAACACGGGGTGGCCGCGCTCGGGTATGCATTGATCGAGGAGCCGCGTCTCGGCCGGTTCGACGTGGAGGCCGCCCGCCGGCTGGGAGTGCCCGAGGGGCCGCTCTTCGGCCGGCTGCACCGGGGTGAGACCATCGAGGTCGGGGACCGGACCATTTCGCCGGACGACGTGGTGGGTCCCTCGCGTCCCGGGCGTACCGTCGTCTACACCGGCGACACCCGACCGAGTCATGCGACCGTCCGGGCCGCGATGGGGGCGGACCTCCTGATTCACGAAGCCACGTTCGGGTCGGACGAAGTCGGACGGGCGCGGGAAACGCGGCACTCCACCGCGCTGGAGGCCGCGGAGGTGGCAGCGAGGGCGCGCGTGCGGCGGCTGGTTCTGACCCATATATCGGCCCGATACTCGGAATCACCGGAGCGCTTGCGGGACCAGGCGCGGGAGGCGTTTCCCGAGGCCGGGGTCGCGTACGATGGCCTGGAGGTGGAGCTCGGCTACCATGGGTGAGGCCGGGGTGTCCGCGATGCCCCCGGAGCTTTCGGGTGCGGTGACCGTGGTCGGCCTGGGCGTCATGGGGGGATCGGTCGCGAAGTGTCTTCGCCGCCGGGTTCCCGAGCTGCCCGTCTATGGCATCGAGCCCGATCCCGGCAGCGCCGGGCTTGCAGCGGGCGACGGCGTGCGGCTTGCAGACTCGCTGGACCGGTGTCCGCTCGCCGACGGCGTCGTGGTCTTCGCTACGCCGCTCGACACTACGTTAGCCCTCGTCAGCGAGACCGCCGCGGAGTGGAGCGCGGCCGCGCTTGCGACCGATGTGGCCAGTCTCAAGGCACCGGTGCTCCAGGCCGCCGCGGCCCACGGTGTCTCGGCAGCCGACACGTTTGTCGGTGCACACCCCATGGCCGGGTCCGAGCGCTCAGGCTACGCGGCCGCGCGCGCCGATCTCTTCCAGGGGGCCGACGTCTGGATCAGCACCTGCGGCCCGGTGGGAGCGGAGGGCGGTCCCGGGGCGGCGAAGGCGGCTGCCGATACCCTTGCCGGCGCCGTGCGGCGGGCCAGCGCATTCTGGCAAGTCCTTGGCGCCCGCCCGCGGGTCGTCGCTGCCGAGGACCACGATCGCCTGATGACCTGGGCGAGCCACCTGCCGCAACTCGTGGCCAGCGCGCTCGCCGGCACGCTCGCCGACGCGGGGATCTCTCGCGCGACTCTCGGTCCAGGGGGACGGGACGCCACGCGCATCGCGGGATCCAATCCCGGGATGTGGACCCCGTTGCTCGAGGTCGCCGCCGCGGCCGACGCGCAAGCGCTGGCCGCGCTGGAAGACCGGATCGGCGCCATCCGCAGGATGCTGGAACGGGGCGACATGGAAGGGGTGGCGCAACTGCTGAAGCAGGGGAGGCACTGGTGCGCTCCGCGGGATTGAGCATCCGGGTTCCGGGCGACAAGTCCATCACCCAGCGCGCCCTCATTCTGGGTGGCATGGCGGACGGCGAGAGCCGCATAGGGCGTGCGCTCCGGGGAGCGGATCCTCTGGCGACCGGGCGCGCTTTGGCAGCGCTCGGCGTGGAGATCGATGGCCTTGATGGCGGCGACGACCAGGTGGTGCGGATCGCGGGCCGCGGGTTGCGGTCGTGGAAGAGCCCCAGGGGCACCCTGGACCTGGAGAACAGCGGCACCGGCGTTCGCCTTCTGGCCGGCGCGCTTGCGGCCCAGCCGCTCACGGCGGTCCTCGCCGGTGACGAATCGCTGTCGCGCCGACCGATGGACCGGATCACGGGCCCCCTGCGGCAGATGGGCGCGTCGATCCGCTACCTCGAGCGCCCCGGGGCCTTGCCGTTTCGGATCGCCGGCGGGGGCCTGGACGGGATCCGTCACGAAGGGCGGGTAGCGAGTGCACAAGTCAAGAGTGCGATTCTGTTCGCCGGCGTAGGAGGCGGCGTGGGCGTGGCGGTCCGTGAGCCGCGGCGCTCGCGCGACCACAGTGAACGTATGCTCGAGGGGATGGGCGTGGCAGTGGTGGAAGAGGAAGCCGCGGGGGGATGGCTGGTCGGTGTACCGGGGCCTCCGCCTCGCCTGTCGCCGTTGCAGATGGACGTACCGGGCGATTTTTCGTCGGCGGCGTTTTTTCTTGCGTGGGCGGCGCTGGTCGGGTGCGAAGACCTCTTGCAGGTGGAAGCCGTGGGTGTCAACCCGACGCGAACGGGGCTGCTGCCAGTGCTCGCCCGGATCGGAGCCGATGTCCGCGTCCTGGGCCGCCGCAGCGAAGGTGGCGAAGCGGTCGGGGACCTGGTGGTGGGGCAGGGCGGAAGCGCGCTTCGCGCGGTGGCGGTCGGGGAGAATGAAATCCCCGGGATGATTGACGAGGTGCCGATCCTGGCCGTCCTGGCTGCGCGTGCCGAGGGCGTTTCGCGCATCTCGGGGGCCGGCGAGCTCAGGGTCAAGGAGTCGGACCGCCTCGCGGCACTCGCGACCAACCTGCGCCGGATCGGAGTGCGCGTCGAAGAGTTCGACGACGGCCTCGAGATCGAGGGCACCGATGCGCCCCTGACCGGAGTCGTCGAGAGCTTTCACGACCACCGGATCGCAATGGCTTTCGGGGTGCTTGGGGCCACGTCCGGCTGCGACATCCGGATCGACGATGCCGGCATAACCGATGTCAGCTTTCCCGGATTCTGGGATCTCCTGGCCCGGGTGCGGAGATGGTGGGGGACCGTGAGCGACGGGACGCGGTGGCCCGCACCCGGTGGGCGGCGGCCCGGGTCGCCCGCTCGGGATGCCCGCACACCCGGCGCGGCCGGGTCGGCTGAGTGCACGGTCGTGGCGATCGACGGCTCGGCCGGATCCGGGAAATCCACGACTGCGGCAGCCGTGGCGGTCCAACTCGGCTTTCGGCACCTGGATTCGGGAGCGTTGTACCGGGCCGTCACGCTGGGACTCCTCGAGGCGGACCCGGCGATGGCCGCGGGGACCGTGACGCCGGTGCACCTGGAAGGGCTGGACATCGCGATCGAGTGGCACGACAGCGCCATGGCGGTGCGGATGCGGGGCGCGCGGGTGCCCGAGGATGCCCTTCGCGCGGCGCGCGTCACCAGCGAGGTGTCCAGGGTCTCCGCGCTTGCGGTGGTCCGCGAACACCTGCTGGAGCTGCAGCGTGCCGCGGCCGACGGGCCGGGGCTGGTGGCGGAGGGCAGGGACATGGGCACGGTGGTCTTCCCGGCCGCGGCGGTGAAGATCTACCTGGACGCGCACCCGCGGGAGCGCGCCCGGCGCCGCATAAGGCAACGGGGCGGGACTGCGGGGGCAGCGGAGATCGAGGAAGAGGCGCGCAGGCTGAAGGACCGGGACGAACTCGATTCCTCCCGGTCGCTCGCCCCCCTTGTCCGAGCAGGCGATGCCGTGCTCCTTGATACCACCCGCATGGATCCGAAGGCGCAGATGGAGGCCGTAGTCCGCCTCGTGAGGGCGCTGGAGGACAGTCTTTTCCAATACGGAGATGAGCCTGAACCGGGGGAGGCGCGAGAGGTGA
>JAPPNN010000068.1 GCA_028873815.1 Gemmatimonadota bacterium | reverse complement strand
CCCGCTGGAAACCGGCCCCGCGTTCAGGCTCATTTGCCGTTGGACAAGACTTCCGCTTGACATCCGGACGCGCTCTCTGTGACAATTAGGGCCCTATGAATACTTGTGCCTGCTACGCCACGCATCATCATCACGGCCACTCGGGAGAGGCGGCCGCGTGACGGTGTAGCCGTACGAAAGCACGGAATACCCAAAACGCCGGCTTCCTCGGGGGGGTCGGCGCTTTTTTGTGCGCCGGCCGGTTCCGGGGCTGGCCGGCGAGGAGACGACAACCGGAAATGAGCGGTACAGACTGCCCCCCGATCCACATCGGCCTGCCCAAGGGGCACATGCAGGTCGGGGTCTTCGCGCTGCTGGCCGAGGCGGGGATCGACGTTCAGCTCGGGTCGCGCAACTATCGGCCGGTGCTGTCGTGGCCCGGCTTCGAGGCCAAGCTGCTCAAGCCGCAGAACGTGGTGAAGATGCTCGATGCCGGGTCGCGCGACATCGGTTTTGCCGGGGCGGACTGGGTCGCCGAGCTGGACGCCGACCTGGTCGAGCTGCTGGATACCGCGCTCGACCCGGTGAAGGTCGTCGCGGCGGCGCCCGCTTCGCTGCTGGACGGCGGAACATTTCCGGCCGGCCAGCGCCTGGTCGTGGCGACCGAGTACGTGCGCCTGGTGAAGGAGTGGGCGGCGGACCAGCCCTTCGAGGCCGACGTGGTGCGGTCCTACGGGGCCACCGAGGTGTTCCCGCCCGAGGACGCGGACCTCATCGTGGACAACACCGCGACGGGAGCGACGCTGCGCGGAAACGGCCTGGTCGTCGCGGACACGCTGATGCTCTCCTCGACCCGTCTCTACGCCAACCCCGCTGCCCTTGACGACCCGGCCCGCAGGGCCCGGATCGACGATCTCGTCCTCCTCCTCAAGTCGGTTCTGGAGGCGCGGCGGCGGGTGATGCTGGAGTTGAACGTCTCGGAGCGGGATTTCGAACGGGTCGTTTCGATTCTGCCCTGCATGCGCGAGCCCACGGTGTCGCGGCTGCACGGCGAGAGCGGGTACGCGGTGCGCGCGGCGGTGCCCAGGACGGCGCTGCCGGCGCTGCTGCTCGAGGTGAAGGCGCGGGGCGGCTCCGATCTGGTCGTGTCGGAACCGCAGCAGATCGTGCCATGAGCGGGGCCATGAAGGGAGCCACGCGGGACGTCATCGACCTCAGCATGAACGAGGGCGAACCGCCCTCGCGGGAGTGCTTCGACGTGCTGGAGCGGGTCGGACCCGGGATTCTGCGCAAATACGCGGACCCCCGGCCGCTGGAGGAAGCCTACGCGGCCTACCTCGGCACCGACCCCGCGAACGTGCTGGCCACGACCGGCGGGGACGACGCGATCGACCGCGTCTTTCGCGCGTTTCTGGGTGCCGACCAGGAAATGGTCTTCCCCACGCCCACCTTCGAGATGATCCCGGCGTGCGCGCGCATGGCGCGGGGGACACTGGTACCGGTCGAATACGAGTGGGGGACGCTACCGCACGACGAGATCCTGGCCGAGGTGAACGAGCGGACGGGCGTTGTGGCGGTGCTGACGCCGGACAATCCCACGAGCCGCGCGTTCACGACGCGGGAGCTGCTGCGGCTGGCGGACGCGCTGCCGCCCGAAGTGGTGCTGCTGGTGGACTCGGCGTACGCGGAGTTTGCGGACGAGGACCACACCGCGGCCCTGCTGGAAATCCCGCGCGTGGTGATGATCCGCACGATGTCAAAGTCGTGGGGGCTTGCCGGGCTGCGCGTGGGCTTCGCGGTCGGCGCGAGGGAGCGGATCGACGTGCTGAGGGGCTTCGGGGGGCCTTACGCTCTGACCGGGCCGTCGATCGCGATCGCGCTGGACCGGCTGCGGAACGGGGTGGACAAGATGCGGGAGTTCGTCGAGTACGTGCGGGGGCGGCGGGAGCGGCTGGCCGGGGTGATCCGCGGCGTCGGAGGCGTGCCGCAGCCATCGCAGACCAACTTCGTGTTTTCGTCGTTCCCGGACGCGCGCTGGATCCTGAGGGGCATGGCCGCGCAGGCGGTTCTGGTGCGTTACTTCCCGCACCTGCCGGAATACGTGCGCATCACGGTACCGCGGGACGACGGGGAATTCCGGCGGGTCGAGCGGGCGCTGGGGTGTCTGGCGGGACGGGCCGGTGGGGGGGCGGGCGCCATGGGCGGCGTGGGTGGACCGCGGCCCGGGCCGGAGGCGCTCCTGTTCGACATGGACGGGGTGCTGGCCGACGTGCGGCGGTCGTACCGGGAAGCGATCGTGCGGACGTGCGCGTCGTTCGGGGTGGAGGCCGGACACGAGCTGATCGGCGCCGTGAAGGCGGCGGGCGGCGCGAATGACGACTGGGCGGTGACGCACGGGGTGCTGGAGCGCGCGGGCGTCGAGGCTTCGCTCGAGGAGGTGACGGCGCGCTTCGAGGAGATCTACCAGGGCACCGACGAGGCGCCGGGATTGCGCCGCCACGAGACGCTGATCCCGTCGCGCGAACTGCTCGAGGGGCTGGCGCGGTCGTTCAGGCTGGGGATCGTGACCGGGAGGCCGCGCGCCGACGCCCAGCGCTTCCTGCGGGAGCAGGGGGTGCGGGGATGTTTCAGTGCGGTGATCTGCCGCGAGGACGCGCCGCTCAAGCCCGATCCGGCGCCGGTGCTGACCGCGCTGGAGCGGCTGGACGCGCGGACCGCGTGGATGCTGGGCGACACCCCGGATGACGTGAAGGCGGCGGTAGGGGCGGGGGTGGTGCCGGTCGGTGTCGTGCCGCCGGGGCAGGCCGAGCAGGCGGCGGCGGCCGTGTGGGCCGCGCTCGAAGACGCGGGTGCCGCCCGTGTCGTCAACGCTGACAGCGACTTCGGAGGGCTGTTCGATGGGTGACACAGGCAGAGGCGGAGACGGCGGAGCGGTGTCCGAGGGCGAGGCGGCGCGAGTTGCCCGCGTTCGCCGTGAGACCGGCGAGACGAGGGTCGAGGTGCGGCTTGATCTGGACGGGCGAGGGGTGGGGCGGGCTGGCAAGGGGCCGGGCGAACCGGCGGCTGATCCGACGACCGGGACGGCGGACGACCGGGCCCCGATCCGGGTGAATACCGGGATCGGCTTCTTCGATCACATGCTCCACGCGCTGGCGTTTCACGCGGGGTGGGGTCTGGAGCTGACCTGCGACGGCGACCTTGAGGTCGACGATCACCACACCGTCGAAGACACCGGACTGGCGCTGGGCCAGGCGGTTGCGCGGGCAATGGGGGATCGCCGTGGCGGCATCGCGCGCTTCGGGCACGCATATGCGCCGTTGGACGAGGCGCTGGCGCGCGCCGTTGTCGACGTGTCAGGCCGCCCGTTCTTCGCGGGCGAACTCGACCTCCGGCGGGATCGCGTGGGCGCGCTGTCGTGCGAAATGGTGCCGCATTTCTTCCACTCCTTCGCGCAGGCCGCGGGCCTGACGCTGCATGTCGACGTGATCCGGGGCGCCAACGATCACCACCGCATCGAAGCGTGCTTCAAGGCGGCGGCGCTGGCATTGAAGGCCGCGCTGGCGTCGACCGGCGGCTCCGGTGTGCCGTCCACGAAGGGGGTCCTGTGACGGCTCGGGCCCCTGCGGTCACTGTGGTGCGCACCAGCACCGCGAACCTGGCTTCGGTGCTGACGGGATTCGAGCGCCTGGGATGCCGCGTTCGCGCGACCGACGACGCTACCGACGTGGCTGCGGCCGGGCGGCTGGTGCTTCCGGGCGTGGGCGCCTTCGCCGCGGCCCAGCGCGCCATCGCGTCGCACGGTCTGGAGGACGCCCTGCGGGAACGCATCGAGCGGGGCCGGCCCACCCTGGGCATCTGCCTGGGCATGCAGTTGATGGCGAGCGGCAGCGAGGAAGCGCCTGGCGTTTGCGGTCTCGGCGTGTTCGACGGAGTCGTGGGCGGCTACGAGAGCGGGGAAGAGGGCTGGCGCGTCCCCCAGATGGGGTGGAACCTGGTGACCCCGGACGCCAGGTGCGAGATCGTGCCGCGCGGCTACGCGTACTTCGCGAACTCATACCGCCTTGCGGCCGCACCCGACGGTTGGCTGCCCGTCTGGTGCGAGTACGCGGGCCGCTTTCTGGCCGCGGTGGAGCGCGGCCCCGTGATCGGCTGCCAGTTCCACCCCGAGCTGTCGGGCGACTACGGCAAGGCCCTCCTGACGCGCTGGCTGGAGGCCTGAGCTATGGCCTCCCCGACGGAGCAAGGGCCCGTGCACGCGGCCGCCTCCCGGGACGTCGGACCGATGCTTCCAGTCCGCATCATTCCGTGCCTCGACGTGCGCGACGGACGGGTCGTGAAGGGCGTCAGGTTCCGGGGCCTGGAGGATCAGGGCGACCCGGCCGCGCTGGCCCTGGCGTACGAGGAGCAGGGGGCGGACGAGGTCGTCGTCCTGGATGTGACGGCCACCCCGGAGGGCCGCGGCACCCGACTGGACACCGTGGCCGCCGTGCGCGCCCGGCTGTCGGTGCCGCTTACGGTCGGGGGCGGGATCGGCGAAATCGAGGACGCGGCGGCGCTCCTCGAGGCGGGTGCGGACAAGGTCGCCGTGAACACCGCCGCGCTTCGGCAGCCCGCGCTGCTGACGGACCTGGCCGCGCGCTTCGGATCGCAGTGCGTGGTGGTCTCGCTGGACGCGCTGCGGCGGGGGGATGGACCCGGCGTGGACAGCGGCTACGAGGTGGTCGTGCTTTCCGGGACGAGGCCGGTGGCGCGGGACGCGGTGGCGTGGGCACGGGAGGCCGTCGAGCGTGGGGCCGGCGAGATCCTCCTGACAAGCATCGATCGGGACGGAACGCGCAGCGGCTATGAACTGACCCTGCTCCGTGCCGTGCGTTCCGCAGTGAGCGTGCCGATCGTCGCGTCGGGGGGCGCCGATTCCCCCGAACACATGACCGACGCCGTTCGCGCCGGGGCCGATGCGGTGCTGGCGGCCTCGATCTTCCACCAGGGCAACTGGACGGTGGAGGGGATCAAGGGGGCGCTGGCGGCGCTTGGGGTGTCGGTGCGGCCCGGGTACTCGGATGCGCGGGGGCGGGCGGAGGTTGCGGGTGCGCAGCGGCCGGCGCGGATCCGCGACGGGGCGGAGGAGCGGGCGCTGTGATCATTCCCTCGATCGACCTGATGGACGGGCAGGCCGTGCAGCTTGTGCAGGGCCGCCGCAAGGTGCTGGAGGCGGGTGATCCACGTCCGCTTGCGGAGCGCTTCGGGCGCGTGGGTGAGGTCGCGGTCGTGGATCTCGACGCGGCGCTGGGGCGGGGGTCCAACGCGGCCGTGATGGCGGAGCTGTGCGAGATCGCGCCGTGCCGGGTCGGCGGTGGCATACGCGACCTCGAGCGGGCGCTCGAATGGCTCGATCGGGGTGCCGTGAAGGTGGTGCTGGGCACGGCAGCCGTCCCGGAGGTGCTGGAAGGGCTGCCTCGTGACCGGGTCGTGGCCGCACTGGACGCGTGGGAAGGCGAGGTGGTGGTCAAGGGGTGGACCAAACGCACGGGCCGTACCGTCTACGAGGGCATGCGCGAACTGAGCGGGCTCGCGGGGAGCTTCCTGGTGACCTTCGTCGAGGGCGAGGGCAAGGAGGGCGGTTTCCCCCGGGACCAGATCGCGCCGTTGGTGGAGGCCGCGGGCACGTCGCGCCTGACCGTCGCCGGGGGCGTCACCACGGCGGAAGAGGTCGCGTGGCTGGATCGTGCCGGTGCCGATGCCCAGGTGGGGATGGCGCTGTACCGCGGCAATCTGGGACTGGCCGAGGCGTTCACGGCACCGCTGCGCAGCGAGCGAGCCGACGGGCTCTGGCCGACGGTCGTATGCGACGAGCGGGGTGGCGCGCTGGGCCTCGTCTGGTCCAGTCCGGACAGCGTCCGCACCGCGATCGACGAGGGCATCGGCGTCTACCACTCGCGCTCGCGCGGGCTGTGGCGCAAGGGCGCAACGTCGGGCGCCGCCCAGGAGCTGCTTCGTATCGAGGCAGACTGCGACCGCGACGCCCTGAGGTTCGCCGTGCGGCAAGCGGGGCCCGGGTTCTGCCACGAAGGGGACTGGACCTGTTTCGGCCCGGCGCAGGGACTCCGCAAGCTGGAGCAGACGGTGAAGTCGCGGCGGGCCCGGGCCGTGCCGGGGTCGCTGACGAGTCGGCTGCTCGAGGACGGTGAGTTCCTCCGCGGCAAGCTCGTGGAGGAGGCCGGCGAACTGGGGGAGGCGGCGAGTACGGCTCGGCATGGAGAGACTAGCGCGGACCGTCATGGGGAGGCGGTCGCGGACGGGCATGGCGAGGCCCTCACGGACCGCGTCGTCGAGGAAGCCGCGGACGTGATTTACTTCCTGACCGTGGCGCTGGAGCGCGCGGGGGCGAGCCTGGCCGACGTGGAGGAAGAGCTGGACCGGAGGAGCCTCAAGGTCAAACGCAGGGTGGCGTCGGAGCCGAAGGGGGCGAGCGATGGGTGAGGGACGGGCCGTGCGTGCGGGTCGGGCGGTGGGTGAAGGGGCGGCCGGTGGGTGACGGTCGGGCCGCCCGGGGCCGGGGTAGTGGGCGCCATCGCGTGCGCCTGAGGCGGGTCTCCGCAGCCGAGGTGGGCCGCGAACGCCAGCCGGCGGTGCCGCGCGAGATCATCCCGGCCGTGCTGGAGATCATCGAGTCGGTGCGGGAGGGTGGCGAGGGGCCGTTGCGCGCGTACGCGGAGCGGTGGGACGGTCTCGAAGCCGGCCGGGCGCTGGTCAGGACGCCCGGCGAGATGGAGGCTGCCCTGGATTCGCTGCCGCGGGCGGACCGCGATGTGCTGGAGCGCACCGCCGGCCGGATCGAGCACTTTGCGCGTGCCCAGATGGAGTCGGCCGTGCCGGTGTCCGTGACGGTGGAGGGGGGCACGGCTGGCGATCGGGTGGTGCCCGTGCGGGTGGCGGGGTGCTACGCGCCGGGAGGGCGGTTTCCGCTGCCGTCGTCCGTGCTCATGACGGCCGTGACGGCCAGGGTGGCCGGGGTGCGTGAGGTGTGGCTGGCCTCGCCGAAACCGTCCCGGGTGGCGATGGCGGCGGGGGCGGTGGCGGGGGTGGACGGGTTGCTGGGAGTGGGTGGCGCGCAGGCCGTGGCGGCCATGGCGTACGGCGTCCCTCCCGTGCCGCGATGCGATGTGGTCGTCGGCCCCGGAAACCAGTGGGTGACCGCCGCAAAGCTCCTCCTGTCGGGCGTCGTCGGCATCGATCTGCTGGCAGGCCCTTCCGAACTGGCCGTTCTCTCGGACGAGGGCGGCGACCCCGCGCTCATCGCGGCCGATCTGCTGGCACAGGCCGAGCATGACCCCGCCGCGCTCCCGGTCCTCATCACGACATCCCGGGACCTGGTCGCAAGAGTGGAGAACGAACTCGGTCGCCAACTGGCCAACCTGCCCACCGCCGAGACGGCGATCGCCGCCCTGCACAACGGGTTCGCCGTGGTGGCCCCCGAAGCCGACGCCCTGCGCAGCTGCGAGGAGCTTGCACCCGAACATCTGCAACTTCACGGGAGCCGCGCCGAGGCGTGGGCGGAGACGCTGACCGCATACGGGTCGCTGTTCGTCGACGAATCCGTCGCGGAAGTCTTCGGGGACTACGGCGCCGGTCCCAACCACACCCTCCCGACGGGCGGCACGGCCCGGTTCACCGGCGGTCTGTCCGTGCTGTCCTTCCTGCGGCGGCCCACCTGGCTCCGGCTGGAACCGGGCCCCGAGCGCGACCTGCTGGCGAGGGACGCGGCCTCGCTGGCCCGCATGGAAGGGCTCGAGGCCCATGCCCGCGCGGCGGAGAAGAGACTGGACGGCTAACCGCAGCGGACGGTGAACGCCGGTCGTCCGGCGACGCCTGGTTCGCCCGTCCGACCGTGCCCGCGGCGACCGTGTTTTCGCCTAGCAGGAGCCCACCGCGGCCGGCAGAAACCGGATCCGGGCCGCGCGCTCCATGAAGAAGTGGGTGTAGGCGCGGACAAGCCCACCTCGCCCATGGACCTCCATCATGTAGAAGTCCTGAGGACGGTAGGCCGCAAGCGCGTTCCAGCCATCGATCATCGGGGTTTCGTCGATGCACACGACGGGACGAATCCGTCCGCCGCGCGAGAAAACGCACTCGAAGCCCCCATCGCTGCACACGGTCCGCTGCACCGGAATGCGTTCCTCCAGCATTTCGGCCGCCGAAGGGCTGCTGCTGCGCGCCAATTCATGCTGGTTGAATTCCCTGACGCTCGTGCCGGTTGCCCGTCGCCGTCTCTCGAAACGCCTGCCGACCACCTCGAGACCCTCGAGAAGGATCGGATCGGGTTGAATGGCAAGCCGGAGCGGAGGCGTCTCCTCCACGGCCTGCACCTGCGCGACGAGCGTACGGTAGCCCAGTTGCTCCACCGTCAGGCTGTGCAATCCCGGATCCAGGCCAGGCAGGATGAAACGCCCTTCCCGGTTGGTCAGGGACATCCACTCGGACGCCGCGACGGACACGCGGGCACCCTGGACCGGTGCGCCGGTAGCAATGTCGACGACCTGGCCCACCACGTGGAATGCGACATCGTCGCCGGGGTCGGTCTGAGCGGCCAGGGCGGAGGAGGAAACGAGGATGGCGGCCGCCGCCGCGGCGGCGAGTGACAATGCGCTGGGAAAGGCGGCCATTCGATGTCCGGCAGGCTGGGCAGTGGACTCCGTCATCCTCCGGCCCCTGATACACTAGCGCTGGCGGAGAAGGTCCGGGACCGGGCGGGGCGACAGGGGTCGCTCTCTGGTCACATGCCTGTGCGCACCCGTACGAACGCCCTCGAAGGACGCGTGCGACTCGGCCGCTTGCGCCGAAGCCGGAGCACAGCGGTCACCGCGATGGGCCGGGATACGGGCGAGCCAGGAGTCGAATTCCGTCAGCAGCGGGACGCACAGGCCGTCGTTGTTCTGCCAGTAGAACTCGCGGAGCCGGCTGAGCGAGACCATCGACGCCGGGACCGCCGAGGTCAGGCGGTTGCCGGCTACGATGAGCTGGCGGAGACTCTGCAGTTCGCCGAGGTCAGCGGGCATCGGACCCGAGAGCTGGTTGGTGCACAGGAAGAGCTGGGTCAGCCGCCGGAGCTTGCCGAATTCGGGGGGGATCGGCCCCTCGAGGCTGTTCGGGCAGGCGGCGAACGAGGTCAGACGGGTCAGGTTGCCGACCTCGGCCGGGATCTCGCCTTCGAGCATGTTCGAGCCCAGTTCGAGGTTGGTCAGGGCACCGAGGTTGCCGATTTCCGGCGGTATGGGTCCGGAGAGCTGGTTGCCGCCCAGATCCACGTGCACGAGGCCGGTGAGGTCGCCGATTTCCGGCGGTATGGAGCCGGTCAGCAGGTTGCGGCCACTCGCCCATCCCCAGCCGATGTGTAAAATACGTAAATTGTGTAATTTGCCGATTTCGGGCGGTATGGAGCCGGTCAGGCGGTTCCCGTAGAGGACAAGCCACTCGAGGCTCTCGAGGTTGCCGATTTCGGGCGGAATGGCGCTCAGTTCATTGCTGTAGAGAAGAAGCGAGTCGAGTTCGGTGAGGTTGCCGATTTCGGGCGGGATGGGCCCGGTCAGGCGGTTGGCGCCGAGGCTGAGCAGGCTGAGGTTGGTGAGCTTGCCGATTTCCGGGGGGATTTCGCCGCTCAGGCGGTTGCCCTCGGTGGGGTTGGCGTCGATGCCGCAGAGCGCGAGTCGTTTCAGACTGGCGAGGTTGCCGATTTCGGGCGGGATGGGGCCGGTAAGGCGGTTGTAGCAGAGGTCCAGGGACTCGAGTTGGCCGAGTTTGCCGATTTCGGGCGGGATCTCGCCGCTGAACCCGTTGCCGAACGCGCCGAGCCATTCGAGGGACTCGAGGCCGCCGATTTCGGGCGGGATGGGGCCGTCGAACGCGTTGTAGGTCAGTTCGAGGGACTTCAGCCGCTTGAGGTGGGCGAGTTCGGGCGGCAGGGGCCCGGCGAGGTCGTTGAGCCCGATGTGCAGCGACTCCAGGTAGCTCAGGCTGGCGATTTCGGGCGCGATCGTGCCGATGAGTCCGTTGTCGGTGAGCAGAAGATGGAGGATCTGTCCGTCGTCGTTCACGTGGACTCCGAACCATTCGGCCAGCGGGGCGTCGGTGAGCCAGTTGGTGTTGTCCTTCCACAGAGCGCCGCCGCTGGCCTCGTAGATCGCCTGGAGAACCGTGCGCTCGGGCAGCGGCAGCAGGGTCAGGGCCGCCGACGCGCGGAGTTGGCCGAGCGTGGCGGCGATTTCGGCCATTCCGGGGGCGCGGGCACGCACCCAGCCAGCGTCGTCGACGGTGGCGACCGCGGGGTCGCTGGACTGCCAGGAGAAGAGGGCGCCGACCACGTCCGATCCGGCCGCATCGGTGGCGTGGGCGGTCATCTGCACGGAGTCGCCGACCATGAGGGAGTCCGTGGGCGCGGTGATCTCCACGGTCGTGGCAACCTGTTCGACCTGCACGGTCGCGCTGCCGCGTGCACCGCCGGCGGTGGCGGTGATGTTGGTGCTGCCGTCCGCGACGGAGGTCACCAGCACGGAGGGGGCCCGCTCGGGGGGGGTGATTCGGGCTATGGCGTCGTCGGAGAGCCACGTGATCGTGGCGCCCGGCATGATCTCGCCGTTCTCGTCGCGCACGGTGGCGGTGAGGCGGGCGGTGTCGGCCAGCGAAGCGAAGGAGAGGGCGCTGGGGAAGATGGTCAGGGACGCGGGCACGGGAGGGGCTGCGTCACCGCTGCAGGCGGCTGCGAGCGCGAGGAGTGGAACCAGTCGTCTGCGAGTCATCGGGCCTCTACGCGCACCGTGACGATGTCGGTGTCGTGGTACTGTCGATGCCTGACCGACGACGCGAGGTGGCGCAGGAGGCGCAGAGAGACCTCGCGCTCGACCAGGGCCTCGTCCTCCACTTCCGCGAGCAGGGCGACCCTGTCCTGGAGGTTCTCGCCGCCGGGGGCGACGAAGAGATCGAGAACCGCGCTGTTCGCTTCCCTGCGTGCCACGATCAGCAGTCGTCGCCGAGCGTCCTCCCGGGGTGCCGTCGCAGGGCCTTCGCCGAGCGTCAACAGCACCTCTTCCGTCGCGGCCGCGAGCCGGTCGGCCATTTCACTGCCCCAGCCGCTCCGTGACGAAAAGTCGCTCAGGAATCCTCTGACCGCTTTCAATTCCGACGTATCGGCCGAGGTCTCGAACCGGCTGCGGCGCGGAGCCGTGACGCGCAGGAACAGGGTCATGAGGATTGCGGCAAAGCCCCCCGCGTTCATTCCGTTCGCGAGCAAGCCGCCGGCGAACCCCGAGACGTGTTCCGGGAAGATCATGCCGTATTGAAGGCTCACCCCGGCCAGGAAGGCGACGCCGACGACCAGGCCCTCGCGATAGCCGAGCCCGTCCTGCAGGACGATCTTCATGCCGATTGTAAAGAGCATCGCGAGCAGAATGACCAGATAGCCGGCGAAGACCGGATCCGGTATGGCGAGGATGGCCGCGAAAGCCTTTGGCAGAAACGCCAGCGCGATGAACGCCGCGCCGGCGACGATCCCGACGGCCCGGGCCGCCACTCCGGTGAGCTGTGTCAGGGGTACGCTAGTGGTGGTGGCGCTGCCGGGGACCGTCCCGGCCAGCCCGGCGAGCAGATTGCCCACGCCGTCCACCGCGACCGCGCCCTGAACCGCGCGGAAGTCGATCGCGCGGTCCTTCCGGCGCCACGACACGCGCTGAACGGCCACCGAACTGCTCATCGTGCGAACGGCGGCGATCACGGCCACGAGCAGGAACGAGGGGAGAAGCGTCCAGAAGTCGGAGCCGAAGCCGAGTTCGAGGCCGGGCGGGCTGGGCCGGGGCAGGTCGATCCACTCGGCTTGGGCGACGCGCTCCAGGTCGTAGAGGCCGTGTTGGGCGGCGATCGCCGAGCCCGCGACCACACCGATCACGGGGGCCCAGAGGCGCAGCGGCCCGGTTGCCTTCAGGGCCAGGCCGCCGATGACGACTACGGTCACCAGGAAGCTCAGTGGCGCGCCGGTTGCGGCGATGCCTTCGGGGGATGCGGAAAGGAGGCCGGAGATGAACGGCAGCACCGTGACCGGGATGAGCATGATCACGGTTCCCGACACGGCGGGAGTCAGGATCCGCTGGAACAGGGACAGGCGCCACGAGAGCACCAGGGGGACCAAAGCCGAAACCACGACGAGCGTGGCCAGCAGGGAAGGGCCGCCCTCGGCAAGCGCCATGATCGAGGCCGGGATGAACGCCCCGGAGGTGCCCATGACCATGACGTGTCCGGCTCCGATGCGGCCGGCGCGAAAAGCCTGGACAACCGTGGTCAGGCCGCAGACCGTGACCGAGGCGAGCACGGCCCAGGCAAGATAGGCGTCGGACATCCCGGCGGCCCGCATCACGACCATCGGAATCAGCATTACGGCGGCGATGTTGAGCACCGCCAGCTGCAGTCCGACGCCCACCGTGAGCCTGGGCGGGGGCGTCTCGTCGGGCTGGTAGCGGATGCTCGGGCCGCGAGGCGGGACTGCAGCGGGGGTGGGGGTCATGGCGACCTTGCTCAGCCGATTGGGAAAGGCCCGGGATTCTTGACTTTGGCGCACGCGCAGGGCAGTATGTTATCGATTGACCATTCTGACCGTCCAATTCTCAACGCCTTTCCACCCCCCAACCAAGGATCCGCACCGACGGCCGGAACCGAGAGCCGACTGAGAGCACTGATCGACGAACACCTGGACCTGGATCGTGAGCCGAGCCCCGACGGAAGCTTCGCCGATTCAGGAATCTCCTCCCTTGACGCGGTCGCATTCATAAGGATCGTGGAACGCGAGTTCAACGTGTCGATCCCGCCGGAGGACTGCCATAAGATCGCAACCTTCGGCAAACTGATCGCACACCTCGACGCGAAGACCGGCTGACCCTGCTTTCTGCACGAATACCCGGTCCGGGTGGTCGTGCAGTCTCCAATTCCGCACGCAGGAACAAAAGGGGTGCCCAGGGGTGAGTTCACGAGCCGTATGGGAGGTGCCCCGACCGCGTTCCGTGTGCCGCGTTCGCCACGACGACGGCAGCACCACGATCGTGCGCCGACATGGAAATCCCGCCGGACCCCGGCTCCTGCTGTGCCACGGCAACGGGCTCGCGATCGATCTCTACTACCCGTTCTGGTCCCTGCTCGTCGATGACTTCGATCTGTTCGTCTACGATCTGAGGAATCACGGGTGGAACGAGGTCGGGGATCGCGACGAGCACAATGTCCCCAATCTGGTCCGGGATCAGGAGCAGGTTATCGACGCGGTGGCGGAGCGATACGGGGATCGGCCGACGATCGGTGTTTTTCATTCACTATCGGCGCTCACTACCCTGCTGTCGCCTCAGCTTTCCGTGGGCCGCAGCGGGACCCTGTCCGCCTGGATTCTGTTCGATCCGCCCCTGTACAGGCCCGGTCCGGGCGACCCGGACTATGATGCGCTGGCCGACCGCTCCGCCGGTATGACGCGGCGACGCACCCATCGATTCCGGCACCGAAGTGACTTCACCGACCTGATGAGCTACCTGCCGCTGCTGGTCAGGGCAGTTCCCGGCGCATCGGAACTCATGGCCAGAACCGTGTTGACCGAGTCCCCCGGGGAAGACGGCTACGAACTTCGGTGTCCGCGGGAGTATGAAGCGCAGATCGTCGCGTATATTCGGACGTACGCCTTCCTCGTGGACTTTGGGGACCTCCCGTGTCCGACAAAGGTCATCGGGTCCGACCCCACGCTGCCCTTCGCGTATCTGCCCACATTCAACCTCAGTCACATTCAGAGCATAGACTACGACTTCATCCCCGAAACAACGCATTTCCTGCAGTTGGAGAAGCCCTAGGAATGCGTGGACACGATGCGTGAGTATCTGGAGGAAAAGCGGCTGATCTGAGTCGGCCGTGGGGTGGGGCGTTCAGCCGTCCACCTCGATCCAGTGACGCCTTCGCTCGAAGGGGTAGGCGGGCAGCGATATCCGCCGCCGCGTTTCCCCGGCGAACAATCCGCTGAACGAGACCTCGAATCCGGCCTCGTAGGCGCTCGCCACGGACTCGTCGAAGTTCGGGTGCGGCTCCTCTGCCGGGTTGGGCCAACCGATCAACGGCACTGGGCACCCGGCCGACAGCGTACCGATCTCCAGGACCATGTCGGCGTTCAGTGCCGCCAACTCGTTCGCAAGGTGGTCGAGGGGCTGGCTGGCGCGGCCCAGTTCACGCCGGTAGTCGGCGCCGGGTGCCCTGGCGTGGTCCAGCGGTTGCCCCGTGATCTGGCTGAGGAGCGTTAGCGATGGAGGCGAGAACTCGACCTCTTGCAGGCACGCTTCGAAATCGGACGGAGGATCCTCCGACGGTCCTGCAGGCTGCATTGCGGCCGCCACGCGCGTCCTGGGGCGTGCCAGGTCCGTTCCTCGAGCCGCGGCCAACCGGAGCCCGTCCTCCAGTGTGAAAAGGTCGGCGGCCCATGCCGCAACCAGCTCGCCGATGCCCTGTCCCGCAACCACGCCGGGACGGATCCCCACGCTGGCCCACAGAGCCGTGACGGCGCTTGCCAAGGCGTAGACTGCGGGCTGGGCCCACTCCGGGGCACGGAGGGATCCACCAGCACCCCTGCGGCCGAACATGACGTCGAGCAGGGACGCTCCGTCCCGTTGTTCGGCCAACACCGCGTCGCATCGGTCCAGGATGGCGCGCACGACCGGTTCGCGATCATGGAGGTCGCGGCCCATTCCCTCATGCGCGCTTCCTTCCCCGGTGTAGATGAAAGCAAGCCTGGGCCGGGTGCCGGATGTCGGACGCACGGGGCGCGGTCCGCCCGGATCGCGCCTTGCGGCCACCATGCTCAGGCCATCGCGGAGCGACTCGCCGTCGCGGAAGACCACGCCGGCTCTGTGGACGAAGTGACTCCGGCCAATGCCGGCCGTCCAGGCCATGTCGGCCAGCAGCGAGGCCGATGCGCCGTCTTCAGCGGACCCGTTTGCCTGGCACGCGTCCACCCAGGCCAGATAACGCGCTGCGAGCTGTCCGAGTGCTGTGGGCAACTTGGCCGAGAGGGGCAGGATGCGAGTCGCCCGTGGACTGTACTCGGCGACGGGCGCCGGCAGCGCAGCCACACGGCCGAGGGGTGTGACCTCGACGGCCTGCGGCGAGCCCGCCGGCGGAGTCATGTGGCCGGCCGGCGCGGAACCGTTGTCCGGTGCACCGTTCCCCTCCACCACGACATGGGAATTCGTTCCCGATATCCCGAACGAACTGACTCCTGCCCGTGGGGGACGATCGGGGTGGGACGGCCATTCCGTGACTTCGGCGGTCACCCGCACCGGAAGGTGGTCCCACGCCAGGTGCGGGCTCGGGTTGTGGAAGTGCAGCTGCCTGGGGATCCGGCCTTCGTTCATGGCCAGGACGGCCTTGATCAGGCTGGCCACGCCCGCAGCACACTCCGAGTGTCCGATGTTTGCCTTCACGGAACCAATCAGCAGCGGGCGGTCCGGGTCGCGCTCGCGTCCGTACACGGCGGCCGCGGCTTGAACTTCGATCGGATCCCCCAGGTCCGATCCCGCCCCGTGGGCTTCGAGGTAGTCCACTTCGGCCGGCTGGACTCCCGCCCGGGCCAGCGCATCCTCGATCACGCGCTCCTGAGCCGGGCCGTTCGGAACCGTCAGTCCGGCGCTGGTGCCGTTCTGGTTGACTGCAGATCCCCGAATCACACCCCAGATGCGGTCCCCGTCCCTGCTGGCCTCGCTCAGGCGCTTCAGCACGACCACGCCGCACCCTTCGCCGCGCACGAATCCGTCCGCTGCGGCATCGAAAGTGCTGCAGCGCCCCCTGGTGGACAGCATGCCGGCCTGCCTCATGAAGGTCGTAACTTCGGACGACAGGATCGCGTTTACCCCTCCGACCAGTGCCGTATCGACTTCGCCCAGTCGCAGGGCGGAGGCGGCCTGATGAATGGCCGCCAGCGACGACGCGCATGCCAGGTCCAGCGGCACGGCGGGACCGGTGAGCCCCAGTGCGAAGGAGATTCTTCCGGCGGTGACGCTCATGGTTGTGCCGAGGTATCCGTGGGTCTCGCCCCCTGCGACCACGACATCCCTGTAGTCACCGTTGCCGGTTCCGACATAGACACCCGCGCGGCTGCCCCTGAGCTGTTCGGGGTCCATGCCCGCGTCTTCCAGAGCGTGCCATGTCGTTTCGAGCAGAAGCCGCTGGCGAGGATCCATCATTCGCGCTTCGATCGGTCTGATTCCGAAGAACCTGGCGTCGAACTTGTCGATGTCCTCGAGGAACGCTCCGCGCCGGGAAAAGGCGTCGCCTTCGCCGGGGTTTCCGGCGACGCCGTTCCAGGGACCCGGGTCCCGGCGCCCGTCGGTGACGAGGTCCTTTGCGTCCTCGAGGAGGCGCCAATAGGACGCGAGATCGGGAGCATCGGGGAAGCGGCACGCCATGCCCACGATCGCGATCGCATCGGCGGCGGCCTGTGGCGCTGGCTGTGGGGCCGGTTGCGGGATCGCCGGCTGAGGCGCCGCCTCCGCCTGGGGTGGAAGCGCGCTCGCGTCACCGGCCTGGGCGAGTTCGCCGACCAGGTGGCCGGCGAGCGTGGCAATGTCCGGGTAGTCAAAAACGAGGGTATTGGGTGCCGTGTAGACGCCGGTGAGCGCCCGGTTGAGCCTGTTGCGGAGCTCCACGGCCATCAGCGAATCCATGCCCAGGTCGAAGAACCCCACCGTGGGCGAGGGCGCCGATGGCAGACGCAGCACGGCCTGGACCTCGCCCTGCAGGAAGGACACCACGAGGTTCTCGCGCTCGGACGCGGGTGATTCCCGAACACGCGACAGCAAGTCCCTGGGCGCATCCTCGCTGCCGGCATCGGCCTCGCTGGCCGCTGAGAGCAGGTCTTCCACCAGGGGCGGGCGCTCGTCCACGGCCTCTTCGAAGACCGACCAGTCCATGGACATCACTACGGAATGCGTGCTGTCCTCGCGCACCAGCCGGTCGAAGGCCTTCAATCCCTGCGCTGGCGTGAACCAGCGGCCGCCAAGCGCCGACCGCTGCCGGTCGATCCGTTCCCGCTGTTCCGCCGCTTCGCCGATCTCCGACCAGGCCCCCCAGGCGATGGCCTGTCCCGGCAACCCGAGCGCGCGCCGGTGACCGGCGAGCTGGTCGAGAAACGCATTTGCGGCCGCGTGGTTGGCCTGGCCGGGATTGCCCATGACGCCGACGCGGCTGGAGAAGAGCACGAACATGTCCAGGTCGCGGTCCAGAGTCGCGCGATGCAGGTGCCACGCCCCGAGGATCTTGGGCCGGAGCACCGTCTCGAACCGGTCCCAGTTCTGGTTTGTCAGCGCACCATCGGACAGCACGCCGACGCTGTGGATCACACCTCCCAGCGGTGGCAGTTCCCGGTCTATCCGTGACAGAATCCTGTCCACCGCCTCGGTGTCGGTCACGTCTGCGAGCTCCACGCGCACGTCCACCCCGCGTTCCCGAAGCTCCCGGATGGTCTCTTCGGCGTCCGTGTCAGGGCGACGGCGCCCATTGAGCACGATCGCGCCGGCGCCCCGATCCGCCAGCCACCCGGCCACGGCGCACCCGATTCCACCGAGGCCGCCGGTCACAAGGTAGGTTCGGTCCTGCCGCAGCCGTCCGCTTTCCAACGGCGGCGTGGTCACGACGATCTTCCCCAGATGCCGGGCCGCCCGCATGAAGCTCAGTGCGGCGCCGGCCTCCGCCAACGGCCACCTGCTGTGGACGATCGGCTTCAGCTCGCCCGCCGCGACTTGTCGCATCACCCCCCGCAGGACCCTTCCCACCCACTCCGGGTCGGTCTTCTTGAGCACATCCAGCTCGAGGATGTCATACCCGACATCAGAGCGCACGGCGGCCATCTCTTCCTCACTCAGGATGTCGCGGCGTGCCATTTCGACGAACCGTCCACCGTGCCTCAAGCAGGACAGGCTCGCGTCGATGAAGCCCTCGCCCGTCAGGCTGTTGAGCACCACGTCCACCCCCGCGCCGTCGCTTGCCTCCATGATTTCGGCGGCGAAGTCCGTTGTGCGGCTGTCGAAGACATGCTTCACGCCCAGGGACCGGAGATAGGCCTGTTTCGGCGCGCTGGCAGTGGCGAAGACCTCGGCTCCCGCCGCCTGCACGAGCTGGATGGCCGCGAGGCCCACCCCGCCCGCGCCGGCGTGGATCAGCACGCGCTCGCCGGCTTCGAGCCCGGACAGCTCAAACGACAGCGCGGCGGACACGAAAGCGCTCGGCACCGTCGCCAGTCCCGTCACGGAGATGCCCGCGGGTGCGTGTGCCACCAGTTCCTCGTGCGTGATCATCTGGGGCCCGAACGCGCCGAACCCCAGCCCGACCACCTGGTCGCCGACCGAGACGGAGGTGACCTCGGACCCGATGTCGAGGATGTGGCCGCACATCTCCCGTCCCAGGAGTCCCTCCTCGATGAAGCCGAGCGACCTGAAGACGTCCCAGAAGTTGAGCCCGGCGGCCGCGACCGCGACCCGAACCTCCCGGGGTTCCAGGGCACGCGCCGGCAACGGCTGCACATACGGCTGGTCGAAGACCCCGGCCGGATCCGGCGCCAGAACCCACTCCGGATCCTCGGGCAGTGTCAGGCGCTTCGCTTCGTCGCCAGCACGCACGAGGCGAGCGACCTGACGGCGTCCCGAGCGGAAAACGATGTGATTCTCGCTGTCAGGATACATCAGCTCGTTGGCGAGGTCGGGCGCGCTTGCGCCCAGGCCGGGATCCAGGTCGATCATCCTGGGCTGCAGATGCGCAGCTTCCCGGGCTACCGCCTTGCCAAAGCCCCACAGCGCCGCACCACACAGTTGTCCGCCGCGTTCGCGCTCCAGCACCTGCGCCCCGCGCGTGACGAACCACACGCCCTTCCCGGGGGTCGCGTCGGCGTCGCCCACGCCCTGCACCATGGCCAGCGCGCTTGCGCCCACCCGCGCAACGTCTTCGCCGATCTGGTCGGTTGTCGCCGCTGCATCGTGACCGTCCAGAGACAGGAGGTGAACGAGGCCATTGAGCTGGACGTTGTCCGGGAGTCTCTTGACCACGGACTGCCACGACTCGCGGCGCGCGATGTCGACGCGTACCCGGAACACACCGGGACGGCCCGCGTTCGGCACCCCGTCTTCCGCTTCTTCGTCACTTGCCAGCAGGACCGTCTGGTTTCTTGCCGCCAAGTCGTCAGCCAGCGCTGCCGCCATCCCATCCCGGTCCGCGGCAAGAATCCACACCCCCGCGGGCTCCGTCACAGTCGCCGGACCCTGCGCGACGATCACGCCCTTGTCCGGGATCCGCGTCGTGTCCGACTCGTCCACGCCCACGACTTCCGACGCCTCGAAACCCGCATCTTCGAGGGCCCGCCGCCACACGGCGGGGGACGCCAGGGCGTGATGCGGGCGATAGTCGTCGGCAAATCGCCACCAGCCGTCCAGCTGGCCAAACGTCAGGTCCATCCAGCCGAGGCCACTGAGGTTCTCAAGCGCGATCATCTGTCCCGATGGGGCGAGAAGTCTCCGGCAGTGGGCGAGCGTCTCCTCGAGGTACCGGGTCGCGTGCAGCACGTTGGACGCGATGATCACGTCATAGCCATGAGCGTCGAAGCCCTGGGCGACCGGGTCCTTTTCGATGTCCAGCGGACGGTATTCGATGCACCCCCCGCCGTCCCCGAATCGCGCCTCGGCTTCGGCGAAGAACCCGGCGGAGATGTCGGTGTAGACGTAGTCGAATCGTCCTTCCGGGAGTTCGGGAAGAACGGATGCGGTCGCCGAGCCGGTCCCCGCGCCGACCTCGATCAACCTCAAGCGACGGCCTTCGGGCAGTGTCGCCACAAGCGCCCGCATGGCTTCGGCCAGCATCTGGTTGGCCGCGCGCGCCACCGGTGCCTTGAGATAGAGGTCGGCGGCGGTCGGCTCCCCGCTGCTGAACAACAGGGTCAGCGGATCCTCGCGCCCGCGCAGCACCTCGGCCAACGCGGCGCCGGACCGGCGGAACAGCCCGACCTCGATCAGCCCGTTCGGATAGCGGTCGGCCATGACGGCGGCGTATTCGTCGGGGTCGCGCGGCAATACCTCAGGCCACGGATCCTCCGATCCCACAAGCACCGCGAAGCGACCGTCGTCCTCCACGCGCAACACTCCCGACTTGACGAGCATCTCGAGCATCCGGCGGAAGAGCTGCTGGTGATCCGCGTTTACCGCAAGCTGCTCGCGCAACGCCTCCGCATCCACAAGTGTGCCCGGCCGACGGCGCCACCCCAGCCGGTCCATGGTCGCAAGTGCATATGACCATGACCACGTTTCCAGGTCGGCCAGCAGGGCGTCCCGGTCGTCTGGATCGACTCGCGCGTCGGTGAGGTAGCCGGTGAACAACTGTGCTCCGGCCTTGATGCTGCCGGGGGTGGAGAAGAAGTCGGCGGATGGCATTCCCGGCGGAAGGGCGCGCTCTTGCCACTGGACCTCGTACAGGAGGTCCTTGACGCCGTCGACCGCCGAGAGCAACGCTGCCCGGGTCGCCCTCTTGATGGTATAGCCGCTCAAGCCGCCGAGCTGCACGCCGCTCCGGTTGTAGATGCGCAATTCCGCGCTCAGAACCTCGGGTGCGTCGCCTCGATCCGCGTCGGCGTCCCGGGAGTCCCCGCTCAGGCGCACATGGCACATCACACGGTCCGGAAGGCGCCCGCTCGCCAGCCAGAACCTCTCCCAGCCGAAGGGCAGGTATGTCACGGAGCCGTGCGGGCCGTCGAGATCGCGTGCCGTCCCCACCGTCTGGAAGCAACCGTCCAGCACCAGGGGGTGAACATCCAGGCCTTCGCGGGCAAGACCCTCCGGCAAGGCAACCTCGCTCAGCGCCTCGCCCGGTCGCGACCACGCTCTCGCCAGGGTGCGGAAAGAGGGCCCCAGATCTACACCCGTGTCGGCTCTGGCGCGGTAGTAGCGGTCCACATCCACGGGTGAAAGACTGGATTTGAGCCTGTCGAGATCCAGTCGCTCATCGGCTTCCGGCACCGGGCCGCCCGACGACACACGACCTTCCACGTGCTGGACCCAATCGCCTTCACTTCCCTTGCTGTACATCTGGACAGGACGTGACGGTTCTTCGGATTCATCGAGCACCAGCTGAAGCCGGCGCCCCGCGTCGCCGTTGCCGTCGGCCGAATCCGCACCGGGAAAGACCAGTGCGTTATGGAGTTGGAAATCCTCCACGACAACCGTTCCGCTCCCCTCGAGGCGGGCTGCGGACGCCGCCATGGCGCCGTAGAGCGCACCCGGAGCGATGACCCTGTCGAAAACGCGATGGTCGTCCAGCCACTGGGGGTCCGACGGGAACAACTCGGTCTCGAAGGTGATTTCGCCGCGCGCGGATTCGTGCCGGTCGCCTAGTAGAGGATGTCCGGCCCCGCCGCGCCGCCGCTTCGGCGCGTCCAGCCAATGGTGCGTGCGCTGGAAGGGATAGCTCGGGAGCGAGATCCGCCGACGTGATTCGTCTGCGAACAATCCCTCGAAACGGACCGGAAGACCCGCCTCGTACGCCTCCGCGACGGCCCGAACAAAGTCGCCCGCACCCGGCGTCGCCGGCTCATCGGCAGACGGCGGCTGCAGGCTCGACAGCACACGTGGCGCAGGTGTGTCGGGAGACTCGGGCCAGGCGGACAGGGCCATGGGCGCGAGCACCGGGCGCGGACCAATCTCGATGATCAGGTCCACCCCGAGTTCCGCCAGTGTCGTGACACCACCGGCGAAGGCTACGGCCTGCCGGGCGTGCCGCCTCCAGTACTCTCCGTCTAGCGTCTGGCCCGGCTCCACTGCCCGGCCTGTCAGATTGCTCACCACTGTGAGCGAGGGCTGGGAGGTCTCCATATCGTCGAGTGACGCTCCCAGCGCCTCGAGAATCGGCTCGACCAGCGCACTGTGGAACGCCTTGGTCGTATTCAGCCGCCTCACCCGGAACCCTTCCGAATCCAGTTGCCCCGAGACCGCCTCGATTCCCGCCTCCGGGCCGCTGATCACCTGGTGCGCGCCGTTGTCAGCGGAGATGTTCACCGCTAGCCCGTCCGTAGCTGCATTCCGGGCCTCAACGGCCGCCTGAACCCGGTCCGGCGGGGCAAAGACGGCGGCCATGGCACCGGGTTCCATTCCCGACATCAACGCTCCACGTGCACACGCGAACCTCATCCCGTCTTCCAGGCTGAACACGCCCGCCGCCTGCGCCGCGGCAATCTCCCCGACGCTGTGCCCCAACACCACCGTGGGCCGCACGCCCACGCTCGCCCAGAGTGCCGTGAGCGCGCATTCCAGAGTGTAGAGAGCCGGCTGCTCCCAGGCGGTGTCGCCCAGGTCGCCCTGTTCTTTTTCGGCCCGGCCGAACATCACGTCCAGCAGAGAAGCTCCGCGTTCCTCCCGGAAGACGGCCTCGCAGCGGTCCATGACCGATCGCGACACGGGTTCGTTCTCGTAGAGTGTCCGCCCCATGCCCGACCACTGGCTGCCCTGCCCCGTGTACGCGAAGGCCACCCTGGTCGTGGGAGTGCCAGCACTCACGTCACGGGCCGGCTCCGCCACCGCCTTCAACTGCTCCCTCAGCGACCCGACGTCGTGGAAGACAACGGCCGCGCGGTGGTCGAAATGACTCCGCCCCACGCCGGCGGTCCACGCCATGTCCGACAGCAGCGGATCGGATGCCTCACCGCGAGAAGCGAGCGCTCCGGCCCGTTCGTCCAGCCAGGTCAGGTAGCGCCCAGCCAGTTCCTCCAAGGCGGCCTCCACCTTGCCCGACAGGGGCAGGACGCGACTCCCCCGGCCGGTGACGGCCCCTACCGAACCTGCCACCCCACGCGCGCGCGCCGACCGCTCCGGGGGCCGGTACTCCTCGACAAGGAGGTGGGCGTTCGTCCCGGAGATCCCGAAGCAGTTGACTCCCGCCAGCCGTGGCCGTTCGGAGCGGTCCGGCCAGTCCATCATGGTCGATGTCACCTGCAGCGGCGCCCGATCCCAATCGAACTCCGGGTTGGGGTCACGGAAGTGCAGGTGCTTCGGAATCACCCCGCGCTTCACCACCAGCGCCGCCTTGATCAACCCGGCAACCCCCGCGGCGGACTCCAGGTGACCGACGTTGGTCTTCACCGAACCGATCAGGATCGGGTGGTCGGCCGTGCGCGCCGGCCCGTATACGTTCGCGACGGCGTTGAGTTCGATCGGATCCCCGACCGCCGTTCCGGTGCCGTGTGCCTCCAGGTAGTCCACCTCCGTCGGTGCCACGCCCGCCTGGGCGAGCGCGTCCGTCATCACCTGCTCGAGCGCGGGCGTATTGGGGACCGTCAACCCGACGCCGGTTCCCCCGTGATTCATCACCGCACTGCGGATCACGGCCCAGATCCGGTCGCCGTCGGCCTCCGCGTCGCTCAGGCGCTTGAGGATCACCACCCCGCATCCCTCGCCCCTCACGTAGCCGTTTGCGGACGCATCGAACGTCTTGCACAGTCCATCGGGAGACAGCATCATCGCGTCCGCGCGCAGTTCGTAGATGCGGCCGTTGAGGATGGCCTGTACGCCGCCCGCGATGGCCAGATTGGCTTTGCCCTGTTGGAGGTCCGCCACCGCGTCGTGGATGGCTACCATGGCCGACGCACAGGCCGCATCCACGGCTTTTGCCGGCCCCGTCAGCCCGAGCACGAACGAGACCCGACCGGCGGTGCCGTTCAGGTTGGTGCCACTCAGGGCGTAGAGGCACGACGCGGCCTCGGAGGGCTTTGCGGACTCCACGACCAGCATGCGATACTCGTCGTTGCTGATCCCGGTGTAGACTCCGGTGCGGCTCTCTCTCAGCCGGTCGGGGTTGATCCCTGCGTCCTCGAGTGCCTCCCAGCTCACTTCCAGCATCATGCGCTGCTGCGGGTCTAGGAGCTGGGCCTCCACCGGCGAAATCCGGAAGAACGAGTCGTCGAACTGGTCGATGTCCTCTACGAAAGCCCCGAAGCGGCAGGCCTCACTCTGGACCGCGCGGTCCCCGAACAGCTGTCCCCACCGCCCGATTCCCGAACCGGGCACCCCTTCCGCGACCGCGTTGCCGCCCGATTCGAGCAGCCGCCAAAAGGCCTCGATGCCGTCGGCGCCGGGAAAGCGGCACGCCATGCCAACGATCGCGATAGGTTCGGAGGTCGGATTCGACATTTCGTCAGCTTTCAGATCGAACCGCGGATTCGCGGTTTGTCGGAGAGAGCCGGGCGGATTAGCGTGGCAGCATTCCCCCAAAATAGCCTTCCAGTGCATACGAAGATAGCGCGTTTACCCCTGGTGACATGTCCTGGCTGATCGCCGCCGTTCTGGCTCTGGCGGCGGGTCCGGTGCTCGAACGCTGCACCGGGCATCGACGCGGATTCGCCCCCATGCTGGACGGCTTCGTCATGGTCGCGATCCCGGGACTGATCTTCCTGGAGTTCGTGCCTTCGGCGATTGGGGAGGGGGACTGGAGTGTCCTCCTCGCCCTCGCGGTCGGGTTTGCACTTCCGGTTGCGGCCGAGAGAACCACGCGGCACGCGGGCGGGAGGACCCACCGGTGGGCACTGCTGGCCGGTCTCGCCGGTGTCGCCCTCCACGCGGCGCTGGACGGGGCGGTGCTGGCGACGCTCTCTCCCGACGCTCCCTTCTCGCTCCCTCTGGCCGCCATCCTGCACCGGCTCCCGGTGGGCGTCGCGGTGTGGTGGCTGGTCACGAAGGAGGAGAACAGGCGGGCCGCGATCGGTGCACTGGCCCTGCTGATGGCTGCGACCGTGGCAGGGTACTCGCTCGCGGGGGCGGCCGCATGGAGCGTGGCGGGTTCGGAAGGGGCGAAACTGTTTCAGGCAACAGTCGGGGGGTCTCTCGTCCACGTGGTGATGCATCAGCGCGAGGTGGCGAGCGGGCCGGCCGACCGGCGCCGTGAGGGTTGGGGGGCGATCGCGGCCGTGGCGTTGCTCCTGGCGGCCTACACCGTGCGCGTGGAAGCTCCGGCAGACGAGGCCACGGCGTTCCTGTCCCGGCTCTATGTCCTCTCTGCCGAAAGCGCACCCGCGCTCCTCCTGGCTTATCTGTGCGCCGGACTGCTCAGCGCGTTCCTGCCGGCGCGATCCGTGCGCTGGATGGAGCGCGGCGGGGCGATGTCACAGGCGGGGCGGGGCATGCTCATCGGGCTGCCCTTCCCCATTTGCTCGTGTGGGGTCGTGCCCCTGTACCGGAGTCTGGTTCAGAGAGGCGCCCCACCCGCCGCGGCCATGGCGTTTCTTGTCGCCACGCCGGAACTGGGGCTCGACGCGATCCTGCTGTCCATTCCGTTGCTGGGACCCCAGGTGACCCTGCTTCGCCTGGGCACGGCGGCCCTCGTTGCGCTGGTGGTGGGGTGGTGGGTCGGGGGCCGGCTGCAGGCGGCCGAACGTTCCCCCGAGCCCGCGAGCGCGACGGGTGAACGCCCGAGCCCGTCCCGGCGTCTTGCCGCGGCGCTGCGGACCGGCACCGGCGAAGTGGTCGATCACACGGCTCCCTGGATCCTCCTCGGGCTCGGGGTGGCGGCCCTCGTGACCCCGTTCCTGGAGAGCGGCTGGCTGGGTGGTCTGCCGCCCGTCGCCGACGTCCTCCTCTTCGCGCTGCTGGGCTTCCCGACCTACGTGTGCGCCGCTTCCGCCACGCCCCTGGTCGCGGCGTTTCTCGCCACCGGGCTGTCTCCCGGCGCCGGCATCGCGTTTCTCATCACGGGACCCGCCACCAACATCTCCACGCTGGGCCTGCTGAGCAGCCTGCACGGGAGGCGCGCCGCGATCTTCTTCGCCGCGGCCATGGTGATGCTGGCGGTCGCTTCGGGTGTTGCGGTCAACGCTGTCTTCGGCGCCCTCTCCGTCCCGTCGTTGGCGGCCCTCACGGAGGAGTTGCCCAGTCTGCTCCAACAGGTCAGCCTGCTACTGCTTGCCGGCCTGTTCCTCCGCTCGGTCGTCCGCCGCGGACTGCGAAGCTTTGTGGGCGAACTCAGAGAAGGGCTCGGGTGGGCGAACTAGCCTGCACTAATCCCAGATCATCATGGGCGCCAGCCGAATTGTTGCAGCCCGCTTCATGAAGTGGTGGGTGTAGGCCCGGATGTGGGTTCCCCGGCGGTAGACCTCGACCATGTACAGCATGCTGCTCGGAATGGTCTCCAGCTCCGACCATCCCCCGATCAACCGGAATTCGTCGAGATACACCGTCGGGTTGACCATCCGTCCCCGGTAGTAGACGCATCGGCTGATGCCGCACGGAGTCGTGATGACCCCGGCCCGCATGTCCACGAAGTCGGCGGCCGACCAGAAGCCGCTGCTGGCGATCGCCTCCTGATCGAAGGCCCGAACCGAGGTCGCCACAGCCCGCCGCCGGCGCTCGAATCGGTCCGATACGATCTCGAGGCCTTCCAGGAGCACCGGGTCGGGGCGCATGTGAAGCGCGACCGGCTCACCCGATGAGTTGGCCTCGATCCGGGTCTCCAGGTTCTCGTATCCCAGCCTCTCGACGGTAACCGTATGGATCCCAGCGCCAATACCGCACAGCAGGAAGCGGCCGTTGTCGGTGGTCAGCGATCCCCAGTAGGAGGCTTCGACCGACGCGTGCGCACCCTCCAGCGGCGCCTCGGTGTCGGCGTCGACGATCACCCCGACGATCCGGGCCTCGTCGTCGTTGCATGCGGGCTTCTGCTGCGCGACCACGGGAGGCGCGAGCGCCACGGACGCAACCAGGGCGACCAATGATGAGACAAGCGGGCGAGTGGGGCGCGGCTTCGTCATCGGGCAGGCTCGCATCGGAAGTGGTGGTCGGAACTCCGCAACAGAGTCCGGGCAGGGCGGGGCGACCCGGCCTACTCGCTTTACTCCAAGTGGTATTCTAAGGTTCCCCGGTCCCCTCCGCACGGTGCCGCGCGCTGGCGTAGCCGCCCAGGCCGGGCCAGCTTGTTGTTCGTCGCATCACCGAACGCCATCTGAACGAGTCCGTGTCATGATTCTCCGCTGCTCGATCGCCGTTTTCGGCACCCTCGCCATTGCCGCCGTCCTCGCCCTTCTCCCCGCCCCCGCGGCCGCGCAGTTCGTGGAACCCGGGCCCGACCGCGCCGAGGGCGACGGCCCCTTCGACCGCCTCGTCATCCGCGGTGCGATCGTCATCGACGGTACGGGCGCTCCGCCCCGCGGCCCGGTCGACATCGTCATCGAGGGCAACCGTATTGCGCAGATCGCGGGAGTCGGCTACCCCGGCCTCCCCATCGAGGAATCGCGCCGCCCCGCCGCCGGCGACCACGAGATCGACGCACACGGCATGTACGTGCTTCCCGGCTTCGTCGACCTTCACCTCCACACCGGAGGTCTCCCCAAGACCCCGCAGGCCGAATACGTCTACAAGCTCTGGCTTGCGCACGGAGTCACCGCGGGGCGCGGCATCGAGTACGGCCCGGTCGACTTCTCGCTCTCCGAACGCGAACGCGCCAACAACAACGAGATCACGGCGCCGCGCATGTTCGTGTACCAGCGCCCGGGACAGGGTTGGGGCCAGGGCGCCGTACGCACTCCGGAGCAGGCCCGCGCATGGGTCCGCTGGGCACACGACCAGGGCGTCGACGGGATCAAGTTCGTGGCGTACCCGCCCGAGATCATGGAGGCGCTCCTGGACGAGGCCGGCCAGCTGGGGATGGGCAGCGTGGCCCACCTCGCCCAGCTCGGCGTCGCGCAGATGAACGCGGTCGACGCCGCACGGCTCGGCCTCGGCACCGTCACGCACTTCTACGGGCTCTTCGAGGCGCTGTACGACGACCATGACGTCCAGCCCTGGCCGTCCGACATGAACTACGCCAACGAGCAGCACCGCTTCGGCCAGGTCGCGGCCCAGTGGGACCTGATCCACCCCCAGGGGAGCGACGAGTGGAACGCCATGCTCGAGGAACTCCTGTCGTATGACGTCATCCTCGACCCCACCATGACCGCCTACCTGGCCAGCCGCGACGTGATGCGCGCCCGCACCGCCGAGTGGCACGAGCGCTACACGCTGCCCAGCCTGTGGGATTTCTACGAACCCAGCCGTGAGAACCACGGTTCGTACTACTACGACTGGACCTCCCACGACGAGATCCGGTGGAAGAACTTCTACCGCGTCTGGATGGACCTCATCGACGACTACAAGGACATGGGCGGCCGCGTCACCGTCAGCTCCGACGCCGGCTTCATCTACAACCTCTTCGGCTTCTCGACGATCGAGGAGATGGAGCTGTTCCAGGAGGCTGGCTTCCACCCTCTGGAGGTCATCCGTGGGGCGACGATGCACGGCGCCGAGGCGCTCTTCGAGCCGAAGGGACAGCCGATCGAGTTCGGGATCGTGCGCGAAGGCCTGCTGGCCGACCTCGTGATCTCGCCGGAGAACCCGATCGACAACCTCAAGGTGCTCTACGGGACCGGGCACGAGCGTCTCAACCCCGACACGGGCGTCAAGGAGCGGATCGGCGGGATCAGGTACACGATCAAGGACGGGATCATCTACGATGCCAGACAGCTTCTCGAGGACGTTGCGCGCATGGTGGAGGAGCAGAAGAGGGAGCGCGCGGCGACGTCCGGCGGGTGAGCAGGGCACATACGAGCAGAGGCCGGGCGCGCGAATAGCGTTGGTGGTCCGGATCCTGCCTTGAGCGAGTCGGGGCAGGGCCACGGGGCCGTTTTCGGTCCTGGAACCCGCAGACTCTTTGCCGTTCTCGCCATGTTGACCATGGTGGTGCCGCTGTCCATCAACCTGTACCTGCCCGCCCTTCCCGAAATCGCTCTCTTTTTCGGCGTGGATGTTCCCCGCATTCAGGTTTCCCTGGGCGTGTTTCTGCTGGGACTGGGCGTGGGGCAGTTCGCGGGCGCTCCCGTCGCCGACCGGTGCGGCCGGCGGGTCACTGCCCTGACCGGCATGGCAATTTTTGCCATTGGCACGACCGGCATTCTGTTCTCCGGATCCGTCGAGCGGTTCTTCGCACTCAGGACGCTGCAGGGCATGGGAGCGGGGGTGGCGTTCGTGAACATCGGTGCAGTGGTCGGCGACCTCTTCGAGCGGCAGCGCGGGGCACGCATTCTCGGCGCCATAAGCGCGGTCCAGGCGGTTCCCCGACTGATTGGCCCGATTTCCGGGGCGGCGCTGGCGCTCGCCTTCGGCTGGCAATCGACTTTCCTGCTGCTTCTGCTGTATTGCCTCGCCGTGGGATTCGCCCTGTGGCTATGGCTCCCGGAGACGGTTCCGCAAACCGGAGCGGCGCCCGAACGACCCCTGCTTCGCCAGGCGATTCAGGGCTACGGGAAGGCACTCGGCCACACCCGTGCTCTGGGCTACGTGTTCTGCCTCGCCTTCTCGACCGCGTGCCTGCTCGTCTATGTGAACGATGGAGCGTTCATCTACACGGTGTGGTTCGGCCTGAGTCCGACGCAGTTCAGCGGTCTTCTCGCCGCGAACGTCGTCGCGCTGGTACTGGGCACCGTTATCAACTTCCGACTCCTTCGGAAGCATGAGGCCCACCGGGTCACCCGGAAGGCCTGCGTGGTGCAATGCGTCGCCGCCGGTGCCCTGCTCGCCCACGTGACCCTGATGACGCCAATGTTGCCGATTGTCGTTGTGCTTCTGATGGTATCGTCCGGCGTGCTTGGCATGATCACGGGCAACGCGGCCGCCTGCTACCTGGAGTATTTCCCCGGGTTCCGTGCGACCGCGTCGGGGGTTGCGGGGAGCCTGCAGTTTCTCCTGGGCGGTGCGGCCGGGACGGCGCTCAGCATCTTCCACACCGGGACGCTCGCCACGGCCGCCATCGCGGCGACCCTGTGTGCCTTCCTCGCGGTCCTCGCGCTGTCACGCGCCAGACCCGCGCCTCTTCCGCAGCCGTGATCGCGAAGCTGCCGCTCTGGACAACGCACCGGCCAGGCGCGCGACCGTGTTTCTACCCGGCTGAACGGACTGAATCCGGGGTATCGAGGCGATACATCTCGACCGTCTGTATCCCGAGTTCGGTTTCGCTGAGGAGCAGCACGTAGTCCGCGCCGATTTCCCAGACCTCGGCGGGCAGTGCGGCCATGTGGCAGAAGAACTCGCCGTCGGGGCCGAAAGCGAGCCACCCGCGGTCTTCCCGCGGCCGGTCGTACTGGCGCACCCAGATGCGGCCGTCCCGGGCGATCATGATCCGCGAGATGGGCGGAAAAACGTCCGCTACGGGGCGTTCGTCACTGAGACTGGCGTCGTCGTATTCGTCCCACTCCCGGGAGCCGGGCTGTCTGCGGCTCTCGATGTAGTCCTCGCGCCAGGCGCGCACGTCGGCGGGAGTGACCTCGCGGTCCGGTTCGGACCAGCGGATGATCGTACGCAAGTTGAATTCGTCGTCGAGGACCCGGACCTCGGTCTCGCTTCCGTGTCCCAGGACGATGGTTGATCCCCGTGCGTCGACCCGGGCGAACGACTGGAACAGCGGGAACAGCCAGAAGTTCGGGGCTTCGCTGACGGTACCGCTGGTCCGGTCGGGCAGGCGCGCCAGGTTCCCCACGAGTCCGCCCTCGGGGTCGTGGACCTCCAGGACGAGGGTGTCCGCAACGGTGAAGTCTTCGTTGTACGCGGATTCTGCTCTCGCGTTCACCGAGTATCCGTTGTCGAGCACGCCTCCTCCCCGGGCGGGATCCGGCCATACCGGCATGAGCGTAACCCGCCGCACGAATTCACCCTGGGCCGTGAAAACGTTGTAGCTCCACGGGCGGTAGTCGCCCACCCAGAGGGTGTCGCCGGCGGCGATCCACAACACATAGGGATTCGCGAACTCGCCGGGCCCCTCGCCGCTGCGGCCCATCGACCGCAGGTGGCGACCTGTGTCGTCATAGACGCGCACTTCGGCCGACGTGCGATCGACCGCCACGACCGATCCATCCGACAGCCGCCCCATGCCCCGGATGGAAGAGAACCACTGGGTCTCGTCCTCCTCGTCTTCACCGATGACCAGGACCGGTTCCTCGCTGATCGCGCAGGTGGCATCCGACCCCGTGGGGTCTCCGGCTACGATCCGCACGCCGGCGCTGTCGATCGCAATCGTGGGTTCAGGTGCTGTTTCGGGCGCGCAGGCGCCGAGTAGAGTAAAGAGCGCGGCGATTGCAATTCCCTTCCGGCGGAAAACGCACATGTCGCGCTTGATGTCAGGCCAGGTCATGAAGAGTCATAGTCGATTGAAGCCGTCAGGATTCGGACAGGCGACGAGTCTACGTGCGGGCCGACGGTCCGGGCAAGCGTGGGACGGCTTGCTGGGGCGCAGTGCGCGCATATGTATCATACGATGACAGATCGTGATGCCGGATCTCGTGACGCCCCGAGTGTAGCCGCACCGAGGGCCGCCGCTGCCGACTCTGTTGGCCCTGCCGCGAAGCCGCCGCTCTGGATCCCTTCACGGGAACGCACCCGCGCGAGCAACCTCGCCGCCTTCGCGGCCTGGCTGGCGGAACACGGCGGTGCGGGAAGCGGTGCGGAAGATCTCGCTGTCGCGCTGAACGGCTGCGCCCCCGGCGACCCCGGCGCCCCTCCCGACCGCGCCCACCCCCCCACCGCCCCCTACCACGCCCTCTGGCGGTGGTCGATCGAGCACCAGGAGGCGTTCTGGAGCGCGGCCTGGGACTGGTTCGGCATCGTCGGTGAGCGCGGCGGCCGCGTCCTCGTCGACGGCGACCGGATGCCCCACGCGCGCTACTTTCCGGACGCACGGCTCAACTTCGCCGAGAACCTGCTGCGCCGCCGCACGGACGACCCCGCCATCATCGCCTGGTCCGAGGACGGCCGGCGCCGGGTGGTGAGTTGGCGGGAACTGCACGACCTCACTTCGCGCCTCGCCCAGGCCATGCAGGGCGCCGGCCTCGGCCCGGGCGACCGTGTCGCCGCGCTGCTCCCCAACGTGCCCGAGGCGGTGGCGATCCTCCTCGCGGCCACCTCGATCGGCGCGGTCCTGTCCACCGCGTCACCCGACTTCGGCGCGCGCGGGGTGATCGACCGCTTCGGCCAGGTCGGCCCGCGCCTTCTGTTCGTCACGGACGGCTACAGCTACCGCGGCCGGCGCTACGAGACGCTGTCCCGCGTGCCGGAGATCCTGGCGGGGCTGCCCACCGTCGAGCGCACGATTGTGGTGCCGAACCTGGGCGCGCCGGCCGCCGGCCACGCGCCCGCCATCCCCGACGGCGTCTCCTTCGACAACTTCATCCGTCCCTTCGAGGCCCGGGCGGTCGATTTCGTGAGGTTGCCGTTCGATCACCCGGTCTTCATCCTCTTCTCCTCGGGCACCACGGGAGTGCCCAAGTGCATCGTCCACCGCGCGGGCGGCGTGCTCCTGCAGCACATCAAGGAGCACCGGCTCCACTGCGACATCAAGGCCGGCGCTCGCGTCTTCTACTTCACCACGCTCGGCTGGATGATGTGGAACTGGCTGGTCTCGGCGCTCGCGTCCGAGGCGACGATCCTGCTCTGGGACGGATCGCCCGTTCACCCGGGGAACGAGGCGCTCTTCGACTTCGCCGACGGCACCGGCATGACGCTGATGGGGGTCTCGCCCGGCTACCTGGAGGCGCTCCGCAAGGCCGGCGTCAGCCCGCGCGGGACCCACAGCCTGACGGAGCTGCGGACATTCCTGTCGACCGGCTCGCCCCTCGCCGCGGCGGGCTTCGATTACGTCTACGAACACGTCAGGCGCGACGTTCACCTCGTGTCGATCTCGGGCGGCACCGACCTATGCGCGTGCTTTCTGGGCGCGATCCCCGGCTGGCCCGTCCGCGCGGGCGAAATCCAGGGTCCCGCACTGGGCATGGCCGTCGACGTGTTCTCGCCCGGCGGGTCTTCGATGGATGAGGGCAAGGGCGAACTCGTCTGCACCCGTCCCTTCCCGTCGCTGCCGCTGGGATTCCTGAACGACGACGAAGGGAGCCGCTACCTGGGCACCTACTTCGGGCGGTTCCCCGGGGTCTGGCACCACGGCGACTACGTGGAGAAGACCCCCGCGGGCGGATACGTCATCCATGGCCGCTCCGACGCCACCCTGAACGTGCACGGCGTGCGGATCGGCACGGCCGAGATCTACCGCCCCGTCGAAGGCCTGGACGAGGTGGCGGAGGCGCTCGCCGTGGCCCAGCGCTGGGGCGAGGGCACGCGCATGGTGCTCTTCGTGCGGCTGGGGCCGGGGTTGCCGCTGGACGAGGCGCTCAGGGACCGGATCCGCGCGGTGCTGAGGACGCAGGCGAGCCCCCGGCACGTCCCCGCCAAGATCGTCCAGGTCGAGGACATCCCGCGGACCCGGAGCGGCAAGATCGTGGAGCTGGCCGTGACGGCGGTCGTGCACGGCGAACCGGTTGCGAACGTGGAGGCGCTGGCCAACCCCGAGGCGCTGGAGTACTTCCGGGGGCGGGTGGAGCTGGCCTGACCGTCGGTGTACGAGTGTTGGTTCAGTTTAGGCGATAAACCGAACCATGAGGAGGACACCACCGGACATGCCCCTGCGGCGCCCCTCAGTTCGAGCCGCTCACCGCCTCGTCCCGCGCCAGCAGCAGCGCCGATCCCTCGGCCATCTCCCGGTAGTACTGCACGAAGCGGCGCGTCTCCAGGGCATCATAGGCGGCCAGGTTCTCGGCCCAGCGGTAGCCGATCGGCTGGAACCAGAGTTCGGCCTCGACGGTGAACGGGCCATCGGCAGGGTTGACGGGGACCGTGTAGTGGATCCTGTCCGAACCCGCGGCGAAGTCCGGGTCGCCGGCGGCCAGGCCGACGGGGCGCACGCGTGCATCGGCGTGGGCGGAGTCGAAGCCGTCGGGGAGGATGCGGTTGTCCTTCACCCACCGGTGCGCGGACATGAGCCCGGTGGTGACGGCGTCGCTGCCGTCGACCATGACGCCCTGGTAGACCTGCACCTGGTCCGGCGACGTGATGACGGTGTAGTGCGGCTCGTAGCGCGTGCCGTCGGCGTCGTGGTCGTCACCGATGACGCGGCCGTCGGGGGAGAAGGCACCCGATTCGAACACACGCTCGCCCCATTCAGTGGTCACGGTGAACCGCACCCACGCGCGCCGCGAGGGATAGGCGGTCGGGAACTTGTGGCCGGCCAGGTTGCGAACGGTCACGGTGGCTTCCAGGCGCCCCCCGCCGACGCCCACCCCGTCGAGCTCGACCGTGGCGGTGGCGTTACGGAGGTGGTCGGCGGTGCGCTGGGCAGCGAGTTCCATTTCCTGCGGCAGCGCGATGACCCCCAGTTCGGCGCGGTAGCGGTTCAGCATGCGCAGCATGAAGAAGTTGCCGCCGCGGAACACGTGCCGCGAGACCTCGGGGCGGGCCCGGCCAAGGACACGGGTCACGGGAACGTCCTCGCCGACCTCGGGCATGTGGCAGTCCTGGCAGCTGTGTTCGCGCTCGCGGCCGTCGGCGTAGATGCTCGCCTGCCACTCGAGATACGGAGCCTGCTCCGGGAAGGGGGGCGGGGCGGCGCCGTCGGGACGGGAGCCACCGGGCCCGGACCCGCCCGGCCCCACGGCGTGCGTGATCACCGTATGGCACGAAGCGCACAGTCCCGACGACGTGACGTGCTCGCCGAGAGTGGGACGAAACGCCGTCGCCGAGTGCATGATGCCGACCCCGCCCTCGTCGGGCTCGAAGGGGCCGAACACGGGGCGGCCGTCGGGAGGTGTTTCAGCTGAAACGTGGAAGCGGGCCGTGAAGGTCTCCTCCGTGCCCAATCCGTCGGGCTGGATCTGGTGGCAGAGCGAGCAGGAGACGCCGTCCGCGGCGAGGTCCGCCCAGGGTCCCTCCGCGCCGCCGATCGGCAGGTTGGCGAAGACCTCGCCCGAGCGCCCTTCCTGCAGCGCCGCAACGGTGGCCATGGGCATGTGGCAGCGCGCGCACTCCCCCTCGATGTCCGCGGCGGCCTCCGGGTAGTCCATGATCTCGCGCCGCACCGCGGCCTGGAAGTAGGGATCGCGCGCGGCGTTGGCCATCATGGAGGCGCGCCAATCGAAGCCGATGGAGACGTCGGTGCCGTCCGAGGCCGTGACGTCCTTGTGGCAGGCGATGCAGCGGTCGGCCGTGCGGAAGTGGTCGGCGGGATCGCCTGTGGTGACGGTATCGGGCGCATGGAGCACCGACAGGCCGCCGAGGGACGCGGTGCGGTCGGGTTGGGGCACGGCCCCGGCGATGGCGAAAAGGACGCTGGCGGTCAGGCAGACCGAGTACACTGTTTTGCGCACGGTCACCATCCCTCGAAGAACCCGCCGTCGAACCAGTCGAGCAGGATGTAGGTGAGCAGGCGGACGGACCGCGCGTGCCCGTGGCCGTGCCCGTCATCGCCTCCGATCGGCACCAGCACGCCGATGTTCGCCAGAACGTGCTGCCTGGTGTTGAGGGCGATCTGCATCTGGGGCAGGAGGTCGAGGCGCGGGTCCGCGCCCGGCTCAAAGTCGTGCTTCACCTGCACTTCCAGCATGGGCGTCCATGCGCGCCCCCACTGCCCCTGTGTGAAGGTCCGTCCCAGCACGACACGGCCGAATCCCTCGTTCGCTCCGCTCTCGTACAGCGGCGCCTTGTAGCCGGCCTGCGCCTGCACAAAAGCGTCGCCGGGCAGGATCTGGCCCAGCGCGGCGAATGCTTCCAGCGCGCTGCCGGGGGCGCCGAGGCCGACACTCTCGTCGCCGGTGGAGAGTATGGCCTCGCCGCCGATCGAGAAGATCGTACCCACCTCGAGGTCGTGATAGAGAGCGTGCTTGAGGGCGACCACGGCGTCGCCGAGGCCGTGACGCAGATCCGTGCCATCCCGGTGCCATCCATAGGGGATGACGATTTCCACCTGGCTGCGCGGACCGAACCGCTGCTCGTACACGTACGCTGCCGAGGTGCCACCGTCGCTCTCAAGATCCACACCCAGCTCCACCACCCATTCGTCCTCCGGGTAGGCCTTCTCGGTCAGCAGGGGACGCGGCAGGTTGAGTTCGCCGCGCGGCCAGTTGTCGTCGGTGCAGAGAGTGCGGATGTAGCCCATCACGCGGGTCAGCTGCTCCTCGGTCAGCGCGCCGCGGAAGGCGGGCATCATTTCGCTGAAGCCGCGGACCGGGCCGCCCTCGTGAGCCACCGCGATCCAGTCCGCGTCCGGTTCGCGGGCGGCGAAGTCGCAGTCGGTGAAGTCGGGGACCTCTTCTTCGAAAGCGAGGAGCGACGGTGCGAGACCGGTCCCGTCGAGGCCGTGGCAGTTGGCACAGGAGGCGGCATAGATCGCATCGCCTGGCGCGTCGGCGAGGTCTTCGCCGTTGACGGCCTGCGGGAACTGGGCGCCGGTGGCCGGGAGGGCGGCCGCGAGCTGGAAGGCCACGACGGCGACGGCGGCGACGGCGGCGATCAGGTATGGCCGGGGTGCGCCGAACTCGCCGCTCCCGCTTACATCTTCTTCAGTAGCCACCTCAGGATGGCGCGCGCGATGGTCTTCAGGATCTGGACCATGACCTTCGTCCCTTCGGTTCGGTTTCTTCCGGTCGAATGTCGGCGACTCACGCATGCGGAACAAGCAGCCTTACGATTGCCGGGGCGTCAAAGGTTCACCGCTCTCCTTTTGTCCTCCATTGCCTGGAAGAACATACGGTGGTTGCGCAGGATGCGCTCGGTCTGCACCTGGTCCGGCTCCAGGCTTTCGACCCCGCGATCAAATGTGCCTCCAAGCAGAATGCCGTCGCTGCGCGGGAACATATACTGGCTGCCCTCCGTCGAAAACCGGCCGCCTCCGACTGTCAGGTAGTCGACCTCCGGCTGGGGCCGCAACACGACGAGCTGTCCCTTGACGGGGACCAGCGACCGGTCGCCGAACAGGGCCTTCGCGCCGAGACCCGTGCAGTTCACCACGACAGGCTCGGGAAGCGCGGCCAACTGGCGCAGGTCCGCGATCTCACCCACGACGACGCGTCCGCCGGCAATGCGGAAGTCGCTCAGGAGCGCACGCAGATACCGGGGCGGCTCGATGAACATCGTGCCGACGCGGCGCGCGTACCGCGTGGGGAAGGGGTGCTCGTCGCCCTCCAGGTCCTCCCATTCCGGGTAGAGATCCCGGATGCGGGACTGGTAGTCCGCGACACGCATCGGCCTGTCGGAGGGGAAGTAGTTGTCGATCCAGCGGACGCCGTAGTCGGGGCCGACGAGGTTCTGGAAGTGACGGTGCGCCAATCGCGCCGCGTGCTCGAACCGGCTGCCGAACGGCCCGTCGAGGCTGTCCGAGACCGAGGTCGGCGACCACTGCGCGCCCGCGATGTTAGAGGTCGTGTTCGGCGGCAGTTCGCGCGCATAGATTGTCACCGCGCGGCCGCGCCGCTGCAGCAGGCGAGCCGTCGCAAGCCCCACCGCGCCGGCTCCGATCACGGCGGCCTCGCCCTCGCCGCCGCCGTCCACCAGTTCCGCCGCCATCTCCGCGGTCCCCCAGGACAGGCTCACGCCACCGCCTCCGTGCCCGTAGTTGTGCACGAGAAGTTTGTCTCCGAACGACTCGGCACTCACCACGAAGCCCTCGGGGCGATAGGGCCGCAGCCCCGCGACGACGCGGATGACCCGGTCCGGCGAAACCAGCGCTGGCGTTACACGCGGACGGGCCGGCGCGCTCCAGGTCCAGCGCGCCGCCCCCGCGGTCGAGCATCCGGCCGCCCAGCCGCCGGCCAGTACGCTTCCGGCGACCCTCAGCCACCGGCGGCGGTCCAGGCCGGGGCGGACCGGGCCGGCTACACGATCGCCAACTCCGTCGTGATCTCGATGCATCGATGCAGCGTCCGGTAGACGGGACATCGCATGGGGTGCAGTTCGAAGGCCCGCTCAACGGCCTTCCCGTCCGCGTCGGCCGCCTTCAGCAGGTATTTGCAGTGAATCCGCCGAATGACCAGAACGCCGTCCTCCTTGCCGACGGCGCCGTGCACTTCCGCCGTGAGCCTGCCTCCCGACGCATCGATTCCGCGTGCCTCCAGCACGCCTCCGAAGGTGCCGACGAGTCAGCCGCCGGTCGCGGCGATCACGTAGTCGAGGGTGGTGGAGGTCTCCGTTCGCGGGCGGACGCCGTAGTGCTCGGCGATCGCGCCGTGCACGCCGAACTCGACGGCGCCTTCGTGGGCGGGGATGTAGGCAAGACGTTCGGGACCGCGTACGCGTTCGATCCTGACGTCGGCTTCGTAGACGATGTCGCTCATGTGTTGGGGGCTCCTGCGGTGCAGGGGTGAGTGGGTCAGGGTGGGTGAGCTCCGGCGGTCCTCAGGCGGGCCACAGCCAGCCGAAGATGCCGGCCGTGAGGAGGGCGTAGGCGAGGCCGTCGATGCTGTGCTTGAAGGCGACGGAGCCCGGCAGTCCGAACCAGATGGCCTCCTGGTAGCCGATGAATCCGTACGCCATGAAGGCCGCCGTGCCGGTGACCTGGAACACCGACAGGTAGGATGCGCCCGGATCGAGCGCGACCGACGCCAGGTAGGCGACGAAGACGCCCACCACCAGGTACAGGACGACCGACTTGGCCATGGCCGGCTTCATGTCGAGGACGCTCTCCGGATCCCGGACACGCAGGATTCCGACGGGTCCGGCCTTCAGCCGCTCCCGGTAGGCCTCGCTGTTCATCTCGCTGTCCGGCGCGTGCGGGAACATGTACATGCCAGGGCCGCCCGTGCCGTCGCGCACGGCGTCCATCAGGCCGTCCTCGTCATCGGCCGCCGCGAAGTCGTTCTTGTGGTGCGGCATGACCATCCACACCATGGCGCTCACCACGAAGACGACCACCGCGGAGAGAAGGATCGGGGCCCACAGGGCCGTAATCGTAACCATGAAAGCTCTCCCGTTTCAGAGAATGTCATTGATGGGCGGTAGGCTGCCGGGCATGCACCACGACCCCTCGTCCACCCCTGCATCAACCCGCCGGGCTGGCTCCCGACAGCGCGGCACAATAGTGTTTTCGGCGCACGGGGGCCAGTTTACGGGGGTTGATTTCGGGGCTTGAGGAGGCCGATATGAAGAAGGCAGCGATCCTGTTCATCCTTGCGGGCGCCGTGCTTGCGGCTGCGCCGGCGGCGGCCCAGACCGATCCGGAGATCCTGGAGATCATAGACGAGGTCGACCGGATGATGCAGGGCGCGTCGAGCGCGGGCAGCATGCGCATGGAGATCGACACCGAGCACTGGTCGCGTTCGCTGGAGATGCAGGTCTGGTCGCTGGGGACCGAGTACTCGCTCATCCGGGTGGAGAGCCCTGCGCGCGAAGCGGGCACCGCCACCCTCAAGGTGGAAAACGAGGTCTGGAACTACCTGCCGCGGGCCGACCGCACGATCAAGATTCCGCCCTCGATGATGCTCGGCTCGTGGATGGGTTCGCATGTGACCAACGACGACCTGGTCAAGGAGAGCCGGCTCATCGAAGACTACGACATCGTCATCTCCCATGACGGCGACCGGGACGGCGAGGACGTCTGGGAGTTCACGATGACGCCCAGGCCCGAGGCGCCGGTGATCTGGGGCCGGATCGAACAGCGGATCCGCAAGCGCGACAGGATGCCCCTCTGGGCGCACTATTACGACGAGGACGGCACCCTGGCCCGTACGATGACCTTTTCCGACATACGGACCATGGGCGGCCGGACCATTCCCACGCGGATCATGATCGAGCCTGCGGACGGCGAAGAGCGTACCGTGATCACCTACGTCGCGATCGAATTCGATGTCGGCCTCGACGAGGACTTCTTCAGTCTCCGCAACCTGCGCGCGCACCAATGACGGGCGGGGCCGCGCCGCCGTGAGCCGCAGTACCCGGGACATCTGGTGGCGGATGGCGTGGCGGAACCTGTGGCGCAACCGCCGCCGCACGTTCCTGACCGCGTCCGCGCTCTCGTTCGGCTTCGTCGCCGCGGTCCTGATGATGGGGTTCATGAACGGCATGATGGAGGAGATGGTCTCCAACGGGACCGAGGTGGTGACGGGGCAGATCCAGATCCATGCCGAGGCGTATCGTCCCGAGCGCAGCATTCATGACACGATGGGCGGCCGCGAAGGCCTGGATGTGGGCGCGCTCGTCGCCGCGGCGGAGGCGCAGAATGGGGTGGCGGGGGTCGCGCCGCGCCTCTACGGGGGAGGGCTGGTCAGTTCCGGCGACGAGACGGTGGGGGCCGTGCTCATGGGCGTGGATCCGGAGCGCGAGCCGCGCGTCAGCCGCTTCGCGAGCGTTTTCGTGGAGGGGGGGATGCCGGGGCCGGGAGAGGTGGCCGTCGGGGCCGCGCTGGCCGACAAGATCGGCATCGCGGTGGGTGACGAGGCGGTGCTGGTCGCCCCGGCGGCGGACGGCTCGACGGGCAACGACCTATTCGGCGTGTCGGGCATCTACCGCCTGGACCTCGGCGGCTTCGACGACAGCTATGCGCTGCTCGAACTGGGCACGTTGCAGGATTTCCTGGCGATGGATCGCGGCCGGATTCACGAGGTGGCGATTTCGGTGGACCGTGTGCGCGATGCGGACCCCGTGGCCGAGAGGGTTGCGGTCGCCGTCGCGGGGTTGTCGCCGGACCTGGCTACCGAGCCGTGGTCGGTGTTTCTGGGCCAGCTGTACTTCGTGGTGAGTCTTGCCAGCGCGATGAACTCGGTCGTCGCGTTCATGATCTTCGGCATGGCGATCTTCGGCGTCGCCAACACGATGCTCCTGGCGACATTCGAGCGTCGCCGCGAGTTCGCCGTTGCGCGGGCGCTGGGGACTTCGGGCGTCGCCCTGGGGCGGATCGTCGTCTATGAGGGCCTCCTGCTCGGCGTGGTCGCGCTGGCCGCGGGCGCGGCGCTGGCGTTTCCCCTCCTGGCCCACATCCGCGCGAATCCGATCGACCTGAGCGCTTTCGTCGGCACCTATTCGTTCATGGGCTCGGCGATCCGGCCCCAGCTGACCGTCGAATACTCCTTCCAGGAGCCGCTGGTGAGTGCGGTGGCGCTACTGGGCACCGGCATCGTCTCGGCACTGCTCCCGGCCTGGCGGGCGGCGCGCCTGCCACCCGCGGACGTGCTCGCCGACCGATGATCCGCTTCCCGACACTGGGCTGGCTGGCCCTGCGCAACCTCGGGCGCGAACTGCGGCGGAGCGCGCTGACCGCCGCCGCGATGACCGTGGGACTCGCCCTGCTCATCCTCTCCCGCACCCTTGCGGACGGAGCGCACGAGGACTGGATCGACTCGGGCGTGAGGCTCGCGTCGGGTCACGTGTCGTTCAACGCACCCGGTTACCGTGACAGCGAGAGCCTGGACGACCGCCTGGACGCCGGACAGCTCGAGGCGTCGCTTGGCGCTGCCGCCCTGGCCCCCCTGACCGAGCCGTCGATCACCACCGTGCGGGTGGCGACGCGCGGACTCGCATCGTCCGCCGACGGCGCGCTGCCGGCGCTGATCGTGGGTGTGGATCCAGCCTCGGAACTCGCGTTTTCGCGGCTTGGCGCCGAGCCCGCCACCGGGCGCTACCTGCAGGAGGGCGACCGCCTGCACGCGTTCATCGGGGCCGGAATGGCCACCAGGCTCGGCCTCCGCACCGGCTCGAGAATGGTGCTGACCGCGCAGGTTGCCTCGGGCGATATCGCGGGCCAGCTCGTGCGCGTCGTGGGAACGTACCGAACCGGACTCGACGACCTGGACGAGGCCCTGGTCCACATTCCGTTGTCGGTCGCGCGGAGCTGGCTCGGCGTGGAGGGCGCCACGAGCGTCTCCATGGTCCTGCCCCATTCCGCCTTTACCGATCCGGTGCTGGCAGAGGCCCGGGCCACCCTTGAGGGCGCCGGGATCGAGGTGGCCGGGTGGCCGGAGACCGCCCGGGAACTCTATTCCGCGGTGAGGATCGACGACGCGGGGGACTGGGTCTTCCACCTCATCCTCTTCGCCATCGTGACGCTGGCGATCCTCAACGCAGTATTCATGTCCGTACTGCACCGCAAGCGCGAACTCGGCCTGCTGCGCTCCCTCGGCCTGAGCGGGGCCGAAACGGGGCTCGTGGTCTTCGTCGAGGGCGTCCTGCTGACGATCGCGAGCGGCCTGCTGGGCGTGGCGCTCGGATTCGCCCTGGTATGGGCGTTCTTCCGCAACGGATTGGACCTGACGGACATCATGCCCGCGGACATCACCTTCGGCGGGATCGTCTTCAATCCCGTCATGTATCCCTCGATCGAACTCACGCACCTGGTCCAGAGCGTGGCGCTGACCACGGTGATCGGGCTGTCCGCGTCGCTGTATCCGGCGTGGCACGCGGCCCGTCTCGACCCGGCCGAATCCGTGAAGGTGGAATAGATGAACGAGCACGCCGTCCGCACCGAGGACCTCTGGAAGATCTATCCGCAGGAGCCACGTCCGGTCGAGGCCGTGCGGGGCGTCGACCTCGTGGTCGCTCCGGGCGAATTCGTGGTGATGGCCGGACCGTCCGGTTCCGGGAAGACCACCGTGCTCAACCTGCTGGGAGGACTGACCCGCCCTTCACGGGGGAAGGTGTGGATCGAAGGCCGCGAGATATCGGCGCTTCCGGACAAGGCGCTGGCGCAAGTACGGCTTTCGCGGATCGGATTTGTCTTTCAGTCCTACAACCTGCTTCCCGTGCTTACGGCGCTCGAAAACGCGGAGTTCACGCTGCTGCTGCAGGGCGTGCCCGTAACGGAGCGCCGGCGGCGGGTCCGGCGCCTGTTCCGGGAGATCGGCCTGGAGGGACTCGAGGACCGGCGTCCGCCCAGGCTGTCGGGGGGCGAGCAGCAACGTGTGGCGGTGGCGCGGGCGGTGCTGGGCGAACCCGCGCTCGTGCTGGCCGATGAACCGACGGCGAACCTCGACTCGGCGACGGCGGACGCCCTGCTCGACGTGATGGAGCAGCTCAATCGCGACAACGGGACGACGTTCGTGTTCTCGACGCACGACCCGCGGGTCATGGAGCGGGCGAGCCGGTTGGTGCGGTTGGTCGACGGGCGCGTAGCCGAGGAAACCGTGTCCGGTGACGCCGGGTAGCGTTTGGCGGTTCTGGCGCGCGGTTCTCGCGGCCCCGCTGCTTGCGACCCTCGTGCCGTCCGGCATGGAAGCCCAGCAGCCGGGGCTTTCGGGGTACTACCTGAACCTGTTCACGGGCGTCGGCGAGAGTGTGCTCGCGCCCGCCGGGGTCACCGACTTCCAGCGGCTCCGGATCATGTGGAATGGATCATCTGGGCCGCTGCGCCTGGACGCGGCCTACGAGCACACGCTGACGCTCAGGCAGGAGGGGGTGCTGGGTGCTCAGCTCTTCACCGCGGCAGCAACCGCGTCGGGCGGGGACTGGCTGTCCCTCGGCGGCGAGATCCGGTCGGACGCGCGAACGCTGTGGCGACACAGGGTGGACCGGCTGAGCGTGCGGATCGACCTGGGAAGCAGCGCGGACCTGGTGATCGGGCGCCAGCCGGTATCGTGGGCGACGACGCTGTTCCTCACCCCGGCCGACCCCTTCTCGCCGTTCGATCCGGCCGACCCCTTTCGCGAGTACCGCACCGGGGTCGATGCGGCGCGGCTTCGCTACTACAGCGGTTCGTTCACGCAGTTCGAGGTCGTCGTCCGCCCCGCGCGCCCCGGCGACCGGGAGACGCTGACGATACTCGGACGCGTCAGTTCGAACCGGGGCGGCTGGGACCTGGGGGCGTGGGGCGGTGTGGTGCACGACACCTTCGGGGCGGCCGCGTTCCTGAGCGGTTCCGTGGGACTGTGGGCGCTCCGCGCGGAGGGCGCGGTGCGCGACCTGGAGGACCGGCTCGTGGTGCGCGGCACGGTGGGCCTGGACCGGACGTTCCCCGTGGCGGGCGCGGACCTGTATGTCGTGGTCGAGTACCAGCGCGACGGTTTCGGGGCCACCGAATCGGATGGGCTGCTGGACGCCGCGCGGAGCCGGGCGTTCGAGCAGGGCGAGATGCAGGGGCTCGGCCGCGACGTGGGTGCGCTGCAGATGTCGTATCCGGTGCATCCGCTGGTTTCCGCCAGCGCGCTGGTGCTGGGCAGCCTCCGGGACGGCTCGTTCGTTTTCGCTCCCGGTCTGGGCTACTCGGTCAGCGAGAGCATGTCGCTGAGCGCGGGCGCGTATTTCGGCGTGGGCGAAGGGCCGTTGCTGGACGGTGCGGAGCTGTCGCTGGGGTCCGAATTCGGAGCGCTGCCCCGCGTGGGCTACCTGTCGGCGAGCGTGTTCTTCTGGTAGGTGACTTCTGCCGATTGAAGTTCAACTATAGTTAACCTTCGGTGGCGTCCGCAGCACCTGGGAGCAGCCCCAGCACCCGGTCGGCCGTCGATCGCGCCACGCCTCGGTGCCGCGCCATCGCCCGTCGCGCGCCTTCGGCGACTGCGGCGGCGGCCTCGGGGTCGGCGAGCCAGCCGCGGATGACGGCCATCGGATCGGCGGATACCGCGATCCCGCCCTCCTGCTTCAGCGCGTCCACCACACCGGCAAAGTTGTCGTGGTGGGGGCCGGTCGTGACGGGCTTCCCCAGTGCCGCCGCCTCCAGGGGATTGGAGCCGCCGAGCGGGGTGAGGCTGCGGCCCACGAATACCGCGTCCGCGAGGAGGTAGGCCGCCGCCAGGTCACCGATGGTGTCGAGGAGGAAGACCCGGGCGGGTTCGGGTTGGGAGGGCGAATCAGGCGCATGGCGTGTCGGACCGCCCGCGCTCGGCCGGGGGGCCGTTGAGCGCGAGCGGCCCGCGTTGGCCCGTGATCTGCGCGGCATCCCCGGAACCAGGCGCGCGACAGTGTCCCAGCGGTCGGGGTTCCGCGGCGCGAGCAGCAGCTGGCACCCTTCGGGAAGGCCTCGCAGCAGGGCCTCCTCCTCCCCCGGCCCCGTCGACCCGGCGACGATCAGGGGCCTGGACCGGTCGATCCCGAGCGCGGCCGCGAGGGCGGCAGTCCCCGCGGGATCGGGGTCGGCCCGCGCGGCGTCCCACTTCAGGCTGCCGCCCACCAGGGCCCGGTCCGCCGGCACGCCCATGGCCGTGAACCTGTCCCGGTACGTGACCGTCTGGGCCGTCACGAGGGCCAGTTGGCGGAACATGGGGCGGGCCAGCGCGCGCAGCCGCCGGTAGCCCCGGAAGCTGCGCTCCGAGAGTCGGCCGTTCACGACGCAGATCGGTATGCGGCGGCGCGTGCACGCGGCGAGGAAGGACGGCCACAGCTCCAGTTCGGCCAGGACCACGAGCTCGGGACGGACCGTGTCCAGGAAGCGGGCGGTCATCCACGTGAAGTCCGCCGGGAAGCGCACGACCTCGCGGTCAGGGACGTGGATCCGGCGCGCCTGCTCAAACCCCGTCGTGGTGGTGGCGCTGACCACGACGTCCGGCGCGGCCGGGGAGGCCGCCAGCGCCTCGACCAGCGGCTCCAGGGCGTGGATCTCGCCGACGCTGACGCCGTGCACGAGGATGCGTGGCCCTGGCGCACGGCGCACGGGTCCGGCCAGCCGGCCGCTGCGGCTGCGCAGGTCGGCGGGCCAGCTCCCCTTGCCGATGCGCTTGCGCACGGCGTAGGCGACAAGACCCAGACCCAGTGCGAGGTCGCGAAACAGTCCGATCATGCCTGGTTGGGGAGTTGTGACGGCAACAGCCAATCATAACCTTCATTCGATGATTCCTCGAACCGTTCGGAAGATCCTGATCGTGCGCCTGTCCGCGCGCGGCGATCTGGTCTTCGCTTCCCCCCTGGCGGGCGCGTTGCGCCGGCGGTACCCCAATGCCCACATTGCGTGGGCGGCCGAGGAGCACACGGCGGACGTGATCCGGCACAATCCGCACCTGGACGAAGTGATCGTCTGGGAGCGCGCGGCGTGGAGACGCATGCTGCGGACGGGCCGCTGGGGGACGCTGGCACGCGCCGTGGCGGACCTGCTCGAGCGCCTGCGGGACGCCCGTTTCGATGTTGCGCTCGACGCGCAGGGACTCTTGCGTAGCGGCGTGCTGACCTTTCTCACCGGGGCTCCGGTGCGGATCGGGCTGGGATCGCGGGAGGGGTCGCGCGCCCTGATGACCAGGGTCGCGCCTCGCGGCGGCGATGCGCGCCGCATCGCCTCCGAGTACGTCCACCTTGCCGAAGCCCTGGGGCTGGACACGCGGTCGTTTCCGCTCGAAATCCCGCGCTCGGCCGACGAGGTGGAAGGGGCCGCGCGCGTGGTGGAGCGGGAAGGGCTCCAAGCGGGGTTCGTGGCCGTGTGTCCGTTCACGACGCGCTTCCACAAGCACTGGCTGGAGGAGCGGTGGTCCGAGGTGATCCGCAGGCTCCGTGCCGACATGCGCGTGGGCGTCGCGATGCTCGGGGGCCCGTCCGACCGGGAGGCCGCGGACCGGATCCTGGCGGGGGCTGGTGTCCGGGTGGCGGGCGTGGATGCGCCGGGGTTGGACGCGCCCGGCAAGAGGGCGGGAGTCGCCGATACGGCGGCGGATGTTCCCGTGGTGGATCTGGTCGGGCGGACCACGCTGGGGGAAGCGGCCGCGCTGGTGTCGCGCTGCGGGGTGCTGGTGGGCGTGGACACGGGACTGAGCCATATGGCCCACGCCTACGGCCGCCCGGCGGTGCTCCTCTTCGGCTCGAACACGCCCTACCTGGACCCGCCGGGCCCGGGCGTGAGGATCCTGCATTCGGGGAGGGACTGCTCGCCGTGCCGGGGCAAGCTGACGTGTGACGGACGGGTCGATTGCATGAGGGACATCACGGTCGACGAGGTGGTGGGGGCGGTGGGGGCGGTGCTGGGCCTGTCCGGGCCAGTCGTGAAGGCCTCGTGAGCGTCGTCCATGTCGAGACCGGGCGGCACCTCTACGGGGGGGCGCTGCAGGTGCTCTACCTGGCCCAGGGGCTGCAGGAGCGCGGCATCAAGTCGGTGCTCATGGTCCCGCGCGGCTCGGAGGTGGCGGCGGCGGGGCGGGATCGGTGGCTGCGCGTGGAAGAGTTCGCGTTCCGCGGCGAGGGTGACGTCACGGCGTTGGCCAGGATGGCCGCGCGGTTTCGCCGGGCGGACGTGGAACTGGTGCACCTGCATTCGCGCCGCGGCGCCGACACGCTGGGAGCCGTGGCCGCCACGCTCGCCCGCGTGCCGGTCGTGGTGACGCGCCGCGTGGACAACCCGGAGGCGGGGTGGATCGTGGGTGCGAAGTACGGGCTGTACCGGCGCGTGATCGCGATCTCGGCGGCCGTGCGCGAGGTGCTGGTCGATCAGGGCGTGCCGCGCGACAAGATCTCGCTGGTGCACTCGGCGGTGGAGGCCGGCGACTGGGTGGAACCGGTCGCCCGCAAGGAGACGGACGCCGAGTTCGGACTCGTGCCGGGCGAGCCGGCCGGGGCCATGGTGGCTCAGTTTATCCCGCGCAAGGGTCACTGGGTGCTCGTCGACGCACTGGCCATCCTGAAACGCCGGGGCATGACCCCCTCCGTGGTCCTCTTCGGTCGCGGCTCGATGGGGGAAAACGTTGCGGAGCTGGCGGAAGTCGCCGGCGTCGAGAATCAGATCCGCTTCGCAGGCTTTCGCACCGACCTGCACCGTTGGCTGGGATCCTTCGACTTCTGCGTGCATCCTCCGCTGCGCGAGGGCCTGGGCGTGGCCGCGCTGCAGGCGGGAGCTGCTGGCCTGCCGGTGGTGGGCACCCGGGCGGGCGGAATTCCGGAGATCATCGAGGACGGGCGCACGGGGCTGCTTTGCCCCCCCGGCGACGCCGGCTCTCTCGCGACGGCGCTCGCGTCCATCCTCTCCGATCCCGATACCGCCCGGGCGATGGGAATGCGCGCCCGGGAACGGATTGAAAGCCGCTTCACGGTGGATACGATGGTGGACGGCAACCTCGAGGTCTATCGCGAGGTGGTCAGGAGGCGCCGGAACCGATGAACATGCCCCTGCGCACCCTCCCGCAGTCGTATCGCGACGAGTTCCCGGTGTCGCGCACCCACATCTTCCTCAACCATGCGGGCGTCTCGCCCACGTCGACGCGCGTCGTCGAGGCGGTTCACGGCTTCATGGACGCGATGGCTCGGATGGGCCGGCCGTCGTTCGACGACTGGGAGTCGCTGGCCCAGTCGTGCCGCGAGCGCTTCGCCCGTCTGATCGGCTGCGAAGCGGACGAAGTCGCGTTCGTGCGCAACACCTCGCATGGCCTGTCGCTTCTTGCGGCGGGGCTGGATTGGCGTCCCGGCGACCGCGTCGCTGCGGCAGCCTCGGTCGAGTACCCGTCCAACGTCTATCCGTGGATCGATCTGGACCGGCGTGGAATCGCGGCGCTCGACGTCCTTCCCGCCGACGAAGCGGGCACGGTGACCGTGGATACGGCCGCCCGTGTGCTGAAACCCGCGACCCGCGTGCTGGCGGTGAGTTCGGCACAGTACGCGACCGGCGCGGTCACCGACCTGACCGGCCTCGGTGAGCTGTGTCGCGAGCGCGACGTGCTGCTGTGCGTGGACGGCATCCAGACCGTGGGCGCGCTTCCGACCGACGTGAAGAAGGACGGTGTTCGCTTTCTGTCGGCAGACAGCCACAAGTGGATGCTCGGAATGATGGGCATCGGGGCCGTCTTCGTGGACCGCTCGCTCGTGCGCAGCGTCCACCCGCCCCTGATCGGCTGGAGGAGCACCACCGAAGCATTCAACTTCGACCGCGTGCACTACGAATTGCTCCCCGATGCCGGCCGTTTCGAGGAGGGCAGCCTCGCGTACCCGCTGATCGCGGGCTTTCTGGCCGCGCTGGAACTGCTCGAGGAGGCGGGGATCGACGCGATCGCGGAGCACGTGGGCGGGCTGGTCGACGATCTTGCCGGGCGGCTCGAGGCCCTGGGATGCGTGACCGCTCCCGACCCGGGGCAGCGTCGGCACATGCTCACGTTCCGCCACCCGGACATCGACGGAGAGACACTGGAACAGGGGCTTGCCGATGAGGGTGTCGTGGTGTCCCTGCGGAGGGGCCGCATCCGCGTCTCGCCGCACCTGTACAACACGGCGGAGGAGATGAAGCTGGTGGCGGAGGCGGTGCGCGCCCAGCTTGGCACGTAGCAGTTCGGAAACAGCAGTTCAACCTTGGAGGTACAGCACGATGACGAGCGTTCGCGTGGGCCGCGCCGCGGCCGTGACAGTTTTCCTGGCCCTGGCTCAGGCTTCGGTTCCGGCACAAGCGGGGGCGCAGAGTGGGGGCGAGGTGCCGACGATCGAGGACAGGACCGCCTCGATGGAGCTGATGGACGGCTTCATGCCGCTCTACTGGGAGGAGGCGAGCGGCAGGATCTGGCTGGAGATCGGCGAGTGGGACACGGATGTGCTCCACGCCTCCGGAATCGGCGCCGGACTGGGCTCCAACGACATCGGCATCGACCGCGGACAGCTCGCTGGGTCGCGGGTGGTGCGTTTCAATCGCGTGGGCCCCAAGGTGCTGATGATCCAGCCCAACTACCGGTTCCGCGCGTCGAGCAACAATCCTGCGGAACGCAAGGCCGTGGAGGATGCCTTCGCGCCGTCGACCCTCTGGGGGTTCACGGTTGGGGCGGAGACGGGTGACCGCGTGCTGGTGGACTTCACCCCATTCCTGCTTCAGGACATCGCGGGCTTTGCCGGGAGGATGCGGCCGGGGACCTACCGGCTGGACGCGAGCCGCAGCGCGGTGTACCTGCCCATGGTCATGAACTTCCCCGACAACACCGAGATGGAGGCCTCGCTCACCTTCGTGCGGCAGGACGGCGGGGGTGGGGGCTTTGGGGGATTCGGGGGCGGAGGCGGCGGGTTCGAGGGAGTCGGCAATGTGGCGGCTTCCGCGGCGGCGGCCACCATTCGGATGCATCACTCCTTCATCAAGCTTCCGGAGCTGGGGGAATACACGCCGCGTGCTCACGATCCGCGCGCCGGGTACGGGGGACTCGCGTTCCAGGACTACTCGACCCCGCTCGGCGAGCCGATGACAAAGCGCTTCATACGCCGACACAGGCTGGAGAAGAGGGATCCGTCCTCCTCGATGAGCGAGCCCGTCGAGCCCATCGTCTACTACCTCGATCCGGGGACCCCGGAACCGGTGCGCTCGGCGCTGCTGGACGGGGCCCGCTGGTGGAATCAGGCCTTCGAGGCCGCCGGCTTCATCGACGCCTTCCGGGTCGAGCTGCGGCCCGAGGACGTGAGCAGCCACGACGTGCGCTATAACGTGATCAACTGGGTGCATCGTTCCACCCGGGGCTGGAGCACGGGTGGCTCGATCACCGACCCGCGCACCGGCGAAATCCTCAAGGGCAACGTGACACTCGGCTCGTTGCGGGTGCGCCAGGACTACCTGATCGCCGAGGGCCTGCTGGCCCCGTACGAGAACGGCAACGAGAGCGCGGACGACATTGCCGAGTGGGCGCTGGCCAGGATTCGTCAGCTTTCGGCACACGAGGTCGGGCACACGCTGGGTCTGTCGCACAACTACTACGACAGCGAGGCGGGGAGGATCTCGGTGTTGGACTACCCGCATCCGCTCATCACCCTGGACGGTGACGGCTTCGACTACTCCGAAGTCTACGACACGGACATCGGCGAGTGGGACAAGGTCGCGATCCGCTACGGCTACGAGGTGTTCCCGGCCGGCGCGGACGAGGCGGCCGAGCTGGAGCGGATCCTCGACGAGGCTTGGGAAGAGGACGTCCGCTTCTTCACGAACCAGGATGTTTCGGCACACGCGCGGGCCGATCAATGGTCGAATGGGACGGACGCCGGGGCCGAGCTGGACCGCATGCTGGATGTCCGCCGCGCCGCCCTCGACCGCTTCGGCGAGCGGGCGATTCGCGCCGGTCGTCCCATGGCGCAGATGGAGGAGGTCCTGGTGCCGCTGTACCTGCACCACCGCTACCAGGTCACCGCGGCCGCCTCGGTGCTCGGGGGCATGCACTACACGTACGCGGTCCGCGGCGACGGGGTCGATCCGGTACGGCCGGCGTCGGCCGCGGAGCAGCAGCGGGCGCTGGATGCGCTCGTGCGCGCGATTCAGCCCGCCGAGCTGACCATTCCCGAGGCGGTGTTGGCGGAGCTGCCGCCCCGGCCGTCGGGGTACGGGCGGACGCGGGAACTCTTCCCGCGCTACACGGGGCCGGTGTTCGACGCGATCTCTCCGGCCGTCGTCGCAGCGGCGCACGTGGTGGAGGAGGTGTTGAATCCGAGCCGTGCGGCGCGGTTGCTGGAGCAGCGCGTTCTCGATGCATCGCTTCCGGGGCTGGGCGACGTGATCGCCGCCCTGGCCGAGGTCGGCGAGCCGAACGGTGGCGATGGGCCGTACGAGGCGGAGGTCCGTCGGGCGGTGGGGCGGGTGGTCGCGGACGGACTGATGCGGCTCGCCGATGGTGCCCCCATGTCGCAGGTGCGCGCGGTCGCGGCGCGGCACCTCGGCCAACTGGGGTCGATGGCGGCCAGTCTCGCTTTGGACGACGGTGCGCAGGGGGCCCATTTCGCGCTCCTGGCCCGCGACATTCAGCGCTTCGAGGATCGTCCGTATGCGCCCTGGACGCCGGTCGCGACGCCGAACGCGCCGCCCGGAGCTCCAATCGGGACCCCCGCGATGGACTGGGTCGGTGATTGGGTTCGGGACTGGACCCGTTGGAGCCCCGCTGGAGGTCCGTGGACCATGCCGACGAGTCTTGTCCGTGGGCTGCCTACGCGAAGCGGTCGATAACGACGACGCCAAGCACGCTGTAGTCGTCCATGCCGGTCAGGACGTCCACGCCTTCCTCGAGGGAGACGGTCCGTGTCACGAGCTTCGCCGGGTCGACGGAGCCAGCCGCGACCATGCGCAGAATGCGGTCGTACTCGTGCGCCTGCAGCCCGTGGCTCCCGACCATCTCCAGTTCCCAGGCGATCACCAGGTCCCACGGTATGCCCGCATGGCGATGCTCCGCCGTCATGAGCCCCACCTGTACGTGGCGGCCCCGCTTGCGCAGGCAGGCCACCGAGTTGAAGCAGGTGTCCCTGTGACCGAGGGCATCCAGCGACACGTGGGCGCCACCGCCGGTGATGTCGCGGATCTCCTGCACCGGGTCCTCGGATTCGGAGGCATTGACGGCTGCGGCCGCGCCGACGCCGCGTGCCATCTTCAGGGCTTCTCCGCGGATGTCCACTGCGACGACACGGGCGCCGAGGCCGGCGGCGATCATCACCGCGGCCAGCCCGACGCCGCCGCACCCGTGCACAGCGACCCAGTCGCCGCCCGTCACCCGTCCCTGGGCCTGGATCGCCCGGAACGACGTCGCGAACCGGCAACCGAGGCTGGCGGCGTCGACAAAGCCCACATCGTCGGGGAGCGCCGCAAGCGTGAGGTCCGCATGCCGAAGCGCCACCCGCTCGGCGAACCCGCCCCAACCGTGGAATCCCGGCTGGAACTGGCGGTCGCAGACCTGCTGGTTGCCTGCCCGACACGGACGGCACCGTCCACAACCGGCGATGAAGGGCACCGACACGCGGTCACCCGTCTTCCACCGCCTGACTTCGCTCCCGACATCCTCCACCACTCCCGCGATCTCGTGCCCCGGGACGTGCGGCAGGACGATGTCCGGATCGTGTCCCACCCACCCGTGCCAGTCACTCCTGCATATGCCATTCGATTCAACGCGCAGCACGACTCCATCGGGCTGCGGCACGGGGTCGGGCAGCGTTTCGACGGTGATCGGGCCTCGGTATTCCCGGTAGATAGCGGCTTTCATCATGATCTCGCAGGTTGGGCCGGTAGTCGGCGATTCCGGTTGTCCCCTTCCATTCCGACGCGTTTTCCGTCACAGTGATACGCGGGAACTCTTCAGGGGATCAACCCGAATGGGGAGTTTTTGGCACAGAACAGGATGATAGTGTAACTGAAGCGCGACGCACTCGTCGGTGCGTCGTACCGGTCCCAATCCCGCGGCACGCGCGGGCGAAGGCAAACCACCCCAAAGGAGCAAGAGCAGATGAACAAGTCCGAGATGGCCAGGAAGGTCGCCGCGAAGTCTGGTTTGACCCAGGCTAAGGCTGCGGAAGTCCTGGATATCGTGTTCGACCCCGCCCTCGGCGTCGTTGCCGACGAACTCGACGCCGGCGGAAAGGTCTCGATCGGAGGGTTCGGGACCTTTGAGGCCCGTCATCGAGGGGCCCGCAGCGGCCGCAACCCGCGCACGGGCGAGAGCATTACCATCGCTGCGAAGAGGTATCCCGCGTTCAAGGCCGCCAAGGGCCTCAAGGACCGGATTTCGTAGGACTCCGAAGAAGCGTCGCCGGGGGACTCTGGCGACGCTTTCTCGCAAGGAATGGCGAGACTCGCCGATCGGCAGGTTTCGCCGCAGGAAACGGGGAGGCGGCTTCGGAAACCGGAGCCGCCTCCCCTACGTTGTATATTGAGTCGACGCTCCTTGACGGAGGCCCCAGGTGACAGAAGTCGTTGCTCCCGCCCTGATCGGCGAGTTGGTGGTGTTCCTGCTGCTTCTCGCGGTGACCTGGATGATCTTCAAGGAGTTCGCGCGCATCGCCCTGAGGGTCCTCGTCCCGGCAGCCATCCTCCTGGCCGCGGCCGTGTGGCTGGGCCTGCTCGACAAGACGATGGCGGGCGACATGCTGGTGGCGGTGGGCGAGGGCGTGATCACGGGGATTCGGACGGTAGCCGACTGGATTGCCGTCACCGCGTTCTCCGGCTGACCCGCCAGGACTCCGCCACGCACGCGATGGTACTCCGTCTTGGCGTGGCCGCGGCCGCGTTCCTGTGGAGTTGCGCTCACGGCCCGGCCGTCGGCGAGGCAAGGCTCGACCCGCTGGGCGAGTACGAGGTGACGCTGTCGTCCGAGAGTCTGGTTTCGGAAGGAACGATGTCGATCGAGGGGGGACCGGGCGCGTATCGGGGCACGTTGGTGGCCGGACGCATGACCGCGCGGATCGTCGGGGTGGAGGTGGATGCGAACCTGATGCACGTGACCGCGGCCGTCGAGTCCGGCAGGCTGGTTCTGAGGTTGGCGGGCGACGAGTCTTTTCTGGCGGGAAACTGGGTGATGGGCACGCGTCGCGGGACCGTCACCGCCACCCGGCGCCGGTAGCTGCGACCAGGGTTTCAGGGTGGGTCGGCCGGGCCTGTGTCGACGGGAACGTCGTCGCGTCCGCCCCACTCCGACCAGGATCCGTCGTAGATCGCCACGTCCTCGTGGCCGGACCGGGCCATCATCCAGGCGAAGGCGCACGCGCTCGTCCCCGAGCCGCAGGTGCCGATCAGTTCGCGAGCGGGATCGATGCCGGCCTCGCGGAGCGCGCGCGCAAGCTCGTTCCCGCCGATGGCCAATCCCGTGCCGGAGTCCACAAGGCTGGTGTAGGGGAGGTTGCGGCTCCCCGGAATGTGGCCCCCGCGGAGACCCGCTCGCGGTTCGGGTGCGGTCCCGGCGAATCGTCCCGGCGGACGGACATCGACGATCTGCCTGTCGGCGGCGCCGATGGCCTCGACGATGTCGTCCAGCGAGCGAACGAGGTGCGGCCGGGGGGTGGCGCGGAAGGGCGCCGCCGCTTCGAGGGTTCGCACGGCCGGGCCCGATTCGACGGGGTGGCCGGAGGCGAGCCAGTGGCGCAGTCCGCCGTCCAGCACCGCCACGTTGTCGAAACCGAAATAGCGGAACATCCACCAGACCCGGGCGGCGCTGAGGTTGACGCCCGATCCATCGTACACCACCACGCTGGACGCATCCGATACCTTAACCTCTTCGGCGCACCTGCGGAAATGCTCCGGGGCCGGAACCGTGTGCGGCAACTCCGCCCCGGGGTCGCTGCAGCGGTCGATGTCGAAGTACCGCGCTCCCGGAATGCGCGCGTCGTCGAACTCGCTCACGGGATCACGGCCCGAACCGGGCAGGTACCATGATCCATCCAGCACCACGAGGCCGGGCGACCCCAGGCGGTTGGCCAGCCAGGTGGCGGAGACGGCAGGTCCGGGGATTTCCGCGCTGGGGCGGGCGGTCGAATCGTGCATGTGTCGATTCTAACCCGACATGGTCCGGATCGTTAGAGTATGTGACATGAGCAACTGGACGCGGCTTGCCCTGTGCGCGCTTGTGGGCGCCTGTGCGTCGGCACCTGCGGATCCGAACCCGGGGTGCGAGGCCGGTGACGCCGGGATCGGCTACCCCGAGGCGTTGGTGCGCCTGGGCTGCGATGGGGAGTTGCGCCCCGGCCGAGCGAACTGGGCGGTTGCGGATGGCGTGGTTACGCTGGATTTCGATTCGGCCTCGCGGGGACTCACGGGCAGGGATCTCGTGGCCCGGTGGCCGCCGCTGAACCAGCCGCCGTGGATCGGTCACCGGGTTGACGACATCGTCGTCTCGCGCAACCGCGTCAGCGTCGCGTTCCGGGATCCGGCGCCCGGCATCGCACGGTTGTTCGCGGATCCGAGACTGGCGGGCCCGACCGCGATCGTCGGAGATGATGACGTGCGGGACGCAATCGACGCCGGTGAGCGCGGAATCGTCACCCGGCACGGCGCCTCGATCGAATACGCGAGATCCATCGGGGTCCCGGTCCGCCTGGTGGCGTTCGACCGCGCCTATATGGTCGCGCTGCCGGGAACTGCGGGACCGGCCGATTCGCGCGCGCTGGCGGCGGTGATGGGGGTGGACTGGGTGCGATGGGGTCCGACAGGCACACGGCGCCCGTCCGCGCTTGCGTGGGACAGGATTTCGGCCGACTGCTCGCCCGCCGTGGCGGGGAGGGTGGCCGATCCGGTCGCTTTGAATACCGGCGGACCGGATCGCGCCGGGAGCGGAGGCATCCAGTCGGTGAGCTACCCGGAGGGCGACCTCCCTGGACGGCAGCTTGCGGAGCGCCTGGCTTCGACGGCCTTGCGGGGCGACGCAATGGCCGCGGTGCTGGCCGCACTCACGGGTGCTCGCGGCCGATTGACTGTGCGTGCGGCGAGTGCCGCGGACGCGGGGCGGGCCCTTGGCGATGTCGCCGCCGTGGTGCGCGTGCCGGCCGGCTCCGTGCATCCCTGTTCCCTTTACGCGGAAGCTGTGCAAAGACTCGCGGGATGGGGCGCCGGGGGGACTGGAGACGGGCCCACCGTGCTGGTTGTGGGCGAGACGGGCGCGTTCGCCATCGGGGACGGAGCGGGGGGCCTCCCGTGAGCTTTCGGACCCGCCTGGTGATCGGTGCGCTCATCGCCGCGTGGGTGCCGGTGCTGTCCCTGGGGTTGCTGATTCGCTCGGTTGGCGCCGATCGGCTGACCGAGGCCAACGAACGGAGGGTGGAGGAGCGCCTGGACCGTATCGTGCGGAGCTGGGAGCGTGATACCGGCCGGATGGGAGAGCGTCTCGACGTATTGGAGCGTCTGCTGTCCGAGGACAACGCGGCGAGGATCGCGCTCCGGTTGGGCGAGGCGGGAGCCCTGCAGGGGGCCGTGGGGCGGTTTTCCGCGTCGAGCGGGACCACGATCACGTATGTGACCGATCCCGCAGGGACGATCCTGGCGGCTAGTCACTTCCCGGGCGACGCGGGCCGGCACGATCCGGTTCTTGCCGCTCTGGCGGACGAGGTCGCCGGCGCCGTGGTGGCGCGCGTGCCCCTGCCGACCGGCGATATCACGGCGCTGGTCCGGGCGCGCCGTCTCGATGTGGGCGGGGTCGGCGCCGTTGCGATCGTGGGCGTCGAGCTGGGCGGCCTCGCGGCCGTGCAGGGTGACAGCGAGGTTTCGCTGCTTGCCGTTCCCGTCCGGGGTGCAGATATGGCACCCCGCAGGATTGCTGGAGACGGGTCGGTGACGGCAGGGGCTGCGGGGTTTCAGGGCCGCCGTCCTGTCGCACGCGTTGCGTGGGAGGGCTGGGACGGCGGGACCGACATCGTGCCCGTGGACCTGGTGGTCGCGTGGCAGGATCCGTTGCGGGCGGCCATGTTGCGCTCCTGGGACAGGGCCCTGCTCTTTGCGCTTGCAGGTTCCGCCGTGCTGGCGCTGCTCATCGGGATGGCGATGGCGCGGCGTATGGCGAGTCCCGTGGAGAATCTGGCGGCCACGGCGCGGCGTGTTCACCTGGGGCGGCTCGATGTCGCCTTCACGCGCGGCGGAGCCCGCGAGCTGGACCGCCTCGGGTTCTTTCTGAACGGGATGCTGGGACGGATCCGGGAGGGGCTGGCACGGGTTCGGGACGCCGAGAAGCGGGCCACGCTGGGAGAGCTGGCCCGCCAGGTCAACCACGACGTGCGCAACGGCCTCATCCCGATACGCAACGTGATGCGGCATCTCGATGAAGCGCATCGGACCGGTTCCAGCGCGCTGGCGGAGACGTACGAAGCGAGGGCCGCCACCGTGGCCGAGAGCCTTGACTATCTGGGTGAGCTGGCGGACCAGTATCAGGCGGTGGCCGTCCACGGGGCGAGGGAGCGCTCCGATCTTCGCGCCATCTCCCATTCGGTGGTCGAGGCGGGGGCGGAGCACGGGGTGAGGTTGGTGCCGAAGCCGGGAACCGAGCCTGCGTGGGTGGAGATGGACAGCGTCTCGTTGCGCAGGGTGATCGAGAACCTCGTTGCGAATGCCGTGGCGGCGGCCGGCAAGACGAATGGCGAAGTTCGGATCGGGGTTGAGGCCGTTGGCGGCTCCGCTGCGCCGGAGTACCGCCTCTTCGTTGAGGATGATGGGCCCGGCATTCCCGCCGAGTTGCGCGCCCGTGTGTTCGAGCCCTTCTTCACAACCCGTTCCGAGGGAACCGGCCTTGGTCTCGCGATCGCACGCCGGCTGGTTGCGGATGTCGGTGGCAGGATCATCCTGGAGAGCGATGAAGGGAAGGGAACCCGAATCGAGATGATCCTCAAGGCGGCTGGAGAGGAAGTGCGATGAGTCCGCTGGTATTGATCGTCGACGACGTGAAGCCGCTGGCCAGGCAGTACGCGTACGACCTCCAGCGCCTTGGGGACTTCAGAACGCGCGTGGCGGCGGGAGGCTCGGAGGGGCTCGACATTCTCACGCGGGAAGCCGTGGATTGCGTGATTCTCGACCTCGAGATGCCGGGACTCGACGGCTTCGACGTGCTGAGGTCGATGGAGCACCGGGGTATCGATGTTCCGGTGATCGTCTACACCGGCACCGGCAGCTTCGACCGATGCGTGGAAGCCGTGCGCCTTGGCGCTTTCAGCTTCGTGGACAAGGCCGAGCCGATGGAGCGCGTCGTGCACGAGGTTCGCCTGGCGCTTCGCCAGACCGATCTTCGGGAACGGCTTGAGGACCTGGAGGGCGAGGGCCGGCGACCGATGCTGATCGGTGAGAGCGGGCCCATGGCCGACCTCCGTTCCGCCATCGGGAAACTGGCGGACATTCCCAGCCCCGTGCTCATCCTGGGCGAAAGCGGGACGGGCAAGGAGCTGGTGGCCAGGGAGTTGCACCGGCAGAGCCGACGCAGCGCGGAGGCGTTCGTGGCCGTCAACTGTGGCGGCATGGCGGAAGGACTGGTGGACAGCGACCTATTCGGCCACGACCGGGGCGCCTTCACGGGAGCCGTCAAGGCACGGCGGGGGGCCTTCGAGCGCGCATCGGCGGGGACCCTCTTCCTGGACGAGATCGGTGAACTGCCGGGAGCGCTGCAGGCGCGGCTCCTGCGCGTGCTCGAGGGGGGCGAGATCACACGGCTGGGTGGCGAGGATCCGATCACCGTGGGAACGCGGGTCGTGGCCGCGACCCATCGGGACCTCGAAGCCGAAGTGGAAGCCGGAACGTTCCGCAGGGACCTGTTCTACCGCCTCAACGTGCACGTTGTCCAAGTGCCCCCGCTCCGGGAACGCGGCGGGGACATCGGGCTCCTCGCCGACCATTTCGCGGCAGCGCTCGCGCCTCGCCTGGGCCGCTCGGCGCGTCCGGTATCGGATGCGGCCCGCGATGCTCTCCAGGCACGGGACTGGAGACGCAACAACGTTCGGGAGCTCCGCAATACGATCGAGCGGATGATCATCGCGTCGGACGGACCGCTCCTCGATGTCGATCACCTGCCCCCGGACCTGGGACGGCACGGTGCGCCCGGCGGGGACGCGGCGCCCGTGACCTCCGACGGGGCGATCGGCGCGCAGGGCACTTTTCGGGAGCAGAAGCGGACGGCGGAGCAGGTCATCGTGCGCCGTGCCCTCGAGGCCCACAACTGGAGGATCGGCCGTACGGCGGCAGCGCTGGGATTGGCCGATCATTCGAGCCTCCTCAAGATCATGAACAGGCTGGGAGTCCGCCGCCCGGGGCGTCCGGGTACCTGACGGGGCCCGTCGCGGTGGCGCATCGGCCACGGTCGAACCCGCCGCCCGTGTCCAACCGGACACGATGAAGCGTGAGGCCGACAAGCCGCGAACCCGTGCGCCCGCACCCAACTCGTTTCCGCGCAACGCTTTGCGGTTGAAAGCGCCACCCCCGGCCCCGATTGGCCCACTCGTTGCCCTTTTTGCGGGCCGAACACCACCGCCTCGAGCCATGGTCGGCAACGATCCGAACCTGGCACGGGGCCAGGCTTCGGGAGGCCGGACAATGAAGTACACGACGATGGAGAGGGATCGTTCGGAGGCGTTGCTGCGCTGGAGTGCCGTGGGACTGGCGCTTGCTTTCTTCGCGGGCGCCGCGGCGTGCACGGACGAGGACGGGGAAGTGCCTGTGGGCGAGGTGGCGATTGCGGAGATCGAGACGACCGGGGTGACCGAATCGTCTACGATGTTCGAGACGACCGCGGCGATTCGGGAGGAGCGGGTGCAGAGGCGGGGGGACGCGGCGCCGGAGGTGAGCGCGCCGACCCCGGACGCCTCGCCACCGACCCCGGACGCCTCGCCAGCGGTCTCGGATGCGCCGGCACCGGTCCCCGATGCGTCGGCAACGATCTCCGATGCGTCCCCGCGGGACGGCAGGGCGGTCGCACCATTGGATCGCTATTCGCTCGGGATTGCTGCGTGGCGCGACGGCGATCCGGAAGGCGCCGAGGAGCACCTCCGGGCGTGGGTGGCTCGCCGGCCCGATCACGCCAGGGGCCGCGTGAACCTGGCGCGGGCGCTCATCGAGATCGGCCGCCCTTACGAGGCCCGGGAGCATGCCGGCATCGCGACCGATCTCGATTCCGGGTCGTCCGCAGCGTGGCGCACCCTCGCTCGCGCCCAGGCCGAGAGCGGTGATTGCTCGAGCGCGCTTGCGAGCTACGAAGAGGCACTTCGGGTCGACTCGGAAGACGTGTGGGCACTGAACAACATGGGCTACCTGTTGATCGAACATGGCCGCTTCGAAGACGCCATCGGGCCCCTTGCCCTCGCAGTCACGCTCGACGGTAGCAACCCGCTGTTCCGAAGGAACCTGCTGGCGGCCCTGCAAGGTGCCGGCCGGGACGTACGCGAGTTGGACGCGTTTGTGACGGGTCAACTGGCGGAGAGATACACACGGGAGCGCGCGGTCCCGCCCGGCGGCGATCCGTGGCCGCACGGTCTGGGAGCGTAGCGGGCCGCACAGCACGGGCGCCGCTGCCCCCTCACGCGACACGGGTGGGGCGGCGCGCCCGGTGCTCCACCGCGGGCACGGTGCTCCACCGCGGGCAGTCCACATACGCGCTTGGCGGTCTGCGGGTGTCTCCGCTACCCTTTCGTTCCGGTACCGACGAACCAACAGGGGCGAGGGGCGTGACGGAGAAGAGGAAGCTGAAGCGGGAAAGGGTGTGGAGGGAGGCGAAGGCGATCATCTGGCGGTATCGCGGACGGGTCGCCTTCGGTCTGCTGGTCATGGTGATCGGCCGTCTGGCCGGGCTTGTTGCGCCCGCTTCGTCGAAATTCCTGATCGACGATGTGGTCGGCCAGGGCCGGACCGATCTGCTGTTGCCGCTCGCGATCGTGGTGGGAGCGGCGGCGCTCGTGCAGGGGGTAAGCTCGTTCGCGCTGTCCCAGATCCTCGGTGTCACGGCGCAGCGCGCAATCACGGAAATGCGGAAGACGGTGCAGGCCCACGTCGCGCGCCTGCCGGTCAACTACTTCGATTCCACGAAGTCCGGGGTTCTGATTTCGCGGATCATGACCGACGCAGAGGGGATAAGGAATCTCGTCGGCACGGGGCTGGTTCAGTTGACGGGCGGCTTGGTCATGTCGGCGACCTGCTTCGCCATCCTGATGTACGTCAACTGGGTTCTCACCCTCTTCACCATGTCGATCCTGCTCGTCTTCGGGGGCGCCATGGCCATCGCCTTCAGGCGCCTCAGGCCGCTGTTCCGGGAGCGGGGCCGGATCAATGCGGAGGTGACCGGCCGGCTCGGCGAGAGCCTGGCGGGCGTGCGCATCGTGAAGGCATACACCTCGGAACGGACGGAAGACAGGGTCTTCGCGAAGGGGGCGCACCGGCTGCTGCGCAACGTGGCCAAATCGGTGACCGGAGTCTCGGCCGTAACGTCGTTCTCCTCGGTGATCATCGGGCTCATCAGCGTGGTGATGATCCTCGTCGGGGGCCGCGCGATCGTCACCGAAGCCATGACCCTTGGCGACTTCGTGATGTACCTGATCCTCACGGGGATGATGGCGGGTCCGCTGGTCCAGATCGCGAGCATCGGCACGCAGATCACCGAGGCGTTCGCGGGCCTGGACCGCATCCGGGAGCTGCGGACGATGAGCACCGAGGCCGACCGGGACCTGGGCAAGAAGCCGCTGGGACTGATCCAGGGATGGATCTCTTTCGAGAACGTGTCCTTCGCGTACGACAGCGACGTGCCCGTCCTCCGGGATGTCTCGCTGGACGCGCCACCCGGCACGACGACCGCGCTGGTGGGGTCGTCGGGGTCCGGAAAGAGCACTCTGGCCGGACTGGTGCTGTCCTTCAACGCACCGGATTCGGGGCGCGTGCTCGTGGACGGCCGCGACCTGGCGGAGATCCGGCTGGACGAGTACCGGCGGCACGTGGGCGTCGTGTTGCAGGACAACTTCCTCTTTGACGACACGGTCGAGTACAACATCCGCTACGGGCGCCCGCGCGCGTCCAGGGAAGAGGTCGTGGAGGCCGCGAAGCTGGCGCACTGCCACGAGTTCATTACGGGCTTCCCGGACGGCTACGACACCGTGATCGGCGAGCGCGGCGTAAAGGTCTCCGGTGGCCAGCGGCAGCGGCTCGCGATCGCCCGTGCGATCCTGGCCGATCCGCGCATCCTTGTGCTCGACGAGGCCACGTCCAGCCTCGACTCGGAGAGCGAGGCGCAGATCCAGGAGGGCTTGCGCGCGCTGCGGTCGGGACGGACGACCTTCGTCATCGCGCATCGGTTGTCCACCATTCGCAGCGCGGATCAGATTCTGGTGATCGAGGAGGGCCGGGTGGTTGAGCGCGGCACCCACGACCAGCTCATGGCCGCAGGCGGACGCTACCGGGACCTGCACGACCGCCAGTACAGGATCGAACTGAACCGGTTCGTGAATCCGGGCGAGGAGCTGCGGCCCCTCACGGGGCGGGGACGGGCCGAGACGTAGGGGCCGCACGCACGCCGGAAGCGTGTAGCCGGGGCAGGTAGTACATTGGCGGCATGGGCAAGGAAGCCGAAGGAACCCGCACCGGTGCTGCGGCCGCCAGCGCGGCGTCCGATCGCGAAGCCGGATTCGAGGTAGACGAGGACTTTCGCCGTTTCTCGCAGCGGGACGACATCTTCTGCCGCTCGTTCTGGGACCCCGAGGTGCGCACGCACCGTTCGGACATGTTCTACGAGACCTACAGGACCCCGCGGATGACATGGCGGTCCGTGGACGGCTTCACCCAGCGGGACTACGCGCTGCGCAACGCCTCGTGGCACGTCACCGACATCTTCGCCGAACTCAAGCAGGACGCGGACCGGCGCGAAGGCTTCCTGGATCCGTACACGGTCATGCGCGACGGGCCGGGCAGCGCGCTTCCCGTCGAGTCGCCGGAGGAGATGGCTAGAGAGGTCAAGCATGCGGCCCGCACGCTGGGCGCCGACCTCGTCGGGATCACCGGGTACGACGAACGGTGGATGTACACGCACGGGTACAGCCGCGAAGGGGAGGTCGAAAAGCCGCAGGAAATACCCGCCGACCTCGACAATGTCATCGTCATCGCGCAGTCCATGGACCTGGAGGTCCTGCGCACCGCGCCATCGGCGCTGAGCGGCACGGCTACCGGCGCCACCTATTCGCGCGACACCATCGTCCTCCTGGCCATTGCCCAGTACGTCACCAACCTGGGGTATCGCGCGGTTGCGAGCATGAACGATTCCGCGCTGGTCATCCCGCTGGCGATCAAGGCCGGACTGGGGGAATACGGGCGCCACGGCCTCCTGATCACCCGCGAGTTCGGACCCCGTGTCCGCATCGGGAAGGTCTTCACGGACATGCCTCTCGCGCACGACCGGCCGGTGCGCTTCGGCGTCCGGGAGGTGTGCGACATCTGCCGTGCCTGCACCGAAGGATGTCCGGCCAGGGCCATCGACGGGGGCGACCCGTCCAGGGTCGTGCACAACCGGTCCAACATCCAGGGCATCCGCAAGTGGACCACCGACGCCGAGAAGTGCTTCCGCTTCTGGGCAAACCAGAATACGGACTGCTCGATCTGCGTGCGCGTGTGTCCCTACAACCGCGACTTCCGCGATTGGCCGAACCGGGTATGGCGGTGGCTGGCCGGAACCCCGCTGAGGCGCGTGGCCCTCTGGCTGGACCGCGTCAGCGGCCGTGGGAAGCGCCTGAAGCCGTCGAGGTGGTGGCACGCGGCGACGTAGCGCTGTCTATTGACCGTCAGTGGTGGGGACGCCCGGACGCTGTTCGGCTCAGGAGGCCGACCCGGGACGCGCTCGTAAAGATGAAAGGCGGCATGATGAAGACGAAGTATCCGATGGGGATGTATCCGACCGTGTTCGCGGCGATCTGTGCCCTTGCGCTGACCGGGTGCGCCCCGGCCGGCAGCGGCGATGGGGAGGCCGCGGAGGCCGCCGACGAGATGGCCGCCGGGGACGAATCCGCGGCCGCTCAGTCCACCGTTCAGTCCGAACTGCTGGGGGACCTGGCGAACCTGCGCGGCAAGTACGTGGGCCTGGCCGAGGCCATGCCCGAGTCCGCCTACGGATGGCGCCCCGGCGAAGGCGTGCGTTCCGTTTCCGAGGTGTACATGCACGTGGCTTCCGCGAACATCGGACTGGTCTCCCGGGTCATGGGCACCGATCCGCCCGCGGGGGTGGAGGCCTGGTACGGTCAGGACGCGGAGTCGATCACCGACAAGCCGACCGTCGTGGCGGCGCTCGCGGCGTCCTTCGACTACATCGGCGAAGCGCTCGAGGCGACCGCCGATGACGGCTGGGGAGAAGGCGTGGACCTGTTCGGCGCGACCAGCGTGCGTGGGGCGATGACCTTCACCCTGGCTCATTGCCATGAGCATCTGGGCCAGTCGATCGCGTACGCTCGCGTCAATGGCGTGGTGCCCCCGTGGTCGGCGGGAGGCTGAGCAACCGATGAGGGGGGAGATGACAGGTATCCGCGACCTGTTGCTGGACATGAATTGACGCCGACAAGCAGGTTTGTGGCCGTATTCGTCGCATTTCGCTGGCGCAGTCCCGCTTCTCCAACGATATTTGTTCGTGACCGGCAGCGGACGAGCAACGTAGCCCCCGATCCCGGTTGCCGACTACGACAATTTCGGTCAGGATGCGACAAAATCGGACATATTGCGACTTTTTCGGACAACTGTTAAGGTTCTTCAACCCCTCTTTCCGGGAGGCGCACATGCGTAGACGCGATTTCTTCATCAGGGCCGGAGCGGTCTCGGGCGTCGTAGCCGGCGCCAATGCGTTCGGGGGACTCGGGAGCCCCCTCGCGGGACTTGTCGGTGCTCCGGGGCGGAGGCTGAGCAACGGGGCGGTGCGGCTCAATTCCAACGAGAACCCGCTGGGGATATCGCCCGCGGCGAAGGATGCGCTCGTGGAAGCCATCGTGCTCGCCAACCGCTACCCGTCGGACCAGCAGGGGGAGCTCGTCTCGAAGCTGGCCGCAGCCCATGAGGTTGCGGAGAACCAGATCGTGATCGGCACGGGGTCGGCGGAAGTGTTGCAAATGGTCGTGCAGGCGTATGCCGCGCCGCGCGCCAGGCTCGTCATGGCGGATCCCACCTACGAGGCGGTGACGAACTACCAGCGCACCGAGGCCTACGAACTCGTCAAGGTGCCGCTCACGGCCGACCACGCGCACGACATCGGGCGGATGCGCGAGGCGGCCGAGAGCACGGGACGCCCGGCCCTGGTCTACCTGTGCAACCCGAACAACCCGACGGCGACGATCACGCCCAGCGCGGAGATCGACGCCTGGATCTCCGAAGCCCCCGACCACGTCTTCTTCCTCTCGGACGAGGCGTACATCGAGTACGTCGATGACGAGCGCATGTGGAGCTCGCTTCCGTGGATTGCGAAGAAGCGCAATGTGGTCGTCGTGAAGACCTTCTCGAAGATCTACGGGCTGGCCGGGCTTCGCATCGGGTACGGGATCGCCCACCCCGACACCGCCACGCGCCTGATGGACTTTGCCTCCAGAAACAACGCAAACCAGCTGGCCATCGCGGCAGCGGGTGCGTCGTTCCGGGACGAGGCGCTTATTGCGAAGAGCCGTGAGGTGAACCGGGAGTCGCGGGAAATGGTCGAAACCACCCTGGACGAGCTCGGGCTGGAGTACATGCCCACCCAGGCCAACTTCCTGATGCACCGGATCAGCGGCGACCTGTCCACCTATCGGAATCGCATGGCGGAAGAGGGATTCCTGGTTGGAAGGGACTTCCCTCCGATGCTTGATTGGAACCGGTTATCGTTCGGCCTGCCCGAGGACATGGGCCGGTTCTGCGAGACGCTACGTACCTTCCGCGGAAAGGGATGGGTTTGAAAATGAAGAAGAAACTGCTTCTCTTCGGGGCGCTCGGCGCTCTGATCTTGCCCACGGCGGCCCTCGCGCAACAGGGAACCCTCGAAGGCACGGTGACCATGCAGGGCACCGGCGCCGCTCTGGCGGGCGCCCAGGTATCACTTCCGGATCTCAACCTGGGTGCCAACAGCCGCGCCGACGGCAGCTACACGGTCTCGAACATTCCGGCCGGCACGCACGATGTCGCGATCATCCTGATCGGCTATCAGACCTACCGGACCCAGGTCACGATCACCGCAGGCCAGACCACCCGGCTCGACGCGGCCATGATCACGGCCGCCCTGGAACTCGAAGGCCTGGTCGCCGTCGGCAGCCGCGCACAACCACGTACGGTGACCGAATCGCCCGTGCCCGTCGACGTGATTCCGACGACGGACATCGTTCAGCAGGGCGACACCGACTTCGCCAACCTGCTGCGCAACGTGGTCCCGTCGTTCAATGTCAACATTCAGCCGATTTCGGACGCGGCCACCTTCGCGCGGCCCGCCAACCTGCGCGGTCTGGCTCCCGATCACACGCTGGTGCTGATCAACGGGAAGCGGCGCCACCGCACGGCCGTCATCACCTGGTACGGCAACGGGCTCGCGGACGGCTCGCAGGGTCCCGACATCGCGCTCATCCCCGGCCTGGCGCTCGAGCAGGCCGAGGTGCTGCGCGACGGCGCGGCGGCCCAGTACGGCTCCGACGCCATCGCGGGCGTGATGAACTTCGTGCTCCGCAACGACCGCTCCGGCGGCTCGATCGAGTTCAAGAGCGGCGGGCACCTCTTCGGTGACACCAGCAACCGGGTGGACCGTGGCGTCCTGCCCGGCGACGGCGACATGTACACGTTGTCCGGCAACATCGGGCTCCCGCTCGGCGAGACCGGATTCCTCAACCTGACCGGTGAGTACGGCAACGCGCTTCCCACCGACCGCAGCGTCCAGCGCGACGACGCAATCGCACTCATCAACGTGCAGGGGAACAACAGCGTGCGGGATCCCGCCCAGATCTGGGGATCGCCCGAAGTGTCCGACGAGATCAAGCTGTGGGCCAACACCGGCTACGTCTTCGGGGACCAGATGCAGTTCTACGGCCACGGCAACTACGTCAGCAAGACGGTCGAGGGCGGCTTCTACTTCCGGAACCCGAACACCCGGAGCGGCGTGTTCGGCACCAGCGACGACGACGGGGACTTCCTGCTGGTGGGCGACCTGCTCGACGCGCAGGACGGTGTGCTCGACGGCTCGGCGGGCTGCCCCAGGGTGGCCGTCTCCGGCGGCGTGGTGACCGACCAGGCCGCGTGGCAGGAATTGCTGGCCAACCCCAACTGCTGGACCTTCCAGAAGATGTTCCCCGGCGGATTCACGCCACAGTTCGGGGCCAACGTGCTGGACGCCTCCGCAGTCGCGGGCCTCAAGGGCGCGAGCGAGAAGCTGTCCTGGGACGCCAGCGCGGCCTGGGGCAAGTCGAACATGGACTTCTACATGTACAACACGGTCAACTCGTCGCTCGGGCCGGACCAGCCCTGCGCCACCGACCAGAAGCTCTCGCCGCACGTCCCCGACCAGCCGTGCACCCCGTACTTCCACCCGGGCATCTACGACCAGCAGGAGACCAACCTGAACGTCGACCTCGCCTATGCCGTGAACGAGAGGGTCAACTTCGCCGGCGGCGCGGAGTTCCGGAACGAGAGATTCGAGATCGTCCCGGGCGACCGGGCGAGCTGGACCGAGGGTCCGCTGGCCGAGCAGGGCTTCACCCCGGGATCGAACGGGTTCACGGGCTTCGGTCCGCTGACCGAGGGCGTCTGGAACCGGAACAACTTCGCGGTCTACAGCGACCTGGAGATCCGCGAGCCGGAGGGCGCGTGGACGTTCGGGGTGGCGGGCCGCTTCGAGAACTTCTCTGACTTCGGCAGCACCATCAACGGCAAGGTGGCCGCCCGCGTGAGCCTGTCCGAGGCGTTCGCGCTGCGGATGAGCGCCAGCACCGGCTTCCGCGCCCCCACGCCCGGTCAGTCCAACGCCTTCAACATCTCCACGATCTACGATCCGGCCATCATGGACCTGACAAACAACGGGACCATCCCGTCAACCTCCGATCTGGGGAGGGAGTTCGGCGGCGAGCCGCTGACGCCGGAGACCTCGGTCAACCTGGCGTTGGGCGGCGTGGTCGAGAGCGGCAACGTGAGCATGTCGTTCGACGCCTATCAGATCCGCATGTCCGACCGGCTCACCTTCACCCAGGACTTCAAGCTCGGCCCCGCTGACATTGACCGGCTGCTCGCCGAGGGCATCATCCGTCCCGGCGGCGTGCTCGCCCGGTTCCGCTTCTTCATCAACGACTTCTCGACGAAGAGCGAGGGAATCGACTGGGTAGCGGCGTACCGGGCCGCTGCCGGCGACGGTTCCGCCACCACCTTCAGCACCGCGTGGAACCTGAATCGCACTGTGGTTACGGATTTCAACTCGGAGACGCTGAGCGCAGGCCGTATCCGCATCCTGGAGGAAGGTCTGCCGAACCTGCGCGGCAACATCTCGGTCAACCACGAGTTCGTCGGCGGCACGCGCGTGCTGGCGCGGATCAGCCACTGGGGCGGCTACTACGACGGCGAGCAGCCGTACTACGAGGGCAGCTCCGCCAACACGATCGACTACCCGTCGCGGAACCTGGTCGACCTCGAGGCCGCCCACACCTTCTCGGACAGCTGGACGCTCACCGTGGGCGCCCAGAATGTGTTCAACACCTTCCCGCAGGAGTATCCGGGGGCCGCGGCCGGCGTGGGCAACACCTACGGCCAGTTCACGCCCTTCGGCTTCAACGGCGGCTTCTACTACACGCGGCTGGGCTACCGCTGGTAGGCTGACCTCACGGGCTCCCCAGGGACTTCGGACCCAGGGCACCTTAGAGACGCGGCCCCGGGCCGGCGTTGATGCCGGTCCGGGGCCGTTGGCTTAAGTTGTGGGCCGAATAATGAGTGAACAACCCAATTCCCCTCCGATCGGCCGGGTGATCGGGACGGATCCGGCCACGCCCCTCGAATTCTGGGTGGCGGTCAGTGAGGGCTGCTTCCTTCAGCTCGACGACGTACTCGTCCTTGAGAGAAAACTCCCGGGACGCAGCCAGCCAGTCCGCATCTACGGGATGGTCGCCGACCTTCGGGCCCGGCACGAAGGGGCCCGCTTCGACAGCGACGTCTTCCTGATCGAGGACGGAGTGCTGCCCGCTCAGGTCACCGAGGCGGCCAGGGTGCTGGCGACCCGCTTCGAGCCGGAGGTTTACGTCGCGCCGGTTCCCGGCGAGGTCGTGCGCAAGGCCACGGGCGACGCGCGCGATCAGGCGCTGTTCTTCGACGGAATGAAACGCAAAATCCCCGTGGGGCTGTCGCGCGACGGCGAGATCATCCACGCGAACCTCGAGTTCCTGGACGGGACGCGAGGCGCCCACGTCAACATCAGCGGTGTGTCGGGCGTGGCCACGAAGACCAGCTACGCCGTCTTCCTCCTCCACAGCCTCTTCACGTCGGGGCAGCTGGGTGGCGGCACCCACAACACCAGGGCGCTGATCTTCAACGTGAAGGGCGAGGACCTCCTCTTCCTGGACCGTGCCAACCGCAACCTCGACGGCGAGCAGCAGGGGCGCTATGCGGCACTCGGTCTACCCGCCCAGCCCTTCGACAGCGTCGAACTCTGGGCTCCGCCGCGCCAGGGCGACCCCTCGGCCGCGCCCAGCACGGGGAGCCGTGCGGACGGGGTCAGTTCATTCTTCTGGACGCTGGAGGAGTTCTGCACCGATGAACTCCTTCCCTTCCTCTTCGCCGACGCCGACGACGACCGGCAGCAGTACACGATCGTGGTGCACAACGTCACTGCGAAGCTGCGCCGCGAGGCCAGGCCAGCAGGCGACGGCGGCGTACGGGTTGGGGGCGTGACCTGCCGCACCTTCGGACAACTCATCGAAGCGATCAGCGACCGTGTCGAGGGAGATGAGGGGGATTGGGCAGGGCGGGCAATCGGCGGCGGTACAATCAACGCCTTCGTTCGACGCCTCCACGCGGCGCGGAAGGATGTGCGGCATCTCGTGCGCGGCGACGTGCCCAACCCCGGCAAGCATCGCCTCGACTTCCAGGAGCAGTTGGCGGTGGTGGACATCGCCAAGCTGTCGCGTCGCGCGCAGCGCTTCGTGGTAGGCGTCGTGCTGCGCAAGACCTTTCAGCGGAAGGAGGAGACCGGATCGCGCGAGCCGCTTCTCTTCGTCGTGCTGGATGAGCTCAACAAATACGCCCCGCGTGAGGGCCGCAGCCCGATCAAGGAGATTCTACTCGACATCGCGGAGCGGGGGCGCTCCCTGGGCGTGATCCTGATCGGCGCCCAGCAGACTGCCAGCGAAGTGGAGCGGCGGGTCATCGCCAATTCGTCGCTGCGCGTGGTGGGGCGGCTGGACAGCGCCGAAGCCGGGCGCCCGGAATACGCGTTTCTTCCGCCGGCGCACCGCCAGCGCGCGACCATATCCAAGCCCGGCACCATGATCCTGTCGCAACCAGAGCTGCCGGTCCCGCTGGTGCTGGAGTTCCCCTTCCCGGCGTGGGCCACGCGACCTGACGAAGCGGTGGCGGGGTCGGGCGGTCCAGAAGATATCGGCGATCCCTTCGAAGGACTGGAGTGAGACGCGCAGGGTGAAGATCCTTCACACCGCGGATTGGCATGTTGGCAAGACCCTGCGCGGTCGCAGCCGTGCCGACGAACACCGGGCGGTCCTGGACGAGATCATCGCAATCGCGGAGGAAGAGGTGGTCGATCTGGTGTTGGTTGCGGGTGACCAGTTCGACCGCGCGGTCCCTACCCCGGAATCGGAGCAGATCGTCTATGACGCGCTGCTGCGCCTGGCCCAAACCGGGGCGCAGGTCGTGGTCATCGCCGGCAATCATGACAACCCGCGCCGGCTGAGTGCCGTTCGTCCTCTGCTGGAGTTGGCCGACATCACCGCCGCCTCACGAGTCACGCCCCCCGACAAGGGTGGCGTCCTCCACCTCGCCACCGCGTCGGGCGAGACCGCTTGTATCGCGCTCTTCCCCTTCCAGTCAAAGCGTGGGATCGTCCGGGCCGAGGCCCTGATGACCGGGGACCCCGACGACCACCAGAAGGAGTACGCTGATCGCTGCCGTGCCATCGCACGGGCCCTGTGCACCGGATTTGCGGCCGACACGGTCAACCTGGTGGTGGCCCACCTGACCGTCGTGGGCGCTATGGCGGGTGGCGGCGAACGCACGGCCCACATCTTCGACTACTACGTTCCCGCGGACATTTTCCCGGTCGAGGCCCACTACGTTGCCCTGGGACACATCCACAAGCCCCAGCGAATCCCCGGACGCTGCCCCATCCGGTACGCCGGTTCGCCTTTTGCGCTCGACTTCGGGGAGGCTCACGGCGAGCACAGTGTCATCCTCATCGAGGCAGAGACCGGGAAACCGGCGCGCATCGAGCGAGTCCCGCTGAAATCGGGGCGGGCGCTCACGACCATCCGCGGCAGCAGCCTCGAACTCGAACAGCTGGCCGGCACAACCGGCGACGACTTCCTGCGCGTCATCGTCGAAGAGGCACCCTTGCCCGGCCTTGCGGAGAGGGTGCGAGACATGTTCCCGCAGGTGGTGGACGTGATCGTGTCTCGGCCGGGGGAAACGGCGGCCGAACCTGAGACGATCGACCCGAGTGAACTGCGCGATCCGCAAACCCAGTTCCAGCGCTACATCAGGGAGCGCGGCATCGAGGGCGAGGAACTCGTGAAGCTCTTCGGCGAACTGCTCGAGGACGAGTATGCGTCCGCTACGACTTGAGCTGGAGGGCTTCACGTCATACCGCGAGCCTACGGTCGTCGACTTTGCCGACACCAACCTCCTGGTGTTCACCGGGGCGACAGGATCGGGGAAATCCAGCCTCATCGACGCGATGATCTTCGCCCTCTACGGATCGGTACCGCGGTATGACCACGTCAGCCTGATCGCGCCCGTCATCAGCCAGGGGAAGGTCCGCGCCCGGGTACGGCTCGATTTCGAGGCACGGGGCAAGCGATACACAGCGGTTAGGGTCGTGCAGCGCACCGCAACTGGAGCCACCACGCGGGAGGCCCGCCTCGAGGAGCGTTCCGATGGCGAACCCGTGAAGACGCTGGCGGCCACGGAATCGGATCTGTCGGCGTGCGTCCAGAACGATGTGATCGGCCTCGGCCTCGACCACTTCACCAAGTGCGTCGTGCTTCCGCAGGGTGATTTCGCGGCCTTCCTTCGCTCGAAGCCCGGTGAACGCAAGCAACTGCTTGAGCGGTTGCTGGGACTGGGGCTGTACGAGCGCCTGCGCAAGGCCGCGAACATGCGGTGGAAGCTCGAGGAGGGACGAGCCGACAACCTGCAGTGGCAATTGGATTCGGTGTTCGCAAACGCGACCCAGGATGCCGTTTGGGCAGCCAAGGCCCGGGTCGGGGTGCTGGCTCGGCTCCGTAGGCATGTCGACGAAGCCGCCGGTCAGTTTGGCGACCTTGACTCGAAGATACAGGACGCCGCCGGTCGGTCGACGAAGGCGGCCGCGCAGCTGAATCTCCTGGCCAGGGTCCGGGTCCCGGATGGAACTGCCGACGTGGCAACCCGCCACCGCGAGGCCGAACAGAAGCTTCAGCAGTCCGCCGAGGCGTGGAACGCCGCCGCCCGGCGCTTGCGCGATGCCGGGTCAGCCAGGGCGGGTCTGCCTGAGAAGGCTGCCATCGAAAAGGTGGTGGAGATGCGCGACCAACTCGAGCGCAGGGAAGCGGAGATTACACGGACCCGACTTGACTTCGAGGGGACGACGGAGGCGGTGAAGGAGGCCGTAACGAACAAGGTGGCCATCCGCGAAGAGTTCGAGAGCGCCAGACTGCGTTTGAAGGAGCTGCCCGAGCGTTCGGAACTGGAGAGCGTTGGCCAGAAGCACGAGCAGTTCCGCAAGCTGGAGGACGAACTGGAGCGCGTGCGGAGCGAACTGACCCGGGCCGAACAGGCGTACAATGCGGCTGAGCGAAAAAAGACCGACGCGGATCGGGAACTGGAAACGGCGGCGCAGGCCTTTGGGACGTTGCGCACCGCCCATAGCGCGGCCGACATGGCCCATCATCTTCAGGAAGGCGGGCCCTGTCCCGTTTGCCTCCAGACCGTCGCGCGGCTGCCCGACCGCGCCGCCCCCGCCGACCTCGACGCCGCTCGAACCCGCCGGGCCACGGCACGGGAAGCGTCCATACAGGCCGCCGCGGAGCGGGATCGTTGTGCCGCGGCGCGGACAGCGTGCACCACCAACCTGGAACTGCAGACGAAGTCGGCGCGCTCCCTCGCGCAGTCCCTCGCGGACGCCCCTGCCCCAACCGAGATCTCCGCCAGGATTGCCGAGGTCGACGAGACCGAGAAGCGGGTCCAAAGTCTTGAGAAGCGCCTGAATGACGCGGTGACCGCGTGGTCCGAACGGGCGCGTGAAGCCAACCACGCCGACGCGACGCTTAAGGAGCAGGAGAAGTTCGCGGCGACCCTGCGTAGCGACCTGGCGACGGCACGATCCCGGGAAGAAACCAAAAGATTGCTGGACGAAATCCGCGCGGCCGACGAATTGGTGTGCCGGGCCCGAGCCGAGGAGGAGTCGACCCGGCAGACGCAGGAAACAGCCTCGAAGACGTTGGAACGCTGGAAGTCACGCCTCGGCGGGGTCTGGAGAGAGTACCACGGCGCTCGCGATTCCGTCGCCGAGATGCGGCCGCCGGATTTCGCCGAGACAGACCTGACCGGCTCTTGGGAAACCCTGTCGCAGTGGGCGGAACGCACCCACCTGGCAACGAAGTCGGTCATGGCCCAGGCCGATGCCGATCGCGCGGCCGCGGACCGCGAGAAGGGTCGACTCGATGCGCGGATCCGGGCACGCTGCACGGAGGATGGCCTCTCCCTCGATCTGGGCGAAGACCCCAGGCGAAAGGTTTCGGAAGCACTGGGCGCGGCCCGCAAGGAGTTCGATCATCTTCACACCGCTGCTGCTGACAGGAAGCGCGTTGAAGCGGAAGCCGGCGAAACCCGCTCCCGAGCCCGTATCGCCAAGGATCTCGGCGACCATCTCGGTGCCAGGAAGTTCGGCGCCTGGATGCAGAACCAGATCCTCGCCTGGCTCGTCGAGGGTGCCACCGCGCGTCTGCGCGAACTGTCGAGCGGCCAGTACTCGCTCGATCTTTCCGACCGAAACGAGTTCCTGGTGATCGACCACCGGAATGCTGACGAACCGCGGCTGGCGAAGACGCTGTCCGGGGGCGAGACGTTCCTCGCCTCGTTGGCCCTCGCTCTGTCGCTGGCCGAACAGGTTGCCAGCCTGGCCGCGAGGGGAAGCTCGAAACTGGAGGCGCTTTTCCTCGACGAGGGTTTCGGCACGCTCGATTCGGAGACGCTCGACGTCGTGGCCGCCACGATAGAGCAACTCGGCGCGGAACGCATGGTGGGCCTGGTGACGCACGTTCCCGAACTGGCGGACCGCATCCCTGTGCAGTACCAGGTGCGGAAGGTCGGCAACGCGTCCTCGGTGGAGAGGGTCGAGACGTGAGCGTGCGACGGGTTGAGGGGCTAACGATCGAGGGGTGGTCGCCAGAGTACGGCGCCCCGGTAGAGGGCGATCAGGATGAGATGCCGGCAGCCCAGGTCGACGCAGGCGCAGAGGTGCCGGAGGATGAATGGCGTCCCGTGGATCCGGGGTCGGATGCATGGATGCCCGCCAGTGTCGACTTCGTGGACGGGGTCCGGCGGATCGAAGCCAGGATCTGGATAACCGGGGAAGACGGGGAGGCTCGCCTCGGGATCTGCGCCTCCTACGCGGCGGGCGTAGTCCGATGCGACCGCAAGGCGGAGATACGGGCGGTGAAGGTCGGCCGCGGCTTCTTCGCACTGGCTCCGGTTCCCGATCTTGCGACCCGCGCCGGCACCTTTGCGGGGTGCCCCGTGGCGGAGGACGATATCCAGCAGCTGGTCAACGGTCTGCAGGAGCGCATGGGACTGCTGGAGGTCGAGGTGGCCGGCCCGGCTGGCAGCCCCGACGCTCTGATCGTCCTGGACGGTCCGCTAAGGGGCCGACAGCGCATTCAGGGAGCGGTCGGCTACGTCAAGAGCCATCGCGTCCAATACCTCCCCGTCGGGCCGCGCAAAGTGGTCGCAGCCCTGGCACCCGGACAACGCACTCCGGTGTTTCTCATCCAGACGAAATGGACGCGCTATTCGTGGTATATGCGGCTCAGCGAGGCGGACGGACATCCCTGGGCCGGGATCGTCCGGTGCGAGGCGTGGTCCGAAAGCGGGCTGGAGAAGGTCAGGAGGATTGCGGACGCGACCGGTGCCGCGCTGCCCAGGTTCGCTTCCGAGCCGCACAAGGACGACCGTGCGCCTCAGAACCTCTATCCCATTGCAGGGCTCGAACGGGAGCTGCGCCGCCGCCTGGGGGACCGCGGCATGGTCTTACGGGCCCTTCAGCGGGCGGTGTGGGGCTTTCGACCCTAGCTCCCCAGCCGCTCCAGCGCCTCCTCGGCCTCCCGGTTCCCTGCTGCCGCCGCCCGCGCGTACCAATCCCGCGCCGCATCCAGGTCACGCGTCACGCCACGCCCGGCCTCGTAGGATTCGCCCAGGCGGAGCTGCGTGATCGCGTCACCCTGTTCGGCGGCCTGCGTCCACCACACCACCGCCTGCCCGGGATCCTCTGCCACGCCGCGTCCTTCGCTGTACTGATTGCCGATGTTGTGCGCACCGAGGACATGGCCGCGCTCGGCCGCCCGCCGGTGCCATACCGCCGCGAGTGCGTGATCGACCGGCTTCCCCAGCCCCTCGTCGTAGGCCGTCCCCATCAGGAAAACCGCCTCCAGCACGCCGGATTCCGCCGCGCGCTGCACCTCCCGGATCACCCCGGCGGCGATGTCGCGGGCCTGTTTCTCGTCGCGCGGGAATCCCATGCGTCCGGTCGAATGAACTCGGGCGAGCCACATCATCGCCAGCGGGCCGCCACCCGCGATGGCCTGCTCGAGCAGTTCGCGGGCGCGGTCGTTGTCCACCGAGCCAGCCACGCCGGTGTACCAGTCGATGGCCTCGAGCAGAACCGGTTCGGGCTCCTCGGGGATTGCGACGCAGGCGGCGACGCAAGCGACGGCGAGGAGGATGAATGACGTCGGGCGGGGTAGCGAGCTGGGTAAGGTCATGGCTTCCAGAGGAGCTTGTTTTGATTTTGGACGAAAACCAGAATTGTCAGGTCGGGTTATTGCAGAAAACAGAATAACTGTGTCGCCAGCGCCCCACTTTCGACCGTGACGGTTTCGTTATTAGGTTTTAGGGCCCCAAACAGAATAACAGAATTTGCTATTCGTTTCTCTGGAATAACCGAAACCGGAAGGGAAGTCTCAGAGATGCACCGAGGACCGACTGGACAATACGAAATCACCGTGACCGATGGTGAGCAAGTCAACGCATTCGTACCCCTGCCGTTGCCGCCGAGGCCCGGGCTGGTACTTGAGGGGCCGCTGCGGTCGGCGTTGGAAGCGGCCGCGATCAGCCTCGGCCGGCTGGACGGCATGTCCACTCTGCTGTCTGACCGCACGCTCTTCATGTACCTCTACATCCGAAAGGAGGCGGTGCTTTCTTCCCAGATCGAAGGTACTCAATCCTCCTTGTCCGACCTGCTCCTCTACGAGGTGGATGAGGTTGCGGGTGTTCCGGTCGACGATGTCGTGGAGGTTTCGAACTACGTGGCGGCGATGGAGCATGGCCGACTTCGGCTTGCCGGGGACTTCCCCTTTTCAAACCGGCTCATTCGGGAAATCCACGGGGTACTCCTTGCGCGCGGGCTTGGGAGCCACATGGACCCTGGCGAGTTTCGCCGTTCGCAGAACTGGATCGGGGGTACGCGGCCGGGCAACGCTGCCTTTGTGCCCCCGCCCCACACGGCGGTACAGCGCTGTATGGGCGACCTGGAGCGTTTTCTTCACGCACGGGACGCCGGCTTGCCGATGCTGATCCGGATCGGGCTGGCGCATGCGCAGTTCGAGACTATCCACCCCTTCCTCGACGGTAACGGAAGGGTGGGAAGGCTCCTCATCATGCTCCAGTTGATCCACGCTGGTGTATTGCAGGAGCCTCTCCTGTACCTGAGCCTGTACCTCAAGCAACACAGGAGCACCTACTATGAACTCCTCGACCGTGTGCGCGAGACCGGCGATTGGGAGGCGTGGCTCGAGTTCTTTCTGGAAGGTGTGCAGGTCACGGCGGCGGGGGCGGTGAACACGACCAGAAGGCTATTGGATCTGTTCGCAAACGACAGAAACGCAATCGAGAAACTGGGACGCCGCGCGGGTTCCGCCCTTCGCGTCTACGCCGCGCTCCGGGAGCGGCCCATTCTGTCGATCACCGAGGCTTCGGAGCGAGCGAGCCTCTCCTTTTCCGCTGCATCTTCAGCGATGGATCTGCTGGTCGACCAGGGCATCGTCGGGGAGGTTACGGGCAGGCGCCGCGGCCGGCTGTTTGCGTACCGCCGGTACGTCGCGATTCTGAACGAGGGGACGGAACCGGAAGAGAGTTGAGTCGAGCTTCGGCAGGCCCCCTCAAACCAGGTCGTCCCCCTCCAGCCCCAGTTGCGCCAGCACCTCTGGCGGGGGTCCATCGAAGCTCGGCAGCGGCACGTTCCCCACGTAGCCGAGATCGCGCATGCCCTCCTCGGTGGTCCAGAAACCGGTGGCGCACATGTCGCGGACGGCGTCGAAGAAGCGGGCTTGAGGCTTGAGGTCCTCGGGGACATCCGGCTCGAAGCAAATCTCGTCGCAGATCTCGTGCTGCTGGACCAGCTGCAGGGCGGGGAAGTTCTCTGCGCCGAAGCGTTCCCGCGCGACTCGGTTGAGCCACGCCAGGCCCCCGCGCAGTTGGGTGAGCTGTTCCGTGTGGGCGGGCGCAGAGACGAACTCGTTGATGTAGTCGGGCACGCCCACGGCGCTCGCGGCCGGCGACCCCGCGTCCGCGGGGATGATCACGTCCGCCAGCGCCGCGACCTGGCGCAGTTCCTCCTCGGTGAGGACCATATCCCAGGGCACCACGGGCGCGAGCATGTCGGGATCGGTCAGCGTGCCCGCGGCGCGAGGGTTGGCGGGAGGCAGAGGCTCGAAGCCGGACAGGGCCTCGTGGGCGGACTCCGTCGACCGCGTCACGTCGTCAGGCGCACACGAAGCTGCGGTGCCCAGTGCCGCCGTGGCCGCGATGACCTTGAGCGCTCCGCGGCGCGAAATCGCCTCCGCGTCGGCCGCACCTGCTGATGCGGGCAACCCGGCAGCCGACGCCGACGGGTCGGCAGCCGACGCCGACTCGCTGGCAGCCGAAGCCGACTCGCCGGCGGGCGTGGCTCCGGACACCTGTGGGCCGCCCTTCGGATCCTCGCTCATCCGATGCTCCTCTGCCGAAGCTGTTCGACAATGTAGTCGCTGGCGCGCCACGCGATCGCCATGATCGACAGCGTCGGGTTCTTGTCCGCGTTCGACACGAAGGGCGCGCCGTCCGTCACGAACAGGTTCGGCACGTCCCACGACTGGCAGAACTCGTTCAGCACCGACGTGCGTGGATCGTCGCCCATGCCTGCACCGCCCACCTCGTGAATGATCTCGCCCCCCTTGGAGATCGCGTCGGCACCGTTGCTCGCCACCGGGGTCAGCAGCTGGCCACCCATCTCGTCCACGATCTCGGCGAACGTGCGCTGCATGTGCAGGGCCTGGTTGAGTTCGTGGTCGGCCCACTTCCAGTGGAATCTGAGGACGGGTATGCCGTACCGGTCGACCTTGTCGGGGTCGATCTCGCAGTAGCAGTCCTCGTTCGGGATCATCTCGCCGCGTCCGTCGAAGAAGAGGAAGCTGCCGTAGTAGCGGCGGCAGTCGTCCTTGAATTGCTGTCCGTAGCTGCCTCCCGTGAGGGGTTCGAGGCCGGAGAATGCGCCGTAGCCGGGCGCGCTGCGCCGCCCGCCGCCGAACTCGATGTGGTAGCCGCGCGGGAAGTCGAGGCGGCCAGCCAGCTGCTCGCCGTAGAGCCACCATGGCATGTACATGTGCATGCCGCTCGCGCCGTCCTCGTTGTGCGGGGGCAGCCCCTGGAGCGCGGGGATGTGCGCGTACACGCCCGCGCCGACCGTGTCCATGACGTACTTGCCGACGAGGCCCGAGGAATTGGCCAGCCCGTCGGGGAAGAGGCTGCTCGTGGAGTTGAGCAGGATGCGCGCGGACTCGCAGGCACTCGCGGCGACCACGACAACCCGCGCCGAGGCGAATTCGTCGAGCAGCGTGGCCTTGTCGACGTAGTGGACCCCGGTGGCGCGTCCCTGCGAATCCATGGTCACCTCGCGCACCATGGCCCCCGTGCGCACCTCGAGGTTCCCGGTGGCGAGCGCGGGCGGCAGCAGGACGGTGGTCGACTGGAAATTCGCGCGGATCGAACAGCCCCGGCCGCACGGCGTCGCCCAGTAACACGCAGCGCGCCCGCGCATGGAGTCGGCGGTCACGCGCCGGGCCAGGTCATTGTCGGGGAAGATCTCGCCCGGCAGGCGGTCGGCGTCCTGGGTCTGCGTCATGATCGCCAGATGGGCCGGAATCACCGGGATGCCCATGCGGCGGCACGCCTTGCGGGTGAGCAGTTCGTACGCCCGCGGCCTCGGCGGCGGCTGCAGCACCCCCGGAGACGAGTTGGGCGTGTTCTCGATCCCCTCGTTCGACCCGTAGACGCCGATCAGCGCCTCGGTCCTGTCGTAGTAGGGCGCGAGGTCCTCGTAGTCCATCGGCCAGTCGAAGCCCAGGCCGTCTCGCGAGCGCGGCTTGAAGTCGTACTCGCCCATGCGCAGCGAGATCCGCCCCCAGTGGTTGGTACGGCCGCCCAGCATGCGCGAGCGCCACCACAGGAATTCGGAGCCCTCCGCCACCGAGTACGGTTCGCCCGGCACCTGCCAGCCCCCGTCCACCGTCGCGTCGTAGAACCCGAAGGGCTTTTCGGGCGTACCCGCGCCTCGCAACGGAGCGTCCTTGGGCAACTGGAACATCGGGGTTTCGCGAATCGGGTCATAGTCCCGTCCCGCCTCCAGCATGAGCACGCGGAGCCCGGAGGTGGCGAGAATGAACGCCGCCATGCCGCCACCCGCCCCGGACCCGACCACGATTGCGTCGTAGGCGGGGCTTTGGTTCATGGCTTGTTCCCTTGTTGGTGCCGCGCGCCGGTCAGCCGTCGTCCGGTGGCGCGGGAGCGATCCGGTCGGCCCGGAAGGTGGGTATCTCGAAGATGTAGGAGCTCGCCGGCGTGGAGACCCTGAAATTCCCATCCCCCTCCACGAGCGCGACGGCCGCAACCTCGTTCCCCGCCGCGTCCATGGCCTGTACGAGTCGATCGGGTTCGGCCGGCATCTCGGCATCCTGCGGGGCGAAGCCGCTCGCGCGCAACCCGGCCAGCTCCTGGAGTATGTTGCGAACGGTTGTCGCGTCGGCCTCTTCGCCGCCCGTCGTCCAGACCGAGTCCTGCCGCTCGTAGAGGAACGCCTGACCATCCCTCGTCACGCGAACGCTCATCACGGCGGCTGTGTCTGCCTCGAGCACGACCTTGTTGCGCCAATCGAAGAGCGACCGTGCCGCCGCGGAACGCAGGTCTCCCTCGATCAGGCTCACCACGTCGGCGTCCGGCAGGCGGGCGTACGACGTTCGGAAGCGATTGCCGGTCTTGCCCAGGAGCACCGTGCGGCCACCGTCGGCTGTCAGGGCCCATGCGCTGTCGGCGGTGATCCCCAGGCGCGCGTGATTCGCCGGGTTTGTGGCGGCCACGCCGGCCACTTCCACCTCGTCGATCGCCCTCAGAAGGCGGGCAACGGCGCTCGAGTCCGCCTCGAACCCGTTCACGGTCCATGCATCGCCGTCCCTTTCGAGCCGCAGGGCGTCGGTGGGACCTGCGATCTCCACGACCGAAAGGCTCTCCGTGTCGATCGACTCGAAAGCGGCCGCGAGGTCGGAGTCCGTCGTCGCCGCGCCTCCACCTCCGCCACCAACCAGCCGGGCCACCAAGTACAGCGCCACGACCGCGCCGAAAAAGTACAGCGAGGCGCGCAGGGACTTCTCACTCATCGTCGGATCGCTCCTCTGCGGCCTCGTTCCATCGGCGTTCGGCCCGCGTCGTCCGCCCGTTGACGCGCAGGAAGCCGAACAGCATGAACAGCACCGGCACCCCGATCAGGGAGCCCCATTTCAGCGCGTTCTTCCCGGCCTCGGACTCGAACGCGAGGGTCGGAGGTGTTCGGTCCTTCGAGCGGATTCCGATCAGCGCCTCATCCTGGGCGAGCCAGTCTACCGCGTTCGCCGTAAAGACCAGGTTCTGCGAATTGGACTGCACGAAGCGGTCTTCCAGGAAGTCCGCGTCGCCGACCGCGATGATCCTTCCGCCCGGTACGGGGTCAGCGGGCTCGGCGCCGTCCGCTTCGACATTGCCGTCCTCCGCCTGGTCCGTGGCTCCCACGGCCTCCGCGTCGTCCTCACCGCCGCCCTCGTCCTCGGCGCCGGCGTCCTCCGCGTCCCCCGCCGACGGATCCACCGCGACCGCAAACGTGTGAATCCCCAGATCATCCTCGGTCACGCCGAGGTCCATCCCCGGCGCGATGAGGCCTCCGGGCGGCCTGCGCGCCCCGCCCTCGGTCGTGTTCCACAGCGCGGTCACCGCCGGGTCCCCTTCTTCCCAGGTAAAAGGCGCGGCCCAGCCGAAGCTGACGTTCTCCAGGTCGCGGTTGGTGGCGTGATCGTCGCCCCGGAACGCCACCGGCCACAGCGGATACGGCCGGATCACGTTGAAGATCCCCTGCCTCATCGATACGCGCTCGGCCGACGCCAGGTCCACCACCAGGTCGCCGGAGGCCTCCACGCCGCGGGCCGCCAGCAATTCTTCCAGCCCCGTGAAGATCGGCATCGACGTCGGCGCTTGCGGGTTCATCCCGTGGCGCTCCAACAGGAGCAGCGCCGCGCCCCCGGCACGCAGGTAGCCGTCGATCGCGTCGGCTACATCGGGTGAAACGGGCTGTGCCGGCGCCGCCACCACGAGCACGTCGATGGAATCGGGCGTCAGCGCACCCGTCGAATCGTTCTGGATGTCGATTGACGTGACGCCGTACCGGTCGCCAATGCTCTCGCGGAAGCTCCGGTAGTAGAACGGGTCCTTGGCCTCGAACCCGCTCATGAAGGCGAGCGTAGGGCGTTCATCCATGGTCATGTTGGCGATCGCCGACACCAGCCGGAATTCGAGGTCGTCGGCCCGGTCGATCACCGGGATGGTTTCCTGTTCGTCGGCGTAGGTAACGGCCAGCCCGAAGTAGCCGCGCCTCACCTGCAGTTCGTCGTCCCTGAGGACATTGAACTCGATCGGCGCGATCCCGAGGGAACTCGCCTCGTCGGCCGCATCCTCCCCGTCGTCGGGATTGACCACCGAGACCGCGAGCATGTCGTTCGACGCGTTCTCCAGGTCGGCGATCAGATCGCGCACATCGCGCTCCGTGAGCTGGATCTCCTGGGGCAGGTCATCGCTCACGAAGAAGCTGAGGTTCACGATGTCGTCCAGGCCGCCCAGGATCTCGCGGCTGCCGTCCGAGAGGGTGAACAGATCGCCCCGGGTCAGGTCCAGGCGCCCCCGGACGTGTCCCCCAAGGAGGTTGAGGACGAGGACCCCGAGTGCGATGACGCCGGTCCCCAGCCTCAGACGGCGGAAGGCTTCGCTTTGGCGGCTCAAACGCTCGTGCCCGAGCGCCGCGACCGCGAGCAACAGGAAGAGCCCGCACGTGGAGACGAAGTAGAGAAGATCGCGCAGGTCGATCACGCCCCGCGCCACGTTTTCGAAGTGGCTGAGCACCGAGAGCTGGACCGCCCAGCCGCCGATCAGGCGCGGCAGGCCGATCTGGACGATCGGCGTCCCGATCAGTACCAGCATGAAGCACGTGAACGCCCCGGCGATGAATGCGGTGATCTGGTTGCGCGTCATGGACGACGCCCAGATCCCCACCGCCAGCATCTGCGCCGCGAGCAATGACGCGCCCACATACTGCGCGACCATGATGCCCGGGTCGGCCTCGGAGGCCGCCAGGACACCGACCGCCATCGGCAGCGTGCCGGCGAGCGTGATCAGGATGAAGAGCCAGCTTCCCAGGAACTTGCCCAGGACGATCTCCGTCTCCGTCAGCGGTTGCGCCAACAGCCATTCCAGCGTTCTTCCCCTGCGTTCCTCGGCCAGGCTCTTCATCGCCACGGCGGGAACGAACACCACGAGCAGCCACGGCAACAGGTCGAAGAACGGCCGGAGCGTCGCCGCCGACACCGCGTAGAGCGACCGAAACGCCATGTACAGCCCGAGGCCGAGGAAGGCCACCGCCAGGACATAGGCGATGGGCTGGTCGAAGAAACTCCGGAGCTCCTTGCGGGCAACGAGCAGGATCTGCTTCATCATTCCTCGCCACCCTCCTCTCCGTGCTCCCGCTCCTCCCCGCCGTCCTCCGGCTCACCCCCGTCGTCCATCGTCAGCTCGCGGAACACCTGTTCCAGCGTGGCCCGTTCGCGGTGCAACTCCCAGAGCACCCAGCCACGCTCGGTCGCAAGGTTGAAGATCTCGGGACGAAGCTCGTGATCACCCGTCGTCTCGAGACGGACCCGCGTCCGTCCGTTGACGGCCTCGATCGCCTGGTCGGCGACCCCGGGCAGCCGCGCCAGCGCCTCGGCGACCCCATCGCCCTCGGCCTCGACGGTGTACCGGGAGATCCCCCGCCCGGCGTCCATCAACTCGGCCACGGTGCCGTCGGCGGTGATGGCACCCTTCGAGATGATCAGCAGCCGGTCGCAGGTGGCCTCGACCTCCTGCATGACGTGCGTGCTGAGGATGACCGTGCGATCGCCCCCAAGGGAGTTGACCAGCTTCCGGATCTCGACGCGCTGGTTGGGATCGAGCCCCTCGGTGGGCTCGTCCAGGACGAGGATCTCGGGCTCGTGCAGGATCGCACCCGCCATCCCCGTGCGCTGCCGGAACCCCTTCGAGATTTCGCTGATGGGCCGGAAGAACACCTCCTCCAGGCCCGTCTCCTCCACCGCCCGTTCGATCCCTGTCCGGCCGGCAGCGTCGTCCATGCCGCGCAGCCGCGCGACGTATTCCAGGAATTCGCAGACGAGCATGTCGTCGTAGAGCGGGTTCGCTTCGGGCAGGTATCCGACGCGCGCCTTCGCCCCGGTCAGGTTGTCCGAGATTGGTCGGCCGTCGAACCGTATGGTGCCCTCGTCGGGCTGCAGCGTTCCCGTGAGCATGCGCATCGTGGTGGTCTTTCCGGCCCCGTTCGGTCCCAGGAAGCCCACCACTTCCCCTCGCGCCACTTCGAAGCTGGCCCGGTCGACTGCCACAATGGAACCGTAGCGCTTGGTGATCCCTTGCACGGATATCATCCATCCTCCTTTTGTTGCCGGACGGATTCTATTCGCTTCCGCGATTCGTGTCCAGATCCTTTCAAGCCGTCCGGCAGAGCGACTCCGAGAACGGTGGCGGGGGTTGCCCGGAGCTTGCCGTCCTGCCTCCCCGAAGTCCGTCAAAGGACCCTCCGGAGTCTTGTCACGCGAACCCGCAAGCCGCACTTTGTGGAACAACCGGAGTTACGATTTCGTTACGGTCTCTTGACCCCTTCCGCTCCGGTGTCCGGGTATCATCCGCGGGCACTGCGGCAGGGGACTTGAGACCGCCGAAGCCGACGGGACGCGACGCGAGGGGCGTTGGTGCCGTCACCCTGAAACTGGGAGAGAAGGGAGATCCGAATGAAGCTACTTCGTTCAACACCACACGCGCTGTGCCTGGCGCTTCCGCTGTTGCTGGCGGTTCCGCTGCAGGCCCAGCAGGCCGGCACCGTCACCGGCATGGTCACGGCCGATGGATCGGGCCTGGGCAGCGCCCAGGTGGTGCTGGTCCAGGACCAGACGGGCGCCCAGTACGGCGGCCTGACCAACGACACCGGACGATTCAACGTGGTGGGCGTGCCCGCCGGCTCATACACGATTTCGGTGGAGCTGATCGGGTATACGGCCGCCAGCCAACTGCTCACACTGGAGGCCGGCGCCACCGCGGTTGCCGACTTTGCCATGACCTCGTCGGCCCTCACGCTGGGCGGCATCGAGGTGCTTGCCGAGCGAGCCGAAGAGCGGCGTACGCCGGTGGCCTTTACGGATGTCTCGAAGGCGGAGATCCAGGCCCAGCTCGGGTCCCGTGACCTGCCCCTGGTGCTCAACGTCACGCCGTCGGTGTACTCTACCGCCCAGGGCGGCGGCGCGGGCGACGCGCGTATCAACGTGCGGGGCTTCAGCCAGCGCAACACGGCCGTGATGATCAACGGCGTTCCCGTGAACGATATGGAGAATGGTTGGGTCTACTGGTCCAACTGGGCCGGAGCGGGGGACGTCGCAACCAGCATCCAGCTCCAGCGTGGCCTCAGCGCCGTCAACCTGGCTACGCCCTCCATCGGCGGCACGCTGAACGTGATCACCGACCCTAGTCCCGCGAATCCGGGGTACACCCTCAAGCAGGAATTCGGCACCGGCAACTACCTGAAGACGACGATGACGGCGGCAACCGGACCGGTCGGCAACTTTTCGATGTCCGCGGCGGGGGTTCGTACGACTGCCGATGGCATCGTCGACGGCGTCTGGCAGGACGCGTGGTCCTTCTACGTCGCGTCGCAATACCGGCTGGGCGACCGCAACCGGCTGGAACTCTACGCGCTCGGAGCGCCCCAGCGCCACGGCCAGCGGTTGTACAAGCTGAACATCGCCACGATCGACAGGGAGTTCGCGGCCTCGCTGTCCGACTATGATCCGGCCGGGCTCGACCGGTATTCGACCGAAGCGGGGCGCTACTGGAACCCCAACGTCGGCGGCGTGGACCCCAGCTACAACGGGCGCCAGTTCAACAGCACGGGTCCCGGCGCGGGCGTATCGAGCCGCTTCGACCGCAACTTCCTCAACGAGCGCGAGAACTACTTCCATAAGCCCCAGGTCAATCTCAACTGGTACTCGTACCTCGGTAACGGCCTGACCGCCAACACGGTGGCCTACTACTCGGGCGGACGCGGGGGCGGCACGGGCACGTACGGGTCGCTGCGCTGGGACTATACCTACGGCCAGCGCTTCGCCGACTGGAACGCGACGATCGCGCGCAACCGCGGAAACGATGACGGCGCATCCTACGGCATTCTCCGCAATTCGGTGAACAACCAGGACACCTGGGGAGCGATCGCCAAATTGCAGAAGGATTTCGACAATGGGCTGGTTGCCAACATCGGACTCGACTGGCGAACGGCCACGATCGAGCACTACCGCGAAGTGCGCGATCTGCTCGGAGGCAGCTTCTACAACGACTGCTTCCGCGGCTGCAGCTCCGACTTCTGGTCCGAAGAACAGGGCAACCGCGGACTGGGCGACAAGATCCACTACCACAACGAAAACGACGTGAACTGGATCGGTGCCCACGTCCAGGCCGAGAAGTCGTCGCTTGCAGGCTCGTTCTACGGCATGGCAGGGGTCTCCCATATCTCCTATGACTTCATCGACTTCTTCACCCGAGGCTCCACCGGCGGATTCCATACACTCAGCAGCGGCGGCCTGTCCGGCTATCAGATCAAGGGTGGCGCGGTGCGCAACCTGGACCCCGAGTGGTCGGTATACGGCAATGTCGGCCTCGTGTCCAAGGTGCCGATCTTCGACGGCGTGATCGACGACGTCAGCGGCCAGCCGATCGCGAACCCCAAGAACGAGACCTTCACGTCGTTCGAGGCGGGGACACGTTTTCGCTCGCTCAATCGGAAGTTCTCATTGGACGCCAACATCTACTACACCCAGTGGAACGACCGGACGGGCAGACGGTTCGCCAGGGATTTCTTCGGCGAAGGGGCGGATGCCATCATCCGCCTGCTGGGCATGGACGCGCGCCACATGGGCATCGAGCTGGAGGGTGCCTTCCAGGCAAGTGACTGGATGCGCTTTGACGGTGCCCTGTCCTACGGCGACTGGAAGTACACGGACGACATCGAGGGCAGCTTCCGGGCCGAGGACCGGCAGTCGGAGACGCTTGACTACACCTTCTATGTGAAAGACCTCTACGTGGGCGACGCGCCCCAGTTCCAGATGGCGTACGCGCTCTCGGTGTTCCCGGCTGGTGGTTGGTACGCGCGCCTGGTGGGCAAGACCTTCGGCAAACACTACGCCAATTTCGACCCCTTCTCGCGGCAGAGCCCCGAGGAAGCGGGCATCCAGTCGTGGCGTCCCCCGGGGTACACGGTTTTCGACATCCACACGTCGTACCGGCTTCCCTCGGATCTGTCGGCGGCCTTCGGCGGCAACGTGCACCTGTTCCTGCACGCGTTCAACATCTTCGACACCGTGTACATCCAGGACGCGCAGGACAACTCGCGCTTCAACGGCTACCGTGACTCCGCCGAGCGCGAGGCCGGACGGCTAAGCCACAAGGCCGATGACGCCGAGGTGTTTGTGGGCTTCCCGCGCTACTTCAACTTCGGGTTCCAGATCTATCATTGACTGAAGGGCGGCGATGACCTGGCGGCGGCCGGGTCGTCGCCAGCCTGCATGGGCCCCCGCGCCGATGCCGGCGGGGGGGCCCTCGCTTTTGGGAAGGGATGACCGCGGAGCGATCGCGGGCAGGCTGATCGCGCCATCCCGACCGCTTGTATGCGTTCATGCCCGACCCTGGCATGGGATTCAGTCCCGTCCCGCCATGTAAGCGCCCGCCATAGAGTCCCACCATTGTCTTCGCGCGTCGGGAGAACGCCCGCCACCGCCGCATACCGCAATCCGCCGACCCTTGCCCGCCCCCATCCCCGATGCCCGCAGACCGGCCTCGACCCAAGTACGACGAAGCCTACAAGCTGCTCTTCTCAAGTCCGGTCATGATCGAAGATGCTCTGATCCACGTGCTCCCCGATTTCGCGCAACAAGTCGACCTTGCGACCCTTCGAAAGCTGTCTCCCAGCTTCGTCAAGCGAGGGGCGCTCCGGCAGCGGCACGCCGACATGCTGTGGAGGGCGCGGCTTCGAACACACGGACGGCACCCCGTCTACCTTTCGCTGGAATTCCAGTCGGCCCCGGTGAGCAACATGTCCTTCCGGGCCTACGAGTATGTCGGCCTGATGCTCCGCGAGGCGGAACTGACCGATGATGCGATTCGAAGAAACCTGGCTCGCCGAGAACCTCCGGAAGCGAGACGAGGAACTGCGCCGGGAAGGGCACGAGAAGGGACACCAGGAGGGGCACCGAAGGGGACACCGGGAGGGGCGCCAGTCCCTCCTGCGCCAATTGGCGCTCCAGGAGTTCGGTCCGGGCGGCGTCGCGCAACTCGCCGAGGTGCTGGATGAACGAGCGGGCTCGGATCGTGACGGAGCGCTCGCTCGCGCGATCATCGAATGCGACACGGTTGCGCAGGTTATCGCCCGGGCCCGAGGGCTGTAGCGCGTTCAGCCCACCCCCGCCACCAGCAACTCGTGCAGCGCGTCCGGATTCTCCGTGTTGACCCAGTGCCCGCCGTCCACCTCATGGAGGAAGACGCGGCCGGTGTCGGCGGCGGCCTCGCGGATCCGCGCAACCGCCACCTCGTCGAGCACCCGCGACCCCAGCGCCCTCACGAAGTGAACATCCGTGCCCGTCGGCGGCCTCACCACAACATCCCACGCGTCGGTGCGGAAGTAGTCCCGCAGGTAGGCCTCCATCTCGTCCGGATCCAAGCGCCATTCCAGCCCGTTGTCCGTCGGCACGGCGTTGGTCGCCATCCATTTCGCCACCAGCGTCGAATACCCTTGGGACTCGACGGCGGCGACCGCCTCGGCGCGGCTGCCGAACGGCCCCGGATGCCGCCTGAGCACGCCCAGCATCCGCCAGGCGCTGCCGCCGGCCCGACCCGTACCGGGTGAGGAATCGACGACCCAGAGTTGGCGGAGGGGCTGCCCGCCCGCCTGGGCCTCGCTGCGCGGGAGCACGACCTCGCCCGCCCGCCCCGCCAGCGCCCGCCAGCGCCCGCCCCGCATCCCGGCCCCCCACCCCCGCCCCCCACCGCATCCGCGCGTACACCAGCGCGACCTTCCCACCGAACGAGTGCCCCAGCACGGCATTCATGCGCCGCCCCAGATGTCCCTCCAGCCGCACCAGATCGCGCGCGCACGCTTCGACCGTGTGGGGCGACAGCCGTGGTGACCGGCCGTGCGAGCGAAGATCCACCAGCACCACGCCCCAGTCGGGGCGCGCCCTGACGAGCCGCCGCGCGACGCTGCCCCAGTTCCTGCCGGCCCCGTAGATCCCGTGCAGTACGAGCAGCTGCCTGGTCGGCGCCGCGCCGGGCGCCACAACAGTTTCGGTATGGATATGGGTCATGACGTATGTTATCACAGGTGCGCGGGGCCACCTCCCCCGCGCCGACCCCCGACCCATGCGACGGTCAACCACCACGCGACAATGACTCGAAGCTCCCTCCTGGCGGGCACAGGCCTCGTCGTCTTCCTCATGACGACGGGCGGCCTGCACGGCCAACTCCGCCCTCTGCAACCCTCCCCCGACTCCCCCATCACGATTCCCCGCCTTCCGGGCGAGATCGTGCTGGACGGCGTCGTGGACGAGGCGGCTTGGGACGAACTCGCGCCCTTCGACATGTACATGTACCAGCCCAACTTCGGCGGCGCGCTCACGGAGCGGACGGAGGTTTGGGTGGCGCACGACGACCGTTACCTCTACGTCGCGGGACGGATGTGGGACTCCGACCCCGACGGGATCCGGACGGGGACCTTCTACCGCGACCAATACAGCGGCGACGACATCCTGTCGGTGATCATCGACAGCTACAACGACTACGAGACCGCGGTCTGGTTCACCGTGAACCCGTCGGGAGTGCGCCAGGACAGGACGATCTCGAACGACGCCGAGTTCACCAACGGCATGCCGATGAGCTGGGACTGGAACTCGTACTGGGACGTGGTGACCACGCAGACCGACGAGGGTTGGTTCGCCGAGTTCCGGATTCCGTTCTCGACGCTGGGCTTTCAGGTCACCGGGAACGAGGTGGAGATGGGGCTGATCCTCTACCGCGCGGTGGCCCGCAAGAACGAGCGTCAGACCTTTCCGCCGATCGAGCCCAGGTGGGGACGTCTGGGGTTTGCCAAGCCTTCGAGAGCGCAACGCGTGGTGCTCCGCGACGTGCAGCAGTCCGCGCCGGTGTACCTGACCCCGTTTACGCTGGGCGGCTTCAAGCAGAATCCGGTGCTCGCGGAGCCGCCCGAGGTGCCCAGGGCCCAGTGGCGGAGCGAGCGCGATCCCACCACCGAGCTGGGGCTCGACCTCAAGTACTCGCCCACCTCGAACTTGGCGCTCGACCTCACCCTCAACACCGATTTCGCGCAGGTCGAGGCGGACGATCAGCAGATCAACCTGACCCGCTTTGCGCTGTTCTTTCCCGAGAAGCGGCAGTTCTTCCAGGAGCGCGCCTCGACCTTCGACTTCAACACGGGCGGCATGTTCAACCGGCTCTTCCACAGCCGCCGGATCGGGCTGGACCAGGGCGAAATCGTGCGCATCTACGGGGGCGCGCGGGCCGTGGGGCGCTGGGCCGGCACGGACTTCGGCTTCCTGAGCATGCAGACCGCCCCGCACGGCGATCTGTCGTCGGAGAACGTCGGCGTGTTTCGGCTGCGCCAGCAGGTCATCGACGACTTTTCGAGCGTCGGCGGCATGCTGACCACCCGCCTCGGGTCGTCCGGGCGCAACAACACCGCCTACGGCCTCGATGCGGTCATACGGTGGTTCGGCTACGAGTACCTGATCGTCCAATGGGCCCACACCTTCGACGAGGCGGCCGATCAGGCCGGCGGACTGGAGTCGGGGTTGGGGAGGGTCCGGCTGGAGCGCCGCCGCGACGAGGGGTTCTCCTACTACGCCGAGGGGATCCGGGCCGGCGAGGACTACCTGCCCGGCCTCGGGTTCCAGCTGCGTAGGGACTTCACCTACGGGGGCGCCCAGCTGCGCTACCGGCAGTTGCGGGACGACGCCTCGCCGCTGCTGGCGCGCGCGCTCCAGATCAGCACGGCCCAGTACTTCCGCAACGCGGACGGAAGCGCCGAGTCCCGCGAGATCAAGCCCGAGCTCGAGTTCGATTTCCGCGATGGGTCGAACCTGACCGTGGGAACGCTGTCGAGCTTCGAGAGCGTGCGCTCTGCGTTCCCGATCTCGGACGTGGTGATTCCGTCGGGCGAATACTGGTTCCACGAACTGACTTCCACGCTCAGATTCCCGCGCAGCGACCTCCTCAGGGGCGATTTCGAGGCCTCGGCGGGGAGCTTCTACGACGGCACCCGGGTCAGGCTGTCGCTGAAGCCCGTGTGGGTCGTGTCGAAGTACCTGGAACTGGAGGCGGGCTACGAGGTCAATCGCCTGGACTTCGCCGACCGGGGGGTTGCCACCACCGCCCAGCTAGGAAGCCTGAGAGTCAAGACGGCGGTGAACCCGAAGGTGTCGATGAGCACCTTCGGCCAGTACAACAGCGCCACCGACCAGACCAGCGTGAACGTGCGCTTCCGCTACCACTTCCGCGAAGGCACCGACCTCTGGATCGTCTACAACGAGGGGTTCAACAACGTGCGCGACGACGGGCTGGGGCCGCGGCGCCCGCTGTCGTCCGGGCGCGCCCTGCTGGTGAAGTACTCGCATACGTTTGCGAGGTAAGGGGGGCTGGGGCTGTCCCCCGAGCCGACAGCGATCGGTTTTCCCGTTCGGGCAAATCCAGTGTGGTTCGCGAGTGCCAGCCGATGTCGTTTTCCCGTTCGGGATAGTGCGTACTTGATGAACAAGCCCGAAGCCATCAGCTTGGCGGGGGTCGGTTTTCCCGATCGGGAAGGAATGGGCAAGATGACGCCTGCGGAAATCGGACGCATCGTGCGGGCTGCCAGACGGGCACAGGGCCTCCGCCAGGACCAGTTGGCCGGTGCGGCGGGCGTCGGTGTCCGCTTTCTTTCCGAGTTGGAGCGGGGCAAGAAGACCGTCCGGCTGGAGAAGGTGATCGCGGTGCTCGATACGCTCGGATGCACGCTGCGGGTCGAGATGCCGCCGGGCGGGCCCGAGGCGTGTGAGGGGGTCGCGGCGCCAAGCGCCGATGCCGCGGCCGCCGGGCCCAGGGCAAACTGGTCCTACGAATGATCCGGTCGCCCCGCGGACCGCTTATGGTCGGCCTCCTCATCATCGTCTCCGCGCTGGCCTCCACTCCCGCCCTGCGCGATGTCGCCACCCTCCAACCCTTCCCGCCCGCCACCCTGCACCACCCGCCCGGCTACCTCATCGGCGCACCACTCTTCGGCCTCTGGGACACGCTGTCCCTGCTCACGGTCAGCCAGCACTACGCGGTTCTGGCGACGCTGGTCGTTCTGTACGCGGCCACGCGCCTCGTCGCGGCCGGGCGCGCACGCGCCGCCGCCGCCCGCTCCGCGCTCCCCCGTCGCCTCGGCCGGGAAGCCCTCTTCGCCGCCGCCGCCCTCGCCGCTCTGCTCGCCGTCTACGCGGCCACCGCCCTCGTCCCGCGCCCCATGGCCGCGATCCGGCTGGCTTCGCCCGATCTCGTCGCGGTGGACTTCCATTCGCACACCAACCACTCCCACGACGGGTGGTCGCTCTTCACGGCGGCCCACAACCGCGCGTGGCACGAGGCCGGCGGCTTCCACGCGGCCTACATTACGGACCACTATACCTGGGCGGGCGTGGACGAGGCGCTGCCCGCCAACCCGGCGCGCGCCGGCGAGCGCACCGTGCTGCTGAGCGGCATGGAGGTGCGGCTGCGCGACCGCCACACGAACATCCTCGGCGACCGCGCGCGCTACGCCTTCGCGCTGGACAGCACCTGGCACCACCTCGTCACGGACTCGATCGCCGCCGCGCACGACCGCGGCGCACGGCCCGCCACCATGCTGTACACGATCCCCGGCCCGCTCGACCAAATCGTGCCGTTCGGGCCCGGGTCGCCGGCCGGCGTGATCGGAGTGGAGCTCAGAGACGGGGCGCCGCGCGGCCTCGAGCAGGGGCGGGCCGAGCGGGAAGAGATCCTCGCTCTTGCCGACAGCATGGACCTGGCGGTGGTGGCGGGCGCCAACCACCACGGGTGGGGACGCACCGTGGCCGCCTGGAGCGTAATGCGGCTCACGGGCTGGCCCCGGATGTCGCCGGGCGAGTTCGGCAGCGCGATCGAGGACGCCCTCCACGAGGAGCGCCGCCGCGCGGTGACGGTGGTGGAACGCACGATGCCGTATCACGACGGGTCGGCGGTCAAGCTGGCGGCCACCGTCCCGCTGCTGCTATGGTCGCACTTCCGTACCCTCACACTCGGGGAACGCGTATCCTGGCTGGCCTGGGTCGCGATCTGGGCCGCCGTGCGGGCTCACCGCGGCCGCCCCACGCCACACCCCGCTGACCTATGACCACCTTCACCGTCTATCTGCGCCTCGGCTTCGAGCACCTGCTCGACCTCCAGGGGTACGACCACATCCTCTTCCTCGCGGCCCTCTGCGCGGCCTATTCGCTGCCGCGCTGGCGCGAGCTGCTCGTGCTTGTGACGGCTTTCACGGTCGGGCATTCGGTGTCGCTTGCGCTGGCCACGCTGCGACTGGTGCGGGTCGATACCGGGCTCGTGGAATTCCTCATCCCGGTGACGATCGTCGCGGCCGCGGTGACGAACCTGGTAGCCATGCGCCGCGAGGATCCGTCCGAGCATCGGGTTGCGGCGCGCCCCGCCCGCTATGTGCTCGCCCTGGTCTTCGGCGTCATCCACGGCCTCGGCTTCTCGAGCTTCCTCCGCCTGGTGCTGGGCGAGGAGCGCAACCTGCTTCTTCCTCTGCTGTCGTTCAACATCGGGCTCGAACTCGGGCAGATCGTGGTTGCGGGGGTTGTGCTGGTGCTGGCGCTGGCGGCCACGCGCAGCATGCCGCTGTCGGAGAAGGGGTGGAATGCGGTCATGTCGGCCGTGACCGGGGTCATGGCGGCCTGGATGGCGGTGCAGCGGGTACCGTGGTGAGGTTGACGGGCTCCTAACCTTGCTAATCACGCACGCAATGCCGAATCAGCAAGTATAACGCCGCTTCGTGCGAGGTAGCCTTCCCTGTTCGGCCCGCTCACTCTCCCATAGTTTTCACCGACCCACCCGATTGCACGCAAGACCCAGACTACCTGGAGGTTGAGGCCATGTCCCGTCGTCCGCTCCCTGCGCTAACCGCCGCCGCTTTCCTTCTCGCCGGCCTCTCCACGCTGGCTGCCCCCGCCCACGCCCAGTGGACCGCGTCCAAGCCAGGCAGCGACAACATGGACATCCTGGGGCACATCCCGCTGGGACCGCGTCTCTCGGTGGCCGACATGGACATAGAGCAGGAGCTGGACCGGCCGTACGCGTACGTCGCGCGGATGGTGTACGGCGATGTCGGTCCCAAGGGGCTCGACATCGTCTCGATCGCCGATCCCGAGCACCCCGAGGTGATCTACGAGTGGCGGATCGAAAACCAGGATCTCCACATGCGCACCGGCGGCATGGACGTCAAGCACTTCAAGATCGGCGACCGCTACTACGTGGTGCAGTCGCTGCAGTTCGGCCAGGGCGGACCCAACACCGACATGGGCGCGGTGGTGCTGGACGTGACGGGCCTGCCCGATCCCTCAACCGTCCGCGAGGTGGCCCGGATCCGCGAGCCCGACCTTCCGGGCGGGTTCCACAACATCTTCGTCTACAAGCACTCCGACGCGCGGGTCCTGCTCTTCTCGACCGTGAGCGGGCCGTTCGCCCACGTCTACGACCTCGCCCGGGTGGTCGAGGGCGACCTCGAGAACGCCCTGGTCGGACGGGTGCCCGTGCCGGAGACCGAGTTCAACCGCGGCGGCCGCGGATACCACGACTTCTACGTCGGATACCACCCCGACACCGGCGAGGACCGGTTCTACGGCGGCGGCTCGGGCGGCTACTACATCTACGACGTCACCGACCTCGAGAACCCCGAGTTGCGGATCACGCTGGTGGGCGTCAGCGGCGTGCGTGGCGGGCACACCTTCACCCCGAGCCCCGACGGCCGCTACGTGATCGCGGAGACCGAGTACCAGTACGCCCCGATCCGGATCTTCGACCTCCAGCCCGCCCTCGACGGCGAAGTGACCAACATCCGCTCGCCCATCTCGGCGTGGACCGCCGACTGGCAGAACCTGGTCCACAACCACGAGGTGCGCTGGCCGTACGTCTTCGCGTCCGGCTACCTCGACGGCCTGCAGATCTTCTCGCTCATGGACCCCGAGAACCCGGTCACGGTCGGCTACTACGACACCTACGTCGGTCCGCCCAACAGGGACCGTACCCCCGTCTTCAACGGCGCCTTCGGAGTCGACGTGCGCAACGCCGACGGCCTGATCGTCGTCAGCGACATGTCCACCGGCCTCTGGACCTTCCGCATGGACGGATTCAGCGGCTGGAACGGCGAGGACTGGGGCGTGCCCAACATCTCGTCGGTGCAGGACTGGGACCGCGGACCTATCCGCCGGCCGGTGAGCTGAGCGGAGGAGACGAGTGAGCAGGATGAGGATGACCGGATCCGGACGACCGGGTGGTTTCCTGGCGCTGACGGCGTTGCTCGTCGTCGCGGCGCCGGTCCGGAACGCCGAGGGTGGCTGGCGGGTGGCCGACTCGCCGGCCGAGGTGGCGGGGAGCGTCGCGTGCCCCGGCTGGGCCGGCCCCGAGTATTACCAGTTCCCCATGGTCTCCACGAAGCGCGTTCCGGGCACCGGCAACGCGTCGGGCGTCGGCGAGGTGAACTTCGCGCCCTCGCCGTACGGCGTCGCGCTTGAGTCCGACGGGAGCTATCGCTACGACTTCACCATCCGCTTCGAGCGCCTCGGCCCGGCGCGCGGCGGCACCTACGTGGTGTGGACCACCACCCCCGAACTGGACCAGATTGCGCTTGCGGGCGAGTTGACCAACCCGGCGGGCTTCAGCGGCGAGGTCGCCTGGAACAAGTTCCTCGTGGTCGTCACGCTCGAGCCTGCCTTCGACCCGGGCGCGACCATGTGGACGGGTCCCGTCGTCATCCGCGGCATGTCCCGCAGTGGCATGATGCACACCATGGCCGGTCACGGCCCCTTCGAAGAGAAAAACTGCGCCGCCTACGGGTATGAGTAGGGCCGTCGCCTGCCTTGCGCTGGTGGCGGCGGTCGTCGCGGAGCCGGATCCTGCAGCCGCGCAGTACGGGACCGCGTCGGTCCCTGCCGAAACCGTTTGCCGGGCCGCACCCCAGCCTTCGGCGGATGCCGTGGGAATGCTCGAGGCTGGAGACCTGGTCCTCGTCTACCAGGGCGTATCCACGTCGGCGGGCCAGTGGACGCGCATCACGGCCGGCACGCTGGGCCGCTTCGGCGTTCCCGATGGCTGCTGGGTACCGTCATCGGACGTGGTCCCGGCCAGGGGCACCGGGCACTTTCTGCAACTGGCGGACGGGCTGCTGTCCGCGACAGTGTCACCCACCCTCGATGAACTGCTTGCCGTCCACAACCTTTTCGGGCACCCCTGGTACCGGGAGGAGGTGGAAGCGTCTCCTGTTCTGGGACTCAGGCGTCTACAGTTGTTGCGGGCCGCTCTCCGCCCGCTTGGGCCCCGCGATGCCGATGCCTTGACGCTGGCCTGGATCAGGGCGCTGGAAGACGAGGTCAGCCTCGCCCAGGAGGGGCACGCCTGGACGGTGAGCGACGAGGCCTATCTCAACCTGTACGAGAAGCACCGATCTGGCTCGTTCGCGGAAGAGATCATGTGGGCGTACGCAAGCGAATCCGGCACTCGCAACTGTGAGGGGGAGTTCGCCTGCGATGTGAGGGAGGCCGTCAACAACAGGCTGGCCAGATACTGGACCGACTTTCCGGCCGGTCGTCACATCGCCGAGGCGGTGGAGGCAGCACGGACCGTGATTGGCCACGGTCTGGAATCGTGCAAGGCCGCACGCGGCCGCGAAACGGACTCGCGGGAGGCCAGGATTTGGAGATGGTCGGGGTGGGACCGGTCGGGCGCGGAGATCACGCAGGAGTTGCGGGTGTCGCTGGAGGCGGTGAGCGACGAGGACAAGGCGCCGCTGCTTGAGCAGTTGGCGGAGTTGGAGGCTTGCGCGGCGTGACGGACGCATCGTTGGCAACTCGGGTCATCTCGACCGGCAAAGGCCCAGCGCCCGCGGCCGGCAGAGGCCTCGCGCCCGCGGCCGCCGTGCTTCTCGCGGTCGCGACGGCCGCCCTCCTTCCCGCAGGCCCCGTGGCCGCTCAGGAGATGGACCACGCCGCTCACATGATGCATGGGATGGACGGCGGCTGGCGCATGCCCCCGATGGACCCGAACATGCCCATGATCCCGGGTCTGGAGATGGCACTGCCCCCGGTCGAGCCCTTCCTCGCGGCGGCCGGGATCGACGTGATGACCCTGCCCGAGGCGCGGCCCAGCGAGGTCGTGCACCTCGAGGCGGGCGACACGTTCAACGTCGACGTCACCATCGTGCGGCGCACGCTCAACGACCATACGGCCGCCATGTACGGCTACAACGGCCAGTACCCTGGGCCCCTCATCCGGGCGCCGCAGGGCTCGACGGTCGTGGTGCGTGTCACCAACCGGATCGAGAGCCCCACCACCGTGCACTGGCACGGCCTCCGCCTCGAGAACCGCTTCGACGGCGTCGAGACGCTCACCCAGGATCCGATCGAGGTCGGCGAGTCGTTCACCTACGAACTGCATGTCCCCGACGCGGGGATGTTCTGGTACCATCCCCACATGCGCGAGGACGTGCAGCAGGACCTGGGCCTCTACGGCAACCTGCTCGTCTCGTCACCCGATCCGGACTATTACGGCCCCGCCCACCGCGAGGAGATGCTCGTCCTGGACGACATACTGATGGACGACCAGGGCTTCATCCCGTGGGGCAGGGAAGCGCCGACCCACGCGCTCATGGGGCGTTTCGGGAACGTGATGCTTGTCAATGGCGTGACGGCACACGGGCTCCAGGTCCGCCCCGGCGAGGTCGTCCGCTTCTTCATGACCAACGTCGCCAACACCCGCACCTTCAACGTGACCTTCGGGTCGGCGCACGTGAAGCTGGTCGCGTCCGACGTGAGCCGGTTCGAGCGCGAGACGTGGGTGTCGAGCGTGGTGATCGCGCCGGCCGAGCGGTACGTGGTGGACGTGGTCTTCCCGGAGGAGGGGGAGGTGGCGATCGCGAACACGATCCAGGCCATCAACCACTTCCGGGGCGAGTTCTACCCGCACGTGGACACTCTGGCGCTGGTCACGGTCGCCGGGTCGCCCGTCGCCGACCAGGTGACGGAAGCTTACGAGACGCTGCGCGGCATCGAGGGGATGGCGGCCGAGACCGAGGCCATGCGCGGCCATCTCGGCCGCGCGCCCGACTACACCCTTGAGGCCACCGTGCGGGTCCAGGGGCTCCCGCTCCCGATCATCCGCTCGATGGAAATGGACACCCTCTACATCCCTCCCATGGAGTGGAACGACGCGATGCCCATGATGAACTGGCTGTCGTCGGGCACTCAGGTCACCTGGATCCTGCGGGACCTCGCCACCGGCCGCGAGAATGACGACATCCACTGGACCTTCCAGCGGGGCGACCTCGTGAAGATCCGCGTCTTCAACTCGCCCGTCTCCTTCCACCCCATGAACCACCCCATTCACGTGCACGGACAGCGGTTCGTGGTGCTCGCCCGCGACGACGTTCCCAACGACAACCTGGTCTGGAAGGACACGGCGATCCTCCCCGTCGGGTCGACCATGGACATCCTCGTCGAGATGTCCAACCCCGGCGACTGGATGCTGCACTGCCACATCGCGGAGCATCTCAGCGCGGGCATGATGTTCCACTTCACGGTAGAGGAGTAGCGCCTTCGGGGTGTCGCCTCGGCCTTCGGATGCGCCGATGAGTCGGCGCGATGTCCGTGTGGGACGAATGTTGGCCTCCCCCTTTCCGGGGGTTGCGCGGACCTTTACGATTGAGTTGCGAGTGGAGTTAGGGTGCGGGCGGTGGAGTGCGCTCGCCGGGGCTTCGGATCCCGGCGGCAGCGCAGGAGGAGATGCATGGAGGAGGGGGTGAGGGCGGCGATCGTACCGAGGCTCAGCGAACCCGTGCAGCTGGGACACTTCGTCCTGGTCGTGGCGGTCACGGTAGGGGGAGGCGTCTGGACGCTGTCCCAGGCGTTTACGGATCTGCGTGAGGAGATGCAGGGAATTCGGGTCGAGATTCAGGAGACCCGGCTCGAAACCCGGCTCGAGTTCCAGGATACCCGGCTCGAGATCCAGGATGCACGGATCGAGATCCAGGATGCCCGGATCGAAACGCGCGATTTGATTTCGGACCTGCGAAAGGAATTGCGCGCGGAAATCGCTCAAGTGCGTTCGGACCTGAGTGGCCAAATAGGGAGTTTGCGAAGCGAGCTGGGGAATCTCCGGTAAGCTCGTAGGCGGCCTCACCACTCTTGGTGCTCGCGCGAGGTCGTCCACGGACCCCCTAGGCGACTTTTCAGGTCTTCCCGGAGGGTTTCCAGCCCGTCTTCTTCATGAAGGCAACCACCGCCGCGGCCACAAGCAGAAAAACAGGACATGGAACCAGAGAGGCGAGAGCACCCAGACCCACGACCAGTCGATGTGACCGGTCAGTTTGAGCCCGATGAACAGCAGGGCGAGGAGCGAGAGGAAGCCCGGGCCCCCGCGTCGCGGCAACGACTTCAGGTGCCGGCGGACGGTATCACGGGCGATCGTCCTGCTCCTCTGGCAGTCGCTGGAGTCGGCCATCCGGGTCCTCCGGGTTCTCGTGCGGGCGCCTGAGTTCTGTAGGCCCTTTTCGAATCAGGTCTCTTTCCGAAATACGCACTCGGGGCGGCGAGTATTCACCGTGATCCCTCCAGCGGTTGCAGCGTGCCCGCAAGAATTGAAAGCCGAACGCTCAGCGATCAGATTTCAATGAAGTTCCGATGCCTACCACCGAAACCAGAAACGCCGCCACAGTTGATCCTGGCGCTCCTGGAAGATGTCCTTGCGGTCGCCGGTCCGGTCGACTGGCCGGATCCAGAAGCGGCATCCCATGGGGCCAAAGGCCTGGGTTCGGGACACGCCCAGGGTGTAGAAGGGCTGGGTGAGGCGCAGAAACTCCGTCGGGGCGTACTCCCGGCCTTCCTCGATCGCTACGGCGTACCTCGTGGCATCGGGGTCGCCTGTGATCCTGTGTCCGGGGGCGATTCCGAACAGGCGCATGCCGCCGTCGGTCAGCTCGATCCGGAAGATGTACTCGGGGTTGCCCTCGCCATCGAGCCAGCAGGGCGGGGGATCAATACCGCGGCCCTGACGGAGTTGCTCGAGCTGGGCTTCCCGGTACTCGGCCCTTCCGACGGCGTCGTCCCGTTCGCGTTCGGCATCCCAGACCCGGCTGCGCAACGTGTCCTCGCGGAACCGGCTCTCGCTGAGGCCGGCCCGCAGCGAGTCGACCAGGGAATCGGGGTCCGCGAGCATCTCGGTCCTGGCGGTCCTGAGCTCCTGGTCCAGGGCTCCGATCGTCCTCCGGGCGGCGTCCAGCGAGTCGCGCAAGTCGGAGGCCCGTGCCGCCTGCCCGATGATGTCCTCGGCCTCCTCCGGGGTCAGGCCGTCGGCGCCGGCGAGACCGTCGCGAAGCTCGTCGGCGACTCTCTCCGTGTCGGTAAGGCGCCGTGCAAGCGAGTCTCGCAGGGCCGTGGCCTCCCGCAGACGCCGGTCGCTCTCGGCCGCGGCCGCCCTCAGTGAGTCGCGTTCGCCCGTGAGGCGCGCGGCCCGGTCTGCGAACTCCTCCGGTATGCCGTTGTCCGCCAGCAGTGAATCCGCCTGCGCTGCACGCATGCGTGCGCGGTCGCGCGCGCGCTCGGCGTCGAACACCCGGGCCTGCAGCGCTTCCACCGTGTCGCGAAGCTGCCTTGCGTATTCGTACCAGGCGTCCGCGTTGCCCCAGGAACTGGTTTCCGTGTTCAGCATCTCCTGGGTGAGGTGGAGATCGACTCTTGCGGTATCGAGTTGCGCCTCGGCCGTGTCGCGCTGGAATTGCTCGAAGCGGAGGAGGACCGCGCACGCAAGCAACAGGATGAAGACGACGATGCTGAACGTCTCGGCCAGGGTCAGTCCCAGCGCGAGTCCCTTCCGATAGTGCTTCTTCTCGGCGGGCAACATCCGTCGGGGCCCGTCAGTGCTGTCGCCGGAACGTGGTCAGCCGCTTCCAGGCCCGGAGTGTCCCTGCCAGGGCTCGCCGTGTTCCGGCCAACGCCTGCCGGATCCGACCGCCCGGTTCGTGGGCCGGCTCAGCCCGCACGTCCACCCGCGCGTCCGCCCGCGCGGCCCGCAGCACCTTGTCGGACAGGTCCCCGGCCTGCTGCACAGCCTCGTCAAGCGCCTCGCCAAGCTGTTCGTTGATCGAGCGGGCCCTGCCGGGGATAGAGGCAAGCCCGTCGCGTGCGGCCCGCAGTGATGCGCTGAGTTCCTCGAACTCGGCGTTGATCGCGGCGGCGCGCGTCGCAATCCCGCGGATACCCCTCGTCCCCTCGTGCAGTTGGTCCACCGACTCCTTCCAAAGCGGCAGAGCCTCCTGACCGTCCACCGCATCGGCGATGCCCGCGAGCGCCTTCCTTGCCTGCTCCGCGCTTCCCCGCATGCCGGAAAGGGACCGGCCGAGCGCTGACGCAGCGGCGGCGGTGCCCTCCACCCCCCGCAAGGTGTCGGCGACTCTCTCCGCGGCGGGACCTGCAACCCTGTTGATCCCGTCGAAGGTGGCTTCCGCTTTCGTGAGTTGGGCCTGCGCCCTGTCGAAATGATTCCCGAGCCGGGCAGGCACGTCGTCCAAATGCGTACCGAGCTCTCTCGCGGTTTCCTGCAGCGAGAGGAGAGCGCTGGAACACAGGCCGCACACGCCTTTCAACTGTTCCATTTGATGGGTGAGCGACTCCGCGGTGCCGGCAACCTGCCCGGTGTATGCGTCCAGCGCCTCGTACGTCGCCGCCGTTCTTTTCGTGCTATCCGCGATTGTGGCCGCCGTCTTCGCGAGACCCGCGGACGAGTCCCGGAACTTGCTCGCCATGATGTCCAGGTCGTCGCGCGCCCGGTCGAGGCTTTCCTTCATCAGGGAGACCGTCTCTTCGAGCTCGGACCTGGTGGTATCCGCGATGTCCCCGGGCGACTCCTGAGACATCGTGAACCAGACGCGGCCCGCGAGCCCCACGATCGTCGTCAGCAGCGCGATGCCGAAGTTCCGGATCGATCCGGTGGTGCCGCTCCCGTCCGTGCCCGGCGTGCCCCAGTCGAAGGTGATGAGCGCGGCAACCAGAGCCGCGAAGGTGAAGAGGAGCCCCAGGTAGTAGATCGAGTCGCCCTTGACGTCGCCGGGTACGTCGCTGTTGTCGATGTAGACCTGGATGCCGATGCCATAGATGACCATGCACACGGCGACGGCCGACGCGAGCCACCAGGCCCCGATGCCGAGAAGGTTCCCGAAGAGGATGATCGCGCAGCCGATGGCCAGTACGATCAGCCAGGCGTCGCGGTGCTGTCTGCGCGTTTCTTCGGCGTGTGCGGTGGAGCGGGGTGCGGAGACAGGCGTCATCCTTCCACCATGATCCATCTCGGCCGGGCGAGCGGCGACGCTCCCTGGTCCAGGAAATAGTCCTCCCAGAAGCCGCGCAGCGTACCGCCCTGGATGCGGCCGGCCCGGCCCCGGCGGGCCAGCAGGAACACCGACACCTCGACTCCGGAGAGGTCGACGCGGAGGGTGCCATAGTCCGGGGTGCGCGCGAGCGGGCCGAAGTCCACGGGATCGCGGTAGAAGGAGAGGTTGCGCGAGTTCTGGATCATGTCGGACACGACGAGGAGCTGGCGGGGGATGTCGGCCGCACGGGGCTGGAACGCCCCCACCGCGGCGACCTGCATGCCCTCCATGATCGGCGAGATCGAGTCCCCCGCGACGTTGAGCAGCGCGTCCAGCGTGCGCTCGACCGGCGCCAGGAACTCGTCGCGGTAGCGGCGTTCCGCCAACTGGGGATTGCCCGTGACCGAAGACACATCGTCCGGGTGCGCGGGCTTGCACACCCTGAGTACGGCGCCCGTGTTGCCCCTGCCTGCCTGCCCGACGGTGTAGATCCGAATCTCGGCCGTCTCGGGCGCGCCGTTCTGGATGAGTTCCAGGACGCGGGGTGCGCCCGAATCCTCCTGCACGTTGGTCAGCGTGTCGGAGGGGTCCACCAGGATCGCGATCTGGGCCGCGTACCGGCCGTCTTCCGGACAGTTGGCGGCGTCGAACGCGCGCCGCGGGCGCTGGCCACGAACGAACAGGGCGATCAGAACCAGCGCGGCGACCACCCCGATGACCGCCCCGGCCAGGTTCTTTCGCTTGTTCGCGCGCCTGCGCCGGTGTCGCCTCATGTCGGCACGGCCTTGTCGTGCGGGTCGAGCCTTGTGATTTCGTTCACAAGCTCGCGGCACTCATCGTGGCAGTCCCTCAGTTTCCGCTCACGTTGCTCCAGCGCCTCGTGCATGAGTCGGCTGCGCTCCTCCGCCTCCGCTTCGCTCATCAGCCGCGACCCGTCCGGGGCCTCCGGCAGATCCCAGTCGGCCGCCCACGAGGTCTGCCAGATCTGCGGCTCCGGCAAGGTTCGCGCTTCCCTGTTGGCGGTGCGGTACATGTCGAGTGCACCCCGGCAGCTCTTCTCGAGGTCGTGCGCAAAGCCGACGAGATCGGTGTGCCGGGCATCGAGCTTGTTGAAATCGCCCAGCGCCAGTTGCCGCGCCTCGACCGGGTCCCGAAAGTCGCTCCGCAGCTTGCGCGCTGCTTCGTCGTGGAGCCCGTTGAGATGCCCCAGGAGCTCGCGACGGTCGTCGAGAAGCCGTTCCTCGGTGTTTCGCCGGCGCCGCTCGCGCTTCCCGTAGCCGGGGTACGGGTCGTCCGTCTTGAACCAGTCCATCGCGGCCGCCGCGCACATGGCAAGCCCGATCAGGAGAAGCATCCACGAGTAGAACCCGGTCAGACCGAATGGGCTTGCCCGAAAGAGGCAGAGAGCCTCCTGGTCGGCGTGGGTCTCGTCGGGCCCGCGCCAACAGGTTTCGGGCACGGAGTCGCCGGGCGGGACCTGGGCGCCGGTTTGGCCCGCCGGCGATCCTCCGACCGGAGACGACTCAGGCGGAACCTGAGGGACCGCCGACTGCGCGACCACGGTCGTATCGGGTGGCACCGGATAGTCCGGCGGCAGCGCCTCGCGGTAGTGGGCAACGAACAGGTTCCAGAATACCGCGACCGCGGCGACCGCGGTCAGTGCGGCCAACCCGCCGACCCTCCGGCGGGGGTCGCGGTGGTGAATCAGGCGCGCCAGGGCGGCGATCAGCCAGCCGAGCACACCCACGTTCACCACGCTGATCAGGACCGCGTAGCTGGTGCCGGCCAGCAGTCCGCCCTCCACGTTGGCCCCGAAGAACAGGCCGTTGACGAGGGTCTCGACAACGATCAGCGCGACGAGCAGTCCCCAGTGCCATGCGCGGCTCTCGGGAAAGTCCGCGTCGGCCGTTCGCGCTTCATCACGCCTGAAGCGGTTGACCTCGCCGATGGCGTGTTGCGCCTCCCTGGCCAGCCCTGCAAGGTCCGGACGCTCCTCGGCAACCGCGTCTTTCATCTCCTTGCAGGCCTTTTCCACCAGAGGGTCGGCTCCGCGGTTGGCAGGCGGCGGCCGCAGACGTTCCTCAAGCGCGGAGCGGTGGCGGTGGTACTCGTTGCGCCGTTTTGCGTAGAGGTCGTCGCAGTACGCCACAACCTCCGTTTCCACGTTGTCGAGCGTCGGCTGGCTGGTGTGCGGCTGGCCCTCATGACCGCGCTCCCGACCGCGTTCCTTGAGCCTGAATCGCTCAACCAGAGATGAGGCGGTCGGCGTCGGCGCCATAAGTGTCCCTTGGTGTGAGAATTACCAAATGCGGGCTCGGCAGTATCTTAGTGTAGCATTGTCCGACTCCTGCGCGAATTCCTCGCCGCCGGACTCGCCGCGCTTTTTCCGGCCCAATGACACGGGGCCATGCCATCAGATACGGAGAGTCACCGGCGGAAGTTGCCGCGGGCTGGCCCGGGTGGCTGCCCGTTGCCGTCAACGCCGTTCCGAGTGCAGCCAATATGTCAACTCTGATTTCCATTATGTAAATAATACTTTACAGTCCGGGCCCCTTGTTTGGCCGGTCTCACAGGCTTCCCCGCAACCGTTTTGCACCTTTATCGGAATCCAGGTAGCTTTCGCAGTCCCCCAGTTCAATCGGGCCCGCCGGAACTGCCAAAACCGGCACCCGAACGCACCCTCAGACGACGAGGAACGACACCCGATGGCCCACTCCGCGAAGCCCTTTGATTCCGTCAACGCCGTCCGCACCTGGACTCCCGCATCCAGGGAACCGTACCACCTCGCCGAGGTTTTTGGAGAAGACTCTTTCGGACTCTCTCAGATGCAGGACCGCCTCGCCGAAGGCACCTACAAGCAGCTTCTGGCGACGATCGAGCACGGCGACAAACCGACTGCGGAAGTCGCCGATGCCGTGGCCGCGGCAATGAAGGACTGGGCCCTCTCCCGTGGCGCGACCCACTTTACACACGTCTTCCAGCCGCTGACCGGCCGCACGGCCGAGAAGCACGACACCTTCCTCAAGGTCGGCAGGGACGGCCGCGCACTGACCGAGTTCGGGGGCGACCAGCTGATCAAGGGCGAGCCCGACGCGTCCTCCTTCCCCTCGGGCGGACTCCGCTTCACGCATCAGGCCCGGGGCTACACGGCCTGGGATCCGACATCACCGGCATTCATCCTGCAGGGCGAAAGCGCGACCTACCTCTGCATTCCCACAGCGTTCGTGAGCTGGACCGGCGACAGCCTGGACTATAAGACCCCGCTGCTCCGGTCGATCGATGCACTGGACCGGGTCACCCGGCGCGCGCTGGCGCTCTTCGGAGACGACACGGGTCGGGTGTCGGCCAACCTGGGGCCCGAGCAGGAGTATTTCCTGATCGACCAGGAGTTCTACTACCGCCGTCCCGACCTCATCAACTCGGGGCGCACCCTTTTCGGCGCCAAGCCTCCCAAGGGCCAGGAGCTGGACGACCACTACTTCGGCGCGATTCAGGACCGCATGATGGCCTACATCCAGTCCGTCGAAGCGGACCTCTTCCGGCTGGGCGTGCCCATGCAGACGCGTCACAACGAGGTGGCCCCGCAACAGTTCGAATTCGCCCCGGTCTACGAGAACGCAAATGTGGCTGCGGACCACCAGCAGCTCATGATGCGGATCATGGAGCGGAACGCGGCTCGCTACGGGCTGGTCTGCCTGCTGCACGAGAAGCCCTATGCGCGCATCAACGGCAGCGGCAAGCACCTGAACTGGTCGTTCGGCACTCCTTCGCAGAACCTGATGGAGCCCGGCAAGTCGATCCACGAGAACGAGCAGTTCCTCTTCTTCTGCACGGCGGTCATGCGCGCCGTGGAGCGGCACCAGGACCTGCTGCTGGCGTGCGTCGCCAGCGCTGGCAACGACCACCGCCTGGGCGCCAACGAGGCGCCGCCGTCGATCATCTCGATCTTCCTGGGTGACGAGATTCAGGGGATCTTCGAGGACATCGCGGACTCGGGCGGGGCCTCGGCCGGCGAAGGCAGTGGCGTCATGGACCTGGGAGTGAGCATCCTCCCGGACCTTCCCAAGGACTCGGGAGACCGCAACCGTACGTCTCCCTTCGCGTTCACCGGCAACAAGTTCGAGTTCCGCGCGCTGGGCTCGGCGGTCAGCATCTCGTTCCCGGCGACGGTCCTCAACACCATCGTCGCCGAGTCGGTCGACGAACTGACCAGCGCGGTGGAGGCCGCCATGGCCGGCGGCTCGAGCCTTAGTGCGGCCCTGGGCAGCGTGCTGTCGCGCGAGGTCGCCGGATTCCGCCAGATTCTCTTCAACGGCGACAACTACACGCAGGAGTGGGTCGAAGAGGCGGCGCGGCGCGGGTTGGTGAACAGCCCCAGCGGCGCGGACGCGCTGCCGGACATCGTCTCCGCGAAGAACACCGCGCTGTTCGTCAAGTACGGCGTGCTCTCGGAAGAAGAGGTGCACTCCCGTTTCGAGGTCCTGGCCGAGCAGTATGTGACCAGGATCACGACCGAGGGCGAGACGGCGCTGAGCATGGGGCGGACGATGATTCTGCCCGCGGCGGTGCGCTACCTCGGGCAGCTCGCGGCGGCCGGCGGCGGTGGAGCCGGGCAGGCTGGTGTGAGTTCGACCGCAGGGACCGTCGGCGGCCTGGTGGACGAACTCGTCGCGGCGCTCGACGCGCTCGACGCACAGCTCGCGCACGAGGATGACGGCGACGACATGAACGCGCACCTGCAGCATGTCCGTCACGGCGTGATGCCGGCGATGGATGCCGTGCGGGACGCCGCGGACCAGTTGGAGGGCGTTGTGCCGACGGACCTGTGGCCGCTTCCGTCCTACAGGGACATGATCTTCGTGCGGTAGGTCGCAGAGCTAAGGGATTTGGAGCCGGCCCTTCGAGGCCGTGAGATCTGGCGGGGCGTCGTGGGCAACCGCGGCGCCCCGCCGGCTCGTCTACAGGAGAGTCCGTAGGATGCCCCAATGAGGGAGTGAGGAGCCGGGATGAAGACGAAACTGTCCTTTTCTGCAGGATTGATGCTGCCGCTAGCAGGTGCTGTCCTGGTCGCGCGGGCCGGTGGCTATCAAGGGGACCAGGGGACAAGCGCGCGAGGCGCACAGGAGCCCGTGGCGCTGGGCGAGGCGGAAGCGTTGTACGAGGAGTCGTTTTCCGTCGTTTCCACCGTGCGTGAAATGCCCGACGGCCGGGTGCTGGTCGCGGATGCGCTGGGCCAGGTGCTGGTCCGATTGGATCTGGACGCAGGCGTGGCCGACACGCTGGGACGTGTGGGTGAGGGGCCGGAGGAATACCGGCAGCCGGATGCGGTGTGGCCCCTTCCCGGCGGGAAGACCCTGCTGGTCGACCTCGGCAACGGGCGGCTCACGGAGCTGAGTCCCGATCTCGAGTTCGGCGATACGCGGCCGTATGCGGTCGGGGAGCTCGGACCCGGCCGGGAACTGGTGCTCGCCATTCCGCAGGCCGTGGACGGTCGGGGTCGCCTCTATTTCCGTAGTTTCGGCCGGATGGGCGGCGGTGAAGTGGCTTCCGATTCGGCGTACATCCTTCGCCTGGACCTGGAATCCGAGGTCGTGGACTCCGTTGGCCGGATCAAGTTGCCGGGAACCACCACGCGGACCACCGGGAGCGGGAACAACCAGAACACGTCGGTCAGCCCGATCCCGCTTTCGGCGGCCGACGCGTGGGGCGTCGCTGCCGATGGGCGCGTGGTGATCGTCCGTACCGGCGACTACCACCTTGACTGGATAGACCCCGATGGGGATGTCGTCAGCGGTCCGGCTGTGGCGTACGAGGCCGTGCGAATCAGGCGGGGAAAGCAGGAGGAGTGGGTGCATACACGGTCGGAGACCGGCGGTGGTCTCGGCATCTCGCTCGAGATCGTGAACAACGCGATGACCATGACCGCCAGCCGCGGTGGGGCCTCGAGCGACGATGATCTGGACCAATACGATTGGCCGGACTTCGCACCGGCGTTCTACGGGCGTCCCGTGCCGGTGGATGGTGGGGGCCGAGCGTGGGTCAGGCGTCACCTGGAGGCCGGTGAGGCACCTCAGTACGATGTCTTCGACGGGGCGGGTGAGCGGAAGATGGTCGTCCAGCTGCCCCCCGAGCGCCGGGTCGTGGGTTTCGGGGACGGGAAGGTCTACGTGGTGCGGATGGACGAATACGGGCTGCAGTATCTGGAGCGTTACGCGCTGCCCTGACGGGGAGAGGCGAAGGCCCGCCTGCGACGCTCAGTCCGGGTCGGCCCCCTCCTCCACCTCGACCACGCCGTCGGTGATCGTCGCGCGGTCCCCTTCGGCTCGCGCCAACTGCTCGATCCCGGATTCGTCCACTTGCACGACCGGCACCGTCGGGTACCCCAGTTCACGCGCCACGAGGATCCCCAACATCAAAATGGCGTCCGGGCGGCCGAGGACGATGCCGGCGGGCGAAACCCCGTTGCGCAGTAGCTCGAGCATGATCGCGCTGGACGAACTGGACCCGATCGTGCGCTCCATCACCAGGATGCGGCCGGACAGCGGCGTCCCATACTGCGGGTGGCGCGGGTCGGCGACGATGCCCTTCAGCGGATCCATGCCGCCCCAGAAGCTCAGGGGCTTGTGGAGGACGAACAGGTCTCCGCTGGCGGACCCGGGGTGCAGAGCGGTGCCGGTCAGCTCCACAGGCTCTCGTCCCTGACGACGCGGCCGCGCGCCGCCGACCGCACACAGTCCTCCAGGCTGCCGTAGACCACGCCGTACCCGGTATTGGACGGCGTATAGTGCGCGAACTTGCCCGAATTCGTCATCAGCACGCCGTCCTTCGGCGGGAGGATGGGGGTGACGACGACGCACGTGTCGACGACGATCTCCACGCCCGAGTCCGCAAAGCGATCCAAGCGGCCTGCTGCCTCAAGCCGACGGTACTCGGAACGGCCGGTACAGACGTAGAAAGGCACGGCGAACGGGACGCCGGGCAGGAGCGCTTCGAGGCGGTCGAACTCGGTGAGGGAGAAGTGCGGGCTCCCCACGGCCACCGCGTCGATGCCACCCGCACCGGTCGTGCTGAGGGTGTCGCGCACGGCGCGCAACTCATCCGGGCGCGGCGTCAGGTCGGCGCCGGGCGCTGGCGACGCGCCGCCCAGCGCGGTCGCGAGATCAGGCGCCTCGGGGGTGACGCCCACGACGTGAAATAGCCCGACCGCACCCGACGAAGCCGCGGCGGCCCCCATTGCCTTGAGCTGATCCTCCGTCACCGTACCCGGGAGCCCGGTGATGGCGGCCACGCGGTCGTCCACGGTGGCACCCAGCCATGTGCCGAGCACCGGGTAGAAGACGTCGCGGGTCTTCAACTCGGCTGCGATGGCGCTCGTGTCGACTACCACCGTGGCGCGGCGGTCTTCGTCCAGGTGCAGTCCGGTGCGTGGCGCGCGTCCCGCGAGCGCGCAGCAGATGTCCATGAAATCGCCGTAGCGGTTTGTGCGGGCGCCCAGCACCGAGTTGGCAAAACACACCGCGTTGCTCTCGCCCCAGGCGACGTGTTCGCCCAGGGCGGGGCGGTGTCCGGCCTGGTAGGGGGCGCAGGTCCAGGTAGGCGCGCAGCCGAGCGCCTGGTATGCGCGCATCTGGCGGAGCGCCATTTCGCGCCTGTGGCCCCGCGACCGGACGCGAGAGGGATGCAGCAGGTCGAGCGCGCCCACGTTCAGCGTCGTGGGCACGGCCACCGCGCCCCCCAGTTCGACCAGCCGCTCGCCGAACTCGACGCCGCCGTCGCCGTGGTAGAGGCAGCCGTCGATGTGCGAGGACTTGATCTCGACCAGTTCCCGCGCCCCGAGGATCTCTCCCATGCGCGCGACGATGCCCATGGCGAGTTGCACCGCGGGGCCGGATGCGCCGTCGAGGAGGTCGGCCTCGCGGTCGGAGAGTTTCAGCGATGTTCTGGTCATTCCGTGGTTAACGTAGAACAAGCGCGCACCTGTGGGGTAGGACGCAGTTGAACGGCTGAGCGGTGTACGGCTGAAACCCAAAGGAGGCGGCAATGTCAGCGTTTCGACGGTGTACAATGCTGGGCGTGCTCTTCGCAACTGCGATGGTGGCGTGTGATGACACCACCACCGCGCCTGCGGAGCCGCTCAACGTGGATGAGACCGAGGCGCTTTTCCTCGGCATTCAGGAACTGGTCAGCGACACGGCCCCGAATTTCGTTTCCGTGACGGCGGATGGCGGCGTGATAGCCTGTCCGCTGGGCGGGCAGGTAACGGCGGCATTGGATGTCAGGGAAGAACAGGCGGGCGACGCGGCCCGTGTGATCACGAGCGTCACGCTCAGCCCGGCGGGGTGTGCGCTGTCGAGCGAGGGCTACGAGTTCACACTTGACGGCAATCCGAATGTTCACACGGTCATCGCAATCGGAATCGTGGAGCAGACCCTGGAGTTCCAGATCGAGGGTTCGATCACGGGCGGCGTGGACTGGCAACTCGACGACCGCTCCGGAACCTGCATGATCGATCTGATCCTCAGCGCGGAGATCGACCCGACGGGAACGGATCCGACCCCGCGAGCCACCTTTGCCGGGATGATGTGCGGCCTGGAGGTGGAGTTCGAAGCGGCGGACGTTGGAGTGGGTGGTTAGAGGTGCGGAGGTCGGCGCACCGGCGATGTGCGGTCGTCGGGATGTTGGTCATGAGCGCGTCGGCGGCGTGCGGCGACAGCGCCACTGAACCCGGAGAGCCGCTCTCGCCCCGAGAGGCGGAAGCGCTTCTGGATGGGCTGATGGCATTGGTAAGCGACACAACCGGCGGCCTCATTTCCGGAACGCCGTTGGATGGGGTGCAGTCATGTCCTTTGGGCGGACAGGTGACGAAAACATTCACCAGCAGCACGCCGACAACGTCGGGCGACACGACCCGCACGACCATAGGCTTCACACTCGACCCGGACAGGTGCGTCCTGTCGAGCGAGGGTTGGGAGTTCACGGTGGACGGCAACCCTGAGTTCCGCGTCGTGATGACCTTGTCGAGCACGGGAACGGATCTGGAGTTCCACATGGAAGGGACGGTCGGCGGCGCGGTGGACTGGGAACTGGACGACCGCTGGGGGACGTGCGTGTTCGACATGACAATCAGTGCTGGCGCCGTCCAGAACTTTGCCGAGCCGCAGTTTTTCGGAGAAGGCACGGGAACGGTGTGCGGGGTGGACGTCGAACGTTTTGACCCAGCCGGGGGCGCCCCCGTCGGGAGCGGGTAGCGTTGGCAGTCGCCATCGACAGCATCATCAACTGCGACGACCCCCGGCCACCGGGTGAAGAGATCGGCCGTTCCCGCGAAGGGCGGCCGATTCTCGCGTACAGGATCGGGAGCGGCCCGTTGCGCGTGAGCCTGATCGGTGGCTGCCACGCCGACGAGCCGGTGGGGCCGCGGTTTCTGGGCCGCCTGGTGCGCTACCTGGCCGGTCCTGCCGGGGCGGAACTGCGCGGCGCGGCCACCTGGTCCGTGATTCCGCACGTGAATCCCGACGGCGTACACGCCAACGCAGCGTGGCAGACACCCGGCGCCGACTGCTACGACTTCGTCGCGTATCTGTGCCACCGGGTGCGGGAGCTCCCGGGCGACGACATCGAGTTCGGCTTCCCCCGTGACGACGACGACCCGAGCGCCCGCCCCGAGAACCGGGCCGCGTGGGACTTCTGGCGGGTGGGCGCGCCGTACCATCTTCATGTGAGCATGCACGGGATGGGCGTCGCCGCAGGGCCGTACTTCCTCGTCGAACGGTCGTGGTGGCCGAGGTGCGGCGACATGGCCGCGACGCTCACCCGCGAAGTCGAGGATGCCGGCTACACACTGCACGACGTCGAGCGCCACGGCGAGAAGGGCTTCCACCGCCTGGGCCGGGGCTTCTGCAGCCGCCCGGACAGCCGCGCGATGAGGCGGCACTTCCTCGACCTCGGGGACCGCGAGACGGCCGCGCGTTTCCGCCCCAGCTCGATGGAGGCGGTGCGCGCGCTGGGCGGGAACCCGCTCACGCTGGTCACGGAAATGCCGCTGTTCATCACGCCGGGGGTGGGGGCGGAGCTGGGGCCGCCGGATCCCGTGCTGATGAGGTGGCGCGAGCGGATCGCGGGCTGGGAGGCGCGGCTAAAGGAGGCGGGCGAACACGACATGGCTTCGGCCGCCGGAGGCGAGGAGACGGCCGCGCGCGAGGGGACGGCCGCGGGCGATGAGACGATCGTACGCGCGGAGATGACCGCCGCCGGCCTCACCGCCATGCCCGTCCGCGATCAGATGCGATTTCAGTGGTCGTTCATCCGGGCGGGGCTGGGGATGTTTGGGGCGGCGAAGGTCTAAAGCGGATTCCGCGTCTTCAGCTCCGGGAACAGGGCGAAGTCGCGATCCCTGGTCAGCAGCTCTTCGACACCGTGGGTCAGGCAAATGGCGGCCACGCGAGCGTCGTGGACGACTGGACCGCGCACGCGGGGCCGGCGCACGAAGCGCTCGAGGAGGGCGGCGAATCCACCCGTTTCCCCGATCAGGCGGTTCGAGGGCGAGTCGATCCAGGCCTGCAGCTGGTTCCACGCCTCGTCCGGCGAGGACTCCGCGCCACGCCAGATGCGGCGGTTGGTCACCACGCTCAGGAACTCGTAACAGCATGGCCAGGGAATCGCCCACCGGCGACCTCCCTCCGCCAGCGTCCGAAGCACCTCCTCGGCCGCTTCATGCATGCGGGATTCGCGGCGGTGCGCGTACACCAGCACGTTGGTGTCGACCGCGATCATTCGCCCTGCGGGTGTCCGTAGATAATCTCGGACAGATCCTGCCAGCTGTAGGCTTCGAGGGGGTCGTCGCCGTTCGGGTCACCGACGCCGAGGTCCGGCATCCGGTAGCCCTCGGCCGGCTGGCGGGCCTGCAGCACCAGGCGAATCCCCTCTTCGACGACGGCCCTGAGCGGGACTCCGGCACCACGGGCGTGCCGCTTGGCCCGGGCGAGCAATTGGTCTTGAATGTCGATGGTCGTCTTCATGTACCCATACTACCCATATAGCCAAATATGGGCAATATGGGTTTCTGTTTTCGTGGCCTGTCGGCTCCACTCGCTCTATCTTGTCAACAGTCGCCGGGGGCATCCCGCAATCGTGCGCCGGACGCGAGGCGAGGGCCGCGCACGAGGCAACGTAGCGCGCAGGCCGCACAAGGCGGGATTGAGAGCGAACCCCAATAACCTGATCCGGCTGATACCGGCGTAGGGAGCGCGGCTTCGGCGGGGGATCCCGCCGCCGGCCGAACGCTCCGTTCGGCGATGACGCGGCGGCCGGGGAATCGAGACCGCGATGATCAAGCCAACTGGCACATTGGAGCCCGCCGCACCGCCGTCGCCCGCCGCACCGCCGTCGCCCGGCACTCCACCCGTCGCGTACGGCGACGCCTTCCCCTCCTCCACCCGCATCCACGTTGACGGCCCGACCGGCATCCGCGTCCCCATGCGCGAGATCTCCCTCTCGGGCGGCGAGCCGCCCCTGCGCGTCTACGACACCAGCGGCCCGCCCGGCCACGATGTCCGGGAGGGCCTGCCACCGCTCCGCGAACCCTGGATCACCGCCCGGGACGTCCGTGTCACCGGCCGCGCCGCCACCCTCACCCCCGGCAAGCGCGACGACCCCCTCGAACTCCCCACCGGCCTCCACCGCACCACCCGGCGCGGCAACGGCCCCGTCACGCAGATGTACTACGCGCGCCGCGGCGAGGTCACACCCGAGATGGAGTTCATCGCGCTCCGCGAGGGGCTCGACCCGCGCTTCGTGCGCGATGAGGTGGCGCGCGGCCGCGCGATCATCCCCGCCAACATCAACCACCCCGAACTCGAGCCCATGATCATCGGGCGCGGCTTCAAGGTGAAGATCAACGCCAACATCGGGAACTCGGTGGTGACGTCGTCGATCGACGAGGAGGTCGAGAAGCTGCGCTGGGCGACGCTGTGGGGCGCGGACACGGTCATGGACCTGTCGACGGGGAAGAACATCCACGCCACGCGCGAGTGGATCATCCGCAACTCGCCCGTGCCGATCGGCACCGTGCCCATCTACCAGGCGCTGGAGAAGGTCGGCGGGGTGCCCGAGGAGCTGACCTGGGAGGTCTATCGCGACACGATCGTCGAGCAGTGCGAGCAGGGGGTGGACTATTTCACCGTGCACGCGGGCGTACTTCTGCGTTACGTGCCCCTGACGGTCGACCGGATCACGGGCATCGTCTCCCGCGGCGGCTCGATCCTGGCCAAGTGGTGCATGGCTCATCACCGGGAGAACTTTCTCTACACTCATTTCAGAGAACTCTGCGAGATCATGCGCGATTACGACGTCTCGTTCTCGCTGGGGGACGGGTTGCGCCCGGGTTCGATCGCGGACGCCAACGACGAGGCCCAGTTCGCGGAGCTGCGGACGCAGGGCGAGCTGACGCGGATCGCGTGGGAGTACGATGTGCAGGTCATGAACGAGGGGCCGGGCCACATCCCCATGCACCTGATCAGGGAGAACATGACGAAGCAGCTCGAGTGGTGCGACGAGGCGCCGTTCTACACGCTCGGGCCGCTCACGACCGACATCGCGCCCGGCTACGACCACATCACGAGCGCGATCGGCGCGGCGATGATCGGGTGGTACGGGACCGCCATGCTCTGCTACGTGACCCCGAAGGAGCATCTGGGCCTTCCCAACCGCGACGATGTGAAGGACGGCGTGATCGCCTACAAGATTGCGGCGCACGCCGCCGACCTGGCGCGCGGGCATCCGACGGCTCAGCAGTGGGACGATGCGATCTCGAAGGCTCGCTTCGAGTTCCGCTGGCGCGACCAGTTCAACCTGTCCCTGGACCCGGTGACCGCGCGCGAGTTCCACGACGAGACGCTCCCGGCCGAGGGGGCGAAGGTGGCGCACTTCTGCTCGATGTGCGGCCCGAAGTTCTGCTCGATGAAGATCAGCGACGACGTGCGCCGGTTCGCGCGTGAACGGGGGCTGGACACGGCTCAGGCGATGGAGGAAGGAATGAGTGAGAAAGCGCGGGAATTCCGGCGCGGCGGAGGAGAATTGTACGTAGCGGCGGGCAAGTCGTCCGGTGCGCCTGCGGGAGGTGCCACGTGATCGCCCGGCGGCGGTGGCCGCGCGCGGCTGCGCTGCTCGCCGTCCTGCCGGCCTGCGCCCCCGCACCCTCCGCCGATCCGGTCGCCGACCTCGTTGTCTACGGCGCCCGCGTCTGGGACGGCACCGGCTCGGAGCTCGGCGAGCCGGCGGTGGTGCGGGTCGCGGCGGGCAGGATCCTGTCGGTCAAGCCGCTGTCCGGGGACGCGGACGTCGCGGCTGCCGCCGAAGCGGCCGGGGTCCCCGCCATCGACGCCACCGGACAGTTCATCATCCCGGGGCTGATCAACGTGCACGGGCACGTCGGGGGGACCTGGATCCCGGGAAGCGGCGTCGACTACCCCGACTACGCCGTCTCCGAGCTGGCCCGCTACGCCCGCTTCGGGGTCACGACGGTCAACAGTCTCGGTGGCGACCGCGAGCCGGTCTTCGCGATCAGGGACGCGAGTTGGCGGGCCGACGCGCCGAACGCGCCCCACGCCCGCCTCCTCGTCGCCGGGCCGGTCGTGACCGGTGCCTCGCCCGAGGAGGTGACCGCAGGCGTCGACGCGGCCGCGGCCATGGGTCCGGACTGGATCAAGATCAGGGTCGACGACAACCTGGGCACGACCACGAAGATGTCTCCCGAGTCGTACGGTGCCGTGATCGCGCGTGCCGCCGAGCACGGACTCCGCGTGGCCTCGCACCTCTTCTACCACGAGGACGCGAAGGGCTTGCTGCGGGCTGGTACCGGCATGGTCGCGCACAGTATCCGCGACGAACCCGTCGACGAAGAGACGATCGGACTGTTCCACGAGACTGGCGTGTGCTACGTGCCGACGCTCACCCGCGAGGTGTCGACCTACGCCTATGGGGGACGTCCCGAATTTTTCGACGACCCGTTCCTCATGTCGGATGTGGATTCCGCCCAGGTTGTCACGGTAAGCGATCCGGCGCGGCAGGAGCGTATCAGGGCCTCCGGCGCCGCCGAGGCCTACGGGCGTGCCCTCGAGATCGCGCAATCGAATCTAGCGCTGCTGGCCGAAGCGGGCGTGCCGATCGCATTCGGCACGGACTCGGGACCGGTCGGACGCTTTCAGGGCTACTTCGAGCACATGGAAATGACGCTCATGGCCGAGGCGGGGCTGTTGCCCGAGCAGATCCTGCGTTCGGCGACCGGTGTGGCGGCCGACTGTCTCGACCGGGACGACATCGGCACGCTGGAGCCGGGACGCCGAGCGGACTTCGTGTTGCTGCGTTCCAACCCGATGGAGGACGTGGCCAACGTGCGATCGATCGAGGGCGTGTGGGTCGGAGGCGAGATGACCGACGGGTCGCGGAGGTTCTGAGGCGGGGTGCTCTATTCGCCCAACCCGGTGGGCCCGGCGTAGGGGGACAGAAGCGCGATCCGTTGCCGGCGATTCTTCCGGTAGATCGTAAAGTCGCGATCCAGGGTCAGGATTCTGCCCTCTCGGTGGATTTCGGACATTCGGACAAGGCACGCGTCTGCCAGGGACATCGGAACGTCCCGGTACTTTTCGGCCAGTCTGGCAACGGCGTCGATCTCGTCCTCCAGAGGAAACGAAAGATCAAGCGCCCCGCGCCGAACGAATTCGAGCACCCTCTTCTGGCCATCCCGACCCAAACGGCGTGCCAGGAAACAGGCTTCTCCGATCACCGCTTCGCAGGTATACAGCGGGGCATCGATCATGTCCCACTGGCCGCGTACCCAGGCGTGATGGGGATCGCGCGCATTCAGGAGAGCAACCAGGGGACCGGTGTCCAGAATGGTCGTGTGGCTCACTCTCCGAAACCGTCCATGTACCTCTTGTTGACGGACAGATCCTCTGGTCCTTCACAGGTCCCGACGAGATCGGACACCAACGACAGTGCCGAGCCTGGATGTTCCGCCTCATCCTCACTCAGAAACCTCTTGACGGCCTCGCGAATCAGGGCCGACTTGCTCAAGCCCCTGCGATCGGCGACGGCCGCGATTCGGGCGGCTAGCGATTCCGGCATTTTCAGTGAGATGCCCACCATGACGGCTTCTCTTCCGTTTGCAGACGATATTACCACAAGTGCGATTCAGTATTACCATTCCGGGAACACCCGTCAAGAGGTCACAGAGAGATCGCAGCGCCCCTGTTCCCACGGCGCTGCCGGCTTATCCTTGACTCCATGCCAATCCTTGAAATCCGCGACCTCTCACTCCGCTTCGGCGGCGTCACCGCGCTCGCCGGACTCAGCATGGAGGTGTGCCACGGAGAGCTGCTCGCGCTGATCGGGCCCAACGGCGCGGGGAAGACCAGCGTCCTGAACTGCGTCTCGGGTTTGTACCGGGCGCAGAAGGGGACGATCGACCTGAAGGGCCGTGACGGCGCCAGCCACGCGCTGCACCGCCTCGCTCCGCATCGCATCGCCGCGCTCGGCGTGGCGCGCACCTTCCAGAACATCGAGCTCTTCAAGCACATGACCGTGCTGGAGAACCTCATGCTGGGGCGCCATGTCCACATGCGGGGGGGCGTGCTCAGCGGGGGCTTCTACGTGGGCCGCCAGCGCCGTGCCGAGATCGAGCACCGGCGCGCGGTCGAGGAGATCATCGACTTCATGAACCTCGAACCGCTGCGCAGCGCCGAGGTCGGGAATCTGGCGTACGGCAACCAGCGCCTGGTGGAGATGGGCCGCGCTCTGGCGCTCGACCCCCTGATCCTTCTGCTTGACGAACCCACCGCCGGCATGAATGCCGAGGAGAAGGAGTCGATGGCGCGGTTCATCCTCGACGTGCAGGAGGAGCGTGGCGTCACCGTTGTGGTGATCGATCACGACATCGACGTGATCATGGACATCTCGGACCGAGTCGTGGTCCTCGACTTCGGGCGTAAGATCGCGGAGGGGGCGCCGGATGAGGTGCGAAACGACCCGGCCGTGATCGACGCGTACCTGGGGCACGCGCGGGAGGAGAGAGCGGCTGTGGGAGCCGGGACGTGACAGCGGAAAACGGGGCCGCGAGCAACGGCCGACACAGCGGCGACACGCTCCCCGGACTGCTCGCCCGCCACGCCGCTGAACACCCGCACGAAGTCGCCCTGCGCGAGAAAGAGTTCGGCATTTGGCAGGAGACCACGTGGGCGGAGTACCTCAGCCGCGTCGAGTCGTTTGCGCTGGGGCTGATCGACCTCGGTGTCGAAGGGCAGGACCGGATCGCGATCATCGGTGACAACCGGCCCGAATGGGTGATCGCGGAGCTTGCGGCCCAGTCGATCGGCGCCCTGCCGCTGGGCCTGTATCAGGACTCGATCTCGAGCGAATTGGCGAAGATGCTCGAAGCGGCCGAGGTCCGGGTCATCGTCGCCGAAGACCAGGAGCAGGTCGACAAGGTGCTGGAGGTGCGCGACGGACTGCCCGGCCTGGAGACCATCGTCTACTACGATCCACGGGGGATGTACGCCTACGAAGCGCCCGGCTTGATGTCCTTCGAAGACGTGGAAGCCCTCGGCGACCGATTCCGTGACAGATTCCCCGGCGAATTTGACCGGCGATTGGCCGAAATCGGCTCCGGCGACATCGCTCTCCTCTGCACCACGTCCGGGACGACGAGCATCCCGAAGCTGGCCATGCTCTCGCACGCCAATCTGCTGGCGATGGCTTCGCAGCTTCAGGACGTGGACCGGATGGAGGCGGACGACGAATTCGTCTCGTTCCTGCCGATGGCGTGGATCGGCGAACAGATGGTCGGGGTTGCGAGCGCCATGCTGGTCGGCTTCACGGTGAACTTCCCGGAGGAGACGGCCACGGTCCGCCAGGACATGCGTGAAATCGGTCCCGCCTTCCTCATGTCGCCGCCCCGGATCTGGGAGAACATGGTCTCGGACGTCCAGGTCATGGCCGAGGACACAACCCGCCTCAAGCGCTGGATCTACGCCTGGGCGATGAAGGAGGGAGCGGCTGCGGCCGAAGCCAGGGCGCGTAGCGGGCGACTCGGCCTCCCCGCCCGCATCCGCCACCGGGTCGCCGACTGGACGGTCTTTCACCCCATCCGCGACCAGCTCGGCCTCGACAAGGTCCGACGCGCCTACACGGGGGGCGCCGCATTGGGTCCCGACGTGTTCGGGTTCTTCCACGCCATCGGCGTCAACCTCAAACAGCTCTACGGCCAGACCGAGGTTTCGGGCATCTCCGTGGTCCACCGGGACGGCGACATTCGCTTCCACACGGTGGGGACGCCGTTCCCCGACACCGAAATCAGGATTTCGGACGAGGGCGAGATCCTCTGCCGCAGCCCAGCCGTGTTCGAAGGCTACTTCCGCAACCCCGGGGCAACCGCCGAGACGCTCGAGGACGGGTGGCTGCGCTCGGGCGACGCCGGCTACTTCGAGGAGGATGGTCACCTGGTGGTCATCGACCGCCTGGCCGACGTGATGAAGCTGCCCGACGGGACGAACTTCTCGCCCCAGTACGTCGAGAACAAGCTCAAGTTCAGCCCGTACATCCGCGAGGCGGTGGTCTTCGGGGGCGCCGGCGCCCCGTTCGTTACCGCGATGATCGCGATTGACATGGAGAACGCGGGACAATGGGCGGAACGTCACCGCATTGCGTATACCACCTTCACCGACCTGGCCCGCCGCGCGGAGATCTACCGCCTCATCCGCCGGCATGTCACGAAGGTCAACGAGGACCTGCCCGGGGCCGCCCGCATCCGCCGCTTCCTACTCCTTCACAAGGAATTGCACGCCGACGACGCCGAGTTGACGCGTACGCGCAAGGTCCGCCGCCGCCACATCGCCGACCGCTTCGGCGACATCATCGGAGCGCTGCAGGGAGACCGCGATTCGGTTACCGTGACGACCGAGATCACCTACCAGGACGGCCGCACCGCGGACGTCGCCCACGAACTCCGCATCGAGACGCTGGACTGAAGCCGTGGACATCTTCCTGCAACTCACCGTCTCCGGACTCAGCACCGGAATGATCTATGCCCTGGCCGCGGCCGGCTTCGTGGTGATCTACAAGGCCAGCGATGTGATCAACTTTGCCCAGGGCGACCTTCTGCTTCTCGGCACGTACCTGGTCTTTTTCGCCGTGGCCCAGACCGGGCTTCCGTGGAGCCTCGGGGTTCTCGTCACGGTGCTGCTGGCGGTTGCCGTGGCACTCGCCATCGAACGGCTCGTGCTGCGCCCTCTGATCGGCGAGCCGATCATCTCGATGATCATGGTGACGATCGGGCTGTCGTCGATCCTGCGTGCTGCCGTCAACGCGATATGGGGTCCGGCGCCGCGCTCGTTCGAGTCGTTCCTGCCGGCCGGGGATGTCGCTCTGGGTCCGGTCGTGCTTTCCTCCGGGCGCCTTCTGTCGATTCCGATCGCGCTGGTTGTGCTGGCCGCGCTGTGGCTCTTCTTCCGGCACACGCGCGACGGGATCGCCATGCGGGCCATCGCAGACGATCAGCAGGCTGCGCTGAGCATGGGGATCAGCATCCCGCGGGTCTTTGGCATCGCCTGGGGGCTTGCGGCGGCGTCGGCGGCGATCGGGGGGATCATGCTCGCGGGGATCGTGGGCGTGAGCCCGAACGTGACGTCGATCGGGCTCCGGGTCTTCCCGGTCGTGATCCTGGGGGGACTGGATTCGATCCGGGGGGCGGTGATCGGCGGCGCGATCATCGGTCTGCTGGAGGTCTATACCGGCGGTTACGTGGGTCACGGGCTCAGTCTGGTCGTGCCCTACGTTGTGCTCGTCCTGGTGCTGATGGTCCGCCCCTACGGGCTGTTCGGGAAGGAGATCATCGAACGGGTATGAGCGAGTCATGAGTCTCGAGTGCGGCGTCTTTCACACTCGCTACGAGTCCGACATGGGGTTGCGGCCGCGACCCGTGCAGCGGATCAGGCTGGCGTTCTTCGCAACCTTCGTGCTCCTGTTTCCATTCGTCGCCGGTCCGTATTGGCTCGATCTGGCCAACCAGATTGCCATTGCGACGGTGGGGGCGATCGGACTGAACATCCTGGTGGGCTACACGGGACAGATTTCGCTGGGACAGGGCGCGTTCATGGCCATCGGAGCCTACACCGCCGGGCTCCTGACGCTCAACGCCGGACTGCCCTGGGGTGTGAGCATCGCCCTGGCGTGCGTCGTCACCTCACTGGCCGGCACCTTCTTCGGCCTGCCCTCGCTGCGGCTGAAGGGCCTGTACCTCGCGATCGCGACGCTGGCCGCGCAGGAGATCGTCGAGTGGGGCATGACCCACTGGACGGCGGTGACCGGAGGCACCGAGGCGATTGTGCTGCCCGCGCCGAGCCTCTTCGGCGTGCGCCTGAACAGCAGTTTCGCCTTCTACTGGTTCGGTGTGCTGATGGCGGCGGGCACGGCGCTCTTCGCGGCCAATCTCTTCCGCACGCGCATGGGCCGCGCGTTTGTGGCGGTGCGGGATCAGGACATCGCGGCCAGTGTGATCGGCGTGAACATCTTTCGCACCAAGCTGCTGGCGTTTGCTACCTCGTCGTTCTTCGTTGGACTGGCCGGAGCAATGATCGCCTACTACCGCACCATCATCACCTGGGAGCGCTTCACGCTGGAGACGAGCATCGTCTACCTCGCCATGATCATCGTGGGGGGACTGGGCTCGATCCGGGGGTCGTTCTTTGGCGCGGTGCTGATCACGCTGCTGCCGGCGCTGATCACCAATGCGGGACGCGCGCTGCAGGATACCGCCCCGGTGGTTGCGAACTTGCTGCCCTACGCGCAGCAGGCGGTTTTCGGCATCGTGATCATCCTCTTCCTTGTCTTCGAACCGAAGGGGCTGTCCAAGCTCTGGGGCAACGTGAAGGACTACTTTCACGTGTGGCCGTTCGCGTACAGGAGGGGGTGAGGGCACTTCAGCTTTCGGATTCAGGCGGCCAGACCCTATCTTCAGGCGTCCCTGTTTTCTCCTTTCCCCGATCCAGGTGCGTCAATGGCTAACCGAACGATCACGGCGACGCTGGTCGCTCTACTCATCACTCCGCCTCTTGCGGCCGCGCAGAGCCTCTCCAACGAGGACCTGGAGCCTCTCGTGAACCGTGTGGAAGAGGGTGTGCTCGAGCGTGCCAAGCTGGCCCAGGTGATGGTTGACAAGATCTTCTCCTTTTCTGAACTCGGGCAGCAGGAGCTCGAGACCTCGGCGTACATCACGGGCATTCTTGAGGAGAACGGGTTCAGCATCGAGCGCGAGCCAGCGGGCATCCCGACGGCCTGGTTTGCGCGCTGGGGCAGCGGCAGGCCGGTCATCTCCTTCGGATCGGACATCGACGGTATCCCGAAAGCCAATCAGAAGCCCGGCGTGGCCTATCACGATCCCCTGATTCCGGGCGCGCCCGGCCACGGCGAGGGCCACAACTCCGGACAGGCTGTGAATGTGGTGGCGGCGCTCGCGCTGAAGGAAGTCATGGAGGCCGAGGGCATCCAGGGCACGCTGGTGCTCTGGCCCGGTGTTGCCGAAGAGCAGTTGGCGTCGAAGGCCTGGTACGTGCGCGACGGGTATCTGGAGGACATCGACATCACCCTGTTCACTCATGTCAGCAGCAACCTGTCGGTGAGCTGGGGGCAGGGTGGCGGAACGGGGCTCGTCTCGGTCGAGTTCACCTTCGCAGGCGAGGCGGCGCACGGAGCGGGCGCTCCCTGGCGGGGCCGAAGCGCCCTGGACGCGGTCGAGCTGATGAACGTCGCGTGGAACTTCCGGCGCGAGCATCTGCGGCCCGACCAGCGCTCGCACTACGTGATCAGCGACGGGGGTGATCAGCCGAACGTGGTGCCGCCGAGCGCTTCCGTATGGTACTTCATCCGCGAGATGGATTACGAGGACATCAAGCGCAACTTCGATACCGCCATCCGGATCGCTGAGGGCGCGGCCATGATGACGGACACCGAGATGTCGTACCGGATCATCGGCACCGCCTGGCCGCGGCACTTCAACAAGGTCGTGGCCGAGACCATGTACGAGCACATCCAGGATGTGGGGCTCCCGGAGTGGACCGAGGACGACCACGACTTTGCGAGCGCGGTACAGGAATCGGTCGGTAGCGTACCGTCGGGGATGCCCACCGCGCTCTCGCAACTCGGCACGCCGGGTCCGCGCCGGAGCGGCGGCTCCGACGACATCGGGGACATTTCCTGGAACGTGCCCACCGTGACCCTGCGCTTCCCGTCGAATGTGCCGGGCCTCCCGGGGCACCACTGGTCGAGCGCCATGGCGATGGCCACTCCCATCGCGCACAAGGGGGCGGTGGCGGGTGCGCGCGTGATGGCTCGCACCGCGCTTCAACTCTTCGCGCAGCCGGAGCTGGTAGATCAGGCGTGGACCTACTTCCGGGAAGATCAGAGCGCGGGCGTTGAGTACATTCCCTTCCTGGGACCGGACGATCCGCCGCCCATCGATCTGAACCGGGAGATCATGGACACCTATCGTCCCCTTCTGGAGCAGTTCTACTACGACGAGACCCGCTTCGAGACGTACCTGGACCAGTTGGGCATCAAGTATCCTACACTGTCGCGGCCCGTGTCCGACGATGACCAGGGATCGCACTAAGGATTCGGATGATCGGAGGTTTTCTGATGAAAGCAGCCAGCCGCAGACTCTTCTCAGCGGCGGCCAGCGTGTTGCTGGCAGCGACCCTCTTCGGTGCGGGCGGGCAGCCCGAGGCGGTCACGGGGTCCCCGGCCGTGTCGCCGGACGATCCCACCGAGGTGGGTTGGCGGCTACTCGCCAAGCTCAACTACCGCACCGGGGAGAAGACCGAGGAGTTGGCTGCCCTCGACGGCAAGCTTGTCAAGATTCCCGGCTTCACGGTGCCGCTCGAGGACTTTGCGTCCTCGGCGACGGAATTCCTCCTCGTACCCTACGTCGGCGCCTGCATCCACACGCCGCCTCCCCCGCCCAACCAGCTCGTGTACATCGAGATGGACGACGGGAAGCGCGCGAAGATGGACGGCTGGAACCCGGTATGGGTCGAGGGTGTGCTCAGTATCGAGATGACGGAGAGCGTATACGGCCACGTTGGGTTCACCATCTCCGGCCAACGGGTCTATCCGTACGAGTCCTAGCGCGGATGAGTCGCCGCTCGACGACCCTGTGGGCGTTGTTTTCGGGCTGCCGCAAATGAGCCTCGCGATCGACATCCGCCGTCTCCGATTCCGATACGGTGGCGGTCCCTGGGTGCTCGACATTCCCGAACTGACCCTTGAGCGGGGGACGCGCGCGTTTCTGTTCGGTCCGAGCGGAAGCGGCAAGACGACGCTGCTCGGCGTGTTGGCGGGTGTGCTGGAGCCCCATGAGGGCGAAGTCAGGGTTCTCGGCCGCGACCTCGCCTCGCTGTCGGGCGCGGAGCGGGACGCCTTCCGCGCGGAGCACATCGGATATGTCTTCCAGATGTTCAACCTCATCCCCTACCTCTCGGTTCTGGACAACATTGCGCTGCCGGCGCGAATGAACGCCGCGCGGCGGGCCCGGCTGGACGGAGCGGGCGTGAAGAAGACCGCCGCGCTGCTCGCCGACCACCTTCACATCGGCGATCTGCTGAAGACGCCGGTGACGGAGCTCTCGGTGGGTCAGCAACAGCGAGTGGCGGCCTGCCGGGCGCTGATCGGGGCGCCGGAGTTGATCGTGGCCGACGAACCGACTTCGTCCCTGGACTTCGACCGCCGGGAGGCCTTCCTGGAACTGCTGTTTGCCGAATGCGAGCGTGCCGGTGCCACGCTTGTCTTCGTCAGCCATGACCGGACACTGGAGGGGATGTTCTCCCGAAAGATCTCGCTCCCCGACATCAACAGGGCCGCGCTCTGATGCTCAGCCTCGACCTCGCCCTCAAGTCGCTGCGCAACCGCGCCTTCAGCACGTCGCTTACGGTCGGTTCCATCGCGCTGAGCGTCGCGCTGCTGATCGGCGTCGAGAATGTGCGCGTGGGAATGCGCGAGAGCTTTTCCAACACCATCAGCCAGACGGACCTGATCGTGGGCGCCAAGGGCGGCACCATCCAGCTGCTGCTGTACTCGGTTTTCGGCATGGGATCGCCGACCAACAATCTGTCCTGGGACACGTACCGCGAATGGGCCGAACACCCGGCGGTCGAGTGGACCATCCCCTACGGACTCGGAGACAGCCACAGAGGATTCCGGGTCATCGGCACGAACGAGGACTTCTATCGCCACTACCGGTATCGCGGGGGACAGGAGATCGCGCTGGCCGAGGGCCGTGCCGGCGCCGAGGTGTTCGACGTCACGCTCGGTGCGGATGTGGCCACTGAACTGGGCTACCGGCTCGGCGACGAGGTCGAAGTCACGCACGGGATCGGCGAAGTGGGTTTCCTCAATCATGACCACCTCCCCTTCGCGGTGGTGGGCATCCTCAAAAAAACGTTCACGCCGGTGGACCGCGCGGTGTACGTCACTCTCGAGGGCATTGAGGCCATTCACTTCGGATGGGAGGACGGCGCGCCGCCCATGCCCGGCGAGGAGCACACCCACGAGGAAGTGCTGGCGATGGAAGAGATCGAGATCACCCAGGTGACGTCGTTCTTCGTGGGTGCGATCAACCGCAGGGACGTACTCCGGCTGCAGCGCGAGATCAACGACCACGAGGGTGAGCCGATGATGGCGGTGATCCCCGGCCTGGCCCTCAATGAGATGTGGCAGGGGATCGGCTACGCCGAGACCGGGCTTCGGCTGGTGACGATCTTCGTCGTACTGGTGGGTCTGCTCGGCATGCTGGTCTCACTCTACACGTCCCTCAACGAGCGCCGCCGCGAGATGGCGATCCTGCGCGCCGTCGGGGCGGGCCCGAAAAGGATCGTTGCGCTGTTGGTGATGGAGTCGGCGTGCCTGGCCGCAGCCGGGGCTATCGGAGGATTGGCGCTGGTGTACGTGCTGCTTTCGGTGGGACAGCCTATAGTCGAAGCACAGGTGGGCCTCTTCATCCCGATCCGGCCGCCCGGCTCGGTCGAGTTGCTCTTCCTGGGGGCGGTGGTGACGGCCGGGTTCCTGATGGGTTTTGTGCCCGCGCTCAAGGCCTACCGTACGGCTCTCCACGACGGGCTGGCGGTGCGGGTGTAGGGGGTGGTGCCCGCGCGCGGGCAGGAGGGGCGAGAATTGAACAGGAGCGACACCATGAGCAGGTACCAACTGTCGCGATCGGGCCACTTCCTTGCCGCTGTCTCCCTTGTTGTCGCCGCGGCGTGCGGCGGCGATGACGGAGAACGCGGACCGGCCGACAATGCCATCAAGGTGGGCGCCATCTTCGACCTCACGGGCCCCACGGCGGACGTCGGGACCGACTATGCGGACGGCATGCGAGGGTACGCCGACTGGCTGAACATCCAGGGCGGGATCGAAGGACGGCCAATCGACCTGATCTACCAGGACTACGCGTACCAGATCGATCGCGCCGAGCAGCTCTACAGTCAGTTCGTGAGCGAGGGTGTGGTGGTCTTCATGGGTTGGGGGACCGGCGACACCGAGGCACTGCGGCTCCGCGTCATCGAAGATGAGATTCCGTTCAGCTCGGCTTCCCTTTCGCACGTCCTGGGCGACCCGGCGGACGCCCCGTACAACTTCCTGGTCGCGCCTACCTACACCGACCAATTCCGGATAGCACTGGACTGGATTGCAGCCAATCACGGAGAGGAAACACCCGTCGTGGCGCTCATGCACAACGCGAGTCCCTTCGGGCTTTCTCCCTCGCGGCATGGTGGTGTGGAATACGCCGAAGCAGTCGGCGTCGACCTGACGCTGTACGAAATGCCGCGTGCGGCGGTCGACTATACGGCCGAGCTCTCCCGGATCCGTCAGACCGGCGCCCAGTATGTTGTTTTCCAGAACACCTCCGGGCCGGCCGCGGTGGCGCTCCAGAACGCAAGCAGCCTGGGGCTGGACCTGACCTTCATCTGCCTGAACTGGTGCGCCAACAGGCAGTTGGTGGATTTGGCGGGCGAGGTGGCCGAGGGGGTGATCGGGACGATCCCCTACGCGCCACTGAACGTTGACGTGCCTGGAACACGCGTGATCCGCGACTACCTGACGGGCAAGGGCGAGACGATCGAAGGGAAAACGAACGCGTACACCCAGGCGTGGTGGACGTTCGCCGTCTTCGCCGAGGCGATGAGGCAGGTGCTGGCGTCGGGACAGGAGCTGAGGGGGGCGAACATCAAGGCTGCACTCGAGACCTTTACCGATCTGGACATGGGTGGCGTCACGGTTCCGATCAGCTTCACTCCGGACGACCATCTCGGAGCGAAGGGGCTCAGGCTATTCCGGGTAGAAAGCGGCGAATGGGTGCCCTTCACCCAGTTCATCCAGGCACCGACGGTGCCGTGACCCGGGTGACCGCGACCACGCCCGGCAATGGCGGACCCGGCGAGAGCGCCGCCGCCCTGTTGCGCCTCAACAACATCGAGGTCCTGTACGACGACGTGATCCTCGTGCTGCGTGGACTCTCGCTCGAGGTCGGCGAGGGCGGAATCGCGGCGCTGCTCGGGTCGAACGGGGCGGGAAAGACAACGACCCTGAAGGCGATCTCGGGGCTCCTTTACGTCGAGGACGGCGAGGTCACCGACGGCACGATCGTCTTCGACGGCCAGGAGATCCAGGGTGTCGACGCACACCGTATCGTGGAGAAGGGCATCTTCCAGGTCCTGGAGGGCCGCCGGGTATTCGAGCATCTTACCGTGCGCGAAAACCTGGCCGCGGGGGCGTACACACGCCACGACCGGCGGGGTGCCGAAGCCGACGTGGAAAAGGTCTTCCACTACTTCCCGGCGCTCGCCGAACGCCGTCGCCTCACCGCTGGCCACCTCTCCGGCGGTGAGCAGCAGATGCTGGCGCTGGGCCGCGCCCTGATGGCCCGCCCGCGCATGATGCTCCTGGACGAGCCGTCGCTCGGCCTCGCGCCGATCCTGGTGGAGAGTATCTTCGAGATCATCCAGCGGATCAACCGCGACGAGGGGACCACGATCCTGCTGGTCGAGCAGAACGCGCGGCTGGCTCTGTCCGTCGCGGACTACGGATACGTGATGGAGGGCGGTCGCGTGGTCATGGAGGGCACGGCCGACGAGTTGCGCACGAACGAGGACGTGAAGGAGTTCTACCTCGGGTTGGGCGACGCCGGGCGGCGGTCGTACCGGGACGTCAAACACTATCGGCGCAGGAAGCGGTGGCTGTCCTGAGGTCGCAACCGGGGGCCGGGTGGCCGCGGCCCGAATGGCGTGACGCGCAGGACCAGGTCGCGGTGGACGCCGTTCGCCACGGGGCGGCGCGCAGTCCCGAGATCGCGAGGCGACTGGCGGGCGCGGAGCTCTCGGCGGAGCACGTCCGAGGCGTCGCGGACCTTGCCGAGATCCCCGTGCTGCCCAAGGACGACCTCCCGGGCCTGCAAGCCGCCGACCCGCCCTTCGGAGGGATGCTTGCCGTGCCCGTGGCCTCGCTGCGCAGGGTCTTTCGCTCACCCGGCCCGATCAACGACCCCCAGGGCGACAAGGAAGACTTCTGGGACATGGCCCCGGCTGTGCGCGCAGCCGGACTCGGCAAGGACGATGTGGTCCTCAACACCTTCTCGTACCACCTGACGCCCGGTGGCCTCATGCTCGACGGCGGTCTGCGCGCGGCGGGGTGCACCGTGATCCCCGGCGGCGTGGGCAACACGGCCGCACAGATCGAGATCGCGTGCGCGGCCGGCGCGACGGGCTACACGGGGACGCCGCAGTTCCTGCTGACGTTGCTGGAGCGCGCGCGCGACCAGGGACGCGAGTTGCGCTTCAAGCGGGCCGTGGTCACGGGGGCGCCCCTGCCACCGCCCCTGCGCACCCGGCTCCAGAACGAATTCGGCGTCGATGTCTACCAGGCATACGGGACGGCCGACGCCGGGATGCTCGGCTACGAATGCGAAACGAAGGACGGATGGCACGTCCCGAGGCGCATGGTGATCGAGGTGCTCGTGCCGGGAGCAGACCGTTCGGCTGCCGAGGGCGAGGCCGGGCAAGTGGTGGTGACGAGCCCGAACGTGGTCTATCCGCTCGTGCGCTTGGGCACGGGGGACCTGTCCGCCTGGAACCCGGAACCGTGCCGATGCGGCCGCACCAGTCCGCGGCTTGTGGGGTTCCTGGGCCGCGTGGGCGAGGGCGTGAAGGTCAAGGGCATGTTCGTGCATCCCCGCGAACTGGCCGCCGTGCTGGCGCCGGAGCGGTCGGTGGCGCGCTTCCAGGCCGTGGTGACGGAGGATGACAGCGGGCAGGACGTGTTGACCGTGCGGATTGAGGCCGCGCCGGGATGCATGCTCGATGCAACCGCAGTCATAAGGCTAGGCGTGCGGATCAGGGAGGCCGTGAAGGTGCGGGCGGGGGTGGCGGTGGTGAGAGCGGGGACCATCCCGGAGGATGGGCCGGCGCTGGTGGACGTGCGGGGTGGAGCGTGACGGAACGGGAAAGGTGCCCGTCTTGGCGGGGCGAAATCCACGTTGGGGGACCTGGGAAACGGGAGGGGCAGGTCGTGCTTTCCCGCGTCAGCGCCGCTCCGGCGGAATCACCCTGACCACGTTGCCCTCCCGGTCCACGACCATAAGCGGCATCCGCAGAATGTCGCCGCTGAGATCGATCGCGCCTTCCTCAGCGCCCGCCCGCGCGCCTTCCGCCATGGGGTAAAGCGGAGGCGGCAGCACAAACTCGTCCGCCATGCTGTAGTCGACCCCCTCATACCCGACGTCCACGAACGACGCGAGGCTGACCACGCTCAGCGGATTGTGGCCGCGGTCGGGGAAGGGGGTCATCAGCTCGGAGCGGAAGACGAACTCGCGCCAGTGCCCGTTCCACACCCCGTCGCCGCCCAGATTCTGCACCGGAACGAGATCGCTCTTGGTGTAGTTGTCGCCGCGGATCCGGTCAAAGGCCGCGACCGCAGAGTCACCGACAAAGTGGGTATTCGCGCTTCGCCCGTGTCCGGCCGGATCCTGCAGCAGGCCAAGGTGGTCCCACAGGGTACCGAACCCGATCACGTGCGCCATCTCGTGGAGGATCGTGCCCCCCAGGTGACCGTTGGACTCGAGGCCGTCCATGTCGCCGAGGTCGAAGAACATCACCCCCACCACGGGCAGCGAGCTGCCCACACGGATCTGGCACGGACCGGCGCCGCCGAAAACGCCCGCCGGACCGTCGATCTCCTTGATCTGCACGTAGATCAGCAGGTCGTCGACCACCCGGTCGCCCGGGATCTCCTCGGTGATGTCGTTTCTTGCGAGGCAGTGCTCGAGGGCCGGCTTGCGCACCGTGCTCCACGCGAGATTCCCGGTGATCGCGCGCTCCCAGTACTCTTCCGCCTTCTCGAACGCCCGGCGCTGCGAGTCGGTCAGAAGCGAAGCACTCACGTGCACGATCTCGATATCGTAGACGGCCGGCGTCGCGGTCGCACTGAACACCAGGGGCTCGGCCGTACCGCCCCCGCCGGCCACGCCCGCGGTGAGCCTGTAGGTCGCTCCGGCCGTTGTTCCGAGGATCCATTTGTCGACCGCGGCGTGCCCGGCCGAGTCGGTCATCGTCTCCGTCGGTATGACTTCACTGTCGCCGCTTGCAGAGAAGCTGACCGCGACGTCGGCGGCGGGATTGCCGTGCGCATCCTCGACCCTGATCACGGGTGCGACCGTCACGGGCAGCCTGATCTCCGACTCCTGCCCGTCACCTGCCACGGCCACGATCCGCGCGGCGGGCCCAGCCACCGCCACGGCTTCGAAGCGGAGCGGGTTCCCCTTGATGCTGTCGCCATCCACGCTCGCGAACAGCCGGTAGACCCCGGTCGCGGTGCCGAGTGTCCAGGCCCCGGGGCCGGCGCGCCCCTGAGCGTTGGTGTTCGCCTCGGGGTTCGCGACCGTCGCGCCCGCTGCGGTCGTGAAGGCCACACGGATCCCGGCCAGCGGCACACCGGAGGCGTCCGTGACGAGCACCTCGGGCACCACCGGGACCGCGGTTGCCACGGGTGCCTCCTGGTCGGCCCCGGCCACGATGGCGATCTCGGCCGGGATCCCCTGCGCGGTGGCGTGGAAGACGACCGGATCCAGCCCGGGCACGCTCGCGCGCAACTCCTGCGGACCGGGCGCGCCCATGGTCCACCGGCCCGGCGACGCGATCCCGTTGGCGTCCGTCACGGCGCTGGACGACGGCACCGACCCACCGCCGACCGTGACCTGGAACGCGACCGAGACACCGCTCACCCCGCTGCCTGACTGCCCCGTCACCCTCACTCGCACCGGCTCCCCGGCCTCGGTTCCCGTGTTGGCCGTCTGGCCGTCCCCGGAATGGATCACCAGCGCGGCGGGGACATCGGCATCCGGGGTGACCTGGTCGCCGCCGCAGGAAGCGAGCACGAGCAGGGCCATGACGGCGAAGGCGACGACGCGAACTCCGCCGCGGAAATCGGCCGTGCGCGTACGCGGCCGGGAACGCGCACGTGGCCAGGAACTCAAGTCGCCCGCCATGTGAATGGATTCACAATCTCAACGCCCGCCCGCTCGAAGTCCTTTCGGTTGCGGGTAGCGACCACGAGTCCGTGGACAAGCGCCGTTGCGGCGATCAGGCTGTCCCTGACCGGCATCGCTCTTCCTTGCCTGCGCAGTGCGACAAGAAGCTCTGCCCAGCGGAGTCCCGTATCGGCATCCATGGGCACGCAGTCGATCCGGCGCACGACCTCGTCGAACCAGAGTTCAAGCAGATCTCGTCCCCGGCCCGGCGGCAGCAGCCGGATGCCGAACCGGATCTCGCCGAGGACGATCGGATTCACCGCCAATTCCTGTTCATGGGCGCGCAGCCACTGAATGACGCCGGGGCTCGGGTCGCGCGTGGTTGCCTCCGACAGGACGTTCGTGTCTACGAGGTATCGGATCGGACTACTCCGCGAACCTGGAATCCGGCAGGTCGGCGGTCGACTCGGAGGGAACAGGGACGAACCAGCCCTTTTCGGGGCACGCCAACAACAGGTCCACCAGGCCGAGGTTTGTCTGCCCTCCCGTGCGCTCCAGGCGATAAACGCCCGGCCCGAGCCGCTCGATGGCGAATTCCTGACCGGGCGTCACCCCGTCGCGTTGCCGGAGTTCGGCGGGCAGAACGAGCTGTCCTCTTGTCGAGATCGTGGTCTTCATGACTGGTAAGATATGAAACTTACCGGCGCCCGCAACGCGGCGGGCCGATTCAGGTTGCCCGGCACCGCTGCCGAGAGCATCTTCGCCCCTCCCGTCCACCGACAGGAGGCCCCATGCATCAGAGTCGTACCGCGCATCACAGTCGCACCATGCGTCACAGTCGCACCGCACGACACGCGCCGCCCCTGGTCGGGCCGTTGCTGGCAACCCTGCTCGCGACGCTGCCCATCGGCATCGCCCCGCTCGCCGCGCAGGACGGCCCTGGCGGCCGCGGCCCCAGCCGGCCCGGCATCGATATCGAGGCCTACCGCTTCGAACTCACGCTGCGCGACGACACCGACGAGATCACCGGACGTGCGACCGTGACCGTGCGCTTCACCACCGATGGCGTCACCGAGGTGCCTCTCGACCTGATCGGGCGCAGCGAGGACGGACGCGGCATGGAGGTTGTCGGCGTGACGCGGGGCGGTGGGGGGGATCCGCCCGACAATGGCGAGGCGCTCGCCCATCGCCACGAGAACGACCTGCTGACCGTCAGCCTTTCCGACCCCGGCACCACCGGCGCCCGCGCCACGTTCACGGTCGGCTACCGCGGCATTCCCGCGTCTGGACTGCGCATCGGGCCGAACAAGTACGGCGAGCGCACCTTCTTCAGCGACAACTGGCCGAACCGGGCGCGCAACTGGCTGCCCACGGTGGATCACATCGGCGACAAGGCGACGTGCGAGTTCATCATCACTGCACCCGCGCACTACCAGGTCGTGTCGAACGGGCGGCTCGTGGAGGAAACGGATCTGGACGGCGGCATGCGCCTGACGCACTGGAAGCAGTCGGTGCGGATTCCACCGTGGCTCTACGTCGTTGGCGTGGCGCGCTTCGCCGTGCAGCACCTGGGCGAGTTCAAGGGCCTGCCCGTGCAGACCTGGGTGTACGCGCGCGACCGGGACGCGGGCTTCCATGACTTCGCGGTGCCCACCATGGAAGTCCTGCATTTCTACGACGCATACGTGGGCCCTTTCGCCTACGAGAAGCTCGCCAACATCACCTCGCCCGCGACGGGCGGGGGAATGGAGGCGGCGACCGCGCTCATGTACGGCGAGAACTCGGTCACGGGCGAACGCTCGGTGCGCTGGCGCAACGTGATCATCCACGAGATCGCGCATCAGTGGTTCGGCAATTCGGTCACCGAGTCCGAGTGGGACGACGTGTGGCTGAGCGAGGGCTTCGCGACGTACTTCACGCTGCTCTTCCGCGAGCACGCCTACGGGCGCGACGACTTCGTGGCCGGGCTCCGTGAAGCGGCGGACCGCGTGTGGCGTTGGTACGACGAAAACCCGGACTACCGCATCGTCCACGACAACCTCACCGACATGTCGCGCGTGACCAGCGTCGCGACCTACCAGAAGGGCGCCTGGGTCCTCCACATGCTCCGCAGTCGGCTCGGCGACGAGGCGTTCTGGCGGGGCATCCGGCTCTACTACGCGCGCCACTTCAACGGGACCGCCACCACCGACGACTTCATGCGCGCCATGGAGGAAGCCTCGAACGACGACCTGCAGGCGTTCTTCGACCAGTGGCTGCGGCAGGGCGGCAACCCGCAGCTGGCGGGCTCGTGGCGATACGACGCCGCTGCCGGGGCGCTGGAGATCGAACTGAACCAGGTGCAGGCAGTAGGCCGGTTCGACTTCCCGCTCGAAGTCGGCGTATACCACAACAGCGATCCACTGCCCGCGCAGGTAACCACCGTCGAGGTGCGCCCCGGGGCGAACCGCTTCGTCATCCCGGTTTCGGCCGAACCGTCGGATGTGCGCGTCGATCCGAACACCAGGGCGCTCTTCCGGGCGGAGTTCGGGCGGGCTGGGATGGGTTGCTGATTGCCGGAGTCGGGGCCGATCTCGGTTTTCCCTGCAAACCGATCCAGCGGGGGTTGTGCCTTCAGTGGTCGTCGTGCTGTTGGTTCAGTTTATGCCAGAAACTGTACTAACGCTCTGACACCGCCAGGCCGCCCTCGTGCTGGCCCGCGCCCGCCCGGCTCCGTACTGTAGGATTCGCTCGGAAGCGGCCCGCGCCGCCACCGCGGTTATCCGCCCGCCGCAGCGCACCACACCATCCCGACAGAAGGAAAGATCATGCGCAGCACGACCAACTCGACTCTCGTCTCCCTGATCATCAGCGTCGCCCTCCTTGTCACGCCCCAGGCGCTGACCGCTGCCCCGCTCCCCACGCCCGTACCGCCCCAGGAGCAGGAAGAAGCCGGCGGCGAGGAAGAGCAGGACACGACGACATCGTACTCCGACGTGATTACCGAAGACGCGATCACCAGCGAGGGCCTCTTCGACACGCACATGATCGACCGCGACCTCTTCTACGAGATCCCGCTCGACATGATCGGCCGCGAGATGCTGCTGTTGACCCGGATCGCGCGCACCCCCGACGGTGCCGGCTACGGGGGCTCGAAGGCGAACACCTCGACCGTGCGCTGGGAGCACGACGGCGACCGCGTCCTGCTGCGCCTGGTCAGCTACGAGAACGTGGCCGATGACACCACGGCGATCGCGGGGGCGGTCCGCAACTCGAACTTCGAGCCAATCATCATGGCGTTCGACGTGGAGGTGATGAACGAGGATTCGACCGCCGTGGTCGTGGAGGTAACCGACCTCTTCACCGAGGACATCACGCTGCTTGGCCTGCAGAGCTTCCGCCGCCAGGCGTACGGCGTGCGGCGGGTGGACGCCGACCGCACCTACGTGGTGCGCGCGACCGCGTTTCCCACGAACGTCGAGGTGCGGCGGGTCCTGACCTACGACGCCACCGAGGCCCCCTCGAACGCCGCCAGCAACACGCTGTCGATGGAGATGCACCACTCGATGCTGCTGCTCCCCGACGACCCCATGGAGCCCCGGCTCTGCGACGAGCGCGTCGGGTTCTTCAGCACCAGCCAGATCGACTACGGCCTGGACGAACAGCGTGCGGTCACGCGCTGCCTCGTCACGCGCTGGCGGCTGGAGCCCAGCGACCCCGAGGCCCACGCGCGCGGCGAGCTGGTCGATCCGGTCAAGCCGATCGTCTACTACATCGACCCGGCCACGCCGCCCAAGTGGGTGCCCTGGCTGAAGCAGGGCGTCGTGGACTGGCAGCCCGCCTTCGAGCAGGCCGGATTCAGCAACGCGATCATCGCCGCCGACGCGCCCACCGACGACCCGGACTGGAGCCCCGAAGACGCGCGCTACTCGGTGATCCGCTACCTGGCCTCCCCGATTCAGAACGCGTCGGGTCCGCACGTGCACGACCCGCGCACCGGCGAGATCCTGGAGAGTGACATCCAGTGGTACCACAACGTCATGAACCTCGTGCGCAACTGGTTCTTCGTGCAGACCGCCCCGGCCAACGAGGACGCGCGGGGGATCAAGTTCGACGACGAGGTGATGGGCGAACTCATCCGCTTCGTCTCGGCGCACGAGGTCGGCCACACGATCGGGCTCCAGCACAACATGCAGGCGTCGGCCGCCTACCCGGTCGAGGACCTGCGCACCCGCTTCGTCTGCGAGATGGGCGTTGCGCCGTCGATCATGGACTACGCCCGCTTCAACTACGTCGCGCAGCCCGGCGACGACACCTGCTACCTGCCGCTCGTGGGGCCCTACGACAAGTTCGCCATCCAGTGGGGCTACACCTACTTCCCCGGCGAGGACCGCCTGAGCGAGCGCGAGGAGCTGCGCGAGATGGTCGCCGAGATGCAGGAGGACCCGGTCTACCGCTTCTCAAGCCCGACCGGTTCAGACCCCTCGGCCCTCACCGAGGCGATCGGCGACGACGCCATGCGCGCGTCCGACTACGGCATCGAGAACCTCAAGCGCATTGTCGACAACCTGACCGACTGGACCTACGAAGAGGGCGAGGACTACGCGCAGCTCCAGGAGCTCTACAACAACGTGGTGGGCCAGTGGGGCCGCTACACCGGGCACGTGGTCGCCAACGTGGGCGGCGTCGTGCGCACCCGCCGGCGCCAGGGACAGGACGGCGTCCCCTACGAGATGGTCGACCGCGATCGCCAGCAGCGGGCGCTGGAATACCTGAATCGGCAGGTTTTCGCGACCCCCGCCTGGCTCCTCGAAGCCGATATCCTGGACCGCTTCCAGGGGACCGGCGCCGTCGAACTCGTGCGCACCCGCCAGACCCAGGCCCTGAACCAGGTGCTCAACGTCGCGCGGATGAAGCGGCTCGTGGAGCAGGAGGCCTTCAACGGCAACGACGCGTACTTGATGGGCGAGATGCTCGACGACCTGCGCGCGGGCGTGTGGTCCGAGGTCGGCTCGGGCAATGCCACGGACGCCTACCGTCGCAACCTGCAACGTGCCTGGCTCGCCCGGATGGCCGAGTTGATGGAGGACGAAGAGGCGATGCAGTCCGACGTGGTCCCGTTCGTGCGCGGCCAGCTTGGCGCCCTTCGCGGTGAGCTTGCGGCCGCCTCCGGCGGCACGTCCCACAGGGCCACGCGGCTCCACTTCGAGGACGCGATCGCGCGGATCGACGCAGTGCTGGACCCGGGGGGGTAGTCAGGCGTCCGGCAGCACGCGGATATCGGGACAGCCAAGAAGCAACCGGTCCGCCGTTACCAGCGTGAGCCGGTGAACCATGGCCGTCGCGGCGATGAAGCGGTCGGCCGGGTCGTCATGGGGAAGGCGTACGCTGCGGCTGCGGAGCGCGACCTGGTGGGTCACGGGGAACTCCCGCATCGGCTGGGTCGCGAAGGCCATGCGGACCCAGGTCCAGGGATCGGGAGCAAGGTCCACGCGGCCCTTTTCCGCGAGCAACAATGCCTCCCAGACGCTCACGGGGGAAAGCGCCAGGGCGTTTTCCGGGTTCGACAGAGCGTCACGGACTCTGGTCGAGATGCGACCCGGGCTCCCCACGCTCCAGATCCAGATGTGGGTGTCCAGCAGCAGGGGCACCGGGCCTCGCTACCCTCCTCGTCGGGTGCTTCGCCGGATGTCGTGTCCGAACGGTAAACGTTCCAGTCGGACAGCTCGGAGACGGGCGAGATGATGTCTCCCGTGATCGCGGTGACATCTCGCATCGCGCCCAGCCATTCCACCCGCTCGGTCTTGGGCGTCGGACGTGAATCGGTGGCCTCGGGCGCGGAGTCGGTAGCAGTGTCCTGGGCGGCTGGAGCAGGGCCGTAGGCGGCACGCGCCCGCTCACGCACCAGGCCGAGGTTGGAGTCCGGGACCGCATAGCGGCTCAGGAGGTGGCGAAGTTCACCCTCAAGCGAGCGGTGATTGGCCTTGGCTCGCGCCTTGAGCGCGGCGATGACCTCGTCGTCCACGTTGCGAATGGTGAGTACGCCCATCAGTGTCGGCGCTCCGTGTTCGAAAGGGGAATGCATAGTGTAATGGAAATGCATGCATTATGCCAGCTTGACTTGGCGACTCGGGCTTGCGACAACGGCAAAGACGATGGACAGCATGGTCCGCCGAAGCTATTGCCGGGGCCGTACACCTATGGAGACGGGGTACTCGGCCCACGTCTCGTTAGAGGCTTCCCCTGTCGCGACCGCGGAGAACGTCATTGTTTTCGCGAGGTCCAGGGCGAATGCCTCCACTGCGGCACTCCCCGAACTCTCCGAGACCTCGGGATCGACCGGAGCGCCTCCGGCGTCGACGCGGAAGCGGACGCGAACCTCGCCGCCCTGGCTCGAGCGCAGTGCTGCGTCATGGGTGTCCAGTACCGTCCCATAGGCACTGTGGCGAGCGTCGGTTGCGTCGTTGCGGATCAGTTCCCGGCCCGCCAACTCGGGATAGACGATCGCGACACACAGTTCGCCATCGGTGAAAAACAAGTGGTGCCCTGCACCCCACTCTTCCTCAAGCATGGTTTCACACGCCGCGACCCAGCGGTCCGGGAATAGCCACGAATCCAGGTCGCCGGCGAACAAGCCCAGGGCTCCCCCGGCAATCAGGCCCAGGATCCAATAGCTCGTGCGGTCGAAGAGTCTTCGTTTCTCGCTCATTGTCGCATCCCCACTCGCAATGGTGAGTATATGCTCATATGAGTATTCTTCGCCATCGCGCAGACCAACCGACCACACCTCGGGGCGAATCGATGCCCTCATATCGCTTGCAGGATCTCATCCCGTCAAACCTGGACAGCCGCCTGCGCAGGGCGGCGGAGCGGATCTTCGAGGTCACCCTGGCCGACACCGACCAGGAGATCGAGCGCTTGGAGTTGGCGTAGCCCCAATGACCCGCACGCTCCTCCCCCTCATCGAAGCCGAGTTCCTGCGCTACAAGCTCCTCGGCAAGCGCGCCCTGCGGCAGGTGCGGCCCGAGGAACTGCACGCCCGCGGCAATGATGGCAACTCGGTCGCGATCATCGTGTGGCACGTCGCCGGCAACCTGGAGTCCAAGTTCACCGACCTGCTCACCACGGATGGCGAGAAACCGTGGCGCGACCGCGACTCCGAATTCGAGGCGCGCGATGTGTCGCCCGCGGAGGTCACCGAGAAGTGGGAACGCGGGTGGCGGGTGCTGTTCGGCGCGCTGGCGGAACTGACCGACGACGATCTCGCCGCGCCGATCACCATCCGGGGCGTCCTGTTCCGCGTCGACGAGGCGCTCCTGCGCTCGATGGCCCATCTGGCGTATCATGTGGGGCAGATCGTCCTGCTGGCCCGATCCTTCCGGGGCGAGGACTGGGAGTACCTGAGCATTCCGCCGGGGCAATCCGAGGCCTACAACGCGAACCCGGTGCTGGAGAAGTCGTCGATGTACGCGGAGAACGTGGAACGCCTCAAGGACGGGGCCTGACCCGGCGGATCGCCGCTTGCGTCCCGTACCGGGATCGGGTCAATTCCGCATCCCGGCGGCCCGTGATCCGGGCCCCGAGTCCACGTCAACAGCATCCAGCAGGCGCACAAGCATGAGAATCCCGACGACCGTCACACTGGCCGTGGCCCTCGTGGCTCCCGCCGCCCTCCCTCCCACAAACCCGGTCGCCGCGCAGGAACATCACGGCATGTACGACGGCCCCACCGTGCTGCGCGCCGCGCGCATGCTCGATGTCGAGACCGGCGAGATGCACACGGACGCGGTGATCGTCGTCGAGGACGGCGTGATCACGGCGGTGAATCCGGCGACCGTGCCCGACGTGATGCACGACATGGACCTCGGCGACGTGACGCTGCTGCCCGGGTTCATCGACGCGCATACGCATCTCGCCGGGCAGATCAGCGCGACTTCGTTCACCGACGCGGTCACGCGGACGGAGGCATACGGCGCTTACAACGCGGTCCTGTACGGTGGGCTGACGGTCCGCGCGGGATTCACCACCGTGCGGGACTACGGCGGCGACGTCACGGTGGAGCTGGGGCACGCGGTCGAACGGGGCGACATCGTCGGGCCGCGGGTCGTGCCTTCGCGGAACGCGCTCGGGATCACGGGCGGTCACTGCGACGTCACGGGGTTTGCGCCCGGCGTGCGTGAGGGAGGGGTTGAAGAGGGCGTCGCGGACGGGCCCTGGGAGGTCGTCGAGGCGGTCCGCTACCAGATCAAGCACGGGGCGAAGGTAATCAAGACGTGCGCGACGGCGGGCGTGCTGTCCATGGAAGGACCGGTCGGCGCGCAGCAGTATACGCTGGAAGAACTCACGGCGATGGTCGAGGAGGCCGCGCGGCACGGGATCAAGGTCGCCGCCCACGCGCACGGCCCCGAGGGGATCCTGGCGGCGGTGCGGGCCGGAGTGGCCTCGATCGAGCACGGTTCGGTCCTCACCGACGAGATCATGGACCTGATGATCGAGAAGGGTACCTACCTCGTCCCAACCACGTATCTCGCCGACCGGATCGACTTCGATGCGCTGCCGCCCCTGGTGCGCGGCAAGGCCGAGCAGATCCTGCCGGTCATGCGGGTGAGCCTGCAGCGCGCGATCGAGCGGGGCGTTCCCATCGCGTTCGGCACGGACGCGGGTGTGTTCCCGCACGGCGAGAACGCGGGCGAGTTCGGCATCTACGTGCAGCTGGGGATGAGCGAGCTGGACGCGCTCCGCACCGCGACAATCCACGCCGCCGACCTCCTCGACACGCCCGACCGGGGTAGCCTCGCGGAGGGGTTGCTGGCCGACATCATCGCCGTGCCGGGGAACCCGCTGGACGACATCGAGGTGACCAGGGACGTGCGGTTCGTGATGCAGGGCGGCCGCGTGATCAAGCACGTCATGGGCGGGCGCGACATGCACTCGATGGGAAATTGAGCCGAGGAGCGCGGCGACAGCGTTTGGGCCCGCGGTGAACATTCCGCGCGACGAACTGGCCGCGGCCGTCCGGGCGCTCTGCGCCGACTTCGGCAACGACTACTGGCAGGCCGCCGACGACGAGCGCGCATACCCGCACGAATTCGTCGATGCGCTGACCGAGGCGGGCTACCTGGCGTGCCTGATCCCGGAGGAGTACGGGGGGATGGGGCTCGGGGTGCGGGAGGCGTGCGTGATCCTCGAGGAGATCAACCGGTCGGGCGCGAACTCGGGCGCCTGCCACGCGCAGATGTACACCATGGGCACCCTGCTGCGGCACGGCTCCGACGAGCAGAAGCGGCGCTGGCTGCCGGGAATCGCGGCAGGCGAGCTGCGCCTGCAGGCCTTCGCGGTCACCGAGCCGGACGCGGGGTCCGACACCACGCGCATTCGTACCTTGGCCGAGCGCCGGGACGACACGTACGTGGTTCGGGGGCAGAAGGTGTTCATCTCGCGGGTGCGCCAATCCGACCTGATGGTCCTGCTGGCCCGCACCACGCCGCTCGCGGACGTCGCCAAGCGCACGGACGGGCTGTCCGTGTTCATCGTCGACCTGCGTGACGCCGGCGATCGAGTGCGCGTCGGTCCGATCGACACGATGATCAACCACGAAAGCTGCGAGGTCTTCTTCGACGGTCTGGAGGTCCCGGCCGGGAACCGCATCGGCGAGGAGGGCAGGGGATTCCGCTACATCATGTCCGGGATGAACGCGGAGCGGATCCTGCTGGCGTCGGAGTCCATCGGGGATGGCCTGTACTTCGTCGACCGCGCATCGGACTACGCAAGCGCCCGCAAGGTCTTCGGTCGTCCCATCGGCGAGAACCAGGGCGTCCAGTTCCCGATCGCGGACGCGTACATCGACGTGCGCGCGGCGGCGGCGGTCCGCGACGAGGCCGCCCTCGAGTACGACGCCGGCGAGACCCGGGGCCACGGCCCCAACATGGCGAAGTACGTGGCGTCGCGGGCGGCGTGGAAGGCGGCCAACGTGGCCATGGACACCTTCGGCGGCTGGGGAATGGCGTCGGAGTACGGGATCGAACGCAAGTTCCGCGAGGCGCGGCTCTACATGGTCGCGCCGGTGGCCAACAACCTGGTGCTCAGCCACGTGGCGACCCACGTGCTGGGCATGCCGAGGTCGTTCTGATGGCTGACCGGTTCCCGCCCTGCCGCTCCCTCCTCTTCGTGCCGGGCGACCGTCCGGATCGATGCGACAAGGCCATGGTCGCGGGGGCCGACGCGGTCTGCGTGGACCTGGAGGACGCGGTCGGGCCGGCGGCGAAAGCGGGCGCGCGGGACTCGGTGGCGGCTTTCCTCGCGAAATGGGCGGGACCGGCCGCGACCGGCGCCGATCCGGGCCAAGGGCGCGCCCCCCCCGTGATCGTGCGCGTAAACGACCCGGACTCGGAGGAGGGCCAGCGCGACGCCGCCGCGCTGACCGGCGCCCCCCGGCCGGACGGGTTCATGATCCCGAAGGTCACGGACGCGCGCGAGATCCGGAGTGCCCAACAGCTCCTGGGCGACAACATCCCCCTCTTGCCGATCATCGAGACCGCGGCCGGACTGGAGAACGCGGTGCACATCGGTGCGGCGTCCCCCGCCGTGGCCGCGCTCATGTTCGGCGGCTTCGACCTCTCAGCCGAACTGGGCGCCGAGCCGAAGTGGGAGCCGCTCCTCTACGCGCGCTCCCGCGTCGTGCACGCGGCGGCCATGAGCGGGTTGGACACGATCGACATGCCGTCGCGCGACTTTCGCGACCTGACACGGCTGCGCGACGAGGCCGAGAAGGCCGGCCGGCTGGGGTTCACCGGCAAGGTGGCGATCCATCCCGCGCAGATCCCGGTCATTCACGACGTTTTCACTCCCTCGCCCGAAGAGGTGGAGCAGGCCCGCAGGATCGTCGAGGCGGATCGCGCCGCTGGCGGGGGCGCCGTGTCGCTCGACGGCAGGATGGTGGACCGGCCGGTGGTGGAAGCGGCGAGGCGGGTCCTTGCGCGCTCGGGAGCGAGGCCGTGACGGAGTCGCGGAACCCGCAGGCGCACCGCACGACGGTCCGCACGGACATTCTGGAGCCTTGGCCGTCGCAAGCCATGGTCGCCCTTCTCGACAGAGACCCCAAGACCGTCGCCGAAGGAGATCCGCTGCCGCTCGGGTGGCACTGGCTCTACTTCAAGAGTCCCGTTCGCGCATCCAGGCTCGGTCCCGACGGACATGAGCTGCGGGGCACGTTCATGCCCGACATCGACCTTCCGCGGCGGATGTGGGCGGGCGGCAGGCTGCGTTCGCTTCGCCCGGCGCGGATCGGAGCGCGCGCTGAACTGCGGTCCGGCATCCGTGAGGTGGAGGAGAAGAGGGGGAAGAGCGGCCGCCTCGTCTTCGTCACGGTGGACCACACGCTGCTGCAGGACGGCCACGCGTGCGTGGAGGAGAAGCAGGTGATCGTCTATCGGGAGGTCGGCCAGCGCCTGGCGACTTCGCCCGCGCCGGCTGCCCCGTCCGAGCCGCCTGTCCCGCCCAGGATGTCGCCCGCCGCCACCTGGACCGAGACATTCCTCCCCACACCCGTCACGCTCTTCCAGTTTTCGGCGCTGACCTACAACGGGCACCGTATCCACTACGACAATCCGTACGTCACCGGCGGGGAGGGCTATCGCGGGCTGCTCGTGCACGGCCCGCTGACGGCGCTTCTGCTCCTCGACGCGGCCCGGCGTCACAGCGAGGCCGCGGTCTCCAGCTTCCGCTATCGCGCGCTCGCGCCGCTCTTCGTCGACGAGCTGATCACGCTGGTGGGCCGGCCAGATTCCGATGGCGAGGTTGTCGAGGCGCTGAACCCCGCGGGGTCGGTTGCGATGCGCGGCCTGGTTGGATAGGGCGGGTCCTCGGCGCTGATCGCACCTCGGGATTCGCGTCGCGGATCAAGCCGTGTCGGCCACGCCAACCTGCACGATTCGCGGGCAGTCCACACCCGCAACACCCACATACTGGAAGACCCTGCCATCGAGTTCGCGCGGCTGGGGGTCCTGGATCACCACGTCCGTCGTCCCCTGGAGAAGAGCCGCGAATGGGGCTCCCTGACTGTCCCCGTCGGGATCGCTGGGGAACACGAAGTCCATGGGTTCCGACCCGAAAACGATGCGACCGGTCTCGTCCGTGATCCAGAACTCGGACATCCCGGACCGGCGGACCACTGCCGCGAGCGCGGTCTCGATCGCCGTTCGGCTCATGCCGGCCTTGAGGGCGGCAGCGAGGTAGTGCGCGGCCGTCATCGCGGCGGCCACCATCGCTTTCTCTTGACGGTTGCGGCCCCAATTCATAGTGGTCATGCCAGTCGCAGGCTCCCAGGGACCCAGCAGAAGGTGAACGCAAAGTGAGTGTACGGAGAAATCTACCAGTTTGTCGCGTTTTCGGGAGCGTGTCGTTACTTCTGCTGGCGTGCACGGTCGTACCTGCCTTCGCCCAGAAGCCGCGGGCGCGCGACCTCGGGGTCCCCTTCGAGGGCACGCCGGGTGCGCTCAACGCGATCACCGATGTCGACGGCGTCGAGGTGGGTCACGCGACGGTGGTTCGCGGGGCGGGACCGGTCGTGATCGGCGAGGGACCGGTGCGCACCGGGGTCACGGCGGTGTGGCCGCGCGGCCGGGAGGAGCCCGACCCGGTGTACGCGGCCTGGTTCACGCTGAACGGCGACGGCGAAATGACCGGTACCACCTGGGTGCGCGATTCCGGGATCATGGAAGGGCCGGTGATGATCACGAACACGCTGAGCGTGGGGGTAGTGCATCACGCGGTGATCCGGTGGGGGGTGGCGAAGGGCGTCGAACGCGGCGCGGGGCCATGGCTGGCCGCGCTTCCGGTTGTGGGCGAGACCTGGGACGGGACGCTCAACGATATCCGTGGCCAACACGTGACGGAGGACGATGCGCTGGCGGCGATGGAAGCGGCGCGCGGCGGCCCGGTGGCCGAGGGGAACGTGGGTGGTGGCACGGGCATGATCTGTCATCGCTTCAAGGGCGGGATCGGCACGTCATCGCGGGTGGTCCGGGTGGATGGGCAGAGGTATACGGTGGGCGTGCTCGTGCAGTGTAATTACGGGAGCCGGGAACTGTTTCGTGTGGCCGGGGTGCCGGTGGGACGCGAGATCGCCGACCTCATGCCGGAGCGGCCGGGTGGAGAGCAGTTTGATGGAGAGGCCGACCGTGACGGTTCGATCATCGTTGTCGTTGCGACAGATGCTCCCGTCCTGCCCCATCAGCTGGAGAGGATGGCCCGCCGGGTGTCGCTGGGACTGGCGCGCAACGGGAGCATCGCGTCGAACGGATCCGGCGACATCTTCGTCGCCTTCTCGACGGCGAACCGGGAGGCGGCTTCGGAGAGGGCCACGGCGGCGGATGCTCGGGTGCTGGCCAACGGCCGCCTCAACCCGCTCTTCACAGGCACGGTCGAGGCGACCGAGGAGGCGATCATCAACGCTCTGGTCGCCGCCGAGACGATGACGGGCGCGAACGACGTGACGGTGCACGCGCTTCCCCACGGCCGGTTGCGGGAGGTGCTGCGGAAGTACAACCGGCTGGAGGGCTGAGCTACCTCCGATCCCAGTAGTCCACGGGCCGGTCGTCCATCAGCCACGAATCCGGGTCCACCCACCAGTGCTCGCCGTAGGGCACCTGGTTGGGCCACACCTCGTCCAGTGTGAGCCCGTCCCGCATGATGCCGCCCTGCACCACGTACATGATGTCGGTCGTGTTGCGGATGTTGTCGAGCGGGTTCGAGTTCAGCACCAGGATGTCCGCCAGCTTGCCCACCTCGATCGAGCCGATGTCCTGCTGCGCGCCCAGGAAGACCGCGCCATGGAGGCTCGCGACCTCGAGCGCGGCCATGGGCCCGGCTGCGGCGTCGATCATCCAGATCTCCCAGTGCGACGCGATCCCGTGGGCCTGTCCGTGCGAACCGATCGCACCCCAGCCGCCGGCCTCGATCACGTCCATCATGCCCAGCGTGATGAACGGGAAGGTGTAGTCGGTGTCGGGACGTTGCCAAACGCGGCGCATGTGGGGAATGACCTGCCGCCACGGCATCCATTCGCGCTGCTTGGGATCCAGCCAGACCTCGTCGTCGGCGAAGAAGTACTCCTCGTTCCAGGGACCTATGCCCCCCACCACGAAAGTGGGTGAGTAGGTCGACTCGGCCTGGCCCAGGAAGGTGCTGAGGTCACGGTACATCGGCAGGTAGGTCATGGGGTGCTCGAACCCGGTCTGCCCGTCCATCATCATCCCGATCGTGTAGTGGGTGTCGTTGTTCTCCGACGTGACCATGAGGTTCTTGCGGCGGGCGATGTCGGAGACCCACTGGCGCTGGTCCCGGCGCGGCTGCAGGTACTGCTTGAGCGCGGTCGCGCCCCACGACGCGAGGCGGTTGATGTTCTGCTCGGCGACCTCGTAGCTGGTGATGTCGTTCTGGCGGGCCCCGTCCCCGCGGTACATCGGGTCGCCCGTCGAGTACGTCCGTGGTCCCACCACTGCGCCCGCGCGGATCATCTCGGCGCTGGCGAAGACGTTCTGCGACCACATCGAGTTGTCGAGATTGGCCGTGACGCCGTAGGCGAGGTAGACGGCCGACTCGAAGTCGCGCTTCGGAATCAGGCCCTTGTGCTCGCGGTAGTGGTGGGCGTGCATGTCGATGAAGCCGGGGACGATGGTCTTCCCCGTCATGTCCATGGTCCGGTCGGCGCCCGATGTGTCGCAGTCGCCCACGCACGCGATGCGGCTTCCCTCGATGAGCAGGGTCGCGTTCTCATGCACCGCGCGGTCGTCGAGTGTGATGATGCGTGCGTTGGTCAGCGCGAGCGAGCCTTCCGGGACGGGGCGGTCGACGCTGAGCCGGATGGACATGGAATCAGTCCCTCCGTTGGCGGCGTCGTGGATGAAGAAGCTCTGCGCGCTCCCGAACTCGAGCCGGTCGTTATCGAGCCAGCGCGGGTAAAGGCCGCCCTCGGTGGTGAGCTGTGTGACGGGGACTGGTGCGCCGCGCTTGGTGAGTGCGACGGGATCGCCGCCCGTCCCTCCCGGGGGCAACGGCGCCCAGAAGACGTTGTCGCCCTCCTGGAAGGCGACCCGGTTCCCGCCTGGTGAGACGACGAACTCGTCGCCGAACGGGATCGTCGCGTGGACCTGCAGGTCGGAGCCGTCCATGCGGGCCGACATGAGGGCGGTGGCGCCCGGTCCGGAATCGCTCTCGTGGGCTGCGGGGAAGTACATGCGCCCGCCGGGTCCGAACGACGCGCGCGTGATCTGGCGGCGGTTGCCGAGCAGCCCGCCCCCGCCCCCGCTCGGGATCGTCATGATGCGATCCTGCGAGCCGCCCTCGGCCGGCACCCGCCACAGCTCCCAGTAGGGGTTCTGGGTGGCGGATCGGGCGCGGGAAGCCGCGCCGCTGCCGCGCGTCACCACGATCTCCGAGCCGTCGGGGGTCCACACCGGGTGGGCGTACTCCGATGGCGAGGTCGTGAGCTGCTGAGGCGTGCCACCGCCGGCGGGGATCTTCCACACGTGGCCGCCCTCGCCGCCTTCCCACGTCGTGTAGGCGATCCAGTTCCCGTCGGGCGACCACGAGGGCGAGAACTCATGGGGGCCGTCATCGGTGGTCAGACGGGTGGGCGAGCCGCCGCCCGCGGGCGCGATCCACACCCGGCCGACGGCCTGGAAGGCGATGTGGGACGCGTCGGGTGAGGCGGCGTACCAGCGCAGCATCTTCGCCTCGAAAGGACCGTCGTCGATCCGGAAATCGGCGCGGGTCAGCTCGGAGATGGTGCGTTGCACCCGCACCGAAAAGGGGACGGTCGTCACCTCGCCGCTCTCGACTTCGAGGATGCGGATCTTGCCGCCCTGCGTGATGACGATCCGGGATCCGTCCGCGCTCCAGCTGTAGCCGGGCAGGATGCGCAGCGTCTTGATGCCCTCGGCGTTGTCGATCGTGATGGGGTCCATCGCGACGCGTTCGCCCCCGGTCTCCAAGTCGCGGATCCAGAGGGCCGTGCGCGGGCCGAAGCTGTGGCCGCGGTACGAGATCGTGCCGCCGGCAATGCGGCGGGCGAAGGCGAGGTGCCGCCCGTCGGGAGAGATCTCGGGGGCGTAGGCGCTGCCGCTCGAGCTGCGCACCTGCTGCGCCGCGGTGCCGGCCGTGATGTTGAGGATCTCGCCGGTGCGCAGGTCCTTCCGCCGCACCTGCCAGTGTCCGGCGATGGCGTCGCGGCCCTGCAACCCGGGCGGGCCCGTGTAGACGTGGAAGTAGAGGTAGCGGCCGTCCTCCGAGGGAGAGGGCCACTGCGCCTGCGGCTGGTCGTCAACGACGTGGATGCCGTCGCCGCCGTCCTTGTGGTACATCCAGATCCCGCTGCGGCCGCCGGCGCCGAACCCCCCAACGACGCTCTGGAGCCGCACGAAGATGTAGTCACCGTCGGCGGACCACGCGGTCTCGACGGCGCGCAGCGTCTGGTCGCTGAAGACGGAGCGCGGATTGGAGCCGTCGGAGTCCATCAGCCAGAGGTTGTTCTGCCCCTCCCGGTCGCTGATGAACGCGACGGTGGAGCCGTCGGGCGAATAGCGGGGGTGGTAGTGCGTGGCGACCCCGGTGCCCCCGGTGAGCAACTCCGCTTCGCCGCCCCCGTCGACCGGGACGCGGTAGACGTGGCCGAGCATGTCGAAGATGACCCAGCGACCGTCCGGCGAGATGTCCATGGACATCCACGTGCCCTCTTCGGTGGTGAAGTCGATCTCGCGGGTCTCGCCGCGCGCAAGGGTCACGTCCCAGTCGTCGCCGGCGTCGGTGTCCTGGGCGATGAGCGGTGTCGTGCACGCGACCGCCAGAGCGGCGGCGAACGAGGCAGCGACGGAGGGGGCAGAGAAGCACATGGTGTCCTCCCGAAGGTGCGCGGTGGGCCAGGACCCTGACGTAACGTGAGGGTGGCGGGCTGGGATCGGGCTCTGACCACGGACATTGGGGCCGGGCCCATGCCCCTGCAAGGTACGGGTTGAAAGGCCGCTCGACCGCCTTCCGGCAGAGATCACCCGACGAACCGCCCCCGGAGCAGTCCGCTCGCAACGCGATTCTCGTATATCGCGTATTTATCACGAAATATACGCGATATAGTCGCGCTTCTATCTCTGGATAGCCGATAGAACATCACTTTGCCCTTGCACGAAGCAATGGAACCCCGTTCTATCGCATGATATGGAGTATTGGTCGTGAAATAGTCATTAAAAAGTCGAGTAGCGGGACCAGAATAACACGTCGAACCTGGCCGAATCGGAGGATTCATGACCTGGTGCCGCTCGTTGATCGGCCCGTTCGCCCTGATCGCTCTCGTGGCCCTGGCCAACGCATGCGGGGATGGCGACGGCTCCATTGCTCCGCCCCCCGACCCGCCTCGTCCCACAACCGTCGCGGTAAGCCCGGCCACGGCTGAACTCACTGCGCTGGGTGCGACCGCCCAACTGACGGCAGAGGTGCGTGATCAGAACGGCCTGGTTATGGCCGGGGCGGTCGTCACATGGTCTAGTGCAGATGCCTCCGTCGTGACGGTGGAGACCACGGGCCTGGTAACTGCGGTGGCCAACGGGGTGGCGACCGTGACGGCCACCGCGGGCACAGCCTCGGGAAGCGCGACCGTGACCGTGGAACAGGTGGTGCGGGCCGTGACGGTCTCTCCCGCCGCCGACACGCTCCTGGCTCTCGGGGATACGGCACGCCTCGCTGCGCAGGCCGAGGACGCGAACGGGAACGCCATGGCCGGGGCGGAGTTCTCGTGGTCGTCCAGCGACACCCTCGTCGCGATGGTAGACGCGACGGGCCTGGTGACGGCGACGGCCAACGGGGTGGCGACCATGACAGCCACCTCGGGATCCGCTTCGGGAAGCGCCACCATGACGGTGGAGCAAGGGGTGCAGGCCGTGACGGTCTTTCCCGTCGCCGACACGCTGCTGGCTCTCGGAGATACAGTACGTCTTGCCGGGGAGGCCACGGACCGTAACGGGCGCTCCGTGGCCGGGGCACGGTTCTCGTGGTCGTCCAGCGACACCCTGGTCGCAATGGTCGACGCGATGGGTCTCGTGACGGCGACGGCCAATGGAAGCGCGACCGTAACGGCGACCTCGGGCTCCGCATCGGCCACCGCACGGATCCTGGTGGAGCAGGCGGTGGCGGAAGTGACCGTGTCGCCAGGGTCGCTCGCGTTGCTCCCGGGGGATACGGCGTATCTCGTGGCGAATGCGCACGATGCTCGCGGGCACGAGGTGGCGCATGTAACCGAGTACGATTGGTCCTCGAGCGACGCGACCGTCGCGAACGTGGATGCGGCCGGACACCTTCGCGCGGCCAGGGTGGGTGCGGCGAGGATCACCGCCGCTGCGCGAGGCAGGCGCGGCTCGTCCGAAGTGGTGGTGCATTCGAACGATCCAGCGGATCTGCACGCGGCCCTCGTAGCGGGGCTCCCCGGACGTCCGTTCGTCGGCATGACGGTGGGTGGGACCGAGGGCTCCACCAACACTGTGGGCACGTTGCGCCTGGGTTTGCATGCCGATGCGCTCCCGGTGATTGTCGGGCAGGGCGGCATGAGCCTGTCCGTGCTCGTTGCCGGTTCGCGGCTCGGCAGGGGCCGGGTGGTCGCGTATTCGGGGCAGGATTTCCTTTCCTCGGGAGACCGGGCGACGCTTCTCGGCAACCGCAGCGCAGACCGGCTCCTGGCCAACGTGGTCCGCTGGGTCGGGTGGCAGGCGGGCTCCGCACCACTTCGGATCCTGGCGGACAATCGGCGGATCGCGGACGCGCTCCGGTCGCAGGGGTTGAATGGGGTCAATGTGGTCGGAAGGCGGGGCGGACAAGAACGCGAATGGAGCGCGAGCGCCTTGAGCGGCGCGGATGTCGCCGTGGTTCAGACGAATGAATGGGCTACGCCTCATCTGGTCGAGGACTTCGTCGCGCCGCTCCGGGAGTTCATCGAGCGCGGAGGCGGGGTGGTCATCGCCGGCTCGGCGCAGCATTGGAGTTGGTGGATCGAACAGCATCGCGGGCCCCTCACGGCCAACGCGCTCCTGCGCGGCACCGGCATCTCCTGGAACGAGGACTCCATCGACGAGATTGCGTCCGCCACCACTCGTTTCGACATACGCGGCCTGGCTCCCGCTTCATTGTGGGAGACGTACGTCGAAGGAGGCCGAGTTGCGCCGGATCGGAAGACGCTGTTGCCAGCCCTGTTCCGTACGGCCCTCGAACTCGGTCGCACTGAGGAACTGGATGCGGCCCTTGCCCGTCTGGTAAGCGAAACGCCCGACCTGCCGGTCTCGAGCGCGGCGCCCGAGGCCCGCCTCGCCGCTGAGGTCGCCGAGACGGTCGGCCCACACGAATGGCCCGAGCCGCATCCGTGGACGGCGGTGTTCCCGGGCCTCCCCGCAGGGGACGCGCGCCGTGTCGACGGTGCCGTGACCGTGGACGCCACCTGGAACGAGTTTCCACCCGATGCTCGCCGGGACGAGCGCCACGTCCCTCTCGGATTCTACGCTCCGCCGGGTGCACTGGTGACGATTGAAGTCCCGGCTGGCCACGCCTCGGGAGAACTACGAGTCGCGGTGGGCGAATTGCATGACCATCTGGGGGAAGGCCATGCGGCGCAACCCGTTTGGCGGCGCGCGCCCCAGCTTCGTCGCGAATTCCCCCTGGCGGAGAGGCAAACCGGGATCACGAACGCCTACGGCGGCTCGATCGCGCTCGTTGTCCCGGCCGACTACACGGGCACCATCCCGGTCAGTATCCGCGGTGCCATCCCCATGGCCGTGTACACCGCCGGAGAGTCGGGCTCGTCCGAATGGTTCGCGGCTCTGGACGGGGGAGCGCCGCAGGCCGTCATCCAACAACGGGGCGGCATCCGGTTCGTGATCTCTGTGGAGAAGGCACGTGGCATCACCGATCCGGGGGAGGTGGCGGCTTTCTGGGACGGCTTCCGGCGTCGCCACGCGGAGCTTGCCGGAGGGCCGCCCCGGGCGTACGAGAGCATCTGGATCTTCGATCCGCAGGTTGGGCACGGCTACGCCAACGCGGGGCGGCTGCGCATCAACTATCCGCTTCACGGGGAAGTCTGGGTGCTGTTGCCCGGGACGGCGGAGGGCAGGGAGTACATCGCCACGCTGCCCGATCTGGGGCCGCAGCGCCATGTCAAGCCGCCATCCACGGGCTATTCTCCGCGCTCCCACGGCGTCGATTGGTGGCTCTTCGGCCACGAACTCGGGCACCAGTGGCAGACCGAGGACTGGACAGGGCACGGGATCACCGAGGTCGGAGTGAACCTGTTTACGATGTACACGCTGAACTACCACGTGTACGACGGCGGCGACTTCAATGTCTACACGGAGCGCCGGACCCACGGCTGTGCGGCCACGCTGAACCACGCCGCGCTCGCCCGCAAGAGGTGGTCCTCTGCCGACAACTGCGAGCGCCTGGCCTTGTATCGTCAGCTGATCGACGAGTTCGGATGGGAGTCCATGAAGGCGGTGTTCCACAGCTACTTCGACCCGTCCTATCCGCGTTCGACATACGGTGGCTCGCTCGACGGCTTCGCGATCCGGTTCAGCGCTATCGTCAAGCGCGACCTGGTGGCGTTCTTCCGGCGATGGGAGTATCCGCTGTCGGATTCCGCCTCAGCGACCATCCGCTCGTTCGGTTTCGAGGAGTGGCTGCCGCCGGGGTGGTAGCGTTCCAGAGCCACGGGAATGGGGCTACGTGCAGGGGTCCGGTCACCGCTTACGCTGTCGGGCCCCCTCAGCGCTCCCTTCGCGGCATCGCCACTGCCTCGCCCGCCTTTGGCCGCAGCCCCTCCGCGTAGACCTTCGCATTGAGCGCCGGCAGCCGCTCCGTGACCAGCTCGTTGAGCCGTTCGATGATTGGCGGCAATTCCTCCCACGAACGGTCGATCTGCCAGAGCTGATCAGCAGTGGGGGAACTGGACGCACGCTCGATCGTCGCCCACACGGAGGCTCCAGCCGCGGCACCACTGCCGCCGCCGAACCCGCCAAACCCTCCGCCGCCACCGATGTCGTCCTGCAGCGCTTCCAGGTCCTCACGGAAGGCCTCTATCGCTTCGGTCAGCTCCCCGGGGGCCTCAGCGGCAGCCGCGACGCGGTCGTCGATCTGACTCAACTGTTCGCGCATCTCCCCCATCCGCCCCCGGGCGTCGCTTACCGCGCCCGACAAGCGGTACGAGTCCATCATGGCCGAGTGGCGTGCCATCAGAGCGAACCGCGAGATCTCCACGCGCGGGTCGAGCCGCACCTCGGCAGGCGTCTCCAGGGTCGCGTCCCCGGCGGTCAATGCAACGGTGTAGCTCCCCGGGAGCACCCGCGGACCCGGGTCCATCGCCTCGCCGTCCGCACCTTCGGCCGCCAGCCGCAGGTCCCAGATCACCTCGTTGAGCCCGGCGTCGCCGCTGCCCTTCAACTCGTGCACCGAAGCGCCGTCGCCATCGCGGATTGTCACCGTCACGCTGTCACCATCGGCACCCAGGTGGTACCGGATCCGCGCGCCGGCCGGCGGATTCGGGGCCGCGTAGATGCCGGGCGTCCAGCCCTGTGGCGTGTACAGGTTGTACGACGTGGCGCGCCGCACCGGGTAGAGATGGGCGGCCGACGCCATGACCTCGGCGCTCAGGTGTTGGAGCGGCCCAATGTCGTCCATGATCCAGATGCCGAGCCCGTGCGTGCCGATCACGAGGTCGTTTTCGCGCGGGTGCACGACGATGTCGTCGACTGGCACCGTGGGGAGGCCGTTCCTGAGGTCGTGCCAGGTCGCGCCCCGGTCGATCGAGAAGTGCACGCCGACCTCGCTGCCCGCGAAGAGGAGGTTGTGGGCATGGGGATGCTGCGCGAGCGCGTTCAGGGAGGTGGCGGGCAGGCCGTCGGTGATGCGCTCCCAGGTCTCGCCGAAGTCCGTGCTCGCGTAGACGTAGGGCGCGAAGTCGTCGCTGCGGTGCCCGTCGAAGGCCGCGAACACCTCACCCTGCGCCCCCCGCGACGCCACAAGCCGGGTCACGTAGGTGTATGGCGGCAGCCCGGGCACGTTGCCGGTGATGTCCGTCCAGGTCGCGCCCGCGTCGCGGGTCACGTGCACCCTCCCATCGTCGCTCCCCGTGTACAGCACCGCAAAGTCCAGCGGCGACTCCGCTATCGCCGTCAGGTTGCCGTAGTTGGACTGCCCGTCATTGCGCGACATCTGCGGCTCGCCGCCCGCGACGCCCATCAGCATCAGCGTGTCCCGGTCGATCGCGTACGTCAGATCGCCGCTGATCTCCTCCCAGCTCTGGCCAAGGTCCGTAGAGCGGAAGAGGACGTTCGCGCCCGCATACACGACTTGGTCGTCATGTGCCGAGAGGAGCATGGGCGTGTCCCAGTTCCAGCGCAGGCTGCGGTCCGCTTCCTCCTCCGTCGGGCGCGGCAGGGGGCGGATGCGTGCGCGCTCTCCCGTGGCCAGATCTACGCGCGTAAGGTTCCCCCCCTGAGACTCCGCGAACATCAGGTCGGGGTTCGTGGGGTGCATGACCGTGAAGAAGCCGTCGCCCGATCCCACGTTGTACCAGTCGCGCGTGCGAATCCCCTGGTTCGACCAGGTGTCCGATGGCGCGCACCACGATCCGTTGTCCTGCAGGCCGCCGCAGACATGGTATGGATCCCTCATGTCCACCCCGATCTCGTAGAACTGGCCGATCGGCAGGTTGCGCAGCTGGTACCAGTTGTCGGCGCGGTCCCAGCTGATCGAAACGCCCCCGTCGCCGGCGAGGATCAGGTGGTCGGAATCGGCGGGATCGATCCAGAGGGCATGGTGGTCCAGGTGAACCTCGGCGGCCGCGTCGGGGGTGAAGTTCCGGCCCCCGTCGGACGACCGAAAGAGGCTGGAGCCGCCCAGGTAGATCCGCTCCGGGTCGTTGGGATCGACGCGGATCTGGCTGTAGTACATGGGGCGATTGTTGGTGGTGCTCAGGTGCTCCCACGTTTCGCCCCGGTCGTTCGAGCGGTAGACGCCGTTCTTCGCGTCGCTGCCGGCCCCGCCGCCGAAACCCTGGCCGGGCGCGCGAGCGTCCGCCTCGACCAGCGCAAACACGACGTTGCCGTCGCGCCGGTAGATGTCCAGCCCGATGCGCCCCTTGTCGCCTTCGGGCAGCCCCTCCGTCAGCTCGGTCCAGGTATCCCCGCCGTCGGTGGTCCGGTAGATGCCGCTCCCCGGGCCGCCGCCGTTGAATCCCCAGGCCCGCCGCCGCCGCTGGTAGGTCGCCGCGAAGAGCGTCCGCGGGTCGGCGGGGTCCATGACCAGTTCGGTCGCGCCGGTGTCGTCGTCCACAGAGAGAACGTGTTCCCATGTCTCCCCGCCGTCGGTTGTCCGGTACACGCCCCGCTCGGGGTTCGGGCCCCAGAGATGACCGACCGCCGCCACATAGGCCACGTCGGGATCGCGCGGATGCACCTGGATGCGCGCAATGGTGTGCGTATTCTCCAGCCCCACATGCGTCCACGTCCGCCCGGCGTCGGTGGACCGGTACACACCGTTGCCCCACGGCGAACTCTGCCGGTTGTTCGGCTCGCCGGTCCCGACCCAGACCACGTTCGGGTTCGACGGCGCCAGGGTCACGTCGCCCACGGACGCGGTCGCTTCGTCCCGGAACACGTGCTCGAACGTGATCCCGGCGTTCTCGGTCTTCCACACGCCGCCCGTTGCGACCGCCACGTAGAAGATCCGGGGATCGTCCTCGACGACCGCCAGGTCCGCGACGCGTCCGCCCATGATCGTGGGGCCGATCGTGCGGAACTGCAGCGCTGCGGTAGCCTGCGCCATGGCGTCGGTGGAGCCGTCCTGGGCGCTCAGGGGCAGAGCCGCGGCGAGGACGGACGCGAGGAGGAGCGTGACCAGCGACGCGCCAGCGGCTGGCAGGGCACGGTCCGGGGATGAGCGACGGTGTTCGGTGCGGTCCACGGTGGTTCTCCGGAACAGAGGGTCTGCGCTGGGAGCCGGCGGTCATTCCTGCCCCCTGGTGTCGTCTATCGATACAATAGGTGCATGACCCCGATCGGCAGAAGTACTGTGGGAGAGAGCGACCGGGACAGTACGACGACGCGAACCAACCAGGAGCAACCACGAATGACGACACGGCGCGAGTTCATTGGACACGCGGGCATCGCGGCAGGGGCCGTTGCACTTGGCCTCGGATCCACGCAGCCGGCGGCGGCCCGCCCATCCCGCCAGCAGGGCATGACCATCCTCATCCTGGGCGGCACCGGCTTCATCGGCCCCCACGTTGTGCGCCATGCGCTCGCCCGCGGCCACCAGATCACCCTCTTCAACCGCGGCCGCACCAACACCCACCTCTTCCCCGAGGTCGAGAAGCTCGTCGGCGACCGCAACACCGACCTCACCGCGCTGGAGGGCCGGCGCTGGGACGCCGTCATCGACAACTCCGGCTATACGCCGCACCAGGTCGGCCTCTCCGTCGACCTGCTCAAGGACGCCACCGACCAGTACCTGTTCACCTCGACGCGGGCGGTCTACACCGACTTCACCGCCGAGGTCATGGACGAAGACGCGCCCATCGGCCCCGGAGACCTCCCCGAGAGCGAGTGGACCGCATACGGTCCCGCCAAGGTGCTCGCGGAGCGGGCCGTCGGGGAGGGTTTCGGCGCGCGCACCCTGATCGTGCGGCCCCCGGTCATCGTCGGCCCCGGCGACCGCAGCGACCGCTTCACCTACTGGCCCGACCGGATCGACGCGGGTGGCGAAGTCCTCGTGCAGGGCGACCCGACCGACCCGGTCCAGTTCATCGACGTTCGCGATCTGTCGGAGTTCTACATCCATCTGCTGGAGCAGCAGACGGCGGGCATCTTCAACAGCGTCGGTCCGGGCGCGCCCCTGTCGTCCGCCGAACTCGTGTACGGGATCCGGGCGATCACCGCCGCGCCGGTCTCGTTCACCTGGGTGGACTGGGACTTCCTCGCCGAGCGCGGCCAGATGCCGCAGCGGCAGCTTCCCTTCTGGCAGCCGCCGACCGGCAACTATCTCAACTACGGCCGCATCGACAGCAGCCGCGGGATCGCGGCCGGGCTGACGTTCCGCCCCCTGGCGGTGATCGCGCAGGACACGCTGGAATGGCACCGCAGCCGGGAGGCGGGTGGCGAGTACCCGTTGCGCACGGGGCTGGACCGGGCGACCGAGGCGAGGCTGCTGGCGGAGTGGAGGGAGGCGGGCGGGTAGGCGCGGTCCGGATCGGTGATCCGGGCTGAGGGCCGGATTCCATGCAACCCCACGGATTGCCCGGCGTGTCTCGCAGATAGAATGAACCACGACAGATCGAATCCGCACGCCCTCGGCCCGACTTGCGCGCTTCTGTTCGCCATGGCGCTGACGGCCGGTTGTGGCCCCGACTCGACCCCTTCCTCGGCCCCCGCCGACCTCACCACCACCTTCGACACCACGGGCGGCGTCGTCCGGGTCACGAACACCGGCACCGCGCCGGAGTGGGACCTGACCCGCGTGGTCACCATCGGGCCGCGCGGATTCGGTGTGGGCGAGGGCGGTCCGGAGGAGTTCGGGATGGCTTCGAGCGCTTCTCTCGGGCCGGACGGCGCCGTGTACATCTCCGACGGCTACAACGCCGAGGTCAGGGTCTTCGGACTCGATGGCGAGCATCTGCGCACGTTCGGCCGGCACGGGGAGGGCCCTGGAGAATTCGCCTCCATCGAATCGTTGGCCTGGGTGGGAGACCGCCTGCTGGCGCTCGACCTGATCGGGGGCCGGATCAACGAGTTTTCGCCGGACGGACAACCGCTGGGCCAGCGGCCGGCGACGCCGTACTGGGGTGGCTCGGGCCGTGGCGGGCTCTATCCCGTGGGGGACGACGAGGTCTATGCCGAGGCACTGATCGCCGATACCGCCGGTTCGAGTTTCGTGTACGCGGGCCAGAACATGGCGGGCGAGACCGGCGACACCCTTCACCCGCCGGCGGCGCCGTGGGACCACGGGGTTCGCTGCGAATGGGACGACGGATGGTCCAGGGGGTTCGACATCATCTACAGTCCCAGACTTCTCGCGCATCCGGGGACGGGTGCCTCGATGTACTCTGCGAGAACCGATGTCTACAGCATTGCGGTGACCCGTGGCGCCGACACGCTGCGTGTGATCGAGCGCCGGTTGCCCTTCGAGCCGGTCACGGACGAGGAATGGGGCCTGGCCACGGCGGACTTCGAAGCGTTCCGGGACGAATTGCCGCGCGCCGTCTGCACGCCCCGCCGTCCCGTGCGACCCGTCGCGAAGCCCTTCATCGACGAGTTTTTCGTTGCGCCCGACGGCAGAATCTGGGTCGCAGTCATGCGCACCGCGGGAAACCGGTGGGAGGTGTTCGATCCCGAAGGGCGGCTACTGGCCAGCCTGCCCGTCCGCGAATGGAAGACCCGGTCCGTGCCCGCTTTCGGTCCCGATCACATGGTCACGATTCGCCAGGACAGCCTGGAGATCGACTACGTGGACGTCTGGCGCATCGACACCAGCGGCGCGATCAACTGACCCCGAATTCGCCCGTCCGCAGGAACTCGATCACCGCCTCCGCCGTGTACCGGCTGCTAGTGATGAACGCGTGGGACCGGGGCAGCACGATCACCGGCACGCCCTCGACCCGCGTCTGCTCGACGCTCACGATCCCGTCGTCGGGGCCAGGTATGGCGAGGTGGCCGATCGGCTGGATGCTGCGGTTACCGGCGATGATGCCCATCTCGTAGTCCGGCGGGGGCAGCGTCGCGGGAATGTGCGTGCTGTCGGTCCCGAGCGCGCTGCCCACGGGGCCCAGAACCTCGGTGGCAACCGGGATCTCGCCCAGCCAATCGACGAAGAGGCTGCCCTGGTTCGGCGGCGCCACCAGGACCACTCTGCCCAGCCGTTCCGGCGAAGTCTCGGCGAGGTACCCGCGGATGACCAGCCCACCGAGCGAGTGCCCGACGAAATGAATCCGCGGCGACTCCGCACAGCACCGTTCGACCGCGGTCCGGACGGTCGCCACCGTTTCCGGGAACGGAGTGCTGAGCGACTTGTACCCCACGGTGACCACACCGTACCCCGCCCACTCGAGCCGCTGGGCCAGGACCATCATCGACGCCCGCGACCGACCCAGCCCGTGGACCAGCACCACGGCCTCTTCTCCGGGCTCGGGGCCGCTGCACCCCCCAAGCGGGAGTGCGAGAGCCAGCAGGAACAGGAATGCCTTCTTCATGACGCGACACCTCTCGAACACACACTAATGATACTCGGCGCGTCCTCGAAAGGTTGCCACGGGAAGCAACGCGAGCCTGGTAACGATGTGTCTAACGCGTGTCAAACGTACTCGCCGGAAGCCGTGCAGTGACATGAAACGAGGAGCCCATGAGAGATTCACGAATCCGCGTGGCAGGAGTGCTGGCCGTCCTTTCCGCCGCCTGCGAAACAGGGGGTGATTCCGGGCTGGCGCTCCGGTCCGAAGTCCGCGACAGCGCCGGGGTCACGATCGTCGAGAACGCGCGGCCTGTCACCGGGTCGCGGCTCGACTGGCGGGTCGGCGAGGCCCCGGCCGTGTCGATCGGCCTCCAGGGAGGCGACGAGGCGTACCAGTTCTACGGAATCGAGGATGCCACGCGGCTGGCTGACGGCAGAATCGTGGTGGCCGACGCCGGCAGTTCGGAGTTGCGGGTGTTCTCGGCGGACGGTGGCCACCTGGTCAGCCTGGGAGGCGTAGGAGAGGGGCCGGGCGAATTCGCCCAGTTCGATCCGGAAACCGTCAGCGTCTGGCCGGGGGACTCGATTGCCGGTGCGTCGTGGTGGCGAGGCCAGGTTGTCATCTTCGACGCGGACGGCAACCACGGCCGTACCGCCACACTGGGAGGAGCACGCTTCTCGCTGCTTGGAGTCATGCCGGGCGGCAACATCCTCGCCAAGCCGGGGCTCCCCGTCGGGATGCAATTCGGGGCCGGGGGCTCGACCCTCAGGCGGCAGGAAGCCGAGTTCGCCGTCGTCAGGCCCACCGGAGAGATTCGCGCCTCTGTGGGGACCCAGGAAGGGGATGAATGGTTCTTCTCGCCCAACAGTCCGACCGCGCGCCCGCATCCGTTCGGCAGGTCGGTCCTGGCGACGGTGTGGGGCCCGCTGGCCGTCGTTACCGCGAACGACAGCTACGAGATCAGGGCCTACGACAGCGACGGCAGGCTGGCGAAGATCGTCCGGCGTAAACACGAGCTGCGCGCACCGACGCAAGCCGAGCTCGATGCGGTGCTCGAGGAAAGCTGGGCCGACAGATCGGAGGAAGATCAGGAGAGGCTTCGCGGGATGGCCGAAGGCATGACGCTCGTGGAGTTCTTCCCCGCGTTTGCGGCGCTGCTGGCCGATCCCCTCGGGTACCTCTGGGTGCAAGAGTACAGGTTCCCCGAACAGGTCGGGAGCATCTGGACGGTCTTCGACGCGGACGGACGCGTTCAGGGATTCGTCGAGATGCCGGGCGACCTCGAGTTGTTCGAGATCGGCGAGGACTACATTCTGGGCGGCACGACCGACGAACTCGGCGTCGAACGGGTACAACTCCGGGCGCTGGAGCGCGCCGCGGGCCAGGCGCGTTAGCGACGCCCGAAGTCCCGGAGACACCGCGGGCAGGAATGGTTCTCCCTTTCGGGTAAACGATCCTTCCGCTGCTGCCGTCATACTCCCGAACCCACACGAGCGAACAAAGGACCGAGAGCGCCATGCTCTCCGACCAGGAGACCTTGGAGTTGGCCCAGCGGGCCGGTAAGGGAGAACGGGAGGCGCTCGGAAGGCTGGCGGGTGCGCTCCGGCCCCTGATCTGCCGTTGGGCTCTGGTGATTACCGGCGATCCTGATGACGCGGAGGATGTCGCACAGCTCGTGTTGATGAAGATGGCGGGATCGATGGAGGACTTCGATGGCCGAGCGAAGGTTACGAGCTGGGTCTACCGCATCACCCGGAACGCCAGCTTGGACCATGTGCGCAGAAGGGGGCGGGACCGGCGGCTGGCCGACAGGCTGGGGCGGCTGGCCCGGGCCGCAACGCCCCGGCTCGAGGATCCGCTCGACGACATCGAGATGAAGAGAACAGTGCGGCTGATTCGGACCCTGCTCGGGGAACTGCCTCTGAGGCAGCGGGAGGTCTTCGATCTTGTGGACCTGCAGGGGCTGAAGCCGAAGGAGGCGGCCGAGATGCTGGGTATGAACCCGAACACGGCGCGGGTGCACCTGCTGCGCGCGCGGCGCACGATGCGCAGGGAGATGCTGGCCGAGGGCCGCGGACACGGAGGGGCGGAGAGATGATGGATCATCGTGATGATTGGCCGGATGGGATTCCGGAGGGCGATCTGGACGGGGCCGGGGGCGAGGACTCTCCTGCGCGTCGAGATGCCGAGCGAATCGCACGGGATGTGCGGAATATGGACTCGGTGCTTGCGGCGATGGCGGGCCAGATGGGTGACGGGCCGTCCGAGGTGGAAGACGGGCTGGCGACACCCCGACGTCGCAGGGCTGCCTGGAGGTGGCGGGCTGCCGGAACACTCGCCGCGGCTGCGGGCGTCGCGGCATTGATCCTGGCGCGTGGCGGAGGAATCGAGGACCGCGGCGATTCCATCACTTCCGCGGGCGCGCCGCTTGCACCGAGCATGATGGCGGAGATGGATGTAGAGGCTGATGGGCCCTTCGTGGTGTTTCCCACGAGCGACCCCGACATAGCCGTGGTATGGCTGCTTAACTCGAAGGAGAGCGACTGATGATCGGGATGGTAAAAAGACACAATCGATGTGCAGTGATCGTTGCGGTGGCTCTTGCGGCTCTCGCGGGGGCCGCCAGCGCACAGGAGAGCGAGGGTTCCGGGCAGGATGTCAGCAACGTATTTCTCACCTTTCACCTGGTTCAGGCGGATGGCTTCGCGGACGAGGATCCCGAGATCAGCGATGTCGTGGGCGAGTTGAGGAATCTCTTCAGCTTCCAGGGATATCGGTTGCTCTCGACTTCGGTGTTCAACGTCGGCCTGTTGCGTACTGCCTCGGGGAGTTCCGGCGCCGGCTCCCAGAGAATCATCCCGAGCGATTCAGACACGCCTTTGACGATCATGGCTTCGGTCAGTTCACGGCGTTCAACGGGAGCTGTCCGTGCTCGCGTGACCCTCACTGACGAAACTACGCGGCCAACAGGACTAGCCATGACAGTCAACGAACGGCTCCCGCTCCTCGAGGCCTCCGTCACCATGCGCGACGGCCAGACAGTGGTGCTGGGGTCCGCCCGCCGGACGGCCGGGGAGCCGGTGCTCATCCTGGTCGTGACGCCCCGGATTGATCCGTAGAGATGGTTGCAGCAACCGTGCATCGAAAGACGCCAGTCCACCTGACTGTTATCGCCACCGCCACCTCACTCGCCGGCGTCGCTTGCGGCACTGACGGAGTGCGCACCGGCCCCAGCGTTGAAGTCGAGACGATCGGCGACACCACGATCGTGCGAACGCTGTCTGGAAGCGTATGGGGTGCCGAGGCCATGCTCGTACCCGAAGTCTCGATCGGCGAGTTGGAAGGGCCCAACGAATACCTGTTCGGCCGGATCTGGTCGCTAGCGGCAGACGACGACCGCAATGTCTACGTCTTCGACGAACAGGCTCAGCACGTCCGTGTCTTCGATGCCGCCGGGACGTACGTGCGGACTCTGGGCGGAAGGGGCGAGGGCCCCGGCGAATTCAACCGTGCGGAGGCCGTCGCCGTGTTCCCGGACGGACGGTTGGCCGTGCGGGATCCGGGAAACATGCGTGTGCAGGTATTCGACCCCGCTACGGGCGCGACGGACGAGTGGGAGTACAACTCCGGCAACCACTACCGGGCTGGTGCCCCTCTGTACACCGATGTCCGCGGACGAACGTTCCTGGTGACGACCGACCAGTCCGGGGAGGACATCGTCATCGTGCTCGGGTCCGATGGAACGCATATGGACACGCTCCCCGAACCCTCGATGGACTACGAACAATTCACGGTCAGGGCGGAGCACGTTACCGAGGAGTCCAGTTCTTCGGTTACCGCACTCGTGCCCTTCACACACGCCTTTTTCTGGGCTGTGCACCCCAGCGGCCAGTTTCTGACCGGCCTCTCTTCCGACTATAGCATCGACCTCGGGCGTGAGGAGGGGGTACTCCGAATCGAACGCAACTACGTCCCGGTTCCCGTGTCGGATGGAGAGCGCGACCATGAGCGCGAATCCCTCGTCAGGATGATACGGTTCAGTGTGCCGGGTTGGACATGGGACGGGTCGCGGATCCCGGACCACAAGCCGGTCTTCCAGGACTTGCTCATCGGCCGGGATGGCCGAATCTGGGTCAGGTTGTCGACCGAGGGACGGCGTGTCGAAAACGAGGACCACGACCCGGAGAATCCGTTCTCGTATCCCGTCACCTGGCGAACACCTATACGCTACGACGTGTTCGAGTCCGATGGGACATACCTGGGTATGGTCGCACCTCCCGATGGGTTTTCGGCATCGCCGGAGCCTGTTTTCGATGGCGACCATGTCTGGGCGGTGACCCGGGACGAACTGGGGGTCGAGCGCGTGGTCCGCTACCGGATCGAGGTGGACGATGTCGGGGGTGGCTAGACTGCCCGTCGTCGTGGCCACACTTGCCGCCGGTTGCGCCCCGCATGACCGGGCGACCGATGAGTCTGACCTCACCACCACCTTCGACACCGTCGCCGGCGTCATCCACGTCGCCAACGCCGGAACGGCGTCCGAATGGCGGCTCGTGCCTGTCGTCTCCATCGGACCGAAAACACTCACGGACCAGGCCGCTCCGAACGAATTCGGCGGCGTCAGCGCGGTGGCCCTCGGCCCTGAGGAGACCGTTTTCGTAGCGGACGAATACAACAACGAGGTGCGGGTGTTCGGTCTCGACGGGGCGCATCGGCGGTCGTTCGGCCGGGAGGGGGAGGGACCGGGCGAGTTCAGGAGCCTCTATTCGCTCGCGTGGGCGGGCGACCGGCTTCTTACTCTCGACCCGCGCCTGGGCCGCGTCGGCGAATTCTCGGCCGAGGGGGAGTGGCTCGGCCAGCGAAGAACTTTGATGGCGGGTTTTTCCGGCTCGCCGGAATTCATCCGCTTCTACCCGGTCGGCCCAGACGAAGTCTTTCGCTTCGCATACAGTCCCGAGCGCGAAGCGATGGTTTGGGTGGGTCATCAAGGAAGCGGAGACACTGGCGACACCGTGGCCGGGCCGCCTGTCCTGGAGACCCCGCCTCCCGGCGCGATTCCCCCCATGCTCTGCGAAGGCGACGGTGCGACCGGTTTCTTTGGGGCCCCGTTCGCCCCGAAGTCCGTCCGGCACCCCGCCTCCGGCGGCATCGCCTATTCCGCCTGGGGATACTTATACCGGATCGCCGTGACGGACGCGGCCGGCGACACCCTGCGGATCATCGAGCGCACTCTGCCCACCCAGCCGATTTCCGACGAAGAGTGGGCCGGTGGAAGAAGCGAAGAGTACGACGTGTTCCGGGAACGGTTCCCGAATGCCTCCTGCAACCCTCGCACCTTCACCCGGCCGGACCGCAAGCCCTTCATCGACGAGATCTTCGTCGCGCCCGACGGCAGGCTGTGGGTCGACGTGATCCGCACGGCCGGCAACCGCTGGGAGTTCTTCGACGCCGAGGGCGGACTGGTCGGCAGCGTGCCTGCCGTTCCCTACAAGGCCCGCACCGTTCCCGTTTTCCGTGGGGAATACATCGCCACGATCCGCCAGGACGAGCTGGAACTCGACCACATCGACGTATGGAGACTCGAACGGGCGAATTGATGATAGCATTATAATATCAAAATGCTATCACTAACGCGTCGGCATCCTGCTGGTGGAGACAGAAGCCAAGGGTGGTGATGGCCCTGCACAGTCGCAGACCGCTGTCGCGCTTGCCGACTGACGTATCGCGGGGAACAATGGAGGATGCTGCCAGCGCTTCCCTGAGGTGTCGTTGCCGCCGTCGCGGCGGTTCCGCGCCCAAGTACCCGAGGACCACACGATGCCCAACCAGCGAACCCTCTTCGTCGCACTCTTCGCGGCCGCCGTTCTTGCGCCCACCCCCCTCGCCGCCCAGCAGGCCCTCGACGAGGAGTACACCGCGCTGATCCGCGAATTTACCACCGAGCCCTTCTTCTCGACGCCGCTCGTCGACCACCTCCCGCACAGCGAGACCGTGCCCACGCCGCTCGACCACCTCGGCCACATCTCCGGCGCGCCCGACATCCTGAGCTACCCGGAAGAGGTGTACTCGTACATGCGGGCGCTGGCCGCCGCGTCGCCCCGCGTCGAGGTCTTCAACATCGGCACCTCCGAGGAGGGCCGCGAAATGATCCTGGTCGTGATCGGTTCCGAGGAGTCGATCGCGAACCTGGAGGACAACAAGGCCGCGCTCCGCGCACTGGCCGATCCGCGCATCACGACGCCCGAGCAGGCCGAGGAGATCATCGGCTCCGCAAAGCCGATCTACTGGTCGGCGGGCGCGATCCACGCACCCGAAACGGGGTCGCCGGAGATGTTCATGGAGTATCCATCTCGCAAGCGGACGCCCGTTTTTCGCGAAGCAACCTGCCTCGCA
>JAPPNN010000012.1 GCA_028873815.1 Gemmatimonadota bacterium | reverse complement strand
AGCGCGCCGTGATCGCCAACACGGACCTCGCCGAGCACAAGGAAGCACTCGGAGGCTGGGCTTGGAAGCCGGTCCCCGGCACGGCCAGCGCGGCATGCCGTCTCGACGCCGACCTTCGGAAACGGCTCGCCGAACGGAAGATCGAGTTCACTACGGAAGCGGACGGGACCGGAGCGGGCGGCGATTTCCGCGAACAGGTCGAGGCCGTCGAGCGTTGGTACCGGAAGGACTGGATGGCGTTGGACGCGAAGCTCCGCACCTCGATCGTCGAGGGGATCAGCGTCTTCCTCTCCCTGTTCGACCAGCCGGACGTGGCCGGCGTGTTCTGTCCACCGCCGCCCGACGCCGGGAAGCCGGACGAAGCCGTGCCGGACCGGGACGATGCCGCCGTCCCACCCTTGCCGGGGCTCCGCCGCAGGCTGCCGCCGCTCGCCGATCTGATCGAGGACGGCAAGGTGCTGGCGCTCAACATGCCCGCCGGGTCGAACCCGGCGCTCGCCCGCGCCATCGGCGTGCTCCTCAAGAATGCGTGGATGCAGGCGCTGCTCCGGCGTCCAGCCGAGGCCGCCCGCCGTCCCGAGCGTCACATGCGGCCCGCCGTGTTCATCTGCGACGAGTACCAGGCCTTCGCGACCGTTGGACAGGACGATCCTTCCGGCGACGAGAAGGCGTTCGCGCTGACCCGGCAGTGCCGCTGCATTCCCATCGTCGCCACCCAATCGCTCTCGTCGCTTCGCTCCGTGCTCCCCTCCGGCGAGGCGTGGCGCACGCTCGTCCAGACGCTCCGCACGCGGATCTTCCTGTCCCTGTCCGACGAGTCGTCGGCACGGATCGCGTCCGAAATGTGCGGCTCCGTCATGAAGACCCAGCCGTCCTACACGTTCACCGAGACCACGGGAAGGCCCGAGTTCTCGCTTCTGTCCGGACGCGCCGGTGGCGGACGCGGCACCATCGGCGCGAGCAAGTCGTTCCAGCGGAGCATGCAGCCCGTGTTCACCCCCCGCGAGTTTACGCTGCTCGACAACTATCAAGCCGTCTGCCTCCCCTACGACGGCGTCAAGTCGCTCCCGGCCACCCGCGTCTACCTCAAGCCCCACTACCTGCCGGGGGACAAGGGCTACTGGCGGCTGCGGAAGGAGGGCCGGATATGAAGCGGGGTCCGACCGGCCGGGCATCCGTCGAGAGCCTGCCCAGGCGCTTGGCGGAAGGCCAAGCCCACCGTGCCGGACGATCCGGCACTGGTCAGGACGCCTCGCGCGCGCGAGATTACAAATGTGCAGATCGTGCAGTCCATCATCCAGAGAGGAATCGAATGATGGCACGCACGAAACGTGTCCGGCGCGGATACAGCGCCGGCGAATGGGGCAGGAACAGGGTCAGGGTGTTTCCGGACCCGAAAACCGGGCTCTACCAGATCGAGTGGCGAGAGAACGGGCGTAGGCTGAGCCGGTCGCTGAAACACCGCGATTGGAAGCGCGCGAAGCGGCAGGCCGACGAGGCCGCCGCGGGCTTCGCGGCGCATCGGCCCAACGGCAGGAAGGACGCCGAGCCCGAGCCGCTCACGCTGGAACGGCTTTTTGAAATCTACGGGGAAGAGGTGACGCCCACGAAGGGCGAGCACACCCGGCAGCACGACCGGACCACGATGGAGATGTTCCTCCGGTTCTTCGGTCGGGATCGCGATCCGGCCACGCTGTCGCAGCGGGACTGGGACCGGTTCATCCGGGCGCGGAGGGAGGGCAGGGTCGGTCCGAGCGGAAGGCCGGTGTCCGACCGGACGGTCGAATACGACCTCAAGCTCCTGATCGCGATCTTCAACTGGGCCGCGAAGTCCAGAGACGAGCGGGGGAGGCTGCTGCTGGACAGGAACCCGCTCAGAGGGCTGAGGACGCCCAGGGAGAAGAATCCGACGCGGGTGGTGCTGGCCGAGGACGAGTACCAAGCGCTTCTCGGGGTGTCCCATAGGGTGGACTGGCGGTTCCATGTCGCGCTCGTGCTCGCGCACGAAACGGGCCACCGGATCGGAGCCATCCGAAAGCTCCGCTGGCGCGACATCGACCTCGATGCCGGTGTCGTCCGGTGGAGGGCCGAGCACGAGAAGACGGGTTACGAGCACACGACGCCCGTCACCGCCGAAGCGCTCGCTGCACTCGCTGAGGCACGGGGAAGGAACGCTGAGGGCGGCGCTCCCGTGCTGCCCGCGCCCAGGAATCCCTCGGTGTGCGTAGCCTCCGCACGGTTGCGTTCGTGGTGGGCCAAGGCCCAGAAGCTCGCCGGGCTGGAACCCAAGCGCGGCAGGGGTTGGCACTCGCTGCGGAGGAAGTTCGCGACCGACCTCATGGACCAGCCACTCAAGGTGCTGTGCGACCTCGGCGGTTGGAAGACGGCGAAGACGGTCCTACGTTGCTATCAGCAAGCCGACGAGGGACAGCTTCGGAAGGCGTTGGACAACCGCCGCCGGGGCGCGCTCCCGAAGTAGCAAGTAGCGGGTACCAACCAGAGGGAATCAGACCCCGCCACGCATGCAACCACAACCACCACAATCAGATGCGAAAACTGTCGCCCGCTGCCGGGCCGGCAAGGCGCGACGAAGGGCCAGTAGCAGCGCTACGGGCCCGAGGAGCAACGCAGAGCGAAGCGGCCCGGCCCGGATGCATCGCCGTTCGAATGCCGGGGGGGTTTGTCCGCGGGCTGCCAAGCGGCGGGGATTCGACGCGGGTCAGCCTTCTTCGTCCGCCTCCAGCAACTGTGCGGAGCAGAGCCTGGTCGCGTCGATGTAGCACTCGGCGGCCACGGCCTCGTCCTCCCGCAGGAAATCGATCAGGCGCTCGTAGTCCGGCAATCCGCCGCCGGGGACCGAAATCACCTCGTTGTGGTAGCCGCCGCCTTCGGCGTACAATAGCCGGACACGGATCCGTTCGCCGCTCATGAGTCGTCGCCAGCGACAGATCGGCCACCCGTGCCGCGCAAGCGCTTAAGCTCCGGCAGGGTAGCCAGGAATACGATCGATATGAGGATCGCGGAGGCAACGCAGTAGCGGCACCACGCCTGAAGGACCGCCGCTTCGATGTAGGTGAGGTAGGCGCTGAAGGCGACACCGAACAGGGCGCCGCCGAAGAGCAGGAAGGCCGTGGCGCGCGAGGCCGCGAGCGGCCCCTGCAGTCCCGCGACCGACAGCCCGAAGAGCGCCAGGTACCCGCCCAGCCCGATCGCGGAAACCGGGACCGGACCCACCCACGCGTACTTCGACGACTGCACCGTGGCACATTGGCCGGTGCCGCACGGTATCGGCGGCGTCCATCCCATGGTGTACGCCACCAGGTAGAAGGCCAGGAACGCGCCGCCAAGCGAAAGGACGGCGATGAACATCCGGTTGCGGGGAGGGCCGCCGGGAACGGCCTCCCCCCCGTGCTCACCGCCGCCGGCAGCCTGCCCGCCGCTGTCCGCCGACTCGGTCAAGTCAATTCCCCGGGCCGGCTTCCATGGCCTGCTGAATGTCGATGAACTGGAAGCCGCCCAGCCGTTGCGCCGAGCCCGTTCCGTGGTGGACGAAGATCCCGGGGGTGCCGGGCACGCCCAGCCTCTGCCCCAAGGTGATGTTGGCGGTGACGACATCGGCGAAGCGGTCGCTGTTCAGGCACTCCTCGAAAGCGCCCGTGTCGAGACCGATTTCGTCGGCCAGGTCCTCGAAGTGGCCGCCGACGCTGCGCCGCAGGGCCCAGTCGTCGAACGTACGGTACACCGCGTCGTGATAGTCGAAGTAGCGATCCTGATCACCGGCACAACGCGCGGCCCGGGCCGCGAAAAACGAGTGCGGGAATCCGGGCGACGGGTAGTCGTAATAGACGAACTTGGCCTGGCCGGTGTCGATGTAGGCCATGTCCACCTGCGGCTTGATCAGCAACGCGAACTGCCGGCAGGAATTGCACTGGTAGTTGCCGAATTCCATGATGGTGACGGGCGCGTCCGAATCGCCCTGGACCATGCCCTGCGCCAACTCCAGCAGCTCCGCGTCCGCGAGTTCGCCCAGGTCGACGGGCTCGGTCGCCGCAGAGCCGCCGCCCCGGAGCACCAGGGCGATCGTCGCGATCCCGCCGACCGCCACGACCCCGATGATGATGTAGAAATTCTTCATGTCACTGCGCTCCAGATCTTGAGATGTCCGCGGTCCTCCGGATGCTGCGGATGCGCGGGCGGAAACATGGTAAAATGGGCAGACCGCGGTAACGGGACAATACTAAACAATTTTGTTTAGTATTGTGGGATGGGCCGTTCAGCCCAGCGGGGCGGTCAGTGCCTCGAGGGTCGCCGCGGTGTCCACGAGGTCGGGCAGGACGCGGTCGGCTTCCGTGTCCAGCAATTGGGCGCGCGAGAACCGGCCCGTTGCGACCGCCACGGTGGCCGCGCCGACCGCCTTCCCGCACGCCACGTCGCGGGGCGTGTCGCCAACGATCACGGCATCGCTTCCCCGGAACGTGCGGCCCCAGTGCGCCGACGCCCGGTCGAGCGCGACACGGGGCAGTTCGTTGCGCACCTCGTTGTCGGAGCCGAACCCGCCGACGGGAAAGTGGTGCCAGAGCCGCGCGGAAAGGAGCTTCAACCGCGCGCCGCCCGCCACGTTGCCGGTCACGAGGCCAAGATGCACGTCCTCGCGCGCGGCGAGCGCCTCGAGCAGCTCGTGAACCCCCGGCAGCACGGTCACGGGATGTCCGTCGATCCGCGCCTCGAGTTCGGACAGGTAGCGCGTCCAGAAGCGCGGCAGCCCGGCCTCGATGTCACGGGGACGGCAGCCGGCAGCGGTCAGGAGCTCCCGTGTGATGCGGGGGTCCGTCTTGCCCGAGAAGTCGTGCGTAGCGATCGGCCCGGCCGTGCCGTACGTCTCTTCCAGCGCGAGTTGAAACGCCGCCCGGGCAGGGCCGCCGGTCGTGAGAGTGCCGTCGATGTCGAAGAGGACGAGCACGGTGGTGTAGCGCTACGCCGCCGGATCCACGTCCAGGATTTCGCCCAGCAGGGACGTGTCGAGATTGCCGCCCGAGAGGACCGCGCAGACCTTCCGTCCTGCGGCATCGACGCGGCGGGACAGGAGCGCGGCAACGGTGGCGGCGCCCGAGTACTCGACCACGAGCTTGCGCCGCGTGATGAGGTGGGCGGCGGCGCGCCGGATGTCGTCGTCCTCGACGAGCACCACATCGTCCAGGAACGCGGTCGCGTGTGCGAAGGTGAGGTCGCCGGCGCGAGTGGGTGCGAGGCCGTCGGCGATCGTGTCGATGCGTTCCAGCGTGGACGGCGCCCCCGCGTCGAGCGCCCGCCGCATGGTGGGCGCGCCCGTGGGCTCGACGCCGATCACGGCAGCGTCCGGGTTCAGGCGCCGGAGCGCGGCCGCGCAGCCCGCCATCTGTCCTCCGCCTCCGATCGGGACCAGCAGCGTGTCGACCTCGGGCCAGTCTTCGCAGACCTCCAGCGCCACGGTTCCCTGCCCCGCAATGATCCAGGGGTGATCAAAGGGCGGGACCATCACCAGGCCCTCCTCGGCCGCGATCTCCTCCGCGCGCACCCGCCTGTGCTCCGATGTCGTGCCCGCGAACTCGACGCGGGCGCCCAGAGAGCGGGCCCCGTCGCTCTTGACCTGCGGCGCCGTCGTGGGCATGACCACCACGGCGCGCACCCCCTTGAGTCCGGCCGCGAAAGCAACCGCCTGGGCGTGGTTTCCCGAGGAGTAGGTGATGACGCCGCGGGCCAATTCCTCCTCCGGCAGCTGCGCGAGGAAGTTGCACGCCCCCCGCGCCTTGAAGGCGCCGGCCTTCTGCAGCGACTCGCACTTGAGGCGAACCTCGCCGCCGACCGCATGCGACAGGTCCGCGTCCGGGATCAGCGGCGTGCGGACCACGGTACCGCGGATGCGCGCGGCAGCGGCCCGGATCTCGGCCAGCGAGACGAGTTCGGCGGTGGCTTCGTCCCCGGCCAGCCTCACTTCCGCCCCGGTCCCGACGCCGGCAGCCGCGCCTCGCACCGAAGGCGCGTCAGTCCTCGTCATCGCCCACGACGCGTGCGACATCGACCACCGAATCGCCCTCGTCCAGGTTGACCAGCCGCACGCCCTGGGTCGCGCGCCCGATCACGCGCATGTCCGAGACCGGCTGGCGGTTCACGACCCCGTTGCGGGTGATCACCATGAGCTGGTCGTCGTCCGTGACGGCCCTGACCGCAACCACCGGTCCCGTCTTCCCGGAGACCTTCAGGTTGATCACGCCCAGCCCGCCCCGGGCCTGGAACCGATAGTCGCCGATCTCGCTCCGCTTCCCCATCCCGTGCTCGGTCGCCGTCAGCAGCGTCTCGTCCGCCCGGCGCACCACCACCATCCCCACAACCTCGTCTTCCTTGCCCAGCCGGATCCCCATCACCCCTTCGGTGTTGCGCCCCATCGACCGCACGTCCGACTCGTTGAAGCGGATGGCCTTGCCCAGCCGCGTCGCCAGGACCACTTCGTTTGCCCCGTCGGTGATGCGCACGTCGATGAGCTCGTCGCCCTCACGGAACTTGATCGCGTAGAGGCCGACCGCGCGCACGTTGCCGTACGCCGACAGCGGCGTCTTCTTGACGACCCCGTTCTTGGTGCAGAAGAGAAGGAACCGGTCGCCGCTGAACTCCCGCACGGGCAGCACCGACGCGACCTTCTCGCCGCGTGCCAGGTGGAGGAAGTTGACGATCGGCTTCCCCTTCGCGTAGCGGCCCCCGTGGGGAATCCCCCACACCTTCACCCAGTGGCAACGGCCCTGATCGGTGAAGGCCATCAGGTAGTCGTGCGTGGACGCCACGAAGAGATGCTCAACCCAGTCCTCCGCCTTGGTGTTCATCCCGCGGAGGCCCCGTCCGCCGCGCCGCTGCGCACGGTAGGTGTCGATGGGAATGCGTTTCACGTACCCCTGGCGGGACATGGTGATCACGACTTCCTCGTCCGCGATCAGGTCTTCCACGTCGAAGGAGGAAACGCTGCCCCGGATTGCAGAACGACGGTCGTCGCCGTAACGGGCGGCCACGTCCCTGAGTTCGTCCTTGATAATGCCCATCCTCACCCCGCGGTCGCCGAGAATGTGTTCCAACTCGGCGATGCGTGCCCGGACGCCCAGCAACTCGTCGTCGAGCTTCTCCATCTCGAGCCCGGTCAGACGGGCCAGCCGCATGTCCAGGATGGCCCGCGCCTGACGCTCCGACAGCTCGTACGGCTCGCCGTCGGTCACCTCGGGCAGGTCCTCGACCGGCTCGCCGGGGAGCACCAGCTTGCGCCACGATCTCGATGCCCGGCGGAGTCCCACCGCCGCCTCCGCCGCGTCGCGCGACCCGCGAATGATCTTCACGACCTCGTCGATGTTGTCGACCGCGAGCCGCAGCCCCTCGAGGATGTGCTCGCGCTCCCGGGCCGCGGCCAGGTCGAACCGGCTCCGCCGCACCACGACGGTGTGCCGGTGGTGGATGAAATGCCCGAGCATCTCGCGCAGCGGCATGACCTTCGGCACGCCGTCCACCAGGGCGAGGAAGATCGCGCCGAAGGTGGACTGCATCGGCGTGTGCTTGTACAGGCGGTTGAGGACGACCTGGGGGACCGCGTCCCGCTTCAGTTCGATGACGACGCGGAGGCCGTCGCGGTCGGATTCATCCCGGAGGTCGCGGATGGCCGTGAGCTTCTTGTCGCGCACCAGCGACGCGATCTGTTCGATCAGGCGCGCCTTGTTCACCATGAAGGGGATTTCGGTGACGATGATCCGCGAGGGCCCGTCGTCGTCCTCCTCGATGTCCGCCCTGGCCCGGATGACGATCCGGCCCCGTCCGGTGCGATACGCTTCCTGGATGCCCTCGGTGCCGCAGATCAGGCCGCCCGTGGGGAAGTCGGGCCCCCGGATGATCTCTTCGAGCTGGTCCTGTGGCAGCGACGGGTCGTCGATCAGCGCCAGCAGGCCTGCGACCACCTCGCGGAGGTTGTGCGGGGGAATGTTCGTCGCCATGCCCACGGCGATTCCCGACGCTCCGTTGATCAGCAGGTTGGGCGCCTTCGATGGCAGAACCGACGGCTCCTTGAGACGGCCGTCGAAGTTCTCGTCGAAGCGGACGGTGTCCTTGTCGATGTCCGCCAGCAGTTCGATGGAGAGCCGCTGGAGGCGCGCCTCGGTGTAGCGATACGCCGCGGCCGAGTCGCCGTCGATGGAGCCGAAGTTCCCCTGACCGTCCACGAGCGGATACCGCAGGGAGAAATCCTGGACCATGCGGACCAGGGCGTCGTAAACTGCCGAGTCGCCGTGCGGATGGTACTTGCCGAGCACCTCGCCGACGACCGTCGCGCACTTCTTGTAGGCCCGTCCCGGAGACAAACCCAGTTCGGACATCGCGTACAGGATGCGCCGGTGCACCGGCTTCATTCCGTCGCGTACATCGGGCAGCGCGCGCTGTACGTTGACGCTCATCGAGTAGTCGATGAACGACTCGCGCATCTCCTGCTCGAGGATTCGTTCGAGGACCCGTTCGCCTGCGGTGGTGTGCTCGTCTTCGGCCATTAATCCTGCGGGCGCTGGAGGGTTGAATGCGCTTGGTCCGGGGCGTGGAAAAAGAGCCCCGGAAAGCCATTAAAAATAGCCGATTTGCGGGCGGATTTCAAGCTGGGAAGTGCAGTTAATTCAAGCCTGTTCCGAGCCTTCTTCGAGCCGCCCCGCGAGCCCCCTGGGGGCACCGTCCCGCCCGCGTTTTTGGGGCGCCGCCGGGACGGCCGCGGGCACGCCCCGAAGCGCACGTCGTCCTCATGCCATCGCCACGAAGTCCACTCCGTCCGTGAGCCCCTCTCCCACCGCCGCCGCCCGCACCGTCTCCCGGCCCGCCGACCGCGCGACGGCACCCAGGTGAAGCGCGTCCGGGAACCTCTTCGCGGCCGCCGCCTCGCGCACCGGAGCGCCGTGAATCACCTGGCCGATCTTCCGTGGGTCGACCTCGATGAACGCGCGCACCGGGATCCCCTGGCGACAGCACTCCAACGCGAGCTTCTTGCCCGTGGGGCCCGCGCCCCAGATCACCACGCCCGACCTTACGGCAAGCAGGCTGCAGCGCAGGTGATGCACCCGGCACGCGCGAAACGCGTCCAGCGAATAGGCGGGGTGGGTGCGGCTGAGGCGGTCCCCGCGGTTGTTCCAGTCGAGGAGCACGCGCGGCACCGACACGAAACGGTGTCCGTGCCGCCACAGCCGCAGGAGGAGGTCGTAGTCTTCGGGCCAGCCGCGGTCGCGGTAGCCGCCCACGGCGGAGAGCGCCGCGGCCCGGAACATGATGGTCGGGTGCGCGAGAGGGCATTCGACGAAGATGTTCGCCACGACTGTCTCCCACCCGGTCATGGAGTTGAGCCAGGCCGCGTATTCGGCCGCGCGCGCCGTGACGCCGGCGGCCGGAACATAGCGGACGCCGGTGCCGCAGCCGGCGAGGTCGGCACGGCTCTCCAGAAGGTCGACCTGGGTTGCGAGCCGTGCCGGGTGGCAGACGTCGTCGGCGTCCATCCGTGCGACCAGCGTCCCGCGCGCCACGGCAAGGCCGCGCTGAAGCGCCGCCACGATGCCTCCGGGCGGTGTGCGGACCAGGCGGAAACGGCCGTCGCGCCGCTCCCACCGCCGCGCGACCCGCGCCGTGTCGTCGCCGGATCCGTCGTCGATCACGATGACCTCGAAGTCGTCAAGGGTCTGTGCGCCGAGCGACCGGAGCGCGGCGCCCAGGGTGGCAGCGCCGTCCCTGACCGGGAGGACAACCGTTACGAGGGGCGCGGGCCGCGACCGGGACGAGGTCACGCGGCTCCCGCAGGCGCACCGGAATCCGAAGCTCGACGGCCGCGCGGTTGCGGACGCCCAAGATCGGACCGCCGCCCTCCCCACCCCAACGCCTCTCCGAGGAATCGTCCCGTCGCGCTCTCGGGCACCGTGGCCACGTCCTCGGGCCGCCCCATCGCGACGACCTCTCCGCCGCGGGCACCGGCTCCCGGCCCCATGTCGACCACCCAGTCGGCCGCCCTGACCACGTCCAGGTCGTGCTCGACCACCACCAGGGTGTGGCCCGCCCTGACCAGCCTGCGGAGCACCTCGTTCAGCAGTTCCACGTCCTCTCCCGAGAGGCCCGTCGTCGGCTCGTCGAGGATGTACGCCTTGCGGGCCCCTTTCCGGGCCGCGGCGCCGATCAGTTCACGCGCGATCTTGAGCCTCTGTGCCTCCCCTCCCGACAGCGTCGTCGCCGGCTGGCCCAGACGGAGGTAGCCGAGCCCGACCTGCTGCAGATGCCACAGCGCCTGCCCCAGCCGCGGTTCGCGCAGGAAGAAGCGAATGGCCCGATCGACGGTCATGTCGAGCACGTCGGTGACGTTGAGCCCCCGCACCTTGACCTCCAGCACCTCGGGCCGGTACCGCTTCCCTCCGCACACCTCACACGGCACGTGGATGTCGGCCATGAAGACCATCTCCACGCGCACGTATCCGGCGCCGCCACACTCCTCGCAGCGGCCGCCCTTGACGTTGAACGAGAAGCTGCGGGCGTCCAGACCGGCTGTCGCGGCCGTGCGCTGGCGGGCGAAGATGCGGCGGATCTCTGCCCAGGCCCGGATGTAGGTCACGGGGTTGGAGCGGGGCGTGCGTCCGATGGGGCTCTGGTCGATCAGGACTACGTCGTCCACGTGTTCGGTGCCGGTCAGGGAGCCGTAGGCGCCGACCACCTCGCCCAGATGCTCCTTCGCCGACGTGCGGCCTCCCCGGAGTTCGCGCTCCAGCGCCCGGTAGAGGATGTCGTGCACCAGCGTCGACTTGCCCGACCCGGACACCCCGGTCACGACGGTCAGCGCCCCGATGGGGAACTCGGCCTCCGCACCTCGCAGGTTGTGCAGCCTCGCTCCCGCCAGGCGGATGCGCGCGCCATCCACCGGTAGGCGGCCGGTATCCGTCCATCCGCTCCGCGCGTCACGGCCATCGTTGCCGTTTCCGCGAAGTCTCGCGCGTTGTCTTGACAGATACCTGCCAGTATTTGTCTCGGTCCGGGCCAAGTCGCCGGGCGTGCCCTCGAACACGACCTCGCCCCCCAGGTCCCCCGAGCCCGGACCCAGTTCGACGACGTGGTCCGCGGCGTGGATCGCGGTCGCGCTGTGTTCCACCACGACCACGGTATTGCCGCCGTCGCGGAGCCTGCGCAACAGCACCATCAGGGCGTCCATGTCCTGGGGGTGCAGCCCGATCGAGGGCTCGTCGAGGACGTACAGCGTATCCACGAGGCGCGACCCCAGGGAGTTGGCGAGAGAGATGCGCTGCGCCTCGCCTCCGGAGACCGTGCGCATCTGCCTGCCGAGCGTCAGGTATCCCAGGCCGACATCGACGAGAAACCCGACCCGCGCCGAGAGTTCCCGCAGGATTGTGCTCGCGATCCGAGCCTCCATCGGGCGCAGCTCCAGGCCGTCCATCCACGCCGGGAGCGTCTCGATCGGCATGGCGGAGACCTCGCCGATGTCGAGACCACCCACGGCTACATGCCTCGCCTCGAGCCTGAGACGCGATCCGCCGCAGGCGCGGCAGGGACATGGTCGCTGATACTGGCGCAGGAAGATGCGGATGTACTGCTTGTAGCGCTTCCGCTCCTTCGACGCGAGAAAGTCCAGAACCCCGCGAAACGACCCGCGCCCGTACAGCACGGCCTCGCGGAACGGTTCGGGCAGCTCTTTCCAGGGGGCATGGATCGAGACGCGGTGCTCGTCGGCGAATCGGCGCAGCAGGGCGCGTTCCCGCCCGTAGCGGGGCTTCGCCCACGGATCCACCGCCCCGTCGTCCAGCGATCGGTCTTCGTCGGGCACCACCAGCACGGGATCGTATTCCAGGGTCGCGCCGAAGCCGGTACACGTCGGGCAGCTGCCGTAGGGGTTGTTGAAGGAGAAGAGGCGCGGCGTGGGCTTCAGGAAGGCCTTCTCCGGGTGCCGGGGACAGCGGAACCGCTCCGAGAAGCGGATCGGTTCGTGCGCGGCGCTGGCCGGAACCATCACCGCTTCGCCCTCGCCCTCGCGGAAGCAGGTGGCGATCGAGTCTGCGAGCCGGTCCGTCCAGTTCCGGTCGGGCACCGACGGCACCTTCAGCCGGTCGACGACGACCATGACTTCCCGGGCCGTCGCCAGATCGGGGACGGCGGCGTCGGCCAGCTCGGCCAACACGCCGTCCGCCAGTATGCGGACGAAGCCCAGGGCCCGAAGGTTCTCCACAACGAGTTCGTGGGATACGCGACCGCTCCTGTTCAGCGGAAAGGCGACCAGGAACCGGTCGCCCGGGGGCAGCGACATGGCACGGTCGACGGCATCGGAGACGCTGTCCGGACGCACTTCGTCGCCGCAGGCGGGACAATGTGTACGCCCCACGCGCGCAAAGAGGAGCCGGAGAAAGTCGTACACTTCGGTGGCGGTGCCCACGGTGGAGCGGCTGCTTGTGGTCGGGTTGCGCTGCTCGATCGCGACCGCGGGCGAAAGCCCTTCGATCCGGTCGACATCGGGCTTTTCGAGCCGGTCGAGAAACTGCCTGGCGTAGCTGGACAGGGCTTCGACGTAGCGTCGCTGGCCCGCCGCAAAGAGGGTGTCGAGCGCCAGTGAGGACTTGCCCGATCCCGAGGGCCCGGTCACGACCGTGAGCGCGTTCCGGGGCAGGTCCAGGTCGAGGTTCTTCAGATTGTGCTGCCGCGCACCTCTGATCCGAATCGATCGATCCATGAACGCGCTACAGCCCCCTGGGTGGCCACCCGTTGCCTTCGGGCACGAATTTCCCGACCGTGGAACGGCCTCGCGCCGCACCGAAGTACACGCCGTCTTCCTCAATCTACCAGCAGAAACACGATGAAACCGGACATCTATCCGCGGGACGACTACGGCGATCTCGGTCGCTACCTGCCGGACCGCTCACCGATCGCAGCCGACCTGGGCGACAACCGCAACCTCTGGGGAGCCCATCCGGCGGCCCTGGCCGTCCTGGCCGAAGCGGGGACGCCGGTCGCATCCGAGTACCCGGGCAGCTACGCGGACGAGTTCGCGTCGGCGGTCGCGACGAAGTTCGGCGTCTCTCCGTACCACGTGACCACGGGCGCGGGGGGTACGGGCGTGCTGGACGCGGTCATGCGGGCGGTGGCGCCGACGCACATGCGCTTCATGGATCCCGGCTGGCCGGCGGCGGGAATGCTGGCGCGCATGAACGGTCACGAGCCGGTCCCGGTCGAGTGGGAGGAAGCGCTGGACGACCCGGTGCGCTTCGCGGGACCGCGGCCGTGCATCGCATACATCGCCAATCCGGGCAATCCGACGGGCGAAGCCGTTCCCGACGACTGGATCCGGGCCGTCTACCGGCACACCGAGGCTGTGGGAAGCGTCCTGATCATCGACGAGGCGTACGGCGAATACAACCGGTCCCGTGACGATCTGACTCCCTTCGAAATGGCGCTCGAGGGTGAGCGCACCCTGTGCGTGAAAACCCTGTCGAAGGCGTACGGGCTCGCCGGCATGCGGGCCGGGTATGGAGTGGGCAGCGAGTCGCTTGTCCTCGAGGTCGACAAGGCGCGCGGCCCGTTCGTCGTTTCCGGTGTTACGAGCACCGCCGCGGCGGCGGCCGTTTCCAGCGACTCGCCGTGGCTGGACGAAACCATAGCCGAGACGACGGTGAACCGGGAGCGGTTGACCGATCGCCTGCGCCAACGGGGCTATCGGGTTCCGGACTCGGCAGCCAATTTCGTGTTCATCCTGCGTCCGGACGACCGGCTGGAACCGGAGACGCGGCGACTGGAGGCGTGCGGGGTGCGCGTCCGCCCGTTCGCGGGCGTCACCGCGCGGGGATCGGGCCTCCGGGCGACCGTCGCCCCATGGGACAGGATGCAGCGCCTGCTGGACGGGCTCGACCTGATCGCGGCGCGCACGGGCTGAGGTCGCGGCCGTGACGCGCTCGGCGCTGGTCCCGCACACGTCCTACGCCGCAACGAACGGCTAAAGCATGTCGCAGGAGCACGACGGCTACGAGGAAGAGGTCCTCGGCAAGGCGTACGATTCGCGCCTGATGGCGCGCCTTCTGCGCTACCTGCGCCCGTACGCGCTGCAGGTTGCGGGCGCCGTAGTCCTCCTGCTACTGGCCTCGCTGGCGGCCGTGATCGGCCCCTACCTCACCATGATCGCCCTGGACGAGGCGATCCCGTCCAACGATGGCAGGCAGCTTGCGCTGCTCGCGATCGTCTACCTGGCCGTCACCGTACTGGTCTTCGTTTTCCAGTACGTGCAGGCGCTCGTCACGACGTGGCTCGGCCAGCGGGTGATGTACGATCTGCGCACGCAGATCTTCCGCAAGCTGCAGGAGTTGGACCTTCGCTTCTACGACCGGAATCCGGTCGGCCGGCTGATGACGCGCATCACCTCGGACGTCGAGACGCTGAACGAGCTCTTCAGCTCGGGGCTGGTCACGGTCTTCGGCGACCTGTTCATGCTCTTCTTTATCGTGGCCGCGATGCTGCAGATGGACGCCGATCTGGCCCTTGTCACTTTCAGCGTGCTTCCCTTCGTGGCCTGGGCCGCCTTCGTCTTCCGCTCGCGTATCCGGTCCGCCTACCGCGACATCCGCTACCGCCTGGCCTGGATGAACGCATTCCTCCAGGAACGCTTCACCGGAATCAGGGTCGTCCAGCTCTTCAACCGCGAAGACGCAGACCTGGGACGCTTCAAGGAACTCAACAACGACTACCTGGACGCCCACCTGCGGTCGATCACCTACTACGCGCTGTTTTTTCCGATCATCCAGCAACTCACTTCCGTGGCACTCGCGCTGATCATCTGGTACGGGGGCAGCGCGATGATCCAGGGCGCCGTGACCATCGGAGTTCTCGCGGCCTTCCTCGACTACGCGCGCCGGTTCTTCCGGCCGATTCAGGACCTGTCCGAGAAGTACAACCTGTTGCAGGGGGCCATGGCTTCCTCCGAGCGGATCTTCCGGCTGCTGGACCGGGAGCCGGCGATCCGGGACGCGGCGGTCACGCGGAGCTTTCCCAAGGGGGCGACGGGGGAGATACGGTTCGAGAATGTATGGTTCGCGTACGGGGATCGAGAGGATGAGGCGGAGGGCCAGCCCGACTGGGTGATTCGCGATCTGTCGTTCACGGTCGCGCCCGGGGAAAAGCTGGCGATCGTGGGTCACACTGGAGCCGGGAAGACGACCGTCATCAACCTGCTGATGAGGTTCTACGAGGCTCAGCGCGGCCGCATCCTGGTCGACGGAATCCCGATCGAGCAACTGCGGCTACAGGATCTGCGCGCCCGGATCGGCCTGGTCCTGCAGGACATCTTCCTGTTCAGCAAGTCGGTCGACTACAACGTGCGGCTGGGGTCGGGCAACATCGGTGCGGCCAGGGTGGCCGATGCGCTCGAAGCCGTCGGCGCCACGCCTTTCGTGGAGCGCCTTCCCGAGGGGTCCGCCCAGGAGCTGGGCGAGCGCGGCGCCAGCCTGTCGGTGGGAGAGCGGCAACTGCTCTCGTTCGCGCGTGCACTGGCGTTCGACCCGGGCATCCTGGTGCTCGACGAGGCGACCAGTTCGGTCGATTCGGAAATCGAGGCGCGCATCGAGGAGGCCACCGACCGGCTCATGCGCGGCAGGACCAGCCTGGTGATTGCACACCGCCTTTCGACGGTCCAGGGTGCCGACCGGATCCTGGTGATGCACCACGGCCGCCTGGTGGAGGAAGGAAGCCACGAGGAGCTTCTGGCCAGGGACGGACTGTACCGCCAGCTGCACGAGTTGCAGTTCGCGGTAGCGGCGGCCTGAGCGCGGCAGGCGCCGGCTCGCCCCGAGATGTGGCCGGTCCCCTGCAGAACGTGTCGTGCTGTTGGTTCAGTTTATGCCGTAAACCGAACCAAGAGTGACACGTACTTGGGAGGGTGCCCCGGACGCTGCCCGCCAGCGGCCACTCGGCGTAAGCAAACGCGCCTAGGTCGGCTGGTCCAGCGGCCGCACCAGCACCTCGCTGACCGAAACGTGCGGCGGTGTCGTCACGGCGTACAGCACTGCCTGCGCAACATCTTCCGCCTCCAGCGGCTTCTTCCCGGCCCATCGTTCATTCCAGGCCTCGCGAGCTGCGGCGTCCGGAAGGGTTTCGATCAGCTCGGTCTCGGCATACCCCGGCTGGATGTCCGTGGAGCGAATGCCGTGGCTGGCACCCAGCTCCAGGTGGAGACCCCACGAAATGCAGCGCACGGCAAACTTGCTGGCACAGTACACGGTTCCACCCGGGAAGGGCCGACGGCCGGCCACGGACCCGATGTTGACGATGTGGCCCGTTCCCTGCTCCAGCATGACCGGGAGCACCGCCCCGATCCCGTGCAGCACGCCGTTGACGTTGACATCCACCATGCGGGTCCAGTCCGGCACGCGGCCCTCCGCAAACGGAGACAGGGGCATGATCCCCGCACTGTTCACCAGGATGTCGATCCGCCCGAAGGCCGTGCCGGCCGCGTCCGCGACGGCATGCATGTCGTCCATCCGCGTCACGTCGGCGGCGACGGCGAGGGCTCGGGCTCCGGCGCCGCTCAACTCGCGGACATCCGCCTCGAGACGCTCGATGCGCCGGGCCGCGAGCACGACCGCGGCACCCTCCCGCGCCAATGCATGGGCGACCGCCCGGCCGATCCCGGACGAAGCCCCGGTGACGATCGCCACCTTCCCTTCCAGACGATGTTCCGACGCCGCGGTTCTCATTTGATGGCCTCCCTGGTTCGCGTCTGCATGCCCGGCGGGTGCCGCGCGGCAACCCACGGGACGCCCGGCAGATCCCCGACGCCGGTCACGGTGACGGCCCGGACGGCGCGACACGTAGTGGAATCACACATATTCTGTAAAGGAAACACACCGGATACCCGTCACACCATTCCAGGAAAGGAACACTAAAATGGGGTTCGCAGCCATCGCCATCGTCCTGATCGCCATCGGGGCCATCGTCCGATCCCTCCCGAGCGACGGCGGGAAGGTCCCGACCAAGCTGGCCGGGTACGTCATCATGTTCGTGGGAGTCGGTCTCACGTTTCTGAACGCCGTCGTGATGATCCGCGTCGGCGAAGTGGGGGTCAAGCACTTCCTGGGCAACGTCGATCCCGTGGCTCTGGACCAGGGCCTGCACGTTGTCAATCCGTTCGCTTCCGTGGAACGCATGTCCGTCCGCGAGCAGTCCTTCCCGGCGCAGGGCGGTGTCGAGCAGATCGAGGCCCAGACATCGGAGCAGCTTAATGTCGCACTGGAGGTGTCGATCCTCTTCGAGATCAACGGCGGCAATGCGCCCGACCTCTATCAGCGGATCGGTACGGAGAACCAGATCAAGCGCAGCATCGTGCTCAACGCTGTCCGCAACGGTGTGCGCGACGCCGTGGCCACCAAGTCCATCAACGAGATCTTCTCTCCTGACCGTCGCGAGGTCGCAAGCAGCATGAAGGAGGAGATCCAGGCCAAGGCGGGCGACCGGATCGAGGTCGTGGACGTCTTCGTGCGCGACATCCAGGCGCCGCCCAGGGTGCGCGAGGCGATCGAGCAGAAGCTGGAACGCGAGCAGCAGGTCGCCGCCGAGGAGTTCCAGACGCAGATCATCCAGGAGCAGGCGCGGCAGCAGGCCGAGGAGGCCAAGGGAATCGCGGAGGCCCAGCGGATCATCACGCAGGGTCTGTCGCAGGAATACCTGACCTTCTTCTACATCCAGCAGCTGGCACAGATGCCCGAGGGATCGCTGGTATACGTTCCCACCGAGGGCGGGATACCGCTTATCCGGAACCTGGGCGGCGGAAGGTAGCGCTGCCGGTCGTGACAGTTGGCGTGAACCGACGTGGCGTGAACGGGAAGGCACGCAAGCGGCCGCGGGCAAGACGGCTCGCGGCCGTGGGCGGACTCGTCGTGCTGGCTGCGGTGCTCTTGCAGGGCACGGCGTGCTCGCCAATGTACGTGATCAAGGCCAGCTGGGCGGAGGCGAAGATTCTGCGTGCCCGCCAACCGATTCCCGATGTGATTCTGGATCCGGCCACGGACGAGCGAACCCGCGGCAAGCTCACACTTGCGCGCGAAGCCCGCGAGTTCGCGATGAACGCGCTGGGTCTGGACGTCGGCGACAGCTATACCACCTACACGGAACTCGACACCGACACCCTCGCGATGGTCCTGTCCGCCGCCTACCGGGACAGACTCGAATCGCGGACCTGGTGGTTCCCCGTGGTGGGACACGTCCCCTACCGGGGGTTCTTCGCGCTGGACGACGCGCTCGACGAGCAACGGAAACTCGAGGACGAGGGATTCGACACCTACCTGCGGCCTACTGCCGCCTTCAGCACCCTGGGGTGGTTCTCGGATCCGCTGCTCTCCACGATCGTGCGGTATGACGAAGTGGAACTCGTAACGACGATCATCCACGAACTCTCCCACAACCACCTCTTCGTTCCCGGGCAGGTGCGCTTCAACGAGAGCTTCGCCAGCTGGGTGGGAAGGACCGGCGCGGCCGAGTTCTTCTGTACGCGTCCGGGCGGGGGTCCGGACACCGTCTGGTGCAACCGCGCCCGCGATCGATGGCGCGACGTGCAGCGGTTCTCCGTGTTCATCGACGGCCTCGTGGCGGAGCTCGATGGGGTGTATGGCGATACGGCCACGACAGCCTCCGAGAAGCTCGGGCGGCGCGAGGCGGTCTTCGCTCGGCATATGCGCCTCTTCCGCGAGGAGGTCCGTCCCCGCCTGCGGGCGTTCACCTTCTCGGGCTTCGACACCACACCGCTGAACAACGCCACCCTCCTCAGCCGGATGCGCTACTATCACCGCCTCCCCGACTTCGAAGCGCATTTGGGCCGAAGCGGCGGCTCGCTCAGGGAGGCCATCGAGGACCTCGGGAGCCGGGTTTCCACGGTCGCCGATCCATTCGAGCTTCTGCCCTCGGGGAGCTTCCCGGAGCCTCCGGGCTGAGAGGAGCCCGCCAACGGGCAACGGGGGTCGGACTGCAAGCCCCCATGTGCTGTTAGCTTTTAAGGTTAGGCCGCATACCGGGCAACGTAACCCTCCGACCGCAGCGACATATGTCCACGGAAGCCCACAGGACATACGATCCCGCCACCCTTGAGAGCAGGTGGCAGGCCAAATGGGATCGTGACGGAACCAACTCCTTTACGCTGGAGCGACTGCGCACCGCGGAGCGGCCGTTTTTCAACCTGATGATGTTCCCGTACCCTTCGGCCGAGGGGCTGCACGTCGGGAACATCTACGCCTTCACCGGCGCGGACGTGCACGGACGCTTCAAGCGCCTGCAGGGTCACGACGTGTTCGAGCCGATCGGCTTCGACGCGTTCGGAATCCACTCGGAGAACTTCGCCCTGAAGGCCGGCGTCCACCCCATGGACCTCATTCCGGCCAACGTGGCCAACTTCACGCGGCAGCTCCGGCGGATGGGCGGGATGTTCGATTGGGATCACACCGTCGACACCACCGCGCCGGAGTACTACAAGTGGACCCAGTGGCTGTTCCTGCAGTTCTTCAAGCACGGCCTCGCCGAGCAGAAGGAGGCGCCGGTCAACTGGTGCCCCTCCGACATGACGGTGCTGGCAAACGAGCAGGTCGTGGTCGGCGCGTGCGAACGATGCGGCACGCCGGTGGAGCAGCGCTTCATCCGCCAGTGGTTCCTGAAGATCACCAGGTACGCGGGACGCCTGCTGGACAATCTTCCCGGCCTGGATTGGTCCGATACCACGCGCAAGGCCCAGCGAGCCTGGATCCGGCGGTCACAGGGCGCGGAACTCAGGTTTCCGGTCCTTGGCGCAGGCGGAGCCAGCGGCGGTGGCGACCCCGACAGCGGCGAACGGCCCCTCATCCCCGTATTCACCACGCGGCCGGATACGGTGTTCGGCGCCACCTACATGGTCCTGGCCCCCGAGCACCCGATGGTGGACTCGGTCACGTCGGACGATTGCCGGGACCGCGTGAACGCCTACCGGTCGCGCACCCAGGCGATGGACCTGGTGGCGCGCCAGAAGATCGAGAAGCACAAGACGGGGGTATTCACCGGCGGCTATTGCCTGAATCCCGCGACCCGCAAGCCCGTGCCCGTATGGATCGCCGACTATGTGCTGATGGGCTACGGGACCGGCGCGATCATGGCTGTTCCCGGCCACGACGAACGAGACTTCGATTTTGCGACCGCGTATGATCTCCCCATCGTAAGGGTAGTCGCCGACGACGGAGACGACGCCGATACACCGCTCGAGATCGCGTACGAGTTCCCGCGCGGCACGCTGGTGAATTCGGGCCACTACGACGGCATGCGGCCCTCCGAAGCGAAGGCGGCCATCACGTCCGACCTGGCGGCTCAAGGACTCGCCGAGGCCCAGGTCAACTACCGCCTGCACGACTGGTGCATATCGCGCCAGAGGTACTGGGGTCCACCCATCCCGATCATCCACTGCGACGAGTGCGGGCCCGTGCCGGTTCCCGAAGAGGATCTTCCCGTCGTACTGCCCAGGATAGACGATTTCCGTCCCGACGAGTCGGGCGTCAGCCCGCTGGCGAGGGTGCGTGACTGGTACGAGGTATCCTGTCCGCAGTGCGGCCGGGACGCCACCCGGGAGACGGACGTGTCGGACACCTTCCTGGACAGCGGCTGGTACTTCCTCCGATACCCGTCCACCGATTTCGACGACCGGCCCTTCGATCCGGACATCACCCGGCGCTGGCTGCCCGTCGACACCTACATCGGCGGCAACGAGCACGCCGTGCTCCATCTGCTCTATTCCCGCTTTGTCGTCATGGCCCTGCACGACATGGGGTGGCTCGACTTCGAGGAGCCCTACGACCAGTTCCGCGCCCACGGGTTGATCATCCGGGAAGGCGCCAAGATGTCCAAGAGCAAGGGCAACGTCATCGTGCCCGACCCGATCATCGAACGGTTCGGCGCCGATACGTTCCGCCTGTACCTCATGTTCCTGGGGCCCTTCATGGCCGGTGGCGACTATCAGGATCGGGGCATCTCCGGCCCGCACGGCTTCCTTCACCGGCTCTGGGAGTCGGTCGTGCCGCGCGACGGCGAACTTGGCGACGGCGCCCCGGACGCGGCCCTGGAACGGAAGCTGCACCGCACGATCAAGCAGGCGACGCGGCAGATCGCCGAACTGCGCTACAACACGGCGATCGCCGCCATGATGGAATACCTGAACGCGGCGCGGGCCGGCGGACGGATTCCCTGCCGTGCCGAAGTCGAGCCCCTGGTGCCCCTGATCGCGCCCTTCGCGCCCCACATGGCCGAGGAGCTGTGGCAGCGGCTGGGACACCGCGGGAGCATCTTCGAGGGCGCCAACTGGCCGACGTTCGATCCCGCGAAGGCGGTGGAGCAACAGGTCCGCATCGCGGTGCAGGTAAACGGCAAGGTGCGTGGTGCGGTGGCCGCGCCGGCGGGCGCCGACCAGGAGGCCGTGGCGGCCCTTGCCCGTGCCGAAGAGAACGTGGCGCGCCACCTGGCGGGGATGGATGTCCGGCGCATCATCCACGTCAGGGATCGTCTGCTGAACTTCGTCGTCGCGAGGGAAGCCGCAAGAGTCCAGTGATCAACAAAAAGCGAGGCTGAGCCATGCCCCTGGCCGCGGGCACGTCCACGACCATCGAACAGCTTGCAATCGACACCATCAAGACACTGGCCATGGACGCCGTCCAGGAGGCCAACTCGGGGCATCCCGGGACGCCCATGGCGCTGGCCCCCGTCGGCTACGCCCTCTGGACCCGGCACCTCCGGCACAATCCCCGCGACCCGGGCTGGCTGGACCGCGACCGGTTCGTACTTTCCGCCGGCCACGCGTCCATGCTCATCTACAGTCTCCTGTACCTGACCGGTTACGATCTGACGCTGGACGACATCAGGCGTTTCCGGCAGTGGGACAGCAAGACGCCCGGCCACCCCGAGTACGGGCACACGCCCGGCGTCGAGACCACGACCGGGCCCCTGGGCCAGGGAGTCGCCAATTCGGTCGGAATGGCGCTCGCCGAGCGCTGGCTCGCGAATCGCTACAACCGGCCCGGCCACGACGTCGTGGGGCACCGCACCTATGCGCTGTGCTCAGACGGCGACCTCATGGAGGGGATTTCCCACGAGGCCGCCGAGATCGCGGGGCACCAGGGACTCGGCAAGCTGATCTGGATCTTCGACGACAACCGCATCACGATCGAGGGCGCGACCGATCTCGCCACCGTGACCGACCAGTCCCGACGCTTCGAGGGGTATGGCTGGCACACCGTGACCGTCGAGGACGGCACCGATCTGGAGGCCATCGATGCCGCACTCCTGGCCGCCAAGGCCGAGACCGGGCGTCCGTCACTGATCGTCCTGCGGACCACCATCGCCGAAGGAAGCCCCAATATGGCGGGCACCGCGGCGACCCACGGCGCACCGCTCGGCCTGGACGAAATCGAGGCAACCAAGCGCAACATCGGATACCCGTCACTGGAGCCCTTCCATGTGGAGCCCGCGGCTCTGGAGCATTGGCGCCACGCGGCGGCCGGGAGGGCGGCACGCCAAGAGGCATGGACGCGGCGATTCGAGGCGTACCGAGCCGAATTCCCCGGGCTTGCCTCCGAGTTCGAGGCCGTGATGGCGGGCGAATTGCCCGACGGATGGGACCAGGCGCTGCCGGATCTGTCGTCGGCGCCGCCAACCGCGACGCGCAACCACTCGGGCAAGGTGTTGCAGGGCGCTGCAAGTGCTTTGCCGACCATGCTCGGCGGTTCTGCCGATCTCGGGGGTTCGAACAAGACCGATATCGTCGGCAGCGGGGACTTGCGCCGCGACAATCCCGGCGGGAGGATCGTGCACTTCGGCGTCCGCGAGCACGCGATGGGAGCGATCATGAACGGGATGGCGCTGCACGGTGGCATCCATCCCTTCGGGGGCACCTTTCTCATCTTCTCGGACTACATGCGGCCCTCGATTCGGCTCGCCGCCCTGATGGGGCTTCCCGTCACCTACGTATTCACCCACGACAGCATTGGTCTGGGCGAGGACGGACCGACGCACCAGCCCATAGAGCAGCTCGCCGCGCTCCGGGCGATCCCCGGCCTTCTGGATCTTCGTCCGGCGGACGGCCCCGAGACGGCCGAAGCATGGCGCGCGGCTCTCACCTATCGAGAGGGGCCGTCGTTCCTCGCACTGACCCGGCAGACGGTGCCCGTGATCGAGAGAGGACCGGGAAGACCTTCAGCCGACCAGCTTCACCGCGGGGCCTACGTGCTGCGGGATGCTCCGGGCGGTACCAGTCTCGACGCCATCGTGGTCGCGTCGGGATCCGAAGTGGGGATTGCCCTCGAAGCGCGGGAGCAATTGGCCAACGAAAACATCGGCGTACGGGTCGTTAGCATGCCGAGTTGGCACCTGTTCTCGGAGCAACCCGCCAGCTACCAGGAACACATCCTCCCTGGCCACGTACTGAAGGTATCGGTCGAGGCCGGCAGTACCATGGGATGGGAGCGATGGGTGGGGAGCGGAGGCAATTCAATCGGTATCGACCGCTTTGGTGCTTCGGCGCCGTTTCAGGAGATCTACCGCCAATACGGCATCACGGTGGAAGCCGTGGGCGACGCCGTTCGACGTCAGCATCTCAGGAAGGGATGAACCGACGGACATGATCGATGGCCGCGTGCCGCGTAGGGTCCGCCGTATCGAAGTTCGGCCGGTCGTCGCCACCGTTGTGCTGGTTGTGGCCGGGACGGCGGCTGGCGCGTCGGCGCAGGACACCACATCGGTCGCGCGCGATACGCTTGTCATGGAGGTGCGCGGGCTGAGGGTGGAAGTGCCACGTCCGGCGACCACGACCGGGGGCACCAGTGCCGTCGAAGTCTCCCTCGACTCGGCCGGGGTGCTCGCCGCACCCACCATGGAGGACTTCCTTCGCCGGATGCCGATGATCCAGGTGCGGTCGAACTCGCGCGGCGAGGCGCAGCCCGACATGCGCGGCGCGGAGGACCGCCAGATCGCGATCCTGCTCGACGGTATCCCCCTGACCGTGGGATGGGACCACCGCACCGACATGTCCGTGATCCCCCTGACGGCATTTCGCAACGTCACGCTCCTGCGCGGCCTCTCCTCGATGCTCCACGGACCTAACGTCCTCGGCGGAGCCATCGAATTCGACATCGGACGGGGAACGTCGCTCGAGGCACGCGTTCCACCCTTTGTCGGAGCCCTGTCCGTTGATGAGGAAGGCGGAAGGAATGCCAGCGCGACGGTCGGCGCGCTGCTGGAGCGAGATGCCTCCATGTGGACCGTGCGCGGCGGTGGCGCGTACCGGGACACTCCCGGCGTAACGCTGCCGGGCGGGGCCCGCGGGGATGAGGATCTCAACCAGGAGCTGCTTGCCGACGCCAACGGACGCCGACTCAATTCCGACCGGCGGCTGATCGACGGCTTCGTTTCCACCCGCTACCGCGGAGACGGCGGTGCCTGGCTGTCGACCCTGGTCAGCGCGGCAGATATCGAGCGTGGGATACCGCCGGAGGCCCATGTCGAAGACCCCCGGCTGTGGCGCTACCCATACCAGTCGCGCCTGTTCATGACGCTGTCCGGGGGCACCGGCAGGCGCACCACCGGCTCAGGTGAGGGCGACCTCCAGGCCAGTCTGGGCATGAACCGCTCGACCACCGAGATCGACGAGTACGCGACCGCGGCATATCGAACCGTCGTCGACGGCGAGACCGGCGAGACCTCGACCCTGACGGGACGCATCCTGGGAGACCATCTGTTCAACGTCGGGACCGATGTACGCAGCGCTCTGACCGTCTCCGACGTCCGCCACACCGAGACATTCGCATCCGGCGCGACCTTCGAATACCAGCAGCGTTTGTGGAGTCTCGGGGGCGAAGTGGAGATCGGAGCGGGGGGCATCGAGGGCCGGAGCGGCGATACTCGCTGGACCCTCGGGGCCTCGGTGGACGGGTCCAACACGCCGCGCTCGGGAGACAAGCCGCCGCTGGGCACTCTCTGGGATTGGGGAATGCGGACCGGAATCACCCGCTCGGGCGCAGGCGGAAACGCGCTCTATCACGCCGGGCTCAGCCGGCGCACGCGGTTCCCATCGCTACGGGAGCTGTACTCGGGAGCTCTGGGCCGGTTCGAGCCCAATCCCGATCTCCGGCCCGAGAGCCTGGTCGCTGGCGAGGCCGGGGTCACTATCAGCGCCGGCGCAACGCGACTGCAGATGGTCGGCTTTCACCACAGGCTCAGGGACGGAATCGTGCGCACCAGCACGGTGACCACGGAAGGGCCCCGCTTCAAGAGAGTCAACCGCGACGAGGTGCGGTCCACGGGGCTGGAGGTGCTCACCGCGGGAACCCGGGGCGCCTTCACCTTTGGCGGTGGCCTGACGCTGCAACGGGTCCGCATCCAGGATCCCGGGGTGCCGGGAGAGGACCACAGGGCGGAGTACGCTCCGGCGGTTTCGGGCACGCTCAATCTGGGCGCCATTGTCCCGAGGGAAGTCACCGTCAGCGGCTTCCTCCGGTTCCGCGGGGTTCAGTATTGCCAGAACGTGGAGGTCACCGGTCTCGAGCGAATGGACGCCAGTGCCACCCTGGACCTGGAGGCGCGGAAAGTGCTCGTGGCCGGGCACGGCGGATCGGGCCGCACGGTGGACGGCGCCCTGAGCGTGGCCAATCTCGGCGACTCCGTGGTCCTGGACCAGTGCGGCCTGCCCCAACCCGGCCGCACGTTCCGGATTCAGTTCAGCGTTCGCTAGCCTGGCAGTCCGTGGATAAAGCCGCCCGAGCGTCCGGCCCGGATGCATCGCCACTCGAATGCCGGGGGGATTTTGTCCGCGGGCTGCTAAACGACCTCCAGGGCTTCCAACGGCAACCAGCCGACCTTGCCGTCCGCCAGCACGATCTCGGCCCATTCTCCCGACCGCCGATCGATTCTCACCTTGGTGCCTTCGTGGAGCGTGAATACCGTCAGTCCCCCTTCTTCCGACGGAGCGCTCAACACGCGCGCCTCCCCCGCCATGACGATCGCCTGTTCCGGAAGCGCCCACCCGGCCTCGCGGGTCAACAGCGTTCCCCCGAGCACCACGGTGCCCACTGCGCCTGCATACGCGATCCTGCGCAGTGCCGCGGCACGCCTCCGGCCGGAGCGGTCCAGCACCAGCGCCACGGTGGTCGAGCCCAGCACGATGTAGCAGACCGCGACCAGCGCCTCGAGCCATCCACGCGGCACGAGGGCCATCCACCACTCGAACACCGAAAGCACCCAGAAACGGGGCAGGGGTTCGATCCTGTCCTGCAGCATCCGGGTGACTAGCGCCAGGTTCGCCTGGACGTCCTCGTTCGCGGGATCCAGCAGGGCCGCGCGCTCGTAGTTGAGGACGGCGTGGGCGACATCGCCGAGACGGAAGTGTGCGTTGCCGAGGTTGTAGTAGACTTCGGCCGACTCGAAGCCGCCTTCCACCACGGCGCTGTAGCTTTCCGCGGCAGCGGCATAGTCGCCCTGCTGGTAGAGGCGGTTGCCCTCGTCGAAGAGCGCCTGCTGGGCGCTCAGGGCCGCGGGTAGGACGGGCAGGCATGGGGAGGTGGCCAGGAGCGCCGCAGCCACGAGGAGCGCGCTGGCCGCAAAGTGCTTGCGCGCCACGAGGCGCACGCCGGCCGCGAGCAGCGCGCAGGCCGGGCTCCGCACGACACGGCGTTTCATCGCGACAGCTCCCGGGCGAGGTCTCCCATGATGCCCGCCGCGCGCTCCAGCACGCGCTCCGGTGGCTCCCTGTCCGCGCCGGCGGGCGCGAACCTCTGCCGGTCACAGTCGGCGAGACACGCAAAGAGGCGCTCCAGCGTTTCCGGCGATGCGCCGCGCCGGGCCGCCATCCGTCCCGCTTCCTCCCTCACCAGTCCCGCCTCGGCGATGTTGAGCTTGTCCGCCAGAAACCCCTGAAGCGCTCCCGCGACCTCCGCGTAGAACTCCCGCGGGTCACCGCCCGCGAGACCCCGGGCGCGCGCCAGCCGCCTCTTCGCCATGCGGCCCGCCCTCCTCACCCTGGCATAAGCCACATCGCCCTCGAGCCGGTCCCGGTGACGCCGGAACACCATCGCGCCCCCGACCGCGGCAAGCGGCAGCACCAGCACCAGCCAGAAAACGCCGGTCGCGTACACGGGCAGGCCCATTCTCCGGAACCGTGGCGTACCGACGTGGATGAAGCGGATCTCGTCGCGGATGGTCTCGACGGCCGTGGGGACGGCACCGGCAGCGTCTCCCTCCGCCGCGTCGCCCGTGACGGTGATCTCCAGCGGCCGGGACCGCGCACTGCCGTACTGCCCCGACGCGGGGTCGAAGTACGCGACCTCGACCCCGGGGATGGTCAGCTCGCCGGGAACCCGCGGGATCAGCACGTATTGGAAGCTGCGGCTGCCCTGCAGGCTCCCGCCGCCCTCCGAAATGCGCTCACTGGTCTCGGGCGGGAACGTCTCGAACTCGACCGGAAAACCGATCTCGGGCGGTGCCAGGGTCCGCAGGTTGCCGGTACCGGAGTACTCCACCGTCAGCGTCACCGCCTCGTTGGTCTCGACGGCGGCGCGGTCCACCGAAGCCGCGACGCCGAGCGTCCCCACGTGCCCGGCAAATGATCGTGGACGATCCGCCGTCGGCAGCGGCAGGACATCCAGCGTGACCGGCCTCGAGGCCACCACCACTGGCACCCGCTGATCGAACAGGCTCGAACGCCCGAAGATGTCGCTGAAGGGATCGAAGACGCTCCGTTCGCGCACCCGCACCTGGGCCTCGACGCTTAGGGGGTCCAGGGTCTTCGAGCCGGGCCCCGTGGGGAAGAGGACCACCCGCCGCACGGTGGCCGTGAGGTATTCGCTGCCGTTCCGGACGACGCGTTCCGCCTGCGGCGAAGTCGGCTGTTCGAGTTCTTCCATCCAGAACCCCGTCGCCTGCGGGAGGGTCATGATCGCATAGGACTGCACAGGGACCCGGGTGAAGATCCGGTACTCGACGATGATCGGCTCGTTCTCGAAAGCGCGGTCGCTGGAAACGCGGGTCTCGAGGAAGAGATCGTCGGGACCGATCGCGGCACCGGGATCGGCCGGATCGCCCCCGGCATCGGGCGGCGCCGGGGCGTCGGACACCACCAGCGTGACGGGCTCCGTCTGTACCACCTCGTCCCCGACAATGACGCTCACCGGCCCGATCTCGAAGGTCCCCTCCGTCAGCGCCTGGAAGCGATACTGGTAGGTGATCGCCATGGACGTGCGGCCGTTCACGATCTGGATCGACGTGGAAGTCCCCGCGCTCAGGAAGCTGGCGAAATCCTCCATGTCGGGGAGCACGGGATCGGCGTCGAGCTGCTGCGTGCCCGAAATCTCCACATTCAAGACGAACTGGTGCCCAACCCCCACCTGGGGGGCGCTCAGGAAGGCGCGCGCACCGATGTCCTGTGCAAGAGCGGCAACGGGCAGACCAAGCGTAGCCATCCATAGGCCGAGAAAGCCCCACCACCTCGCGCCCGTCGCGAATCGCGATCCGACAGTCACCCCTGCCACCCCTCCTCGCCTACGGAAACGACCGTGATCGTGAAGGGCTGCCCTCGCGACACGCCGAGCCCATCCGTCGCCGTGAAGTGCCGCCTTCATCCCTACCAGTCCCTCCTGGGCCGCCGACCTCGCGCCTGAGCCGCTTTCCGGTTCACCTCTCCGGGATCCTCGGTGATCGCCTGAAGCAGTCGTTCGGCCTGCTCGGGAGTCATCTGGGGAGGCGGCATTTCCGCCTGGTCCTCCCCAGCCTGCTGGTCCTCCAGCGGCGATTCGCCGTCGGGCGGGCCGTCCTGCGGTTGGGGCTGCTGTTGCCCTTCTTCCCCCTGTGAGGGGTCGTTCTGTTGTTCGCCCTCCTGATCGCCCTGGGGCTGGGGCTGGTTCTCCCCCTGCTGCTGGTCCTGGTTCTGGTCGTCGCCTTCCTGGCCTTCGCCGCCCTGTTGCTGCTGCTGTTGCTCGAGCTGTTGCAGGGCTAGCTCAAGGTTGTGCTTGGCGTCCTGGTCGCCGGGATTCAGACGCAGCGCCTGCTTGTAGGCTTCGGCCGCCGGCCCGGGCTGCTGCTGCCGGATCAGCGCGTTCCCGAGATTGTACATGGCGTCCGCCTGCCACTCCGGATCGGCGCCCTCGGCCGCCTCGAGAAAGGCCTCCATCGCACGCTGGAACTCCTGGCTCCGGTACAGCGCGCTGCCCTCGTTGAAGCGCGCGACAGGCAGCCCCGGCACCTTTTCGAGCGCCTCCAGGTAGCGGGCGTGCGCCTCCTGAAAGCGTCCTTCGTCGTAGAGCCGGTTGCCGGCCTCGACTTCACGGCGACCCTCCTGGCCGTGGGCCGAGCCGGCGATCATCACGGCCGCGGTTGCGGCCACGATCCATCTCACGTTACGTCCTCCGGTCCTGCGGTCCGACGCCTCCGCCTTCCCGGCACGATGACCTCCACGACGAGCAGAAGCAACGCCGCCCCGAGAAAGATCTGGAACTGCTCCTCGAATTGAGTGACCTCACGTGATTCTACTTCCCGACCACCGTCTTCGATCCTCTCCAGAAGCCTGCCCAGCCCGCCCGCGCCCTGCCCCACGCGATGGTAGTCGCCACCCGTCTGCATGGCGATGTCCTGGAGCGCGGTCTCGTTCAGCCGCGTGGTGATCACGTTGCCCTGATCGTCGCGGCGGAATCTGCCCCGGGCCTCCACCCCGTCCACATCGGGCAGCGGCACACCCGCCGGCGACCCCACCCCCACGGTGTGGACCGTGGTCCGGGCCTCGGCCGCCGCCGCGATGGCTTCCGCAAGCCCACCCTCGTGGTCCTCCCCGTCGGTGACGATCACGATGATCCGGTTCTCGGGCGGCGTCTCCTCCAGGGCCTCGATGGACACCGTGATGGCCCTGGCGAGATCGGTCCCCTGCGTGGACATCAGGGTCGGGTCCATCGCGCTGAGGAACATCATGGCCGCGCCGTAGTCGGCCGTGAGCGGACTCTGCACGAATGCGTCGCCCGCGAACGCCACCAGGCCGATCCGGTCGCCGTCCAGGCGCTGGATGATCCTGCCGATCTCGATTTTGGCGCGCTCCAGGCGGTTGGGCGCGACGTCCCCGGCGTACATCGAACGCGAGACGTCGAGGGCCACCATGACGTCCTGGCCCTGTCGGCTCAGCGTCTCGACGCGGGTGCCGAACTGGGGGCGGGCCACCGCGAGCACGAGGGCCGCGACCGACACGAGCACAAGCGCCCCCTTCCAGCGGACGGCGGTGACACTCACCGTGGCCCGCAGGCGCCGCACAAGCTCGCGCTCGCCGAATCGGTCCATCAGGACCCGGCCGCGCCGACCGGTGTACCAGTACAGCCCACCCAGGAGCGGGACGAGGACCAGCGCCCACAGGGCGAAAGCGGCACCGAAGCGGAACATCAGGGAAGCGTCCTCAGCCAGGTGCGCGCCAACACGATCTCGGCCAGCAGGAAGATCATCCCCAGGATCAGCGGCAATGAGAAGCGTTCGCCATAGCTCGTGAAGTTCTCGACAAGCATCTCCGTCGTTTCCAGTTGGTCGATCTCCTCGTAGATGGCCTCCAGGCTCTCGCGGTCAGTCGCCCGGTAGTACCGCCCCCCGGTCGTCTCCGCGGTCGCTCTCAACGCCGGCTCGTCCACATCGACCCGGGTCGTTACGTAGCGCGTGCCTCCGAAGCCGTCGGGCACCGGCACGCGGGCCATCCCCCGAGCGCCAGCCCCTATGGTATAGACGCGCACACCCAGCGCCTGCGCTGCCTGCGCCGCCGTGACCGGGTCGATCTCGCCCCGGTTGTTGCGCCCGTCAGTCAGCAGGACCACCACCTTCGATGCGGCCTCGCTGGCCTGAAGCCGCTTGACCGCGGTGGCCAGTCCCATGCCCACGGCGGTGCCGTCCTCGATCATCCCGACTTCGAGCTCGGCCAGCAGGGACGCCACCACGGAATGATCCAGCGTGAGCGGCGCCTGCGTGAACGCCTTCCCGGCGAAGATCACCAGCCCGATGCGGTCGTTGACGCGCCCGGCCGCGAAGTCCGCCGCCACGGCCTTTGCCGCTTCGAGCCGATTCGGCGCCAGATCCTCGGCCAGCATGGAGCTGGAGACATCGAGGGCCAGCACGATGTCGATCCCCTCCGACACGACATTCTCGCCGGTAACCCCGGTCTGCGGGCGCGCGAATGCGACGATGAGACAAACCAAGGCCAGGCCGCGCAGCGCCGTCGGCAGGTGCTGCAGCCATCGCCCATCGCCTCCGTGCGCACGCAGGAGCCCGTCCACGTCGGAATACGTCAGAGACCCCCGCCGCGTCCTTCCGCGCGACACGTACCACCACCCCAGCAGCGGAACCACGCCCAGCAGGAGCAGCATCCAGGGATCCTCGAAGCGGAAGATCATCCGGCGCCTCCAGGGGCTTCGTCGACGGCGGCGATCGTGGGCGGGGCGGCGTTGTCGTCCGCTGGTGCGGCATTGTCGTCCGCGGGGCCACCGCCGCCCACCGGCCCCGCCCCGCTCGTCATCCGCACCAGCGAGCGCGCCACGCCCAGCAGCGCCCGCGACTCATCCGCGCCAGGACGCAGCTTCGCGAATTTCACCAGGTCGCAGCGGGCCAGGAACGCATGGAACGTCTCCGTCACGCGCCCGCCAAGCGCCGCGCCGCGAAGCCCCGCCACGACCTCGCCCGTGGTCATTTCAAGCGCCGGGACCTCGAGTTGCCCCTCCACGTAGGTGCGGATGATCTCGGAGACCCGGACGTGCCAGCGCTTCACCTGTCCGCGTTCCAGCCAGGACGACTTCTCCAGCTCGTCCAAGGCTTCCAGCGCCACCAGGTGGAACGGGCGCGGCGGCACCTTCGGCTCCTCGAACTCGGCCACGGGACGCGACCGCGCGCGGCGCCGCATGTACACGGCCCCCGCCCCCACGGCCGCGACCAGGAGCAGCCAGGGCGCCAGCGTCCACCAATTCCGCGCGATCGACAACGGTCCCTTGATCTCGCGGATGTCGCCGGACTCGTCGAGGCCGACGCTCTCCACCCCGATGCGGAAGGGATCGGTGGACAGCACCTGAACCGCGCCGCCCGGATCGGCCACCGCGACCTCGATCGGCGGAATCTCCAGTTCGCCCAACTCGAAGCTGGTGACGGTAAGCGTCGCCGCGGCGCGCGTCCCGCCGTCCCCCGGCAGGGCCTCCGGCCCGGCAACCACGTAGTCCAGGACCTCGAAGGGCGAGACGTTCACCGAATCGGGCCATACCACGGCCCAACCGTCCGGATGGTCCACCGAGAGGCGGACCGACACCCGGTCGCCCACGTGGATCGCGGTGGTGTCCACCTCCATGGCGATCCGCGGGCTCTGCGTCGCCGCGGCCTGACCACCGCCCGCCTGGCCCGCCGCCTGCGCGACCGGCACCGCCAGCCCCGCCACGACCACCACAACCGCGCCCCACAAGCCCGCCGCCCCCCACGAATCCCACCCCCTCACCGCACCCTCCGCCCCCGCTCCTCGAAGAAGCGCCTGAGCGCCCGCTCGTACGGCACACCCGTCGTCACGTCGATCGAGTCCACCTTGCTGCGCCGGAAGACCTCGTCGACACGCGCCCGCGCCGCCGCGCGGCCGGCCCCGAAGCGCTCCCGGAACGCCCGCCCCGACGTGTTGACCACGACCCGCCGGCCCGTCTCCGGGTTCTCGAATTCGACGAACCCCATCGGCGGAATCGCCGCCTCCCGCGCATCGCCCACCCGCACCGCGACCAGATCGTGTCGCCGCGCCGCCACCGACAGCGCCCGCTCGTAGCCCTCCGCCAGAAAGTCCGACACGAGGAATGCGACCGCTCGCCGCCGCGTCACCCGCGCCAGGTACTCCAGCGCGCACGCAATGTCCGTCCCCGTGCCCTCCGCGGGGCGGTACAGCAGCTCGCGCAGCACCCGTAACGCGTGTCGGCGTCCCTTCCGTGGCGGCACGAAGTGCTCGATCCGGTCCGAAAACAGGATCAGCCCCACCTTGTCGTTGTTCTTGATCGCGCTGAAGGCCAGTACGCCGCACAGCTCGGCGGCCAGCTCCGACTTCATCCGCGCCCGGGTCCCGAAGTGGGCCGAGGCGCTGACGTCGACGACCAGCATCAGCGTCAGCTCGCGCTCCTCCTCGAAGACCTTCACGTGGGGCGAGCCCGTGCGCGCCGTCACGTTCCAGTCGATCCCGCGGATGTCATCGCCGTAGCGGTACTCGCGCACCTCGGCGAAGCTCATCCCCCGCCCCTTGAAGACGGAGTGGTACTCGCCCGAAAACACGTCGTTCACGAGGCCCCGCGTCGTGATCTCGAGCAGCCTCACCTGCTTCAGGATCTCGCGGGGAATCATCGCCGCGGCCGCCCGCAGTGCTCAAGCGAGCAAAATGTAAACTCTACTTTACATAATGTCATTTTTAGTATACATCCGGAGCCGCTACTAAGACTGCTAAGGCACCTCGATCGTATCCAGCACCCGCGTTACCACATCCTCCGTGGTCACCTCCTCGGCCTCGGCCTCGTACGTCAGGATGATGCGGTGGCGCAGCACGTCCATCGCCACCGAGCGCACATCCTCCGGGGTGACGTAGCCCCGGTGCCGCAGGAACGCGTGCGCGCGAGACGTCTTCGCGAGGCAGATCGTGGCCCTGGGCGATGCCCCGAACGCGATGAGCGGGTCCAGCTCCCGCAGGCCACACTGCGTGGGTTCCCGGGTTGCGAAGACAAGCTCGACGATATAGCGCTCGACCTGGCTGTCCATATAAATCGTCTCTGCCGCCCGGCGCGCCTGCAGAATATCCTCCGGCGTCACGACGGGACGGGCTTCGGGCATGGGTCCCGTGCCCATCCGGCGCATGATTTCGAGCTCCTCGTCGCGCTGCGGATACCCGACCGACAGCTTGAGCATGAAGCGGTCCACCTGCGCCTCGGGGAGCGGGTACGTGCCCTCCTGGTCGATCGGGTTCTGCGTCGCGAGCACGAGGAAGGGGGACGGCAGCGGGAAGGTGTTCTCGCCGATCGTCACCGTGTGCTCCTGCATGGCTTCCAGCAGCGCCGACTGGACCTTGGCGGGCGCGCGGTTGATCTCGTCGGCCAGGATCACGTTCGCGAAGATCGGCCCCTTCTTGGTCCTGAACTCGGTCTTTTGGGGGTCGTAGATCAGGGTGCCGATCAGGTCCGCGGGGAGCAGATCAGGGGTGAACTGGATGCGCTGAAACGACGTCTCGATCGCGTCGGCCAGCGTCCGCACGGTGAGGGTCTTGGCGAGGCCCGGCACGCCCTCCATGAGCACGTGACCGTCGGCAAGCAGCCCAACGAGCAACCTTTCGACCATTGCCTTCTGTCCGACAATTACACGGCCGACTTCGTCGAGCAGGCGGTCCACGAAACCGCTGGCCTCCTGGATCTTCGCTTGAATGACTTCGATGTCGCGGTTCATGCCGCCCTTGTCTCAAGGTTGCTGGTTCGGTGTGCGCTGGGGACCGCGTGGTCCCCGACGTTTTCCGCAGACAATGTTAATGGATGAAGCGTTGTTCGGAACGGTTGCCGATGGCCGCGGGTGATGCTGGCGCGGCGGCGGCGATGATGATTGCAGCGTTGACGATGGCCGCCTGCGGCGGTGAAACGGGGGCGGCGGTCGGGGCCGTCGTCCGGGACAGCGTGGGCGTCCGGATCGTCGAGTACGCCGGCACCCCGCAACACGAAGCGCCGTTCGCCCTTTCGGCCGAGCCGGTCTACAGGTACGGGTCCGGTCCGGGAGACTACCTGTTCGGGAGCATCCGCCATGGCGCCCTGTTCCCCGACGGTGGCGCGGCAGTCTTCGATGCCGCCAACACGGAAATCGTCGTTCTCGGCCCGGACGGTGGCGGCCACGAGTTGCTCGCCGGATCGGGGCAGGGTCCGTCGGAGGTGGGTTTCGTGGCGGGCATGTTCGCGCTCGGGACGGACAGCCTGCTGGTCGACGACAACTGGAACGCACGATTCACGCTGTTCGCCGGTGGCGCCGTTGCCAGGACCGTCAGTCTCGGGGAAAACAGGGAGCTCGCGCTGGGGCTGGGCTCGCGCGGGATCGACGCGTCCGGCAGGCTGCTCATGTCGTCGGCGTCCTATCGACGCGGCTTTCCCGACGAGTGGCTTCCCGGCTACCTGGTCCGCCTGGATCTCGATACGCTCATTCCCGACACGGTCGGGTCCTACGACTGGGTGCCGTTCGTGCCACCGGACGACGAAGCGGACAACCCCTTCCCGCACCTGGGAAGGGCGGGCGCGGCCGGGGGACGATTCGTGCATGGACGCTCCGACACGCCGGAACTGATCTGGCGGGAGTCGGACGGTACGGTCAGCCAGATCATTCGGTGGCAACCCGTATGGGTCTACCCCACCGAGGAACACTGGATGACCTTCGAGGCCTACCTGCGTGTGACGCTGCCGCCGATCAACCCGCACCTCCAGACCGACGAGGCGATCGAGGAGATGATCCAGCGGGCGCTGGCCCGATACCGGGTCGAACCGGACGAGGCGCTGCCCTTGTTCGGCAGCCTGTTCGGGGATGACGAGGGCCGTGTGTGGCTACCCGAATACGCGGTCGCCAGCCAGCGCAACGGATACCCCTCCTATGCGGTGATCTCCTCGGGGGAATGGCTGGGCAGGGTGGATGCGCCACCGGGCCTGCGCGTTCTGGACGTGGCCGGCGGCCTCCTCCTCGGCGTGGTGAAGGACGAGATCGACGTCGAACGCGTGGTGGTCTACGAGCTGATCAGCCGGTAGTCCGGCACGGCGATGGGCGCAGGCACCGCCAGCAAGCCTCGTCGCGGCATGCACCGTGCGGGCGTGGCCGCGCTTCGACGCGTTACCCCTGCGACGCTCTCCAGGCCGCGAGGATCTCCGCCTCGCGCGCCATCTGGGCGTCCATCGAGGCGGGGCCGAACTCCAGGTCGCCGCCCCTCAGGCCCGCTCTCATGCCCTCCCGGCGTTCCTGCGGCAGCGACTTCCACCACTCGAGCGTGTCGACCGTGGTCTCGGCCAGCGGCCGCGAGGTCAGCCCGGCAGCGAACGCCCGGTCGGCCCGGAAGCTGGTCGCACCGGCGAAGGGACCGTCCTGGTTCGTCCACGGCGGCAGCGAGAACTCGGGGACCCCCTGTTCGGCCAGGAACGCGCCCGGCACCCAGGTGAAGTCCACCGACGCCCCGATAGCCGAACGCATCCCCTCCAGGAAGTCGCCCATGCGCATGCCGCCAAGGGGTGCGACCGCGTTGTAGGTACCGCTGACCCGATCCTCGCACAGCCGGATGGACCAGGCCGCGAGGTCGCGCGCGTCGATGTACTGGACCGGGTCGTCCGGGGCGCCGAAGGCGATGACCTCGCCGCCGCGATCCAGGCGGACGGGGTAGTAGGTGAAGCGGTCGGTGGTGTCCTCCGGCCCCACGATCAGGCCCGGCCGCGTGATCACACAGCGGTCGTCGCCGTAGGCCTCGCGCACCGCGTCCTCGCAGAGGACCTTGAGATGGCCGTACCACTGGCCCACGTCCTCCGATTCGGGCTCCGGGAGCACGACGGTGGGATCGTCTTCGGTGGTGCCTCCTTCGGGCCAATCGGGCTCACCCGGCGCCGCCTTCATTCCTCCGTCCGGACCATACCAGCTCGCGTATACGCCCGCTGTGGAGGTGAACAGGTAGTGGTCGGTCGCGTCCTTCAGCAGTTGCGCCGAGTCGCGGACGTGGCGGGGGACATATCCCGAGTTGTCGAGCACCACATCCCAGGTCCTGCCCTCCAGCGCGCCCAGCTGACCGTCCCGGTCCCCGACGAGCTTCTCCACCTCGGGAAACAGGTGCGTGTTGGTGCGTCCGCGGTTGAAGAGTGTCACCGTGTGACCGCGCATCTGGGCGTACCGAACCATGTGCGGCCCCAGGAACCCCGTGCCCCCGAGGATGAGGATCCGAAGCGCCTGCGCCTCGGGGACGGAACACCGCCAGAACGCGAGCGCGCCCGTGGCGGCCGCCACCCCGCCGAGGAATTGTCGTCTGGTGGGTGACATGCGCATGCCTCCGGCTCAGTTCAACAGTGACTCCCTGTCCACCACAATACCGTCCTGGATCACGGCGTGCACCCGCTTCGTGTTGCCGATCGACTCCAGCGGCGAGGCGTCGAGGATCAGCAGCGTCGCCTCGTCCCCGGGCGCCACGCCCCAGCGCCTGCCGAGAAAGCGGGCGGCGTTGGTCGTCGCACTGCGCAGAGCCGACCATTCGGAGAGTCCCGCCTCGACGAGAAGCTCGAGCTCGCGGTGCACCGAGTATCCCTGGAACACGCCCATGTTGCCACCGTCGGTGCCGGTGAGCATGGGTACGCCCGCGTCGGCCAGTGTCCGGACCGCCGCCTGATTGGACTCCATCAGCGTGCGCTGCCAGGTCAGGAATCCCTCGATTCGGGGATCCCAGCCGTCCCCGACCCTGTAGGCGTCGCGCAGGCCGGCCGGCACGGTTTCGGTCAGGAGCGGATCGTCGAGGAGGCCGGGATCGTCCGCCATACGTGCGAAGTCACCCTGAACTGCGAGCGTGGGAATGTGATAGGTACCCTGCTCGGCCAGGATGTCGGTGAGGCCGGCGGGCACGGCATCCGGGCCGGGCGTGTGCGTCACGGCGTCCGCCCCGGCCAGCGTGGCCTCGCGCAGGTCGTCCCATGTGCCTACGTGAACCACCGTCCTGAGGCCGTGTTCGCGCGCCGTTTCCAGCACTGCGGTCAGGGTGGGCAGGTCGACCGTGGGCATGCTGCGGCCGCCGTAGGTCTGGTGGTCGTACACGATCTTGACCACATCGGGCGCGGACGCGGCCAGGTCGGTGACTTCCTGGCGTGCTTCTTCGGGAGTGTCGACGATTCGGGTCGGGACGCCGTATTCCGAGCAGTGACCGTTGGTCGCCGTCAGGCACGGGCCTGCCGCGAACAGCTCCGCGCCCTGTCCACCTTCGTCGCGGCGCCGGTTGCGGTATTCGAAGATCATCTGCTCCGGGCTGAAAAGGTCGAGGATAAAGGCGACGCCCGTGAAGAGCGCGGCGTTAGCGCTGCCCTGCGGTCCGAGCATTTGCGGCATGCCCCTGGGCGACATGTTGCCGAAGGAGTGCGTGTGCAGATCGGCCAGCGCGGGCAGGACGAAGCGTCCCTCGAGGTCGAGCACCTCGCCGGCGAACCCGGGGGGCATTTCGGCCACGACGCCGCTTACGACGCCGTCTTCGATGAGGAGGACGCCGCGGTCCTCCGATTCATCCACCGGGTTGAGAACGACGGCGTTGGCGAGCGCCAGGTCCTGGGCAGTGGCTGCCCGGGGCGCCTGCACGCCGCACCAGATGAGGAAGAGCGCGGCCAAGGCGGCTGTGCGGCGTTCCGGGTGGGCGCGCAGGCCCACGGCAAGGGGACGGCCCACCGTCAGGCGGGCGGAGGCTGGCATATGTCCCGGTCGGTGGGCTGGCTCGCCTGCGCCGCCACCCCGACCCAGACGAAGAGCGTCGTGTCCCTCGGTTCGCTCCATTCGATGTCGACTTCCAGCCGGGCCTGAAAACCGGCTTTGTAGTCGAACCTCACCGGCTCGCCGGGAGCGGCTGTGACGTCGAGCCGTGCATCGCCCATGGCGTCTCTGGCGCTGATCGTCCATACACCCGAGTGGCGTTCCCAGATCTTCACACAACCGTCGAAGGCCATCCCTGCGAGCGGGAATACCGGACCGCGGTACGAAGCTTGTCCACCCTCCACGGGAAGCCGGATCCAGCTGCCACCGCTGTTTACGGCTTTCAGGACCTGCGCGATCTGGCCAGCCGCAGGAGCGGGAACGGCCAGCGCTCCGGACATTGCACAGACGGCCAGACCCAGGGCAAAAGCCAGCCTCCGGGCTTGAGGCCATTTGACGCGTTGTATCACCGGCGCATGCACCGCATTCAGTGTCGAGTGGGTTTCATCACGCCTACAAACGTAGCGACACGTCAGCTGCCGCGCCCTCTCCGCCGCGCCGGCGGCAGATCAAGCGTTCCGCGGATCTCGGAGTATCGGATGCGCTCCCGGCGGCCATCGGTCACCACGAGATCCCCATCCACATCCCGTACCGACACACCGCCGGATCCGACCTCGTCGATGCGCACCGTGCCGCCGACGCCTTCCACCCTGATGCTTCCGGAGCCATCCGATATCGTCACGTCCCCGCCCACAACGCGGATTTCCATGCTGCCCGAGCCATCCTCCACGTCGACATCGCCGGTCACGTCAGCAATCCTGAGGCCGCCGGAGCCATCCACAACGGAAACCGACCCGACCTCCCGCAGGGACATGCTCCCCGAACCGTCGCGCACCTCCACGTCCCCCACTCCGACGATCTCCAGGCTGCCCGAGCTGTCCTCCACCCGGATCCCCATACCGGCCGGCACTTCAACCGTCAGATCGATGCGGGCGTAGTTGTTGCCCCATCCGCCGATGCGGCCCGGATACTCGGTCTGGAGCTTGTCGCCGTCGAGAGATACGCCCAAGCCCTCCAGCCGGTCGCGGTCGGAGGCACAGAGCACCGCCATCACGCGGATCTCGTCGATGGCACTGCTTCCCGTGACAACCAGCCTTCCGGCCCCGGCGTCGACATCCAGAGTGCCGACGACCGGTCCGGTGAGATCGATCTCGTCGCGGAACTCGCAGCGGCTTTGTGCCGCAAGTCCCGCCGGTATCGCCGTCGCCCCCGCCAAAGCGACTGCCGTCGCTGCCCGCCTTGTCCGTCCGGTCATGCGGTCTGTCCTTTCCCAAGTGTCGATTCCGAGATCAGGGCCCACTGCCCGTGATGATGATCCCATGTCCTTGCAGGACGAGATTCATCGGGCGAAAGTTTGGACAGGCTGATTGGAACAACTGTTTATCGGCACCTCAGACAATGACGAATACTCCCCGTCCAGGCAGTCGGTTGCCGAACAGGCATACCGCAGTGAGTGCGGGGGGCGGCCAGCGCATCCGGCGGTGGCGTCCCCGGCGCACTCGGTCCGGGTTCGCCTTGGCCGCTTGCTGGGGCGCATTGTTCGGCGCGTTCCTCCTGGAAGGCTGCGCCGACGACCCAACCGTTCCGCACTACATCGATCCCTCGGTAGCGGCGGGATCGGGACGACAGGACGCGGTAGTCGTCATCGAACCCCACTGGCTGACGCTCGACAGGATCGGGGCGAACGGTACTCTCACGGCCAGAGTGACGGACGCTGACGGGAACACGGTGGTCGCTCCTCAGGTGATGTGGGCCAGCACGGACACGGCGGTCGCCACGGTCAGCGGGGCTGGGAGTGGAGTGGGCAGGGTCAGGGCATCGGGCTTCGGTACGACAAAGGTCACGGCTACCTACAATTCGACGACCGCCGAGGCGACGGTCGAGGTCGCGCTGCCGCTCACCGACCGGGAGATCCTCGAGATCTTCTACGAGGCTACAGGGGGCGACAGCTGGACCGACAACACGAACTGGCTGAGCGACAAGGATTTGTCGGAGTGGCATGGCGTGAGCGCCCACCAGGGCAAGGTGAGTGAGCTGCGTCTCTGGGACAACAACCTGGTCGGCCCGATTCCGCCCGAACTCGGCACACATCTTCCAGTGTAGTCCACCAAGGTTCAGTAAGTAGGCCATAACACGTTATTAGATAACGTGTTCTGTGGCATTCCCGGCGCTCCACCGTCCCTTGCGGTCCATCGCCATCCGGAGTATTCTTCCCGGTGTAGTGCTGCAATGAGTGATACACCACAAGGAAGGAACCCCACCATGAAGCGACCGAGGACACTCTCCGCCGCGTTCGTGCGGACGGTCAACCGGCCCGGCGTCTACGGCGACGGGCGTGGCGGACGCGGGCTGAGCCTTCGCGTCCACCGGACGCGGGATGGCCGGATCACCAAGACATGGCGTCAGCGCGTCAGGATCGAGGGGCGGCTCACCTCGATCGGACTCGGGCCGTATCCCGAGGTGACGCTCGCCGAGGCCCGGCAGAAGGCATTGGACAACAGCCGGGGCGTCCTCTTGGGCCAGGACCCGCGCGGGCGCGGCGTCCCGACCTTCGCCGAGGCCGCCGAACGGACGATCAAGCTCCACCGGGAGTCGTGGAAGGCGGGGAGTCCGCTTCCCGAGCAGTGGGAGTCCACCTTCCGCCTCCATGCCGCCCCGCTCCTCGACAAGCGGGTGGACCGGATCGAGAGCGCGGACGTGCTGCGCTGCCTCTCGCCGATCTGGAACTCGAAGCCCGCAGCGGCGCGGAAGGCCCAGCACCGGATCACCGCCGTCTTCCGCTGGTGCATCGGTCGAAACTACCGGGCGGACAACCCGGTGGACCGGGCGGTCGTTGCGCTGCCGAAGGCGAACGGCCACACGACAACCCACCACCGCGCGCTCCCGCACGAAGAGGTCGCCGCCGCGCTCCGAGCGGTTCGCGGGACCACCGACACGCACCCTTCGGCGGCTCCGTGCGTCGAACTGATCGTCCTCACCGCCGTTCGTCCCGGCGAAGCGCGGGGCGCGCTCTGGGACGAGATCGACATGGACGCGGCGACGTGGACGATACCGGCATCCCGGATGAAGGCGGGCCGCGAGTTCACGGTCCCACTCAGCACCGCCGCGCTCGATGTTCTGGAGCGGGCGCGCAAGCTGTCGGGCGAATCGCCGCTGGTGTTTCCGTCGCGGACCGGCGGACCGCTGCCGCCGAAAGCGCCGCTCAGGGTGCTCAAGCGGGCCGGGGTCGCCTCGACACTGCACGGATTCCGGTCGAGTGCCCGGTCGTGGATGGCCGAGTCGGGCGTCCCGGCGGAGGTCGCGGAGGCCTGCCTTGCCCACGTCCCGAGAAGCCAAGTCGTTCAGGCGTATCAGCGGTCCGACCTGCTGACACGCCGCGCCGAAGTCATGCAGGCGTGGGGCGAGTACCTCGGGTAGCTACACGCCGGCCCCGACCCCGATCCGCACAACCCTTCCTCTTCCGTAGCGCGGTCGGCGGGCGACCGCGTTGCCGCCATCCACGGCGGCAAATCGAGCCGAACCGGCCTTGCCGGACCGGATTCCACGCCTCTGGACGATCATCCTTCGGTTCGCCAAGGGGGCGTCCCGCCGCGCCGCTGGCGGAGCTCTTCCGAGGCTCTGACACGTTATGACACAACATGATACGTCATAAGCACTTAGGTAATTTCCTAGGGGGTTGACGTGCTTGCGGACGTTCGTTCAGCGTTCGGGCATGGAGACGCTGGAGAGACAGTTCATTTCGCGCGTCAGCGCGTTTCTCGGGCGCTCGTGCGTGAGCCCGACGGCGTTCGACAAGAAGGCGCTGGGCGACCCGAACTTGATGCGCCAGACCGGCCGGGGCCGCTCGCCGTCGCTCAGGACGCCGGACCGGATTCGCGCATTCATCGCGGAGCAGGACGGAGCATCGGGCGGTGGACGCGATCCCCCTCGACGCCCGTCACCACCGGAGACCGACCAGCAAGCAGAGCACAACGAGGAGGAGCAGTACGATGACCGAGAACCCGAGGAACGAAAGAACGAACCCACCGATCCGCTTCCTGCGGCTGCCCGAGGTGATGAAGCGCACGGGCCTGTCGCGGAGCACGATCTATGTCCGGCTGGCCGAGGGGCGCTTCCCCCGGCCCGTCGCCCTGGGCGGGCGCGCCGTGGGATGGATCGAGGCCGAGATCGAGGAGTGGGTCGCCGAGCGGATCGCCGAGAGCCGATCCGTGGGCGAGCGGGCCGGTGAGCGCGTCGAGGCCGCGCACCGGATCCCCGAGGCCGGTTGGCGGGCGGCGGAGACCCGCCCGGTCCGATGATGCGGCGCGCTCGAAGCGGCCGGGGAACGGCGTCCTGGGCTTGCCTTGGGGAGGCAAGCCAGCGTACCCCGTGTAGGACACGAGGGCTGGCGAGGGGATGGCGCTGCCCCCCTTCGAACCCCACAAAGATCCGCGCGCCGCTGGGGCGCGCGGAGGGGGGGGGGGGGGGGGGGGCCCCCCCCCCCCCCCCCCCCCCCCCCCCCCCCCCC
>JAPPNN010000017.1 GCA_028873815.1 Gemmatimonadota bacterium | reverse complement strand
ACGCCGATGGCGCGACCGTCGGCGTAGAGCAGGTAGTCGGCGGAGCCGGACTTGGTCTCCGCGCCCTTCTTCCATTTCAGCGGGTACTCCCGAACGGCCACGCCCCGCCCGGCGTGGATGTCCATGGACGCGAAGTCCTGAACCGTCCACCCGCTGGCCTCAAGCTGCCCGTCGATCTCCTCGCGGGCTTGCTGCTCGGGCGTCAGTGGCATGGGGCTCTTGCCGGATTGGTTGCGGTCGTCAGGCCACAGCGAAGCGCTCGACCGCGATCTCGCCCGCGCGGCCCCGCGCCTCCCACAGATCGTAGGCCATCTGCATCCCCAGCCACGTCTCCGGCGTCGATCCGAACGCCTTCGACAGCCGGATCGCCATATCAACCGAGATCCCGGTATGCCCGTTCAACAACTCCGACAGCGCCTGACGCGTGACGCCCAGCCCCTCGGCGGCACGGGTCACCGTCAGCCCCAGCGGTTCGAGGCACTGCCGCCTCACGATGCCGCCCGGATGCGGCGGGTCGTGCATGGCCATGATCCTCTCTTCTCCTCAGTGGTAGTCCACGTAGTCCACATCGGCAGCAGCGCCGTCCTCGAACCGGAACGTCACGCGCCAGTTGCCGGACACCGAAACCGCGTAATGCCCCTTGAGCCGTCCCTTGAGCGCGTGCAGCCGGAATCCCGGCAGGTCCATGCCCTCCGGTCCCGAACTGTGGTCCAGCGCCGCGAGGATGTCCCGCAGCTTGCCCGCGTGCTCGGGCGCGACTCTGCGCTCCGTCCTGCCCTCGTAGAACGCCTTCAGCCCCCGGTGGCGGAACGATGCGATCATCATCCAAGTCTAAGGCTGTCGCCCGCCGGACGACAACCGGCGAACGCCGCGAGCGGCGTGAAGCGGCACGGTCCCGACCGGAACCGGACGCGAACTTGACGAAAGGGTGGTGCGGAACCGCAAGTTGTTGGTGGGCAATGACAAGACTCTTCCACATCTCGGACGTGGAGAACCGACATGACCAAAGCCGATCTCGTCGAACGGGCCGCCGATGCGGTCGGCCCAAGGGTCACCAAGAAGGACTGCGGGCTCGTCGTCGACGCTTTCCTCGACGCCGTGAAGGACGCGCTTGAGCGGGGAGAGGGCATAGAGATCCGGGGATTCGGGACTTTCAAGGTGCGACGCCGAAAGCGCCGCACCGCCCGCAACCCCAGGACGGGGGAACCGGTCGAGGTTCCCGCCCGCGCCGCGCCGGTCTTCCAGCCCTCGTCACTCCTTCGCGACCGGGTGATCGGGGGGAACGCCTCCGCGTAGGCACGGACATGCGTTCGGTACTAAGGTGGGATGGTTCCGGGACGGATTTCGACTCCCGCAACTTCCCGGGAATTGGGGTGGTTTTCCCGCTTCAGCGGCACGGTCCAGCAAAGTCCAGAGAAAAGGCAGGGAGCGCAGATCGTGCTGTCCTGTAAGTAGTTAGCCGATTTCCTGCCGTGATTCTGGCTGTCCCCAGTCCGCTGGTGCAGCGGTACATTCGGATGTGCATGGAGGAGGGGATCGAGATCGCGGGGATCGAATTCGTGGAGGATGCGCGCGGCAATCGCTACACGTACGACATCAACGGCACGACCAACTACAACCAGGCGCTGGGTGCGATGATGGGCGTGGATGGGATGCGGGCGGTCGCGCGGTATGTGCGGCGGGTGGCTGTGGTGGAGCGGCGGGCGCAGCGGGTGCGGCCGGCTCGGCGGGCGCGGCGGCTCCGGCGCGTTCCGTCAGCTTTCGCGGACGACCACAGGTAGCCGCTTCACGATGATCGTCGGGACGCCGAATTCGTCCGTCTCGACGAAGGCGACGAGGCCACCGGGACCGAATGCGCCGGGCATGGGCGTCTCCTCCAGCGAGAACGTGCCCACATAGTCGCCTCGGGGCGCCAGGACGTCGATCCACCCATCGGCGGGCTCCTCGCCGGCGGCGCTCTCGTCGTCCGACCCTCCGCCGGCGAAGTCGATCTGCGCCAGGGGATCGCTGCCCCAGCGCTCCACCCAGATCGCGCCCTCCCAGGTCGTGCGAACATCCCGGACGATGGGCACGTCAGGCATGAACCCCGCGTTCGCCACCATGTTGCGGATGCCGTCGACCATGCTCTCCATCATGGCGGCCATCTGCTCACTGATCGCGTCTGGAACGTCTTCGCCTGCCGAGGAGGTGAACTGCCCCTCGACCGATGACTCGAAGTCTTCCAGCGCCCGTGCCCGGGCGCGTTCCTGAAGCTGTTCCGTAACGGGCCGGGGATAGAGGGGCCGGCCCACGACGCGCGACGGGTCGCTCGCCGTCCGGATCTTGACGTCGTAGGCGGAGGAATCCGAATACGCCACTCCACCGCCGGGGACGACATCGAACACCAGGTCGGGCGAGAAGTAGACGTAAGCGTCGGCGAGCATGCCGAACATGTCCGAAGGATCGTCGGCCTCCATCGTGAGTTGTTGCTCGGGGCGCGGTTCCCAGCCCTCAGCGAAGGGAACCACGACGGCTTCGTCCCCCTCGTCGAGCGATGCCCGGTAGACCGTGCGGTCCCCCGACGTGACGGACGCTTCCCCCTGACCAAAGCGTGCCATCGAACCTCGTGTCAGAAACAGCGCTGCCCCCTCCCTCGCATGCCGCACCCTCTCGACGGAAACCGTCCGGGGGGCATCCGAATCAGCGAAGCGGACCGAGCGTTCGAACGACCCGTCGGCTCCGAACACGAGATAGGCGCGGTGTCCACCGTCGACAAGCACGACCCCGCCGTCGGGCCGGGCCACCATGTGGCCGACCTGGCGAAGCTCGCCCGGCCCGCCGCCCATGCGCCCGAACTCGGCCGACAGCTCACCGGCCCCGTCGACGACCACGATCCGGGTGGAGGAGCCGGTCTCGTCCCGAATGTAGAGACGGCCGCGCGCATCGAAGTCCATGTCCTCGATCTCCGTGAACGCATCCCACCCTTCGGCCGCAATCCCACCGATCCGGTACACTTCCTCGAAGTCGGACGGGAGCGGATTGTCCTCGTCTGACGGTGGGGCGGCTGGCTCGCCGGTATCGCCGCCGCAGGCGGCCAGCAGCGCAATGACTGCAGCGCAACGGTATTTCATGAATCAGCCTCCTCGGAGTTGAATGCATCCCTAAGATAGTGTTTGACGCTCGTGCAGGTTAGTCATATTATGAGTCATAACGACTCGTAAACTGAGTCATACCAAAGACGCAGCATGAAACAGCTCACCATTCGAGGCCTGGGGAACGAGTTGGGCCGGGCGATTCATCGCCTTGCCAATCGCGACGGCACGTCGCTCAACCGGGCGGCCGTCAAGCTGTTGCGCCGTGGAGCGGGGCTGGAGGACGGACCGGGAGCCAACACGGTCGGCTCGTCGCTGGATCACCTGATCGGCTCGTGGAGCGACGCGGAAGCGGACGAATTCGAGCAGGCATTGCGGCACTTCGAGGCCATCGACGAGGCCATGTGGGAATGAGGGTGCTCCTCGACTCGAGCGCGTATTCGCAGCTCATGCGGGGGCGGGACCAGGTGCGCCGGATCGTACGTGACGCCGAGGAGGTCCTGCTATCAACGGTTGTCCTCGGCGAGCTTCTGTACGGGTTCCGGCATGGCTCGCGCTACGAGCGCAATGCGCGCGGGCTGCGAGCCTTCATCGACAACCCCTTCGTCTCCGTCGTGCCGGTCGGAGCGACAACAGCCGACCGGTATTCGCGGATCGCGGCGTCGCTGCGCGCAAAGGGCCGCCCCATTCCCACAAACGACGTCTGGATCGCCGCCCACGCCATGGAGACGGGCGCCGACCTGGTATCGGCCGACCGCCACTTCGAGCATGTGGACGGGATCGTGTGGGTTGGGCTCAGGGCCAGGGGCAGGCGGGTCAGGCCACCGCTGTGAAGGTGCGAGTCGGCCAAATGAAAGTTACTGACCGCCAAGGGCGTGTATCCATCTTTCCGGGCCCCTGGCCTCCGGCGTAGCTTGGCAAGTGAACGACGAGCAACCCACAACGGTGGATAACCCTCATGCACCGACGTCACTTCGTGAAGACGGCGGCGGCGGGCGCCATGGCGGGCGCGATGCCCGGGTTGCACGCGCCCGCTGCCGACCTCGCTCCCGCCGCCGGCACCGCCCTCGTCTCCGACGCCCGCTACCTCGACCACGTCCTCATTCGCCCCAACGGCAGCCGCCCGCCCGAAGTCCCCGAGCGCCTGGTCAGAATCCGCGCCGAACTCGAGGCCCGCGGCCTGATCGAAGCCACCGTGCCACTGTCTCCCACCGCCGACCCGCTCGACCGTATCCGCGCCCACCACACCGGCGAGCATGTCGATTCCGTCCGCCAACTCGGCGTCACCGCCCGCGTCGCGGAACTGGCGGTATCCGGAGCCCTAACCGCCGTTGACGCCGTCGCCGACGGCACCGTGCGCAACGCCTTTTGCGCGATCCGCCCGCCCGGCCACCATGCGAACAACACCGGTGCCGAGGAGGGGTTCTGCTACTACTCCAACGCCGCGATCGCGGCCAGGTACGCGCAGCAGGTGCACGGGCACGAAAAGGTCCTCATCATCGACTGGGACTACCACCACGGCAACGCCACCCAGAACGCCTTCTACGACGACCCCACCGTCCTCTTCTTCTCGGCCCACGACTGGGACGCATACCCCCGGACCGGCGATCCGTCGCTCACCGGCGAGGGCGACGCCACGGGCCTCAACATCAACGTGCACCTGGACTGCGGCGCCACCGACGCCGACATGCTCCGCCACTGGGACACCGCGCTTTCGCCCGCCGTGGCCGCGTTCGATCCGGATTTCGTGCTGGTCTCGGCCGGTTTCGACAGCCGCCGCGACGACCTGCTGGGCTGCTTCGCTCTCACCGACGACGCCTTCCGCCACATGACCCGGATCGCGATGGACTACGCAGACAGCTGTTGCGATGGCCGTCTGGTGTCTTTGTTGGAGGGCGGATATAACCTCGACGGGACGGCCCTGGCCGCGGCCGCCCACGTAGCGACGCTGCTGGAAGGATGAAGCTCACCCCGGCAATTCGGCCAGGAACTCCTCCAGTGGCAGAATCTCCACGCCGTCCACTCGCTGCCGCCGTGACCCGAGGAACACGACAATCCGGCGTTTGACGCGGTTGGTGCGGGCGGCGAGCGAACCCAGCCCCCGCAACATGCGCCGGGTGACGCGGTGGCTGGCCTTGACCTCGATTCCCCAGAGTTCGCGTCCGATCTCCAGCACGAAATCCACTTCGGCACCGCCGCGGGTCCGGTAGTGGAACAGCGCCGCCTCGGGCCAAAGGGTGCCCAGCCGACGATGAAGTTCGCCCGCGACAAAATGCTCCATCAGGGTCCCGCGCTCGTCGGGCAGGGGGGTGTCCAGCGGGCGCCTTAGAAGCGCGTTGCGCACGCCGATATCGAAAAGGAAGAGCTTGGCGTGCGCGACCAGGCTGGCGCGGTCGGAACCGCTCCACGCCGGGACCCGGAACATGACCAGCGTTTCCTCCAGGATCTCGACATACCTGCGCGCGGTCTCGTATCCCAGCCCGGCCTGTTTGCAGAGCGCCTGCACATTGAGGATGCGACCTGAAGCAGCGGCCACCAGGTCGAGAAGCCGCGAGAACCCACCGAGATTGCGCACCAGCGCCTCGGCCTGGATCTCCTCTCGGAGATAGGTGTCGGCGTAACTCCGAAGATCGGTTGCCCGGAGTGCGTTGTCGCTCTCCGCGTAGATGCCGGGAAGCGTGCCGTGCGCGAGCGCCCGGTCCAGATCGAAGTGGTCATCCAGCTCGCACGCGAGCAAAGGGTGCATGTGATGAACGTGGATCCGCCCGGGCAGGAGGTTGGCCTGGCCGCGACGAAGCTTGCGGGCGCTGGACCCGGAGAGGAGGAACCGGAAGCGGCCGGGCCGCTCGTCGAGAAAGAGTTGCACCACATTCAGCAACGCCGGAACCCGCTGCACCTCGTCGATGAACACGGTCCGGATGTTCGGCGGCGCGGCGTCGAGTTCCCGCTCGAGCCGTTCAGGATGGGTCACGAATTCGCGGAAAACCCTCGGGCTGGCCAGATTCAGAGCGAGTTCCGGTCCGATTGCCGACAGGAGCGTCGACTTGCCGACCTGCCGCGGCCCGAGTATCAGGGCGCTGCGACGGTTGGAACCAAGGATTGGAGCCAGCAATCTCGCGTACATGTGGGTAAATTAGCAGGCATTTTACCCACAAGCAACAATGGACACCCACGAATAGTAGTGGAGGAAGATCGCATGATTCATATCTCTGTTTGCGCTTCGGAGCGCCCGGGCGGGATGGCACGCTGCGCCGTGTCGGGCACCCGGCTCCCGACCCGCCCGTTGCTCCCCGCGGCCGCCCTGGCGCTGGCGGTCCCGCTGGCCTGCGCCGCGCCAGCCGACAATCCGGCCGACGCCGCCGACCAGGGCGTCGAGGTCTCCCATACCGAGGTCGCCGAGGGCGTCTACCAGTTCAACTCCGGCTCGCACAACGCGTTCTTCGTGGACACGGACGGGGGCGTCGTGGCCTTCGACCCCATCTCGTTGGAGGCGGCGGCCGGGCTGGCGATCGCCATTCGCTCGGCGGCCCCGGAAAAGCCGCTCGCGGCCATCGTCTACAGCCACAGCGATGCCGACCACGCCACGGGAGCCCCCATGCTGCGGCAGGCGTTCGGCGGCGACGTGCCGATCATCGCGCAGGAGAACGCCTTCCCCATCATCACGGCGGGCGGCAACCCCGATCTGCCGCCCCCCGACCTCACCTTCGCGGACAACCTGACCCTGCGGTTCGGCGGGCGCGCGATCGAGCTCCACTACCTGGGACCGAGCCACACGGACAACCTGCTCGTGGCGCTCGTCCCCGATGCGGGCGTTCTCTTCGCGGTCGATTTCGTCAGCAACGACCGGGTCGGCTACCGGGACCTCCCGGGGTGGCACTTCGACGACCTCTACGTGGCGCTCGACCGGCTGATGGAGATTCCCTTCGAGACCGTGGTCTTCGGCCACGGCGCGGTGGGCGACCGCGGCACCATCGAGCGCCAGCTCGCCTACTACGCGGATCTGCGCGACGCCGTCCAGGCCGCGGTGGACGAGGGGCTGTCCGAGGAGGAGGCCATGGCCCAGGTGCGCCTGGACGACTACGCCGAGTGGGGCCAGTACGAGACTTGGTTCCCGATGAACGTGGGGGCGGTGTACCGCTGGCTGGCGGGGGGCTGACTCCAAGCGCGCCCCATGCCGATGCGCGGTCGGCGAGCGGGCCTTTGCCCCGCCCTCAGGCCCGCACCAGATCCGCGTAGACGCACTCCCGACCGTCGGGACCGCCGTCCGGATCCGCCGCCACCGGCCGCCGCACCACCGTACCGGGTCGCGCGGGCACCGATGACGAGAACATTGGCCCGTCCAGTACGCAGGTGTGGAACTCGCCGTTTTCGCCCAGCGGGTCGACTTGCGGGGGCAAGTCCGCAAGCAGTTTGCGGTCAAACCATCTGCCCGCGATTTCCGCCGGGGCCAGTTCGGGATCGACGGCGTTGACGACCGCGCGCAGCCCCGAGTCGATCATGGTGTGGGCGAGGCGCGTGGTGTCCGAGCCCCAGATGGGGAAAACGGGTGTGAATCCGGTCTTGGCTAGCCGGTCTTCGCGGTAGGCGCGCACGTCTTCCAGAAAGAGGTCGCCGAACGCGAGATGGGACGCGGTTCGCACCTCGGGAAGCCCGCGCGCCCGTGCCAGGAAGCCGTGCATTGCCGTGTCGTAGGCGTCGTTCGAGCAGGGGTAGGGGATCTCGATTTCGTAGATGGGGAGCCGGAGACGGCGCGCCTGTTGCTCGAGCGCCCAGCGCGGCGTGCCATGCACGGACACGCGGTCGAAGGCGGTGGTCACGGTGGTGAAGATTCCGCGCACGTCCCAGGTCTCCGGTTGTTGGCGAAGCACGTGCAGCGCCCATGCGGAGTCCTTGCCGGAGGACCATGAGACGAAGATCGGGGTGGGTGGCATGACCGTCATGGCCCACCCATTCTACAATGTCCGTCGCCGCGGGGCCGGGCCTGCCCGGCCGAACCGCGCTCAGGTCACTCTACTCGCGAGCATCCCATGAAACGACGCGACTTCGTGAAGACCGCCGCCGCGGGCGCTGCCGTGGGCAGCGTGCCCGTGCTGGCGAGGCCGGCCAGGGCCGACGCCACCGACCCGGCCACGCGCCTCGCCGCGACCGCCGCCCCCGCCATCCACACGCGAGCCACCCGGCCCGTCCTCGTCGCGGACGTGTCCTCGATCCGGTTCCGCAACGGCGGTCCCGAGAGCGCAATCGAGCGCGCATTCCGCGGCATCACCGAGGGGGAGGACATCCTCGACGCGTGCGTCGCCGGCGTGAACATTCCGGAACACGACCCCGAGGAGCGCGGGATTGGGTACGGCGGCCTTCCCAACGCCGACGGCGTGGTCCAGCTCGACTCCTGCCTGATGCACGGGCCGCGCAAGTGGGCGGGCGGGGTGGCGGGTCTCGAAGGCGTGAAGACCCCGTCGCTCGTCGCGAAAGCGGTGGCTGAACTCACCGACCACCACCTGATCGTGGGCCAGGGGGCGCAGGAGTTCGCGCGGGCACTCGGCTTCGAGATCCACGACGACCTCAACACGGAAGCCTCCCGTGCGCTCTGGCTGGAATGGCGCCGCCGCGTGGATCCCGATCACTGGCTCGATCCGGAGGAGCGGCTGCGCGGCACCGGACGCACCGGCCAGGACGCGCCCGCACGCATGCGCCGCTTCCACGACGCCGCGCTCGCGGCCGGTCTTTCCATGGTCGACGACGGCCTGATCGACCCGGACTCGTTCTGGGGCACCACCAGCCTCGAAGCCGTCTCGCCCGACGGCGACATTTGCGGCGTGACCACCACCAGCGGACTCTCGTGGAAGATCCCGGGCAGGGCGGGGGATTCCCCGATCCTGGGCGCGGGCCAGTACGTTGACAACGATGTGGGCGCGGCGGGCTCGACCGGCCGCGGCGAGGCCAACCTGTACAACCTGAGTTGCGCCATGATCGTCGAGTTCATGCGTCAGGGGATGTCGCCCAGGGACGCCGGCATGGCCGTGCTGCGGCGCGTCCGCGACAACACGGTGGAAGCCCGTCTGCAAAACTCGCGCGGCCTGCCCGGCTTCGACCTGCGCTTCTTCATCCTCAACAAGGCGGGCGACTACGCGGGCGTCGCCATGTACGGATCGGCCGAATCGGCGTTCGCGGTGTGCGACGAGAACGGGGCCCGGGAGGAGCCGCTGGAAGGGCTGCTGGAGGGGTCGCCGCGGGACTGAGGGTTGGGCTGACCGCTGGCCCGGCCGACCCAACCACCCAGCCGAGGCATCCAAGGAGGCAAGGGTGCCCTTGGAGGCACGGATACCCATGGTCGTCGTGCTCTTAGTTCAGTTTATATCGTAAACTATACTAACAACACGACACCGTCCGGGATGCCAGGAGACCGCATGCCAGGAAACCACATCCGTCTGATCTGGCGGCACGATCCCACGCGCCATGCGCCGCCGGCGCATCAGGGCACGTGCGCCTATGACGCGTTCGTTCCAGAACGTCTCGCGGACCTCGGGCTCATGCTGGAGGCGACCACGGCGGGAGCGGTATCGCACGCCGAACATGCCGTTCTCGAGTTGAACTCGAAGTCAACTGGAGCCGCCGGTCCGCTCGCCGCGTTGCTGCATCGGAGCGAAGCACTGGCGTCGATCAGGGTCGAAGGGCGCGCAATTGGTGCTGCTACCCTGGCTGAGGCCGCGCCGCGCGAGGAGGTTGGTCTGCAAGTCAGTGTCGCGGCTGGTGAGGTGCTGGCCAATTCTGATGCCATGCAATCTGCCGTTGGCCCGGCCTCTGCCGGTCGCCCGTTCGCTACCGGGGACATCCTCGACATTCACCGGCGGCTCATGTTGCGACCCGGCTTTGAGCGCATCGCGGGGGTGATCCGCACTCCCCAGGTCTGGTGGGGCGGCAATGACTACAACCCGTGCGGAGCTGATTTTGTGGCGCCTCCACCCGACCGCGTCGAATCGCTGCTGGCGGATCTTGCCGACGCGGTGAATCACGAAGAGAGACCGCCGATCGTTCAGGCCGCTCTGGTCCTTGCGCAGTGCGAGACGATCCAACCATTCGAGGACGGGAACGGACCCTTGGCGCGCGCCCTGGCGCAGGTGGTACTCCGCCGCCGCGGCCTCGCGCCTGTCTGCGTCATCCCGGTAAGCGTCGTCCTGGCAGCCGACAGGGAAGCGTATACTGCGGGCCTGCGCGAGTTCCGATATGGCGACCCGGCGCAATGGGTAGCCCAATACGCTGTTGCAGCCGAGCGCGCCGCCACGCTCGCGGCCCGCTACCTGGAGGGCGTCCGCGATCTCCAGTCAGAATGGCGCCGGCGGCTGCGCGAAGGGGCGAACCCCCGAGCCGATGCGGCGGCCTGGGCCGTGATTGAGTTGTTGCCGGCAAGTCCGGTCATCTCGACCGCAAGTGCCATAGCCGCGACCGGTCGCGCGAAGTCCGCGGTTCACGTGGCAGTGCGGCAACTGGTCGGAGCTGGCGTCCTGCTTCCGCTCTCCACGTCAAGGCGGAACCGCCACTGGGAGGCGTCCGGGCTGGTCGACCTGCTGGAGCGGCTGGATCTGGGTTGGCCTCCCGGCGACAAGCGAAGGGTGCACCCCGGACGGAAGCCGCGTCGACGTCGCCTTGGGCTCGAGGCGAGATGGTCGTCGGGTCGGAGCTGGGAGCCGCCGGATCAGGCCGACATCGTCAGCACGTCGTAGAGCGGAATGCGGGCGTCCCGCGTGACCAGAATCAGTCCCTCCGCCTGCGCCTGGGCGATCAGCATTCTGTCGAACGGGTCGCGGTGATGGTTTGGCAGGGCCGCGGTTCGCTCGGCCTGCTCAAAGGTCAGCGGCAGGTGTGTGAATCCCCTGTCCTCTACGACCGCCGCCAGGTTGCTCGGCGCCGCCAGACGCCCTTTGGCCTTCTTGATCGCGATTTCCCAGCCCGAGACCGCGCTCACGAAGACTTCGTTGTCGGGATCGGCGATCGCTTCGCGAGCCGGTTCGGCGATCTGTTCCCAGTCGGACAGCCACCAGAGGAACGCGTGCGTGTCGAGCAACAGCCGCATCGTCATTCGTCGCCCGGATAGAGCCTGGACCTCTCGAACGCGGCGATGATGTCGTCGTCTTCCGCGTCGAAGTCCGGGGCCAGCCGGATCCGGCCCTCGAGGCCGCCGGGCTCCCGCCGATCGAGTCGCTCGCGGTACGGGGTCAGTCGCAGCCAGGGGCGCCCCGATTTGCAGATCACGATCTCTTCGCCCTGCCACGCCAATCGGGCCAAGCGCGAGAGCTGCGACTTGGCTTCGTGCATGTTGACCCTCATGGGGAGCGCTCTCCGATCCGTTCCGAGGCGTGTTTCCTGAGGGGAGGAAGAAGGATTAGCTAGCCTAAGTCTAGCTAGGCACGAAGGCTCCAGCAAGGCTCGGGGCACCGTCCCTGGCCGGATTTCACCCGCTGAGCTCAGGGTTTTCCCCTGTTTCGTTGAGGGTTTTCCCTCTATCGAGGGCCAACATGCGTCGCCAGCGTTAGAGGATCGATCGGTCCAGGGACCGTCGAGGTGCCCGTGCAAGGAGGCTCCCGTGTGCAGTACTCATGTCTTCCGGCTTTCGTTGGCCTGTCTGGCCGTGCTGCCTTCGCAGGCTCATGCGCAGGAGGCGTTGGACCCTCAGGAGGCAACGGGCCTTCAGGAGGTGCCGAACCGTTTCGTGCTTGGAGCCGGAATCGCGGGGGAGAACAGAGGGTGTCACGGACACTACGTCGGCATCGACGCTCGGGTCGCGGGGCCGGTGTCGCTTTACGGGATGGTGGAGAACTATCGGTGCGCCCAGTGGAGCCACGTTATTGACCTGAGCGGTGGCATAACCGGAACCATCATCCACCCTCGTCGGACCGGGTCGGACTACCGGATCGGTGCCTCGTTCCTGCTCGGACGTTCCAGTTGGCTCGTCCGCCCGGCGTTGCGCGCGGGGATCCAGTACGATGGCGGGGACCACGTGGAGCCGACCGCCGGTGCGAGCCTGACGTTCGGACGGCGCTACGGGGCACGCCTCATCGTCCACCTCGACGAGTGCGGCAGCACAGTCTGTGAGCGCTACCAGATGGGCGGATACATCTCGTTCTGAGGAGGTCAGTCATGTTTCGGTACCGCTTGATCCCGGTTTGCATCCTGCTTCCCGTCTGCCTGGCGAACTGCCTGTGGGACACTGCCACTGAGCCCGGAGAGCCCTTGAACCTGGAGGAAACGGAGGCGCTCTACCTCGGCATGCAGGGATTGGTCAGGGACACGGCCCCGGAGTTCGTGTCCATGACACCGGACGGTGGGGTGTTCGCATGTCCGGGGGGCGGACAAGTTCAGATCGCGTCCGAAGGCGGCGAGCCCGCCACGGCAGACGGCATGTGCGGTCTGGCGGTGGAATTCGAAGCCAACCGATACACCGTTCTCTCCTCGGGTACGCCCCGGTGAGCCTACGGACCACCCCCCAGGTCCACTACCTCGATATTCCGCCAGCGCACCTTTATCCCACCGCCGTCGTGGATCTGCAGCGCAATCGAGCCCGTGCCGGCACCGACGCCCTCATCCACCAGATCCACCATCCGGGTCCCGTTCAGCCAGGTCGTGACGCGGTCGCCCACCGCGCGGACCCGCAACGTGTTCCAGTCGCCCATTTGGAGCGCCGCGTCGAGCGCGGTGTCGGGCTGGATGAGCCAACCCCGCCCGTAGGACTCGTAGATGCCTCCGGTGAAGAGGCCCGGGGGTGCGACCTCGGCCTGCCAGCCGCTGACGGTCGTGCCATCGACGCTCGAGCGGAAGAAGACGCCGCTGTTGCCGTCGGCCTCCTGCCTGAAATCGACGGTGAGGTCGAAGTCGCTGAAGGTGCGGTCGGTGGTGAGGTAGCCGTAGGCCGCGTCGGGGCCGCTCTCGCAGACCAGTTCGCCGCTGTCGACGTACCAGCGTTCGGTGCCGTGGACCTGCCAGCCGTCGAGGTCGGTGCCGTTGAAAAGCGAGACCGCCTCGAGCGGGAGGATCTTGATGTTGCGGTAGAAAACGTTGCGGCCGTGATCCTGCAGGCCGATCGGGCCGGACGCGGCGCGCCCGTACTGCGGGAAGGGCGCGAACTTGCTGGCGGCGACGAGGGCCTCCCATTCGGGCGAGCCGAGCACGTATTCGACTGTTTTGGTCCCGTTCAGCCAGTGCTCGACGTGGTTGTTGGCGACGCGGATGCGGGCGGTGTTCCACTCACCGGGGCCGTGCAGGGTCTTCTCGCCGGCGGCGTGGAGGTCGTAGTTGTCGCCGGTGAGGTGCGTGTTCATGTCCATCGTGCCCATCTCGATGTACGCGGTGTCGTCGAGGACCTGGTACTCGGGCGCGTTGTGCCAGATGGCGGCGCCGGGCTCCTCGATCACGCGGTAGAGGACGCCGCTGTTGGCGACCTCGGAGAGCATGAACTCGAACTTGAGGTCGAAATCGGTGAAGGACTCGGTCGTGACGATGTCGCCGCCGATGGGGACGTCGGGGTCGGTGGCGGTCGCGCCGACGACAAGGGCGCCGTCGATCACCGCCCAGCCGGTGTCGGGGAAGGCGTCGAGGTTGTAGCCGCGCCAGCCCGCGGTGGTCTCGCCGTCGAAGAGGAGGCGCCAGCCGGCGGCCCGCTCGGCCTCGGTGATGGTGTTGGGCGGAGGGGTGGCGGCGTTGGTGGGCTGGGTGTCGGGGTCGCCGGAGCAGGCCACGGCCATGAGCGCGGCGAGGCCCCACGGCAATGGGCGGCCGCCCAAAGTATGTATTTTGTGTAAAATACGCATCATACCAGCCTCATACCGTCGGGGTCCCAGCGAACGATCCGGTCCTCGAAGTAGCTGGTGTTGCAGGCCAGCGCCGGGGCCGCCGCGCGCAGCCCGAAGGCCGCGTCCTCGAGGGCGGGAGGGCCGCCGCGAATCGCCTGGAAGAAGTTGAAGAAGTGGTCGACGTGGGCGCCTCGGTAGCCGCGTTCGACCTCGTATCGGGTCTCGGCCGGGGGCAGCATGCGAACCCGCGCGGGTAGGCCGCCTTCATCCGCCGCCGCCTCGGCCATCTTCTCCTGCGAGAAGGCGTCCATGGGGTCGACCGCGACGTTCTTGCGAAGCACAACATCGGTCCACGTCACGTCCATCGCGCCTTCGCTCCCGACCAGGCGCAGGAAGGTGCTGCCCGAAGTCCCGTCCACGAAATTGACGCGGAGCGACAGGTTGAACCCGGGATGCGTGTCGGTTTCCGGGTAGTCGAAGACGCCGAGGAGCACATCCGGCACCTCGCGGCCGTCCTTCCAGTAGCGCAGCCCTCCCGCGGCCTGGATGCGCGTGGGCCCGCGCGAGCTGACGACGAAGTGCAGGCTGGAGAACAGGTGGACGAAGAGGTCGCCGGCGACGCCCGTGCCGTAGTCGCGGTAGTTGCGCCAGCGGAAGATGCGGAGCGGGTCGTAGGGGCGGTCGGGGGCGGGCCCCAGGAAGCGCTTCCAGTCGACGGTTGCTTCGGACGCGTCCGGCGGAATGGGATACTGCCATGCTCCGATGGGATCGTTGCGGGCCCAGAAGCCCTCGGCGTAGTTGAGCTGGCCGATGGCGCCGGCCTCGTACAGCTCCTTCGCCTTCTCGTTGCCGAGCGAACTCATGCCCTGGCTGCCCACCTGGAAGACCTGGCCCGATTCGCCCTGCGCGCGGATCAGGTCGTGTCCCTCGGCGATGTTGTGCACCATCGGCTTCTCGCAGTAGACGGCCTTGCCGGCGCGCAGCGCGTCGACCGAGATCGGCTGGTGCCAGTGGTCGGGCGTGCCGACGATGACGGCGTCGACGTCGTCGCGGGTGATCACTTCGCGGTAGTCGCGCGTGGTGAAGATGTCGCCGTGACGCTCGCGGGCGGCTTCGAGGCGGCCGTCGAAGACGTCGCAGGCGGCGACCAGTTCGACGCCGGGGATGCGGAGCGCGGTGTCGACGTCGGCCATCCCCATGCCGCCGGCGCCGACCACGGCCAGGCCGATGCGGTCGGAGGGCGGGACCTGGCGGGCGGGCCCCTGGTGGGACCCGGGCATGTCCGGGCGGGACAGGATCCGGCGTCGCGCGCGGGTCTCGCCCGACAGGAGCGACGGCAGGCCGGCGGCCAGCGCCGAGGAGGCCGCGACGGACTTGACGAACTTGCGCCGGCTACTGGCGGCGGGTCGCCCGGGACTGGACTTTCTCTCTTGGCTCATGATGCGAATGGGCTGAAGGTGGGGGTTGGCGGGTCCTGCGCCCGCGGCTGGCCCGAAAACGTAAGCGTCCGCTGATCAGGTCAGCAAAAGGAGGGAGAAGAAATGAAGACCGTGGCCGTACTCCTGCCCCTGCTGGCATTTGGGGCCGCCGGCGTCGGGCTCGCTAACTCCGGGTCCGATCGCGACCCCGTGCGGGTCGTCGTCGAGACCTCGATGGGCAGCTTCGAACTGGACGTCGACGTCGACCGGGCTCCCGTGACCGCCAACAACTTCCTCCGCTACGTCGACGGCGGGCTTTACGATGGCGGCAGCTTCTTCCGCACCGTTCACGGGGCGAATCAGCCGACCGACTCGATCCGGATCGCGGTGGTCCAGGGCGGCCGCAGTCCCGCCGCGGCCGTGGAGTCCTTCCCGCCGATCCCGCTGGAACGCACCCGCCAAACCGGCATCCTTCACACCGACGGCGCGGTCTCGATGGCGCGGGGCGGCCCCGACACGGCCACGCACAGCTTCTTCATCTGCATTGGCGACCAGCCGTCGCTCGATTATGGCGGCATGCGGAATCCGGACGGGCAGGGGTTTGCGGCGTTCGGAAGGGTGGTTGACGGGATGGAGGTGGTGCGCGCGATCCACAGGGCGCCGTACGAGGCGCAGCAGCTTACGCCGGCGGTGGAGATCGTGAGGGTCTATCGGAAGATGAGTGGCGGGCCATAATTGGAAGCCAGCTGCCCTCCCTGAGTCAAGGAACGTAAGCGTGAGACACTTCATCATTCTGATGCTCGCCAGTTTGCTCGCGTCGCCGGTCCTCGCGCAAAACCTGCCTCCTGCCGGCGCCTGGGAGGGTCATGGCGAAGAAAAGACGGACGAGGTCTTCTACGGCTTTGCCGCAGTGGGCATGGCAACAGGGATTGTGGTCGCCTCGCAGGTATGCTCGGAGGACAAGCGCCGGCGCATCGGGCTGGGGCTCGAGTCCGGGGGAATCTGTCGCGAGAGTAAGCACTGGTCACGGCTGAACGGTGCGATTCTGGGCACAGGCGTGGGCGTCGTGACGTGGTGGCTGTTCCGCAAGGCGAAGCCGTTCGACACGGTGTCGGTGGGCGAGTTTGTGACGTTCCGGATCCCACTGGGATAGTCCCAGCTCCGGCAGCATCACCCCCGACCCACGGCCTCACTGGCCCTACTGCCCCGGTGGCCCTCCCGGTCCCGGCGGCGGCTCCCCCAGCACGAAGTCCCGCCGGTAGTACAGTGTTCCGCGCTTTACGGTCAACTCCACGGAGCGCAGACTCTCCGCGCCCGCCAGCGGGTCCTCGCGCAGGAACACGACGTTGGCGTGTTTGCCGGGTTCCAGCGTGCCGATCGTGTCCTCCAGGCCGAGGGCAACGGCACCGTGGTAGCTGGCCGCTTTGAGGACGTCCAGCATCGGCATCCCGACTTCTTCGTGCAGCAAGCGCATCTCCTCGTGGAGCGCCGGGAAGAGTGAATCGGGCGGGGTCATGCCGTCGGTGCCCGCCGCGATCATGACGCCGGCCTCGTAGGCCTTCCGCGTCAGGGCCATCGCGTCCGGGGTCTCGCACCGGGGGCGCACGCCGCGGCGGCGGCGGTCGATCGGGGGCGCGGGGGGCGGGCCCTGGCGGGCGCGGGCACTGTCCCCGGCGGCACGAGGTCCGCGCGCTCGGGCACTGTCCCCAGCCTGGCCCGGTCGCTCGGCCCCGACGGTGTCCACCGCCGCCATGCGCCGCTGCCCGATCTGGACCACGATCCGCAGCGTCGCGTCCAGGACCGTCCCGTTGCGCCGCATCGCCGCGAACACCGAATCGATCGCCGGGTCGCCGAGGTCCACGTCCACGAATCCGGAACGCAACCCCTCCTGCCCTTCCTGGAACACGTCGTCGGGGATCGCCGCGCTCCCGACGTCGCATACATGTGACATGGCGCGTACGCCCGCGCGTGCGACCTCCAGCGCCCGGGCGGGCCCGACGTGGACATGCGCCCACACCGGGATCCCCTGGCGGCGCGCCTCGGCCGCGATCGCGACGAGCAGGTCCCCATCGATCGCGGCGTAGGTCTTGATCCCGGTCGCCCAGGTCCCCCGTGCCAGCGTCACGGCCTCCGCCAGGTCCGTCTCCTCGGTGACCGCCTGCATCCATGTCACCGCGCCCGGCGTCTCGCCCGCCGCCGACGACACCGTGCGCGGGTCGGTGAAGAACTCGGGGCCGGCCATCAGCGCCGCGAAGCGCAGGTCGGGTGCGTCGATCTCCTTCACGAGCGAGGCCCGCTGCAGGTCCATGAGCGAGCGCACGTCGCCCGCCATGTCCCGCGCCGTCGTGATGCCGCCGTAGAGCTGCCGGTTGAGGATGAATTCGGCCCGGGCGCGGTTGGCCATCGTGGCCACGTGGGTATGCGACTCGATCAGGCCCGGGATCGCGAACCACGAGCTTGCATCCACCACTTCGGCACCTTCAAGCCGCTCGGCGCCCAGTTCGCCGACGGGGAGGACGTCTACGATCTCTTCCCCCTCCAAAACGATGACCATGCCGGTCCGCGGAGGAGCGCCCGTGCCGTCGATCACCGTCGCGCCTTCGAAGATGATCCGAGCGGGTGCTTGGGCCTCCGCGTCCGGCACGGCCTGGGCATGCAGAACGCCGCTCGAGGCAGACGGCACACCGGCCGCCGACAACGCGACCACGATCGCGATTCCACGGCCTCTTGCGTTCATGGCCTCCGCGTCTCCGTGCTCCTACCGGACTGCCGCCGGCAGCATCCTTACGACGATCGTGGGCACGTCGAACTCGTCCAGCTCGATGAACGCCACGCGCCCGTCCGGCCCGAACGCGTTCGGCATCTCCGTCAGGCCTTCGCCGAAGGTACCGACGTACTGTCCGTCCGCGGCAAAGACGTCGATGGGGCCTTCGTCGTCCCACGGTTCCTCGCCCCGGCGCTGAACCCACAGGCCTCCTTCCCAGGTGGCCCGGATCTCGCGCAACACGGGGATCTCGTCGAAGAAGGGCGCGTTCTCGATGCCCTCACGGATGACGTCCCCGCCGCCGCTCATGAGTTCCATCAGGCCCCGCGCTTCCTCTGGAACCGACCCCGCTTCCCCCTGGAAGTCCTCGATCGCCTGTTCGATCGTTGCGGCGCGGATGCGCGGCGTAATCTGCTCGGGGCGGAGCGGGCGCTTCAGTACGGCGCGGACCGACCCGTCGGGGGCCAGCAGCCTGACTGCGTATGCCGAGGAATCGGAGTAGGCGATGGTACCGTCGGGGAGGAGGTCCCAGAGCAGTCTCGGCTCGTAGTGGGTGAGTTGCCCGAACGCGGTGCGCATCATTGCGGAAACGTTCGTCAGGTCGCTGGCGCTCAGTTCCGGCGCGGGCTCGGACGGCGGGGACCAGGCCTGCAGGACCGGTTCGGCGGCGACGGCATCGCCGGACAGATCCAGCCGCTCGATGCCGCGATCGTTGACTCGGTCAGGTGTCTCGATCTCGGTTCCCATCATCTCGGCCATCGCGGCCCCGAACCCGCCGAGCACGTTCGGCATTCCCTGCGCGAACAGCGATCCGCCGTCCGGGGCGCCACGTGTGGCGATCCGCATCGTGGTCATCGCCGCAAACGGGTTGTCGTCTGCCCCCATACTGACCATACGTTCGAGTTCGCCCGCCTGATCGAAGAGCTGGTATGCCCCGTGCCCCATGTCGGCCACGGCGATGCGGCCATCCCGCCAGACGACCATGTCTCCGGCGGACCGGAATTCGCCCGGCCCCTCACCAGGCCCGCCGATGGTTCGGACCAGTTGTCCCTCGGTGCCGATCACAACGATCTCTGCCGCCAGGATATCCAGCATGAACAGGTTGCCCGACCCGTCGAACGCCACCGTTCCGGGTCTGGTGAACTGGGCCCACTCGGGTGCGGCGACGCCCCCGACGCGATAGACCTCCCCGAAGTCCGCGTCCAGAGGGCGGTCCCGGTCCTGGGCTGTGGCGGATGCGACGGAAGCGGCGGATGCGGCGATTGTGGCCATGGCCACGAGTACTGCGGTGCGCAGGCATGCGCTGAGCAAGGTTCTCACGATACTTCGTCCTGTGTTCTGACCGGGTCGCACCCCGGCGTGAGCGTCGCCGCCCACCCCCGCACAATGTACGACAATCCCGGCCGGGTCGTTCACCGGCCGCTTGGCTGCCCCCCGCGGATTCCCGCGGCCGCCCCACGCGAACCCCTTGGCGGCCCCGCCGGCCCTGCCCGCTTTTGCCCCGGGGAACAAATGACGTACTTTTGGGATTCCCTTTTTTCAAGGAGTTTTCCGCCACGTGTCTTCATCAGCACATCTGGCGTTTGAGCGGGACATAGTCGAGTTGGAGGACCAGATCGCCCGGCTGCGGGAGATGGCGTCGAAGCGCGGTCTGGACGTGGCGGACGAGGTCCGCGTCCTGACCGCCAAGCTCGAAGTGCTCCGCGACGAGACGTATCGCAACCTGACCCCGATGGAGCAGGTGCAGGTGGCCCGTCATCCGAAGCGCCCGTACACGCTGGATTACATAGCGGGCATCTTCACCGACTGGTTCGAGCTCAAGGGCGACCGCGGCTATCGCAACGACGAGGCGATCGTGGGCGGATGGGCCCGGCTGAACGGACAGTCCATCATGGTGATCGGGCACCAGAAGGGCCGGGACATGAAGGCGAACCTGCGCCGCAACTTCGGCATGCCCCACCCGGAGGGCTACCGCAAGGCGCTCCGTCTCATGCGCATGGCCGAGAAGTTCGGCCGTCCGGTGGTGACGATGATCGACACCCCGGGCGCCTATCCCGGCTTCGGTGCGGAAGAGCGCGGCCAGGCGGAGGCGATCGCCACGAACCTGCGCGAGATGGCCCGCCTGCGAGTCCCGACGATCTCGGTGGTGATCGGCGAGGGCGGCTCCGGAGGGGCGCTGGCCCTGGGCGTCACGGATCGCATCCTGGTGCTCGAGCATTCCATCTACTCGGTGATCTCGCCCGAGGGGTGCGCCGCCATCCTGTGGCGTTCCGCCGACGAACGGGAAAAGGCGGCCACGGCCCTGCGGCTCACGTCGTCGGACCTGCTGTCGCTGGGCGTGGCCGACGAGCTGATTCCCGAACCACCGGGCGGTGCCCACGCCGATCCCGAGTCCACCATGGCCGCGCTCGCCGGCACTCTAAAGCGGCACCTCGACGAACTGGGCGCGATGAAGCCCGACGACATGGTGGCCCGGCGCTGGGCGAAGTACGAGGCGCTCGGCGAATGGACAGAGGTGTAACAGCCCGTGGACGGAGACCGCTAGCGGGATGTCCGGTTTCGCCGAGGTGAGCTTCAAGGGCACGCGCCGGGGCTATTTCCGGTTCGACGCGCTCGAGCTGTCCCCGGGCGACCCCGTGATCGTGCAGTCGGACCGGGGGGAAGACCTGGGACGTGTGACCGCGCTCGGGAGCATCGCCGAGCGGAAGTGCTCGTCATCGGGTGGCTGTGCGACGCCCACGCCGTCGCTGCGCGTGATCCGGCGGGCGGGGACCGAGGAGGTGGCGCGTGCCCGTCACAAGGCTGACGACGAGCGCCGCGCCCGGCTGGAGACGCGCGAGCACGTCGCGCGCCACGGTCTCAAGATGAAGATCACCGAGACCGAATGGCAGTTCGACCGCAAGAAGCTGATCATCTATTTCACCGCCGAGAAACGGGTGGACTTCCGCGCGCTTGTGCGCGACTTGGCGCGCGCCTTCCGCACCCGTATCGAACTCAAGCAGATCGGCGTCCGGGACGAAGCCGCGCTGCTGGGTGGGGTGGGGCGGTGCGGGCGCGAACTGTGCTGCTCCACGTGGCTCCCCGAACTGAGGCCCGTGAGCCTGCAGCTCGCCAAGGACCAGAGCCTGTCGCTCAACCCGGCCCAGATCTCCGGGTGTTGCGGCCGTCTCATGTGCTGTCTGATGTACGAACACCAGAGCTACGTGGAAGCCCGCCGCCGATTCCCCCGCGAGGGCAGGAAGATCCGCACGAGCCTCGGATATGAGCGCGTGATCAGCGTGAACATCTTCAACGAGACGATCACGCTGCGGAGCGACGACGGTGAGCAGCGGGTCGTCAACGTTGCCGAACTGAAAGAGGAGATGGCGACCCGGAAGGGGAGGTAGACCCGATGAAGCCCGTTGCGTCGAAGCCCGTTGCCGTTCTGCTCGTACTGGGAGCGTCGGCCGTTGCATGCGGCGACTCCGGGGTGACGGCCGATCCCTCGCAGACGCTGGCGGCCGTCGCCGAAGACGTCTGGCAGCGGCAGCTCGAGGTCGATCTGCGGGCGCGGGCGCGGGAGGGCCTGCCCCTGGAACGCCTGCCGATTCCCACGCTCGAGCGCGCCCAGGCCGACGCCGACTTCAGCCGCGCGGTTCTCGATCGCCTCGACGCGATCGACCCCGACGCCCTCGACGCCGACGACAGAATCACCTGGGAAGTGTTGCGTCGCGGCGCGGAGATGACCATCGAGGGCCTCGATCACTATTGGGTCATCACGAACGTTCTCACGCCGTATTCGTCGCCGATCGGGGCCATGCGCCAGCTCTTCGGCATGGTGCCGGTCGCCGATGACGCGGGCCGGGAGGTCTACCTCACGCTCCTCGCCCAGGTGCCCGAGGCGGTGGCGTTCGTCGAGTCGCATGCGCGCGGCCAGATGGAGCGGGGCATCACCGTGCCCGAGCCCAACATGGATGCCGTGGTGGGGATTGTTCGTGCGAGTATCGCCCCGTTTTCCACCGGGCCCTTCGCGGTGGCGGAAGCGCGCCTCGGGGCTCAGGGCGAAGATCCGGGCGCAGGCAGCGGCACGGCGGCGTTCGCCGCCGAGGCCGAGCGCATTGTCGCGGACGAGATCAACCCCGCGCTGGAGCGCCTCGCCGCCTTCCTCGACGGCGAATACCGCGACGCGGCCGCGCCCGAGGTCGGGCTGTCGCGCCAGCCCGGCGGCGAAGCGGCGTATCGCTACCTGGTGCGCGCCCACACCACCATGGACATCACCCCGGAGGAAATCCACGAGATCGGCCTCCAGAACGTCGCCGACGTCGAGGAGCAGATGCTCGCGGTCCAGGCGCGCATCGGCTTCGAAGGCTCGATCGACGACTTCAGGCGCCACATCCCGACCAACCCGGACTACTTCCCCGAGTCGGTGGAGGAGGTGCGGGAGCGCTTCGATTCCCCTTCCCGGCGGTTCTTCGAGCGTGCCGACGAATTCTTCCTCACCAAGCCCGACGCCCCCTTCGGCGCCCGGCGCCTCGACCCCGCCCTGGAGGGATCACAGACCTTCGGCTACTACAACCCGCCCACGCCGAACGACCCGGTCGGCTACTACAACTTCAACGGCTCCGATCTCGACCAGCGCAGCTGGCTGACCTACGCCGGAATCTCGCTCCACGAGCTCTTCCCCGGCCACCACTTCCACATCACGCGCCAGTACGCCAACGACGCCCTCCCGGCGGTGCGGCGCAACGGCATGCACACGGCCTACACCGAAGGGTGGGGCATGTACTCGACCTTCCTGGGCATCGACTCGGGCTTCCTCGCGGACGACCCCCTGAGCGAGTACGGGGCGTACATGATGGAGATCTTCGTCGCCACCCGGCTCGTCGTCGACACGGGTATGAACCTGCTCGGCTGGACGCTGGAAGAGGGCCGCCAGTACATGCGCGATCACATCTTCGACTCCGAGACCCAGATCGCGTCCGAGTCCCTGCGCTATTCGACCGACATGTGGGGACAGGCGCTCGGCTACCAGATGGGCAAGCGCGCCATTCTGGACCTGCGGCGCAAGGCGGAAGCGGAGCTGGGGGACGATTTCGACCTGCGCCGCTTCCACGAAGCCGTACTCGGGCCGGGATCGCTGCCGATGACCGTCCTGGAGAGCCACATCGACCGGTTCATCGAGGCCGAGCGGCGCGCGGCCGGCTCCTCCGCGCAGTCCGGGGCCGATGTGGCCAGCGCCTACCGCCGGGCCCACGAGGCGGAGATCGTGCGCGACTTCGCCGAGATGCTGACCTACCCCAACCGCGCTCAGGACATCGAGGATGTCACGCGCGCCGGGCTCCATATCCGTGACCGCCTGCGCGAAGCGGGCGCCGAATCGGAACTCCTGACCCTGGACGGCGTGGCGCCGCTCGTCTACGGCAGGCTGTCGGTACCGGGCGCGACGCGCACGCTCGGCATCTACGCGCACTACGACGGCCAGCCGGTCGACCCTGCCAACTGGACCCACCCGCCCTTCGAGCCCACCCTCTATTCGGCCTCGATGGAGGAGGACGGCGAGCCGATCCCGTTCCCGGCGTCCGGCGAGGCGGTCGACCCCGAATGGCGCATCTACGCGCGCTCGGCCGGCGACGACAAGGCTCCCATCGCGGCGGTCATCGAGGTGCTGGAGGCGTTTCGCGAAGGCGGCGTGACGCCCACCTCGAACCTGGTCTTCTTCTTCGACGGCGAAGAGGAGGCGGGTTCGCGGAACCTGGACCGCTACATGGAAATGCAGAGCGAGGTGCTCGACGAGATCGACATCTGGCTCTTCTTCGACGGTCCGGCCCACCAGAGCGGGCGGCCCCAGTTGACCTTCGGCGTGCGCGGCGCGATGGGCATGGAGGTCACGGTCTACGGGGCCACGCGCAACCTTCATTCGGGCCACTACGGGAACTGGACGCCCGACACCGGCAACATCCTGGCCCACCTGCTGGCGTCGATGAAGGACGAAGATGGCCGCGTCCTCGTCGAGGGCTGGTACGACACCGCCGACCCGATCGGCGACGAGGAACGGGCCGCGCTCGCGTCGATTCCCGATGTGGACCCGCTTCTCCGCGAGCAACTGGGACTCGCCTGGACCGAGGGACAGCCCGAAACGATCGCCGAGCGGCTGCTCCTGCCCGCGCTGAACGTTCGCGGCATGACGAGCGGGAACACCGGCGCCCTTGCGCGGAACGTCATTCCGAACACCGCGGTGGCAGCGCTGGGCATCCGCCTGGTGAAGGGCAACGATGCCGACCACCTGCGCCAGCTGGTCGTCAACCACATCGAGGCGCAGGGATTCCACGTGGTGTCCGAGGACCCCGACATGGAGACGCGGCTGCGCTACCCGAGGGTCGCCAGGGTGACGGGGGGCGGCGGCTATCCGGCGGCGCGCACGAGCATGGCCGACCCCTTCGTGCAACAGGTCATCGGGGCGGCCACGCGGGCCGCCGACCGGGCGTTCGGGCCGGGGTCGCTCGTGCTCGCGCCGGGAATGGGGGGCACGCTGCCGCTCTACCTCTTCACGGATGTGGCGGGGAAGCCGGCGATCGTGGTCCCGGTGGCCAATCACGACAACAACCAGCACGCCCCCGACGAGAATCTGCGCATCGGGAACCTGTGGTACGCGATCGACCTCTACGCGGCGCTGCTCACCATGCCCGGGGGCGTGTCGTGACGGCGGGGGAGGGGGCGGCGGGGGGAGAGGGCGCCCCGCACGTCGAGTTCGCAGGAGTCAGCAAGAGCTACGACGGCACCACGCTGGTCGTGAAGGACTTCAACCTCGAGGTGGCGAAGGGCGAATTCGTCACTCTGCTCGGCCCTTCGGGTTCGGGCAAGACCACGATCCTGATGATGCTGGCGGGCTTTCAGTCCGCCACAGCGGGACGCATTCGCATCGAGGGCGAGTCGGTCGAGGACCTGCCGCCGCGAAGCCGCGGCATCGGGATGGTGTTCCAGAACTACGCGCTCTTCCCGCACATGACCGTCGGACAGAACCTCGCCTTTCCTCTCGAGGTGCGGGGCATGGACGGGGAGGAGCGGCACGAGCGGGTGGAGCGTGCGCTGAAGCTCGTTCGCCTCGAAGGCATGGAGGACCGGCGGCCCGGCCAGCTCTCCGGCGGGCAGCAGCAACGCGTCGCGATCGCTCGCGCCCTGGTCTTCGAGCCGAGTCTTGTCCTCATGGACGAACCTCTGGGCGCGCTGGACCGGAGCTTGCGCGAGGAGATGCAGTACGAGATCCGCCGCATCCACCGCGAGCTGGCGGTCACAATCGTGTACGTGACGCACGACCAGCAGGAGGCGATGGTCATGTCCGACCGGATCGCCGTGCTCAAGGATGGTGAAGTCGAGCAGATCGCCTCTCCGGAGGTGCTCTATGAAGAGCCGGAGCGTGCGTTCGTCGCGCGCTTCATCGGCGAGAACAACCGGCTGCACGGGCGGGTGGTGTCGGTGGACGGCGCGCTCTGCGACGTGGATGCCGGCCGGGAGTACATTCGCGCGCTGCGGGTGGTGGACTGCAAGCCCGGGGACAAGGTCACCCTGTCGATCCGTCCGGAACGGGTCTCGGTCAACCCCGAACCGGGCACTTTCGGGAACCAGGTGGGCGCCACCGTGCGCGATCTGGCGTTTCTGGGCGACCACCTGCGGGTGCACATGGATGCCTGCGGCCGCAACGACTTCATCGCCAAGATCCCCAACATCGTGGGGCACGGCGGGATTCTGGTGGGCGACACCGTCCGCGTCGGCTGGACGGTGACCGACTGCCGGGTCCTCGACTACGAAACCAAGACGGATCGAAAGGAAGAAGATGACGAGACGACGTGAGTCTGCTGCTCGACACTCCGCGTGGCTCGGCGTGACGGGACGCTTCGGCCGCTACACGGGGATTCGCAGCGGCCTGCCGAGGTTGGCCGCGCTACTGGTCGTTGCATGCGCCGGCGCTTTCGACGAGGCGAAGGGGCAGGCGCTTACGACTGTTTCCTGGGGAGGCTCCTACGGGCGGGCGGTGAACGAGGGCATCAACATCCCCTTCACGGCCGAAACCGGGATCCGGATCAACGTGGAGGACTACAACGGCGGGCTCGCGCAGATTCGCGCCCAGGTCGACGTCGGAAACATTCACTGGGACGTCGTGGACCTCGAAATCGCCGACGCGGTACGTGGATGCGACGAAGGGCTCCTGGAACTCATCGACATCAGCTCCCTGCCCCCGGGGCCGGATGGGACGCCCGCGGAGGACGATTTCGTTCAGGACTCCCAGACCGAATGCGGCGTGGGCGCCGTCTACTGGTCGACGGTGTACGCCTACAACTCCGAGAACATCTCCGGCGAGAAGCCCGCGACCATGGCGGACTTCTTCGACCTGGACAGGTTTCCCGGACGGCGGGGAATGCGGCGGGTCCCCCAGGTCAACCTGGAGTTTGCGCTGATCGCCGACGGTGTCCCGCTGGACGAGGTGTACGCGGTGCTCGACACGCCGGAGGGCCTGAATCGCGCCTTCCGCAAGCTGGAAACGATCAAGGACGAGGTGATCTGGTGGGAGGCCGGCGCCCAGCCGCCGCAGATGCTGGCGGACGGGGAGGTCGTGATGAGCACGGCGTACAACGGCCGCATCTTCAATGCGCAGGTGCTCGAGAATCAGCCGTTCGTGATCGTCTGGGACGGACAGCTGCTCGATGTCGGGCAAATCGGCATCGTGGCGGGCACGCCGAGGCTGGAGGCCGCGCTCCAGTACGTCGCCTTCGCCAGCCGCGCCGAGTCGCAGGCCGCTGTGGGGCGGCGCATTTCATACTCCCCGACGCGCCAGTCCGGAGCGCCCCTGGTCACCACCCACGTCGAGACGGGTGTGGAAATGGCGCCCCACATGCCGGCGAGCCCCGGCAACGTGGATCGCGCGCTGCGCTACGACTGGCAGTGGTGGGTGGACAACCAGGACGAGTTGAACGAACGCTTCAGCGCCTGGCTGGCGCGCTGAGCGCTGGAGGCGAAGCTCAGAAGACTCAAAATGTATACTTTAGTTGACATAATGTAATGTTGTCATTACATGGTCCGACCAAGGCGCGCACGCCGTTGCAGCGGGAGCGTGTGCGGGCCATGCTCCTGGTGGTGCCGTTGCTGCTCTTCATCGGCGTCACCTTCCTCGCGCCCCTGGGGATGATGCTGCTTCGCAGCGTGCACGACCCCGTGGTGGCGGACGCCCTTCCCGAGACCCTGGGCGTACTTGCCGAGTGGGACGGCGAGGGACTTCCCCCCGAGGCCGCCTATGCGGCGATCGCGCGTGAACTGACGCTTGCCCGCGAGGAGCGGACCCTCGGTCAGGTCGCGGGGCGGGTCAACCGCGTCGAGAGCGGGATGCGCAGCCTGTTCACGCGTACTGCGCGCGGGTTGCCGGATGTGACCGCGGGGCCGTGGCGCGATGTCATGGTGGAGTTGGACGAGGCGTGGGCTCAGCCCGCGGTCTGGAACGCCGTCCGAGCCACGGGGCAGCGCTTTACCGCGCGCCACTACCTCAACGCGGTCGACATGCAGCGGCTGCCGGACGGTTCCGTGGCACGTCAGCCGGAAGAGCGGCGAATCTACCTGGCGCTGATGTGGCGCACGCTGTGGGTCAGCGGGGCGATCACGCTGCTCTGTCTCATGCTGGGCTACCCGATCGCACATCTGATCGCGCACTCACCGCCGCGCAGGGCGAACCTTCTGCTGCTGCTCGTTCTGGTCCCCTTCTGGACCTCGCTGCTGGTGCGCACCACCGCGTGGATCGTGCTGCTGCAAACGCAGGGGGTGCTCAACGACATCCTGGTCGCCATCGGACTGATCGGCGACGATGGCCGCCTCACCATGATCTACAACATGACCGGCACGATCGTCGCGATGACGCACGTGCTGCTCCCCTTCATGGTCCTCCCGCTGTACTCGGTCATGCGGGCGATCCCCCCGCGGTACATGGACGCGGCCGCTTCCCTCGGCGCCACGCCCATACAGGCGTTTCGCCGCGTGTACTGGCCCCAGACGCTGCCCGGCGTGGGCGCGGGCTCGCTTCTCGTTTTCATCCTGGCGATCGGGTACTACATCACCCCGGCGCTGGTCGGCGGCTCCAGCGGGCAGCTCATCTCCAACATGGTCGCCTATCACATGCAGACGTCGCTCAACTGGGGGCTTGCGGGCGCGCTGGGCGGAATCATGCTGGCCGGGGTCTTCGTGCTGTACGTGCTCTACGACCGTCTCGTGGGCATCGAGCGGTTGAGCCTGAGCTAGGGATCGCCGTGCCCGCCCTGACCTCGACCGCCGGTACGCGCCAGGTGCCACTGGGGCGTTACGCCTACCTGACGTTCTGCGCGCTGGTCTTCCTGTTTCTGGTGGCGCCGATCCTCGTGATCGTGCCGCTCAGCTTCAACGCCGAACCGTACTTCACCTTCACGGAGGGCATGCTGCGCTTCGACGCGGAGGCGTACTCGCTGCGGTGGTACCGCGAGATCGTGGAGAACGAGGAATGGCGCCGGAGCCTCGTGAACAGCCTGACGATCGGGATCTCGGCCACCGCCCTTGCCACCGTTCTGGGAACGCTGGCCGCACTGGGGCTCGCGAACGCGCACATGCCCGCGCGCCGGCTCGTCACCGGTCTGCTGATCTCGCCGATGGTGACCCCGGTGATCATCGCCGCGGCCGGGATGTTCTTCTTCTATTCGAGCATCGGCCTCGGCCAGACCCACCTGGGCCTGATCCTGGCGCACACCGCGCTCGGCATCCCCTTTGTGGTGATCACCGTGACCGCCACGCTGGCCGGCTTCGACAGGAACCTCACCCGGGCGGCCGCGTCCCTGGGGGCGGGCCCGGTGCGCACGTTCGGCAAGGTGCAGCTGCCGCTGATTGCGCCGGGGGTGCTGTCAGGGGGACTGTTCGCGTTCGCGACGTCCTTCGACGAGGTGGTGGTGGTGCTCTTCATGGCGGGTGTCGAGCAGCGCACCATCCCGCGCCAGATGTGGGCGGGCATCCGCGAACAGATCAGCCCCGCGATCCTGGCCGTCGCGACATTCCTGATCGGGTTCGCGGTACTCCTGCTCTTCGCGGTGGAATGGCTGAGGCGGCGTAACGCGTCCGCGCCCTAGCGTCGTTAGCCGCGTCCCGCCCGCCCCGCCGCCCCCAAGCCAGCTCAGTTGTTCGGCGCACCCGCCTCGATCCATGCCCGGATCAGCGCGATCTCGTCTTCGGGCACCGGGTCGCCCGTCTCGGGCATGGTCCCGTCGGTGATCATGTCCAGAAGGAAGCTGTTGGCCGGATCTCCCGCCTCGACGACCGTCCCGAATTCGGACCCCAGCATGACCCGCTCGTAGTTGAGAAGGTTCAGACTGACCTCGGTACGCACCTCGCCGTTTTCGTCCTCGGCGCCGTGACACTCGGCGCAGCGCTGGCGGAAGATGGGCAGGATGTCTTCGGCGAAACTGACGGTATCCTGGGGCACGTCCAGTGCGGCCATGTCCAACGACGCCGACGTCCCGCCGGATCCGTGAGACCCCGACGCGCCCAGGCTGGCCACGCTGACCAAAACCGCACCCGCCACCAGAATTGCGGACGCACCCCGGGCCGTATTCACGATTCGTTCAGTTCTCATGGATGTTCCGAGGTGGTCAACCCAGACCCTCGGCCTCCTTCATCAGGCGCAGGTGCGTAGCCGCCTGGGCCAGCCCACCTTCGCCCTCGCCCCAGGACACGCGTCCGTTGCCGTCGGCGTCCGTACCGTTCACGATGGCGTCGGTCATCGCGGCGATCTCCTCCGCGAGCGCCTTCGCGGCCGCCATGTCGGTCGCCGCGGCCACCTCGGCTGCCTTCTCGGCGATGCTCTCGGCCCACATCGCGACATTGCTGCAGCTTGTCCCGACATGGTTGGAATGCGCCTTGACCGCGTCCGAAGCGTCGTCGGATCCGCCGGCCATCCCGATATGCTGGGCGCATCCGCCGGCCGCCCTTGCGAGCCCATACCCCTTGCCGGGCCCCCGCTCGGAGGTCGACGGATCGATCGCGTGCAGCACGTGGGTAGTGTGCCGCTGAATCCCGGCCAGATCGTCGGATCCAGCCGCCAGGCCCGCATGCTGGGCGGCGACTTCCGCCTCCGCCTGGGCGGCCGCGAGCAGCCCGACGTTGTCCGGGGTGCCGTTGAACATGTCTCCGACGTGGCCGATGTGACGGTGCGCGGCACTTTGGGCTTCCGCGGTGTCGGGCGCAGCAGCCACGAGGACTGCGGCTACCAGGGCTGCGCCAATCGCGACGTTCGCTTTCGCCATGTTGCTACTCCTTGGGTCTAGAGTGTGACGATTTCGTAAACAGGTCGTTTGCGGGCGAAAAAGGTACGCATCTTTGCCGGGCTGAACCAGATGGGGCACCGCCGCCGCACGGCCGGGCGCACCACGCTGGGCCTCTGTTGCCGCCCGGGCCCGAGCCGTAGACTTGGCCCAAGCCGGCCGCCGAGCCGGTCGCGCCACTCGAACACGGCCTGAAAGCCATGTCCCCGCTCAAGCCGAAGACCCCGCACATCCGCCTGTTCCCGTCGCTGGCGATCAGCGTCGCTACGGCCCTCACCGCTGCCGGCTGCGCCGCTCCCGAGCAGTCCGACGTTCCCGAGGCCGCGACGGACGCCGCCGCCGATCCGGCCACTGCCGCGTCCGCTGGCGCCGCTACCGACGCGTCAGCCCTGGCCCAACTCCTCGCCGACGGCCAGGCCGTCTTCGGCGTCTTCTCCGGTCCGACCACCGCCGAGCAGGGCGCTCTCATGGGCCAGAACCGGGAGCTGGACTTCGTCTTCTACTCCCTGGAGTCAGGTCCATTCGACATTATGTCAACTAGAGTTTACATGTCGGGCATTGCCGAGGGGTCCGGGACCGAGGCGCCGCACCCGCTGATCCTGCGCGTGCCGCCGATCAGAAACGGCGTGGACGCGGCCGGGGCCAACGTCGCAGAGGCGCTCGATGCGGGCGTGGCGGCGATCGTCTTCCCCCATGTCGAATCGGCGGAGGACGCCGCCGTGGCGGTCTCGGTGATGGGCGACCAGCTCTGGCCCGGCAACGCAACCGGCACGCTGCTGAGCATCCTGATCGTCGAGGATCGCAGCGGGGTCGAACGCGTCGACGAGATCGTCGCGACGCCGGGCGTGAGCGTCGTGTTCGCCGGCCCCGGCGACCTGCGCCGCTCCTACGAAGGCGACATGGAAGCGGTGGAGAGCGCGATCCAGGCGGTGCTGGCGGCGTGCCTGGCCAACGGCGTGCCGTGCGGCATTACTGCGGGAGTCGACGACATCGCCGAACGGATCGCGCAGGGCTTCCGCATGTTCATCGCGAGCGATCCGGAAACGGTGACGGCGGGTCGGGAGGCGGCGGGGCGGTAGCCCGAGCACAGACCCTATCGGCAGGACTCGTCGTGCTCTTGGTTCAGTTTACGCGCTAAACTGTACCAACAGCCGCACAGCATGCCCGGGCCCTGGTTGAGCTTGCCCGGACGGCACACCTTGCGCCGAAGCGCGGACCTGCCCCCATAATCCCACTGTCCGACCCTCCTTTTCCCTGAGCCCACGGACCCGGAAACTCCCATGCGACACCTCTCCCCGACTCCCGCAGGCGCAACGGTCATGGCCAGGTGGGCCGCCCGGGCGCTGATCGCGGCCGCGTTGGCCGCTATCGCCCTCGCTCCCCAATCCACCGTCGCCCAGGCCGACCACTCGCAGGGTGCGCCGATCCCCTCACCGGAGGAGTTCTTCGGCCACCAGATGGGCGCGGACCGCAAGCTGGCGCGCTGGGACAGGCTGGTCGAGTACTACGAGTTGATCGACGCCGCCAGCGACCGCGTGCAGGTCGTGCACATGGGCCCGTCGACGCTGGGCGAGCCGTTCCTGTCGATCTTCGTGTCGGCGCCCGAAAACCTGGCCCGCCTCGACGACTTCAAGCGCATGAACGCGGTCCTGCAGGATCCGCGCGGGCACAGCCGAGCCGCAATCGACGACGCCATCGCGAACGGCAAGGTCGTCTTCGTGCAGTCGTACGCGCTCCACTCCACCGAGGTCGCCGGCGCCCAGTCGCCCGCCGAGATCATGTACATGTTCGCCACCCGCGATGACGCCGAGGTCCACGAGATCCTCGACAACACGATCTCGATCCTGATCCCCGCCTTCAATCCGGACGGCGTCGGCATCGTCAACGAGTGGTACGACCGCTGGGTCGGCACGGAGTACGAGGGCGCGAGTCCGCCGGAGCTCTACCACCACTACATCGGGCACGACAACAACCGCGACGCCTTCATGCAGAACACGGTCGAGTCGCGCTACGGGGCGGAGATCATGTTCCGCGAGTGGATCCCGCAGGCGTACATCGACCATCACCAGATGGGCGCGTACACGGCCCGCATCTACCTGCCCCCGTACGCCGAGCCGATCCGTCCCGAGGGCGACCCGCTCGTCTGGCGCGAGATGTCGTGGTACGGCGCCCACATGGCCTACCGCATGGAGGAGGCTGGCTTCGAGGGCACGGTCAACGCCGCGATCTACTCCGGGTGGGGGCACTTCGGGTTCCACTGGATCACGCCGTTCCACAACATCGCGGGCATGCTCACGGAGTCGGCCAGCGCCCGCCTCGCGACGCCGCTCTACGTGCATCCGGACCAGTTGCAGGGATCGCGCCAGCTCCCCGAATACGAGGCCCAGACGACCTTCCCGAACCCGTGGCCGGGCGGCTGGTGGCGCGTGCGCGACATCGTGGAGCGGCAGATCGTGGCGACCTTCTCGCCGCTCGAAATCGCCGCCAAGAACCGCGAGACCGTGCTACGCAACGCGTACAACAAATCGAGCCGCCAGATCCAGCGCGGGATGGGCGGTGACGTCAAGGCCTACGTGATCCCCGCCGCCCAGCACGACCCGCTGACCATGGCCACAATGGTCAACAAGCTGCTGCTGCAGGGCATCACGGTCGAGCGGGCGCCAGCCGACTTCACCCACGAGGGCCGCGTCTACGGCGAAGGCAGCTACGTGGTCTCGCTCGCCCAGCCGAAGCGCGGCGTCATCCGCTGGCTCCTGGGCCAGACATACTACCCGGACAACAGCTACACGCGCACCGCGTCCGGCGACCCGATCCGCCCGTACGACATGTCGGCCGACGTGATCGCGGAGTTCATGGGGGTGAGGGTCGACCCCGTCGGCACGGCGGTGGAGGCCGACCTGACGGTGGTGTCCGGTCCCGTTGAGCCTGCGGGGATGGTCGCCTCATCCGCCCCTCACGGATACCGGATCGATGGCACCCTGAACGACGCATTCAAGGCGCTCAACATGCTCTTCGCGGCGGGCGCCTCGGTGCGTCGCGTCACCGGCAGCGGCGCGGGCGCCATGCCCGGCGACTTCATCGTCGAACCCGGTGCCGCCCCCGATGCCCTCGCCGACATCGCCGCCGCCACCGGCGTCGACTTCACCGCGCTCGCCGGCGACGCCACCGCGGTCAGCCACCCCCTCACGCAGCAGCGCATCGGCATGTACCAGCGCTTCTACGGCGGCAACATGGACGAGGGGTGGACGCGCTGGTTGCTGGAGGACTTCGGCTTCGAGTACACGTCGCTCTTCGACCCCGAGATCCTGGCGGGCGACCTGCACGAGCGCTGGGATGTGATCATCCTGCCCAACGACTCACGCACCATGATGCTCGGGCCCACCGAGCGGGCCGAGGGCGGCCGCGGACCGGACCCGACCGGCACCCCGCCCGACTACCGGAGCGGCTTCGGCGAGGCGGGCGTGGCGGCGCTGGACGCCTTCGTCCGCAGCGGCGGCACGCTCGTGACCTTCGCCCAGGCCGGCGAGCTGGTTCTCGAGGGCTTCGACGTCCCCGTGCGCAACGCCGTGGCGGGCATGTGGGGGAACCAGTTCTGGGCCCCCGGATCCACGCTCAAGGTGAAGGTCGACACGTCGAGTCCCTACGGCTACGGCATGCCCGAAGACGCGCTCGCCGCGTACCTGGCCGGCGGCCAGGTCTACGAGACGATGCCGGGCGCGCGCAGCTCGGACGTGCGGCGCGTCGTCACGTACATCGACCGCGACATTCTGCAGAGCGGCTGGCTCCTCGGCGAAGAGGCGATCGCCAACAAGGCGGCCATGGTCTCGGTCGCCCACGGCGAAGGCACGATCGTCATGATCGGCTTCCGCGCCCAGCACCGCGCGCAGACCCACGGGACGTTCAAGCTGGTGTTCAACGCGCTGGTGGGAGGGTAGGGGGGCTGGGGGTTGAGGACGATGAGCGCGGGGGAGGATGAGTGCCTCCGCGCGGGAACAAACCTGCCGGTCGGTTTGTATACAACGCGATGTGAGAATCCCGTGCGGGAGCTCTGGAAGTGTCGCCCGGGACCACAGCGAGCGACGGTGCTTCCGGGGGCCATCGATGCGATTGAGGATGCTAGAGCCGGACCGACTGCCCGCCGCCGTCACAACGGTTGTGATCACGCTGCTGGCCGCTTGTGGCGAGGGCGCGACGAATCCGGAGCAACCCAACCGTCCTCCGGCCGTCGTCGGCGAGCTTCCGGCCCAGGTGCTGGCTGCCGACGGCACGGTCAGACTGGATGCCTCGGCATACTTCAGTGACCCCGACGGCGACGCACTGACCTACTCGGCGTTGGCCCTCGATTCATCCTTTGTCAAGATCTTCGTCTTCGGCCCCGAGATATCTCTGTTTGGCAAGAACCGCGGATGGCCGTGGTTGAACGAGACGAGCATCACCGTAGCGGCCATGGATCCGGCCGGGTTGTCGGCGACACAGGACATGAGGGTGACCGTGGAAGCAGGAGATGTGGGGTTTCACGAGGATTTCGACTCTCTGCTTTCGTCGAACTGGCGTCTGACGGACGCGCTGGGGCGAGTCGAGGATGGTGTGTTGCGTCTGACGAGTCGCTCCGGGTCGACCGGAAAGGCGAGACGCCAACTGAACGCCAGCATGCTTGAGTGGGAGATCCGGACCCGCCTGACGCGAGCTCGCGATAGCATGACGGTAAGAATCGTGGCGAACACGACGGAATCTGTAATCCGCGCGTTGGCCCTCGACATCGGTCCAGGCGTACTGGTGGATGGCAATGCGACCAACTATCGGGTGCTGTTTCTGCACAGCGCCGGAGGTTGGTTGGCCGCCGGCGCAGGCAACCACCGGACCTTCGACACAGCCGGGCCTGCAGTAAATGTCGGCCTTGTTCTTGGACACGGGCAGATGAGCGTGACCCTGGACGGTCAATCGATCCACACCGAGCCCGGCGTGGATTTCGGTTTGGCCGGAGTCGAACTTTGGGTTGTCCCGTTGGATGGCGCTGCCGACCGGCAGGCGCTCTTCGAGTGGGTTCAAGTCGCCGGTGTCGTCCAGTAGCAGGCTCTCCGCGCCGCGCCCCCGCCCCCTCACCGCCCCAGCAGCACCTCCCGCAAACGGTCAAGCCCCTCCGGCGAATTGGCCGCCATGACCGACCCCGGCGTCGCGTCGAGCCGCCCGCCCTCCACGCGCTCCGCCACGCCCCCCGCCTCGGTCACCAGCAGCACCCCTGCGCCGAAGTCCCAGGGGGCCAGACGGGCCTCCCAGAAGCCGTCCAGGATGCTGTTGGCGACGTAGGCCAGGTCGATCGCGGCGGCCCCCGTGCGCCGCACGCCCGAGGTGTGCCGCAACGCCTGGTCCAGTTCGGCCAGGTAGGGCGCGAGCACGTCGTGCGCCTTGAAGGGGAAGCCGGTCCCGAGCAGGTATCGGTCGGTGCGGGACGTGCGGCTGACCTGGATCCGCTTGCCGTTCTCGAACGCCCCCCCTCCCCGTGCGGCGAACCACGTCTTGCCGAGCGCGCGGGCGTCGACCGCCGCCGCGAGGGGGCCTTCCCGGTCCCAGACCGCCACAGATGCCGCGTGATAGGGGTGGCCGTGCAGAAAGTTGGTCGTGCCGTCGAGCGGATCCACGAGCCACAGGTACTCGGTGCCTTCGGTGCCGGGCCGGCCGCCGCCCTCCTCCTCGGCGAGGATGTGATGACTCGGATGCCGGGTCGCGATGACCTCCAGCGCCGCCTCCTGCGCCTTCATATCCACGTCCGACACGAAGTCGCTGGACATCGTCTTCTCGTTCACCCATCGTCCATCGCCGTCGCCGGCCGCGGCCTCGTGCACCGATGCCGCCACCCGTGCCGCCTCGCGCGCGGTCGCCAGCAAAACGTCCGATCTTTCTCGCATGGTTGAATCCGCAGGGTCTCGAGGTGCAGGGGTCCCCGTCCGTCCGCAGGGTCGAACTCCGGGCCCCGCTACGCTAACTTAGCTCCGGCCAGTAACAATCGCGTCGCGCCGTGCCTGGCGCCGCGCAACGATCCGTCCGCCAACCCGCAACACCAGATCACAGTTCACCCATGCCCCCTCGCAAACGCGTCTACTCCGGCATTCAGCCGACCGCGGTCATGACCATCGGCAACTACTTCGGGGCCGTGCAGAACTGGGTGAGGCTGCAGGACGAGTGCGACTGCGTCTACTGCGTCGTGGACCTTCACGCCATGACGGGCAGCTACGACGCGGAGGGACTGCGGCGTGCATCGCGCGAGATGTTCGTGAGTCTCCTCGCCGCCGGCATCGATCCGGAGCGGACCACCGTCTACATCCAGTCGACCGTGCCGGAGCAGACCGAGCTCTGCTGGATGCTGGCCACGCTCACATCCCTCGGCGACCTGTCGCGCATGACCCAGTTCAAGGAGAAGTCCGGCCTCCTCAAGGGCGAACTGGCGGAGGATTCCGGAACCTTTATTTCCGCGGGACTGCTCTTTTACCCGGTGCTCCAGGCGGCCGACATCCTTGCGTATCGGTCCGACTGCGTGCCCGTCGGCCAGGATCAGTCGCAGCATCTGGAACTCAGCCGGGGAATCGCCCGTAGATTCAACTCGCGCTTCGGCTATCTCTTCCCCGAGCCCGAGACCCTGCACACGCCGGTCACCAAGGTCCTGTCCACCGCCGACCCCACCCGCAAGATGAGCAAGAGCCTCGGGCCGCGGCACTACATCGGGCTCTTCGAGGAGGAGGACTCGATTCGCAAGAAGATCCGTTCGGCGGTCACCGACTCCGGGATGCCGGCGGAGGCCGGGTCGGCAGGTGAGGACGACGGCGGCGGTCGGCAGGCCAGCCCCGGGATCGAAAACCTGCTGACGATGTTGACGGCGTGCGGTCACGCGGACGATGCCGACCAGATGCGTGCGGACTACTTCGCGGGTACCTTGCGTTACGTTGACCTGAAGGGGCGGACGGCCAACGCCCTGGTCGCGCTCACCACCGAGATGCGCGAGCGCCGGGCCGACATCCTGCGGCGCGAGACCGATCTGGACGGACGGATCATGCAGATGGCGGGGCAGGCGCGCGCCATGGCGGGGGAGACACTGGCGCTCGCGAGAGAGAAGCTCGGCGTATTCCAACCATAAGGAGCGGTACCATAGACATCAGCGGAGTGATGATTCCGACAACCACGCCCTTCCATCCGGTCACGGGCGAGGTCGACGTGGCGGGCCTGAGGGCGAACATCGAAAAGTGGGCGACGACCGGAGTCAGCGGACTTGTCGTCGGCGGCTCGACGGGCGAGGCCGTCTTCCTCGACGAGCAGGAGCGCGACCGGTGCTGGGCCGTGGCCAGCGATACCGTGCCCGACGACATGACGCTCGTCGCGGGAACCGGTGCCGAATCGTTGCGCACGACCCTGCGCCTGACCGCGATGGCCGTGGCTCGGGGATTCAATGCGGTGCTCGTCCAGCCGCCCGCGTTCTACAAGGGGGCGATGAGCGACGAGGTGGTCCGGGACCACTACGTGGCCGTGGCGGACGCGGCCGAGGTGCCGGTCATCGTGTACCAGGTGCCGACGCGGTTCAGCACGCTGGATTTCCCCACCGGGCTGATCGCCGAGCTCTCCGAACACGAGAACATCATCGGCATCAAGGATTCGCGGGGATCCCTGGAGAAGGTGGGCGAGCTGGTGACGCAGACCGCCCAGGGATTTCAGGTGCTCGTCGGCAGCGGAAGCCTCCTCTACGCGTCCCTCGAGATCGGCGCGGTCGGCGGCATTCTTGGTGTCGCCAACCTCGCACCGGCCGAAAGCGCGGACATCCATACGCTGTTCATGAACGGTGATCGAGCGGGCGCCGGCGCCCTCCAGGAGCGGGTCGGGCCGCTTCACAACGCCGTGGTCGCGGGGATGGGCGTCGCGGGGGTGAAGTACGGACTCGACGTGCTCGGCTACCACGGCGGCGCACCGCGGGCGCCCCTCAAGCCGTTGGCGGAAGGCCGCCGCGACGCGGTGATCACGGAACTCGACAAGGCCGGCGTGCTGACCGTCGGCGCGACTTCCTGACCGGCGGCCGCAGTGGCTTCAGTGGAGACGAGCGCGCTCAACGGATCCTGCACGGTCGTTGTGGGCTGCCAATGGGGTGACGAGGGCAAGGGGAAGATCGTCGACGTGCTTGCGGGCGACGTGGATGTCATCGCGCGGTACCAGGGTGGGGCCAATGCGGGGCACACGGTGCACGTCGGGGATCAGCACGTTGTGCTGCACCAGGTCCCCTCGGGCGTGCTCCACCCCGAGAAGCGGTGCCTGCTCGGAAACGGGGTCGTGCTCGATGTGGCCCAGTTCTTCGGCGAACTCGACGATCTCGCCGAGCGCGGGATCGACCCGGGCGGGCGCATCGGGATCAGCACCCGCGCCCACATCGTCTTCCCCTACCACAAGGCGCTCGACCTGGCGGCGGAGGACGCCGCGCGCGACAAGATCGGGACCACCGGCCGGGGAATCGGTCCCGCGTACGAGGCCAAGACCGGTCGCCGCGGATTGCGGGTCGCCGACCTGCTCGAGCGCGGGAGCGTCATCGACAAGGTGATTCGCGGGGTTGAGTGGGCGAGGACGCGGCTGCGCGAACTCGGCGCGGATCCCGATCTGGCCGGCACCGTGGAAGCCGCGCTCGACCTCTCGCATCGTCTGCCGGCGGTGGCCACGGATGTGGGGGACGAGATCGCGCGCGCCCTGAAGGAGGGCAGGCGCGTCCTCCTCGAGGGTGCGCAGGGCACGGCGCTGGACGTGGACCACGGCAGCTACCCGTACGTGACGTCGTCCAACACCACGGCCGGGGCCGCCGCCGTAGGCACGGGGATCGGCCCGACCGCGATCGACTCGGTCATCGGCGTGGTCAAGGCCTACACGACCCGGGTCGGGAACGGCCCGTTGCCGACGGCCTTCGACGACGAGATGGACCAGGTCGTGCGCGAACTGGGCGCCGAGTTCGGCGCGACCACGGGCCGGCCGCGCCGTTGCGGCTGGTTCGACGCGGTGCTGGCCTCCTACTCGGCGCGCGTGAACGGGCTAACCGGAATCGCGGTCACGAAGCTGGACGTGCTGGACACGCTGCCCGAACTGAAGATCGCGACCGGCTACCGGATCGAGGGCGTCGAGCAGTCGCTCTTCCCGGCAGGGGTGCGGGAGTTGGAAGGCGCCGAACCCGTCTACGAGACCCTGCCCGGCTGGCAGACCCCCACGACCGGCGCCCGCACCATGAGCGACCTCCCCGCCAACGCGCGCGCCTACCTGCGGCGTATCGAGGAGTTGGTGGAGACGCCCGTCGTGATCGTGTCTGTAGGCACCCGCCGCAGCCAGGTGATTTGTCGACAGTGAGTCGTCCAGCTATCTTTAAGGGCTGTACCGCCTCCCACGGCGGACTTTGATGTTTGAAGACCTGAGCAGGAAACTGGACGGGGTTCTGGGGCGTCTTCGCCAGCGCGGAGTCCTCACCGAACCCATGATCCGCGACGGCCTCCGGGAGGTGCGGCTCGCCCTCCTCGAAGCCGACGTCAACTTCAGGGTCACGCGAAACTTCCTGAAGCGGGTCCAGGATGAGGCGCTGGGCGAACGGGTGCTCAAGTCGGTTTCGCCCGGGCAGCAGATCGTCAAGATCGTCAACGACGAACTGGCCGCGCTGATCGGCAGCGAAGGCGAAACCGCGCTGACGTGGTCGCCGGCTCCTCCCACCGTCATCATGCTGGTGGGGCTCCAGGGCTCCGGAAAGACCTCCACGGCGGTGAAGCTCGCCAGGAGGCTCGCCAGGCAGGGACGGTCACCGCTGCTTGCGGCGTGCGACCTGTACCGGCCCGCCGCCGTCGATCAACTCAGGGTGCTTGGCAAGCAGGTGCGGGTGCCGGTGCACTTCCAGGAGGGCGCCACCGATCCGGTGGCCGTGGCGAAGGACAGCCACGACCGCGCGCGTCGCACGAAGGCCGGCGTCCTCATCGTCGATACGGCGGGGCGGCTCCAGATCGACCAGCCCCTGATGCACGAACTGGTCCGGCTGAAGGACACGCTGAAGCCGCGCGAGGTCCTCCTGGTTGCCGACGCGATGACCGGGCAGGAAGCGGTGCGAATCGCCGAAGGCTTCGACCGGGTGCTCGATCTGACCGGTTTCGTCCTGGCCAAGATGGACGGCGACGCACGTGGCGGAGCGGCACTGTCGATCCGGAGCGTGACGGGCAAGCCGCTCAAGTTCGTCGGCACCGGCGAAGGCATGGACGCGCTCGATGCGGTGGATCCGCAGAGGATCGCCGGCCGCATCCTCCAGCGGGGCGATGTTGTAGGACTGGTCGAACGGGCGCAGGCGGTCGTGGATCCCGGCGAGGCCGAAGCCCTTCAGGACAAGGTGCTCGGGAAGGGGCGCTTCACCCTGGAGGACTTCCTCGTCGCGATGCGGCAGGTGCAGAAGATGGGCCCGCTGGACCAGTTGCTGAAGCTGGTTCCGGGGGTGCCCCGCTCGCTCTCGGCGAACGACGTGGACCCGAAGAAGATGAAGCACATCGAGGCGATCATTCTTTCGATGACGCCCGAGGAGCGCCGCCGTCCGGAGATCCTCAACGGGTCGCGCAGGAAGCGGATCGCCCGCGGAAGCGGCCGGCCCGTGTCGGAGGTGAACCGGCTCATGAAGCGGTTCGCCGAGATGGAAGAGATGATGAAGAGAATGAAGGGGCTGATGCCCCAGCTGTAATCCCGGAAAACCCGGCAGGGAGAAAATGTCAGTAAAGATTCGCCTCAGGCGGATGGGAAAGAAGAAGCAGCCTCACTACCGCATTGTTGTCGCGGACAGCCGCTCCCCCAGGGACGGCCGGTTCGTCGAGAACCTGGGGTACTACAACCCGATTCCGGACCCGGCCCGTCTGGTCGTCGACCTCGACCGGGTCGACTACTGGGTCGGTCAGGGCGCCATTTTGACCCGAACGGTCGGAAACCTGGTCACGAAGGCCAGGGCCGGCGGGGACGACTGGGTGGCTCTGGGAGACCGGAGCTCCGACGCGGTGGCCGCCGAGAACGGAGAGACCGCCGAGGCGGAAGCCGCGCCCGAAGCCGACGTGGCGTCCGAATCGGCTGGCGCCGAAGCTGACGCGGACACCGAGGCCGTGGCAGACGCCCCGACCGACGCCGCCGTCGCGGAGCCCGAAGCTGAGGCCGAGGCCGAAGCGGAATCCGAGCCCGAGGCCGCTTCCGAGTCCGCCGACGAGCCCGACGCCGCAGCGGACGCCGCGCCCGAAGCAGAGGCGGAAGCCCCCGGCGAAGCCGAGGCCGCCGCCGAGCCCGCGGAGGGCGAAACCGCGTAGTCGCCTGTGGTCAGTGGCGACAACCCTCCCTTCCTGGTCGTGGGCCACCTCAACAAGCCCCACGGCACCCAGGGGGAGCTGTTCGTCTGGCCGCTGACGGACTATCCGGAGACGCATTTTGCTCCCGGAGTGGTCCACTTCCCCGGGGACGACGAGGGACAAACGCCCTCGCCCGACCTGGCGCCGCTCACCATCGAGACGGTTCGGCCCTACCGGAAGGGCTTTCTGGCCCGCTTCCGGGGGATCGCCGATCGGACGGCCGCGGAACAGCTGCGGGGCCGGTATCTCCTCCGGCCGTTCGAAGCGATGGACGAGCTGGCCGAGGACGAGATCTTCTATCATCAGCTCCTGGGATCCACCGTCGTGACGCGCGACGGGTCGGTGCTCGGCAGCGTGAAGGAGGTGTATGCGCTCAAGCCCGCCGACCTGCTCGAGGTGGCGGGTCCCGACGGCGACATCATGCTGCCGCTGATTCCCGAGATGGTCGTCGAGTTCGACCGGGAGGAAGGCCGGGTCGTGGTGGATCCGCCCGAAGGGTTGCTTTCCTGATGCGCGTCAACGTGGTGACCATCTTTCCCGGGGTTTTCACAACGCCTCTTCAGGCCAGCATTCCTGGCAGGGCTGCAGCGTCCGGGCTGGTTTCCTACCACGTAGTCGATCTGAGGGACTACACCCACGACGTGCACCGTACGGTCGACGACCAGCCTTACGGGGGCGGTGCGGGGATGGTGATGAAGCCCGAGCCGTTCTTCGAAGCGGTCGACGATCTCGGTCCGGCGGGTCCCATCGTGCTGCTGTCGGCGCGCGGGCGGCGATTCCGGCACGACGACGCGGTCCGGCTTTCGCTGGAGCCCGAGATGACCCTCCTCTGCGGGCACTACAAGGACGTGGACCAGCGGGTTGCCGACCACCTGGCCACGGAGGAGCTGTCGCTGGGTGACTTCGTGGTCTCAGGGGGCGAGGTGGCGGCGCTGGCCATGATCGACGCGGTTGTGCGCCTGCTGCCCGGCGCGCTGGGCGACCACGAGTCTGCGGCCTCCGATTCGTTCTATGACGGTGACGCGATATCCGCCCCGTCCTACACCAGGCCGGCGGAGTATCGCGGCTTGAAGGTGCCGGAAGTCCTGCGCAGCGGGGACCACCGGCGCATCGAGGAGTGGCGCACGGCCGAGTCGGAGAGGCTTACACGCAAGCGGTCGTAGCTGTCGCGCGGGCAGGGCGCCCCGACGCGGCGGTTCAGCGTTCCCTGGCCCGGTCCGCTTCGATCTGCTTCTCGACCGCTTCGCGAAGACGCTGCTCCATCACCGCTTCCCGCAGAAGCCGCTTCTCTTCGGCGAGTTCCTTGATCGCCTCCAGGCGGTTCCGCAACGCTTCCGCCTGTTCCTTCGCTGACTCGGCGCGCTCGGCCGCCTCGGCGACCTGGTCGGCGGCTTCGCCGAGTTCGAGGGTCAGTCGTTTCGCGGTCACCGTCGCCTGCGGTGTGACGAGGGTCAGGTGTCTGCAGCGGCGAGTGGCTTCGTGCGAGGCTTGTGGCACATGGAGTCCCGTGTGCAAGTGCCATTTGGCAGGCTTGCTCTTCACGGCGTCGCCGTCGACGGTCACCGCGTACATCACCGACCAGTGAGCGTCGTGCGGCGTGCACTTCACCATCGAGTCCTGCGTCTCCAGCGGGTTCGCGCGCGTAAACGCAAGCGTCGCGGCCACGGCCAGCGCCGTGCTCCCCACGATCACCCCTGTCGCCATCAAATCGGTACCCGTCCTGCCCATTGTCCTCTCCTCCCTTGCGGTGATCGCGTGTCAGTGCGCTTGAGACACTCGCAACGGTTCCGAGGGTTGCCGGGGAGTCTTTTCCAATACGGAGATGAGCCTGAACCAGGAGAGGCGCGAGAGGTGA
>JAPPNN010000045.1 GCA_028873815.1 Gemmatimonadota bacterium | reverse complement strand
CTCACCTCTCGCGCCTCTCCTGGTTCAGGCTCATCTCCGTATTGGAAAAGACTTCACTGCCTTGAGTGCGCCGGCAGCACGCCCTGCAGTCGCGCCCCATACCGTTTCTACGTTTGTCATGCGCATGCGTTCCCGACCTCCGCCGGGGTCATCGCCAATCTCTCCAGCAGCCAGTCCGGGTCCACCTCGCGCCGTTCGAAGGTGAACAGGCGGAGCACCCGTGCGGTACGGTAGAGTTCCCGGCCGAGTTTCGGCAGATCCATCAGGCCGGCGATTCCCTCCCTTCCCAGACGTACCACGCCGCCCGGCCGATCCACCAGAACATCCAGCTGAAACATGGCTCTCTTGACCGGAAAATCGAGGATCACTTCGCCCGGCTCCAAGCCCAGTTCCGCCGCAATCCCGTCTTCCCAGCGCCGTTTCCTGGCCGTGTCACCACTGACCCATCCGGGAACCGTACTTCCTTCGAGTTGCCAGGCCGGGATTTCCGTTGCCCGCTTCGGCAGGCGCCGCTCCCTGAGCGCCGGCAGCCACCGGCTGGCCAGACGCGCCGCCACCGGGTCCCGACTCGCCGCTGCTCTCCGGCGCAAGTCGTACAACAGCTCCTCGTCCGTGGGCCCGATCAGCTCCTCCGGGGAAAGGAGTCCGGCCTCCACCGCCGTCTCGACGATCCGCTTGTAGAGCCCCGTACCGGCCCGGACCGCGTGGTGCCAATAGACCGTGCGGAACATCTGGTACTTCGAAAAGAGGAGCGACTCCAGGGTGCTGAGCGACTTCATCCCGACGCCGACCTCCCACTCACCCGTTGCGGGGTCGCGCAGCAGCATGAGGCCCTGCAGCAGCCGCTCCACGTCCACCTCGCCGTAGGGCACGCCGCAGAAGCGGGCATCGCGGCGCAGGTACTCCATCTTGTCCAGGTCGAGGCTGCCGCTCACCAGGCCCCGCAGCGCGCTGCCTCCCTCGCCCTTGATGATCCGGTGGATCTCGTCGGCGGCTCCCGGGCCGAGCGAAGCCATCGCGTCCTGAAGTTCGGCCGATGCGAAGAAGCGGGCGCTGATCTCCTCGTGGTCGCCCACGATGCGCTCCGGTTCGAGCTCTTCGAGGGCGTGGGAGAAGGCGTAGTGCCCTATGTCGTGAAGAAGGGCGGCGTAGGGGATGAGGTCGGCCCCCCGCCACACGTCTGCAGGGACCTCGGCGCCGGCACGAAGGATGCGGAGCGCCCGCACGGCGAGGTGATAGACGCCCAGCGCGTGGTCGAAGCGCGTGTGGGTCGCGCCCGGGTAGACCAGGTGCGCGAGACCGAGCTGACGAATGTAGCGGAGCCGCTGAAACGCCGCCGTGTCGATGATTGCGACGGCGACGGGGTCGAGCCGGATCGTGTTCCAGATCGGGTCACGAATGATGCGGGAACGCCCATGCCTGAACATGGAGGGCGACATTAGCGTGTTGGACGGGCGCTTGCAATGCCTGTACGGGACTTTGTGCCGACGGCCGGGAGTCCGTGGGGTTCCTGTCCACAAGTCCCGACCCTGGGCGGGGGCGGACGGCCAGGCGCGTTGACCACGACCGAATAAATGGCGAAGTTGAGTCGCCATGGCGACCTCCGGACTCCGCGAAACGGTACGCTCGAGTGCCGAAGACCGGCCCGGCGTCTACCGCTGGCTCGGCAGGGGGGGCAGGATCCTCTACGTCGGCAAGTCCGTCCGCGTGCGGTCGCGCCTCCTGTCGTACTTTCGCGAGGAGGCGGGCAAGACGGCGCGCATGGTGGCCGAGGCCGACGCGGTCAGCTGGGACTACACGCCCAACGAGTTCGCCGCCCTCTTCCGGGAAATGCGGTTGATCCGGGTCTGGCAGCCCGAGTACAACGTGCAGCACAAGCGCGACCGCAGGTACGGCTTCATCAAGGTGACTCGCGAGCCCGCGCCGAGACTGATCCCGGTGTCACGGGTACACGGCGACGGTGCCCGCTACTACGGCCCATTCGGGCGAACCGCCTGGCTCGCACGCGCCGTCCACGACCTTTCTTTGGCGACCGGACTGCGGGATTGTCCCGGCGACACCCCGATCCACTTCGGCGACCAGTTCGAGATGTTCGGGGGCGGCAGGACGCCCCGCTGCATCCGGGTGGAAACGGGAACCTGCCCCGGGCCCTGCGCCGGCCGCTGTACCGCTGCCCAGTACAACCGCCGGCTGAACGTCGCCCGCGCCTTTCTCGAGACCCGCAGCCGCGCACCGCTGAAAGAGCTTGCGGGTCTGGTGGCGAGGGCGGCAAGGCGCCTCGACTTCGAGTACGCCGCACGTCTCCACGACCGTATGGAGACGCTGGAGAAGTTATGGGCCCACCTTGCCGGATTCCGCGGGCGAATCGAGAACTTCAACCTGGTCTACCCCGTTTCGGGTTTCCGCGGCGAGGACCGGGTGTACCTGATCCGGCGCGGGCGGCTACACGGCGAGATGCCCTGGCCCAAGAGCGATGCAGCGCGCCGCCGCACCGACGAGGTCATAGCAGGAGCCTTCCGGCCCGCTCTGGCCGACCGCGACGCCAGCCTGCAGGCCGACGCGGCCGCCGAGGTGCTCATGACGGTGGCGTGGTTCAACAAGCGGCCGGACGAACGGCGCCGGGCGGTGACGCCCGAGAGGTGGCTGGCGGGGGGCTAGTGTCATGTCCCCCTGGCGCATCCCGGGCAACGCACCCCGCCGCCGTCAGCCCTTCTTCCTGGCCGCCCACCGGAGCGGCGGAATCACCTCGCCCCGGGCGCTCGAATCGATCAGAATCCCCAGCCGGCGGAGGCGCGTCTCCTCACGCTTCGCGCTGACGACCCACCAGGTCACCTGCTTGCGGTACGATGGCCGGGCGTTCCGGAAGTAGTCCCACGCGTCCGGCTCCGCCCGCAGCCGCTGCTCGAATTCGGGCGGCAGAACCACGGTTTCCCGCTGCTCGTACGACGCTCGCTCCTGCCTCTGCGGATCGCGCGCGCGGAAAGCCGCGAGTCCCGCTTCGGCCACCAGCCCCTCGGCCATCAGGTGCTCCATGCGGCCGAGGTTGCGGGCGCTCCAGTGGCTCCCCTTCCGGCGCGGCGTGAAGCGGATCTTGTAGCTCCGCTCGTCGTGGGCCTTCCGAATCCCGTCGATCCAGCCGAAGCACAGCGCCTCATCCACGGATTCCGGCCAGGTGATGCTGGCCAGTCCGGTAGCCTTCTTGTAGAAGCCGACCCACAGTTCGGCGGTCTGGTCGTGGTGCCGTTCGAGCCAGCTCCGCAGGTCGGCGGGGGTAGGGAAGAAGCGCGGGTTGTCGACGCTGCCGCGCGGGGGTGCGTCCGTCATCGGCCACCCGGCGTCAGCATCGTGCGCTCGGCCGCAACCGATTCCACGCGCTCGCGCGAATAGAAGACCGGGAAGAAGCGGTCGTTGGCCCAGAGCTCGAACAGGTTGTCGTAGAAGGGCGAACCGGGGTCTCCGGACTGGCCCGGCGTGTTGCTCCCGACGGCAAGGTCCCAGTCACCGGTGTCCACGATGATGCGGAACGATGCGCCCGAAGTCTGGTTGTCGCCGCCGCCGGTGTTGTTGAGTGTGTAGCTGTTGCCGCCGCGCGGCAGCGGTCCGACGGTGAAGCGCGCGGCCAGACCCGCCGGGACCGCGCGCGACAGCGGGTGGTAGATCGTGGCGTGCTTGTAATCCGGCTGGCCGTATTGCCAGCGCTCCATGTCGCCGCCCAGCCGGCTGCGCAGATCGGCCACCGCCTCTTCCAGGCTGCGGAGCAGCACCGCGTCTCGCCCGGCCACCGGATCGTCGCCGAACTCCCCGCCGGGCGCGGTCAGGTGGCCGATCACCTTGACCATCGCCATCCCGCGCACGTGTTGCCGCGCGGACTCGGGCACGACCACGGCCTGCACGTTGCCGCGCAGCCGCCGCTCGAACGCGTTGTAGACCCCCGCGGCGACCGATTCGGGGGCCAGCACGAAATCCCAGGCCAGGAGCATCTGGCGCGCCCGCTCGACATCGCCGCCGCCGGGCGCCACGTGCCGCAGCATCGGCACCAGGGTGCGCGCCGGGATCGAGAGATAGTCCGTCTGCAGCGCCATCATGTCCGCCATGGAATGGAGGCGTCCCGAGCCGAGGACCTCGGCCGCGCGCGTCCAGCGGTAAGGATCGGACCACTCGAAGCCGATCGCGTCCATGTGCGGGTAGTCGGCGGGGGTGAGGTGGTTGTTGGCGGTTGCGAAGTAGCCCTCCGCGGGGTTGTAGACACTGGGCTTGGCCTTGATGGGGAGGTAGCCGTCCCACTCGTAGCGGCCGTCGCCGGGCACGGGCACCAGGCCGGACCAGTTGCGGCGGATCGGCGCGATGCCCACGGCCTGCCAGCCGATATTCCCGTCCCGGTCCGCCCAGACCATGTTCTCGCCCGGGATGTTGGAGTAGTTGCACGCCTCGACGAACTCTTCCCAGGTGCGGGCCTGGTCCATGCGCAGGCTCGCCAGATAGGGAGCGCCGCCAGGCTCCAGCCAGGCCGCCCGCACCGCATAGGCGACATTCTCCCCGTGGTTCTCGAAGACGACCGGCCCGTGGCGCGTGTACTTGAATTCGGCCGCATGCGGATTCTGTCCCTTCACGGGAATATCCTCGGCAATGACCGTCATCTCCTCCCATCCGTCACGATACCGGTAGCGGTTCGGATTCTCCGGATCGGTCTCGTAGACGTACAGGTCCTCGCCGTCGGTGCGGAATACGGTCAGGCCCCAGGCCCCGTACTCGTTGTGGCCGATGCTGACGCCCGGGATCTCCGGCTCGCCGCCGCCAATCACGTTCCAGCCCGGCCCAACGAGGTGCACCCAGTAGCGCAGCGACGGGGCCGACTGGGCCCGGTGGGGATCGTTGGCCATGAGGGGGAAGCCGCTCTCGCTCAGACGGCCGCTGACGACCCAGTTGTTGGAGCCGAGGCTCTCGTAGTCGGGCCAGGCGAGGGGGTCCTGCCAGCCGGGGGCGTCTTGCCAACCGGGGGCGTCCTGCCCACCGGCTCCCGCGCCACGCACGCGCGCCGACGCCGCCTCCAGCCGCGCGAACGCTTCCTCATCCCCTCGATACTCCGGCACCAGGTGTTCGGGCCGGAAGCGCACCGCCCCGCGAAAGGCGTTGTAGCGCCCCAGGATGTCCTGGCTGAGCAGCGCCCCGTCGATCGCCGGATCTAGCGCAATGTCGGGGTCCCCCGGGTGGAAGTTCGCGACCCGCTTGACCATTGCATCGCCCACGGCCGCAACCGCCCGCCCGTAGTTCAGCTCGGCACCGATGTTCCCCAGCAACCCCTGATGCCGCGAGATCACCACCTCCGGCGTCCACCGCTTCGGGCGGATCCCCAGCAGCTCGAACTCGACCGGCAGCAGCGACGGATCCGCCTCGGTCTCGGCGATGTAGGCGTTCACGCCGTCCACGTACGCCGGGATGATTCGGTCGCCGCGGTCGTGGTAGTGGTTCATCTCGACGGTCATGTCGCCCCGGTACCTGAACAGCCGGAAGCCGATGTCGCGCTCCAGCTCACTCTCGCCGAGCATCTCCGCCACCGTACCCGTCGCCTGCGCCCGCCACACGTCGAACTGGAAGAGGCGGTCACGCGCGGCTGCATACCCCTGCGCAAAGAACAGGTCGTACTCGGTCTCGGCGTAGATGTGGTTGATCCCCCAGCGGTCGCGAATGATCTCGACGGGGGCTCTGAGGCCCGGCAGCGAGATCGTGGTGGAGGAGAGAGCGTCGGTCGCCGTTGCGGGCAGCGCGCTCGGCGCGACCTGCGTGGCGGCGGCCGCCGGGGCGCCTGCGAGGAGGAGGAAGGCGGCGAGCGCGGCGGGCAAATCGCGAATGGCTGGCATGGCAAACCGGGTCGGAGGGACGCGCGGGGAACGCCCACAAGGTAGCGCCCGACCGATGTTGTGCACGATGTTGCCCGTGACGCGCCCGCCAACCACGAGACCCTGTCGCCACCTCCGCACTCCACCCAAGGAGCCGCCTCGATGAAAGCCACCCGACCGATCGCACCCCTCCTGGTGCTCCTGCTCGCGGCCTGCGGCCCACCCGCCGACCAGGCCGCCGACGCCATGGACGCCCAGGCCGGCGCGGCCGGCGAGCCCGCCCTCACCACCGGCCGCACGCCGCAGTTCGAGAACGAGCACGTCACCGTCTGGAAGAGCGTGATCGTCCCGAACCAGCCCCTCGAGATGCACCGCCACGACAACCCCCGGGCTATCATCGCGCTCAAGGGCGGTACGCTGACGGTCGTGAACGACGCCGGTGAGCGCCACGACATGACCTGGGAGACCGGGAACGCCTACTGGCTGGAAGCCGACCCGCCGGGTGAGCTGCACGGCGACGTCAACGAGGGGCCCGAGCCGGTCGAAGTGATCGTGGTGCAGCTGAAGGGGGTGAGCGAATGACACGCCAATTCCAATCGGGGCGCCGCCTCGGCGGCACGGTCCCATTCGTTTTCGCCCTGTGGTCCGCGACCGCCGGCGACCTGGCGGCCCAGAGACCGGCGAACGTCCCCGACGACGTACCGGCGCGGATCCAGCCGCTGCCGACGCTGCGGGAACAGGCGGTCGAGCAGCAGGCGTGGCTGGAACTGCGGATCGGGAGGGTTCTTCCGAAGCTGATGGCCGAATACGACGTGCACATGTGGATCCTGTCGATGCGTGAGTACGCGGAAGACCCCGTCTTCTGGTCCATCATCTCGCCGACGACCTTCGCCGCGCGCCGCCGCTCCATCTACGTCTTCACGCGCCAGGATGACGGGACGGTCGAGAGGCTCGCGCTGGGCGGCACGAGCCAGGGCGGCGTCTTCGAGGCGTACCGCTCCACCCGGCCCGCGCCCACCCAGCCGACCGCGGAGCTCGTCGGCAACGAGCAGTGGCGGCTCCTGCGCGAACTGGTGGAGGACCGCGACCCCGAGAACATCGTGTTCAATATCGATCCCGACTGGGCGTTCTCGGACGGGCTGCACGCGGGCGAGCGCGAGGCCCTGGAGGAGGCGCTGGGTCCGGAACTGCTCCGCCGAGTGAAGCGCGAGCCACGCCTGGCCATGAACTACATCGCGCTGCGCCTCCCCGAGATGATGCCGCGCTATCGGAAGATCCAGGAGACCGTCCACGCGGTCATCTCGCAGGCGTTCTCGAACGCGGTGATCACGCCGGGCGAGACGACCGTCGAGGACGTGGAGTGGTGGATGCGCCAGCGCGTGCGCGACCTGGGCTACACGACCTGGTTCCAGGCCAACGTGGACGTCCAGCGCGCGGGCGAGGTGCCGTCGTCCAGCCCCACCGTGATCGAGCGCGGCGACCTGCTCTGGACCGACTTCGGGGTGGTGGCGCTGAATCTCCACACCGACACGCAGCATCTGGGCTATGTGCTCAGGGAAGGAGAGACCGGCGCGCCGGCCGGGCTGCAGCAGTGCCTTGCCAATTCGAACCGGCTGCAGGACATCCTGCTCGAGCACATGGAGCCCGGGCTCAGCGGCAACACGATCCTCGCCAACACGCTGGCGCAGATGGGGGCGGAGGGGATCAACGGCACGGTTTATACACACCCGATCGGGGACCACGGGCACGGAGCCGGGCCACTCATCGGCCGGTGGGACGGGCAGGAGGGCGTGCCGGTTCGGGGCGACGCAATCCTGTTGCCATCGACCTGGCATTCGATCGAGTTGCAGGCGACGACGCCGATCCCGGAGTGGGGCGACAAACCGGCCAGTTGCCGACAGGAGGAAGAGGCCTACCTGGACACCGAGGGTGAACGGCACTGGGTCTTCCGGCGCCAGGACCGCTTCCACCTGGTCTGGTAGCGATTCGGCCGCGTCTATTGGACGAGGGCCACAGCGAAAGAGAGACAGCGATGAACAGCAAGCGACGACACCTCATCGGCGGCGCGATCGCCGGCCTCGCCATCGCGCTGGCGTGCGCACAGGAAGCAATCGATGAAGCGGCCTCCACCGGCACCGAAGCGCCCAGGTTCGAGGTGGATCCCTTCTGGCCGAAGCCGCTGCCGGAGCACTGGCTGCTCGGCTCCACGATCGGGGTGGGCGTGGACTCCCGCGACCACGTCTTCATCATCCATCGCCGCGCCTCGATCGACGCGCGCACGGAACTGGGCGCGGAAGCCGACCCGCCGACCGCGGCATGTTGCCGAGCCGCGCCCGAAGTCCTCGAATTCGACACGGAAGGAAATCTGGTCAATTCATGGGGAGGCCCCTCCGACGAGTACGTGTGGCCCGAGTCGAACCACGGAATCACGGTCGACCACATGGACAACGTGTGGATCGGCGGCAACGGGGCGACCGACTCGCACATCCTCAAGTTCACGCGCGACGGCCGGTTTCTGGCCTCGTTCGGGCAACCGGAGCTGGGACAGGAACCCGACAGCCACAGCGAGACGCGCTTCAACCGGGTAGCCGAGGTCGCATTCGACGCCGAAGCCAACGAAGCCTACGTCGCGGACGGGTACGGCGGGCGCCGCGTGGCGGTGCTCGATGCGTCGACCGGCGCGTTCAAGCGCTACTGGGGTGCTTACGGCAACGCCCCCGACGACACGCCCACGCCGCCGTACGATCCCGACGCTCCGCCGCTCCAGCAGTTCCGCACGCCGGTGCACTGCGCCGAGCCATCGCGGGACGGTCTGGTGTACGTCTGCGACCGTCCGAACAACCGGATCCAGGTCTTCCAAGCCGATGGCACCTTCGTGGACGAGGTGATGATCGCACCGCGCACGCTGGGCGGCGGCTCGACCTGGGATCTCGCCTTCTCCCGTGATCCCGGGCAGCGCTACATGTACGTGGCCGACGGCAGCAATCACCGGGTCCACGTGATGGACCGCGCGTCGCTCCAGGTGCTGACGACGTTCGGCGACGGAGGCCGGCAGGCTGGCCAGTTCATCGGCGTGCACAGCATCGCCACCGACTCACGCGGCAACGTCTACACGACCGAGACCTACGAGGGCAAACGCATCCAGAAGTTCGTGTACATGGGCATGGGTCCGGTGTCCGCCGAACACCAGGGTACGCCGTGGCCGAGTGGCGGCCGGGGGCGGTGAGGGCGAATTCGGCGTCGGATTACCGCTGACTAACCACCCGGATCGGTCCCGGATACTGCCCCACGACGTCATCCATCGTCCACAGCGTGATCCCCTCCACCTGCGCCTGCGCGACGAGCATTCGATCGAACGGGTCCCTGTGAATCCTGGGCAGCAGGTCCACAGCAACCGCGTGAGCCCCGGTCACCGGCCACTCCGAGTAGCCGTTCTCGAGCAGTCCGCGACGCAGCAGCCTGGGGTCCACCAGGAAGTCGGCGCGTCCCAGCCCGCTCTTGATGGCGACTTCCCAGAGGGACGCAGCGCTGTAGGCCGGCTCTGACGCAGGATCGTTCAGGAACCCGCGCACCTCGGGCGGCAGCCGGTCGGGAAACCCGGCAGCCCAAAGCAGGAGATGCGTGTCGAGGAGAGCGGTCACTCTCCGCCCCTGAAAGTCGTCAGAATCTCCTCGGCTCCCATGGTGTCGAAATCGTCCGGCACCGATATCCGGCCGCGCATGAATCCTGTGCGCTGCACCGCCTCCGGCTCGGGTGCCTCGACCGACACCACCTTCACCAGCGGCTTTCCGGAGCGTGCGATGACAAAGGGATCGCCGGCCACGGCCTCACGGACCAGCCGGGAGAGGTGGGTCTTGGCTTCGTGCATGTTGTAGGTGCGCATAGACGGCTCCCACATCTGGATTAGTCTAGTTTACTAAACTTAGTCCATTTCGGATGAGGGGCAATCCCTCAGCCTCGCCGACGGGCGGCCCGGACCTCTTCCGGCGTGACCAGATCGTGGCACGTACCGCCGAACCGGATGAGCCTGGCCATTCGCCGGCGCCGGATGAAGTACGTGATCGCGTCCGCGAGTCCTGCACGTCCAGTCGCCCCCAACCTCAACCCTCCCAGGTCACCCTTCCCCCCGCCACCGTCCGCAGCACCGGGATCTCCTTGATCGCGTCCGGGTCCGCGTCGTGCGGGTCCGCGGCCAGTACCACGAAGTCCGCCAGCTTGCCGGCCGTCACCGATCCCTTGATGTCCTCCTCGAACGACGCGTATGCGCCGCCCATCGTGCAGATCCGCATCGCCTCGGGCACGGTGATCCGCTGGCTCGGTCCCCACACGCGCCCGTCGAAATCCTTCCGCGTGACCATGCTCTGGATCGCCATCAGCGGCTCGTAGGGCCCGGGCGTGTAGTCCGACGCCGGCGCGACCGGAATCTCGTAGTCCAGGAACGACCGGTGGGCGAACATCCACTCCATCTTCTCGGGCCCGTACTCGACCCACTTGTTCCCGTGGTAGTGGGCGTAGGTGTAGAAGGGCGTCGGCACCGCCCCGGCGGCCTTGATCCGCGCGAGAAGGCCCGGATTCACGAGCGAGCAGTGTTCAATGCGATGCCTCGGGTCCGGCCTCGGCCACAGCTCCTGGACACGCTCGTACGCGTTGAGAACCATGTCGATCGTCACGTCGCCGTTGGCGTGGATCCCTACCTGCCAGTTCGCGCGGTGCGCCACTTCCACCGCCTCGTGGATCTCCTCCTGGCTCATCGTAAGGATCCCGTAGTCGTCCGGGCGTCCGACGAACGGTGTGCTCATGCGCATAGTGCGCTCGGACGCGGAACCGTCGGCCCCGTACTTGACCCCGCCGACGCGCAGCCACTCGTCGCCCAGTCCGGTCGACACGCCGCCCTGGCGCAGGGTCTCGTACGGTCCGCGCATCATCATGTACACGCGGCAGCTCAGCTCGCCATTGCGGTAGGCCGCGCTGTACGCCTCCACGCTGTTGGAGGACGTCCCCGCGTCGTGGAACGAGGTCAACCCCGCCTGGGCCATCAGCTCGGTGATGAGCTTGACGCCGGCGCGGCGGTCGTCGTTCGAGTGGGTGTTCGGGATCAGGGACGAGAAGACGTAGTTCGCCCGCTCCGCCACCAGGCCGGTCAGCTCGCCGCCCTCGCGGTAGAACCTCCCGCCGAACGGATCGGGCGTCTCCGCCGTCACGCCCGCCGCCGCAAAGGCACGCGAGTTGTACACGCTGGTGTGCCCGCCCCGGTGCCCGACGACCGCCGGGTGGTCCGGCACGGCCTCGTCCAGGTCCAGCCGGTTCAGCGGCCGCCCCTCGGCCAGCTTGGTGTCGTCGTACTTGAAGCCCTGGATCCATTCTCCGGGCGGCGTCTCACGGGCGCGCGCCGCCATGCGGTCCTTGATCTCGGCGATGCTGCGCACATCGACGTTCACGTCCTTGAGCTCCCGCACGCCCGCGCCCGCCGGGTGGGTGTGCGCGTCGATGAAGCCAGGCGTGATCACCGCGTCCCCGTGGTCGAAGACCTGCGTGCCCGCCCCGCGGAGCGCGTCGATTTCACCGCGTGACCCGACCGCCATGAAGCGGCCGTCCATCACGGCGAGCGACTCGGCGGTGGGATTGTCGCCATCCATGGTGTGGATGACGCGGCCGTGGACGATCAGGTCGGCCGTGGTCGCGTCGGAAGCGCCGGTGCGCAGGACGACACCCTGGCCATCCCCGCAGCCAGCGAGGAATCCGGCACCGACGGTGCCCGCGGCCGCTCCCAGGAACTGGCCTCTTGTCACTGACTTCATCTGATCCTCCAGTGTTTGGGCCCGCCCGTCGACGGACGCTCTCGGCCCTGCCTGACGCAGCTCTCGGTCCCGTCTACCGCACGCGATCCCCGATTCGGCTTCCGCGCACCTCCGTGATCCACGGAAAGGGCCGATACGAATCCCGGTCGTAGGAGAAGTAAATAAACGCCACCCGGCCCTTGAACCGCCAGCCTCCAAGAAAGCCCCAGAGCCGCGAGTCGATGCTGTCGTCGCGGTTGTCGCCCAGCATGAAGTAATGGTCCGCCGGAACCACCAGCGGCCCCCAGTTGTCCCAGGTTCCCAGGTAGTCGTCCCTGGCTCCGCCCAGCAGGAACCCGTTCTGCCAACGCATCCCGGGCTCGTGGTAGTCGCGCGGGCCGCCCGTCTCCACGTAGGGCTCGTCGTGCACTGCACCGTTCAGGTAGAGCACCTTGTCGCGCATCTCCAGCGTGTCTCCGGGCATGCCGACCACGCGTTTCACGATCGTCATGTTCTCTTCGTGATGCGGATCGAAGACGAGGACTTCGCCGCGGCCGGGCTCCGAGTAGCCGGGGATGCGGATGTCCGTGAAGGGAATGCGGGGACCGATCGCGAGCTTGTTGACGGCCAGGAAGTCGCCGACGAGGAGGGTGTTCTCCATGGACCCCGAGTCGATCACGTAGTTTCCCATCAGGAAGACCCGGATGAACAGCACGATCGCGGCCAGGGTGGCCACATAACGGACCGATCCGAACAGTCCACCGCGTCGTTCCGTTCCGCGCCCGGCGCCCGCGCCCTTCTTTGCGCCTGCGCGCTCCGTCGCGCGTCCCCGCGTGACGCCTCCCCGCCTCGCGCCTGCGCCCTTCTCGGCGCGTCGCCGCTTCGCCTTGCGTCCTCTGCGGCCCATCCCGCGCGCGTCAGCCTCCGGAGCGAGCCCGCGTGAAGGGTCCGCCCACGACCCGCTTCACATCGTCCATCTCGGCGCCCGCGCCCGGCGGCGGCTGCGTCATCAGGCTCACCGCGATTGTTACCGCGAAGCCGACCGCGAAGCCCGGGATCATCTCGTAGAGGTCGTAGAAGTGCTCCTTCACCAGGAGCACCCAGAGCACCGCCGTCGCGAACCCCGCGATCATCCCCGCGAGCGCACCGGCGCGGGTCGTTCCCCGCCAGAAGAGCGAGCACAGCACGACCGGGGTAAACGCCGACGCCAGCCCCGACCACGCGAACAGCACGAACCAGAAGATCATGCGGCTTTCGGGAAGCGCCACCGCCAGCCCCCCGAGCCCGATCACCACCGTCAGCCCGCGGCCGATCAGCGCCAGGCGCCGGTCCGAAAAGTCCGGCCGGAAGACCTTCTGCACGGTGTCTCGGACCACCGCCGAGGAGGCCAGGATGAGCAGCGAGTCCACCGTCGACATGATCGCCGCCAGCACAACCACGAGGATCACGCCGGCGACGATCGCCGGAAACAACTCCGTGGACATGACCGGCAGCACGGTCTCGGGGTCGCCCAGGCCCGGGAACAGGACGCGCCCTGCGACGCCGGTCAGCACCGCCCCGATGTCGAAGACGATGATGCAGGCCACCGCGATCACCCCACCTTCCGAAATCTGCCCCCGGTCCCGCGCCGACATGAACCGCGTCAGCAACTGGGGCGCGCCCAGGAACGCGAGCCCGATCCCCACAAAGCTGATGGCGCTCATCACCCCCATCACGGACATCCCGTGCTCGCCCAGGGGCCGCAGCAGCGCCGGGTCCGCCGCCGCGATCGCCGCCATCGTCTCGCCCCATCCGCCCGCCTGCCAGATCCCCACGATCGGCAGCACCAGCAGGCACAGGAACATGAGCACGCCCTGCAGGACGTCGCTGTACGCCACCGCCTTGAAGCCGCCGATGCTGGTGTAGACGAAGATCACGGCCGCGCCGATCAGCACGCCCCCCTCGTAGCTGGTGCCCAGAAACGACGAGAACGCCTTCCCCGAAGCGGTGAGCTGCGCGGCGGTGTACGCCCACACCATGCTGAAGATGATCACCGCGCTCACGATCCGGATCGCGTGGGCGGGGTCCCGGAAGCGGTCCGAGAGGTAGTCGGGCACCGTGATCGCGTCGTAGCGGTCCGTGTACTCCTTGAACGGCCGCGCGACCAGCGTCCACGCCAGCGCCACCCCGATCACCTCGCCGAGGACGACCCACAGCGCGTGGAAGCCCACGAGGTACCCCATCCCCGTCAGCCCCAGAAGCAGCCATCCGCTCTCGCCGGTCGTGTTCGACGAAAACGCGATCACCCACGACGGCAACTTCTTGCCCGCCAGGTAGAATCCCGACACGGAACGGCTCTCGCGACTCGCCCACCAACCGATCCCGATAAGGATCGCGAAGTAGAAGACGAGAACGCCGACGATCGCACCGCTGGCGCCGGTCTCATCCACGGCTGCGGCTCCGGTCCGGTCGCGCCTGCGGGGCCTCCGGCCCACGTTCGCCGCCGTTTTCCTGCCCCCGGCCCCGCGCGCCGCTGCCTCCGGCCGCGCTTTCACCGCCCGACCCGGTTGCGCCCTGCCGGCGATCCGCCGCGGCGTGGACCCGGTACGCCGCCACGACCAGCACCAGGCCCGGCAGCGTGCTCAGCACCATCAGGACCCAGGTGCCGAGGGGGAGCCCGGCGATCATGGGGCGGCCGGTTCGGCCTCGCGGCCGGCCGCGCCAAGCCCGCGTTCCGCCGGCTGCCGCAGCCCGGCGATCACCGCTGCGTCTCCACCGCAGCACAGGCCCGGCCCAGGCGGGCGATCACGTCATCGATCTCGTCCTCCGAGATCAGCAGCGACGGGCCCAGCCGGATGACGTGGCCGTGCAGTCCCCCGATCCCGATCAGGAGGCCCTCGTCCTTCGCGGCGTTCAGCAGCATGCCCGCCAGGCGCGGCACGGGTTCCTTCGTGACCGGGTCCTCCACGAGCTCCAGCGCCTGCATGAGGCCCATCCCGCGCACTTCGCCGATCCAGTGGTGCGTGGCCGCGAGGCCGTCGAGGGCCTGGCGGAGCTGCTGGCCGCGTTCGCGGGCCCGGGTCCTCACGTCTTCCGCGCGCATGACGTCCAGCGCGGCCACCATGGCCGCCATGCACACCGGGTTGCCCCCGAATGTGGAGAGCGTCTTTCCGCTCCAGTTGCCTGCGATCTCGTCGGTCGTGATGGTGGCGCCCACGGGCATGCCCCCCGCGATCCCCTTCGCCATGACCATGATGTCGGGCACGACCTCCCAGTGCTCGATCCCGAACCAGCGCCCGCCCGTGCGCCCGAACCCGGCCTGGACCTCGTCCGAGATGAAGACGCCGCCGTAAGAGCGGATGATCTCGGCCATCCGCTGGAAGTAGCCCCTGGGCGGCACGATGTAGCCCCCAACACCCTGAATCGTCTCGGCGATGAAGGCGGCGGGACGCCCGTTCGTGGTCGTCTCGATCACCTCGATCAGGTCGCGCGCGTAGATCTCGACCAGCTCCTCGTCGCTGGAGGTGCCGAACGGAGCGCGGTACGGGTACGGCGAGAGGGCGTGCGTGATGCCGGTCACCGTGCTGGGAAGGACGCGCCACGGAGCATGCGCCGTGACCGAGATGGCCGAACTGGTGCGGCCGTGGTAGGCCTGGCGCAGCGCGATGATCTCGGTGCGGCCCGTGTGCAGCCGCGCCGCCTGCAGCGCGGTCTCGATCGCCTCGGCGCCACTGTTCAGAAAGAAGGTGCGGGTGAGACCGCCCGGCGCGATTTCGGCCAGGGACCGCGCCGCCTCGACCTGGCGCTCGTTGACGTACAGCGTCGACGTGTGCCCCAGGCGGGCCGCCTGTTCCTGCACGGCCTTGACCACGGCGGGATGGCAGTGGCCCAGCGACGTCGTGAGGATCCCCGCGAAGGCATCCAGGTATTCGCGCCCGTCGGCATCCTTCACCCGGCACCCCCTGCCCTCGGCGATCGCCACCGGCTGCTGGTAGAGAGGCGTCACGCAGTCGAAGATGTACTTGCGCTGCTCGGCGAGGATTTCGGCTCCTCGGCTTGCTACTGCTTCCATGTCTCTCTTCTCTCTGTCCGGCGATATGACAACTACGGTTTACACACTGTCAACTGCGGTTTACCACCGCGAGATCACCACGCGCTGATCGGTGAAGAACGATACCGCGTCCCGGCCCTGCGCCTTGAGGTCGCCGTAGAAGGAGTTGCGGGTGCCGCCGAAGGGGAAGAACGCCATCGGCGCGGCGACCCCGATGTTGATCCCGATCATCGAGATCCCGGCACGGTAGCGGAACTCCCGCGCGGCACGGCCCGAATTGGTGAAGATCGACGCGGCGTTGCCGTAGCGGCTGGCGGCCAGCATCTCCAGCGCGGCCTCCAGGTTCGGCGCCCGTGCCAGCCCGGCCACCGGGCCGAACACCTCTTCGCGGCCGATCGGCATCGCGGGCGTGACGTCCTCGAAGACGGTGGGGCCGACCCAATGGCCCTCCGGGTAACCGGGCACGTGCAGTCGGCGGCCGTCCATGAGCAGCCGCGCGCCGTCGCGCTCGCCCTCGTCGATGAACCCGTTCACCCGGTCGCGGTGAGCCCTCGAGATCACGGGGCCCATGTCCACGCCGTCGTCGAGACCCCTCCCGACCTTGAGCGAAGCGGCCCCGTCGAGGATGCCTTCGCGCATGGGCCCATACGCGTCACCCACGCCGACCACGACCGACCCCGCCAGGCAGCGCTGTCCCGCGGACCCGAACACCGAACCCACGACCGCGTCGGCCACCATCTCCGGATCGGCGTCGGGCAGCACGATCATGTGGTTCTTGGCGCCGCCCAGCGCCTGCACCCGCTTCCCGGCGAGCGCGGCCCGCTCGTAAATGATCTTCGCCACCTGGCTCGACCCCACGAATGACACGCCCGCCACGTCCGGGTGGTCGATCAGCGCTGCCACCGTCGCCTGGCGGCCGTGCACCACGTTCAGCACGCCGGCCGGCAGCCCGGCCTGCTCGGCGAGTTCGACCACGCGCTGGTGCGTGAGCGGGTCCTGTTCGCTCGGCTTGAGCACCACCGTGTTCCCCGCGGCGACCGCGTACGGCCAGAACCACAGCGGGATCATCACGGGAAAGTTGTACGGGGTGATCACCGCGAACACGCCGATCGGCTGCCGCCACGTTGCGCAGTCGACGTCCCGGGCCACGTCTTCCAGGGCGTCGCCCATCATCAGGGTGGGCATGCCGGCGGCGTGCTCCACGTTCTCGATGCCGCGCTGCACTTCGCCCCACGTCTCGGCGACGTTCTTGCCGTGCTCGCGCGAGAGGCTGATCGCGAGTTCGTCGTGGTGTTGGTCCAGCAGCGCCTTGAGGCGGAACAGCACGCGCGCGCGCTCGGCGACGGGGGTGCGGCGCCAGGCGGGGAAGGCCGCGACGGCCGCCGCGACCGCGCGGTCCACGTCGGCTCGGCCCGAGTCGGGGACGGCGCCAAGCGTCTCGCCGGTTGCCGGGTCGGTGACGGGGAGCTTCTCGCAGGCGTCGCCGGACTGCCACTCCCCCGCCACGTAGTTGGCTGTGAGGCCGGGTTGGGTGATCGGCATTTCCCTACACCTCCTCGGACGCTGCGGCAGCCATGCCGACGATGTGCTCGAATTCCGCCTCGGTCACCGGCTGCACGGAAAGGCGGCTGCGGTTCACCAGGACCATGTCGGCCAGCTCCGACGTGGCGCGGATCTGCGGCAGGCTCACCTCGCGCGCGAACTTCTCGATGAAGCGGATGTCGACCATGAACCAGCGGGGGTTCTCGTCGGTCGCCTTGGGGTCGAAATACTTGCTGGAGGGGTCGAACTGGGTGTGGTCGGGGTAGGACTCGCGGCAGACCTCGGCGATTCCGGCGACGCCCGGGGGCTTGGCGTTCGAGTGGTAGTACAGCACGCGGTCGCCGATCCGCATCTTGTCGCGCATGAGGTTGCGGGCCGCGTAGTTGCGGACGCCGTCCCAGTAGGTCGTGCCGTCGCGCTCGAGGTCGTCGATGGAGTAGACGTAGGGTTCGCTCTTCATGAGCCAGTACTGGCGGGCCATGGGAGTCCTCTGAGACGTGGGCGTGGGCCGGGTTCGGGGGTTTTTCGACGCCCCAAGATACAACGCGGCGGGGCGGCGCGCCGCTGCAGTTGGTCCGAGTTTACCGGGAACCGGCCGGCGACTCCACCGTCCTCGCTACCCGGAATCCATGGCTGCCCCCCGCCCGGGGATCGTCGCCTCGGTACTCGAAGGGCATATTCCCGCCGCTGCGGTGTGCCGCGCGCACTGTCCAACTGAAGTAGGGCCAGCCACCACCCCTCCAGGTGGCTCGCTTGCATTCGCCACTTGGCCAGCCCGGCGGCGCCTCCAGCCGCGGAGACCCGTCGGTCGGATGGCCATCGTAGCTTTCGTGCCAGCAGTCGGCGACAACTTCGGAAACGTTGGAGAGCATGTCGTGCAGGCCCCATGGGTTGGGCGGAAAGGAGCCCACCGGCGCGCTCGAAAGATCATCCCAGCGGCTGCCGCATCCGTCGCAGACGGCCCTTGCCCTACCGAGTTCATCGCCCCACCAGCGGGCGGTCGTCGTACCCGCGCGAGCGGCGTACTCCCATTCGGCGTTGCTGGGCAGCCGGTAGGCCTGTCCCGTGACCTCGGTGAGCCATGCCAGGTATTCCTCCGCGTCCAAGCGGGAAACATGGATGACCGGTCGGTTGCCGCGTCCCCAGCCCCGGTCGGTCGGCCGATAGTTACAGCCACCCGCCTCGACGCATTGATCCCATTCGTCAAAGGTGACTTCGTACTTCCCCAGCGCGAACGTGTGGCCGATTTCGATCGCGATTTGTGGTCTTTCGATGTCCCGCGTTCGCTGGGGCCGGTTCGGGTCCAGATCCAGTCCTGTTCGCTTTTCCTCCCCTTCCGTCCTTCCCATGAGGTAACGTCCCGGGGGAAGCTCGATCATGAGCGGGCAGGCTGCGCAATCCCGGAACTCGCGCAGGCCCGCGGGGTTGGGGACGGCCACCCGGCGCGGTGCCGGGTCTTCGGCCAGGTTTTCCGCGGGGTCTTCCGCCGCCTGCGCTCTCGAAACTCTTCGGTCGGTGACCACGCGTTCTCCACCGCTGACCGCCACCGCGTCACGCCGCACGTCGTAGACTGACGCCAGTACCTGCCCGGTAGACGGTTCCAGACGGACACCGACGAAACGGGACCCGGAGAGGAACGCCACGGGGAGCACGTCTGCGGAAAGCGTCCCCAGGTATTCGCCCTCGGCACCGAAGACGTCGATCGCCTCGGGGGCGAGGCCGGTAACCGTGCGGGCGACCCATAGCCGCCCGGCGGGATCCACAGCCAGCCCCAGCACAGGGGCCAGCTTCTCCTCGTGCCCCACGCCGTCGACCAGCTCTTCCGCCGATATATCGCATTGTCGCAGGAGGCCGCCCAAGGGGCTTAGGCCGAGTTGCACCGCCATGACGGCCTTCGCGCGGGCGACCTCGATCGGAGCGACCGGGCGACGAATACTTGCGGCCAGCCTCCCGCCCGTATGCGCGTCGATGCGGTAACCCGGACCGTTCAGGTAGTAGAGGGTGCCTCCCTCATGGGCCCACACCACCTGCGGAGCGAAGATCCGGGGCGCCGGCATGGTCGCACAGGGCAACTCCATCAAGGCCATCTCGTAGGCGACTTCGTGGATGGTGTGGTTTTCGTCACCCCCCTGAATCTCCAATTGCTGTTCGACCCGCATCCCCGTCGTGTTCGACGTAGCGAAAGCGAGGTAACCGGGGCCGACAGCAAACCCCGGTCCCCAGTAGTCCGTCGGCGCGCGCTGTTCACCCAGGAAGTCGCCGTTTGACGACCAGCGGCTCAGGACCGCACGCCGCGAGTCCAGCACCACCAGGATCTCATCCGGACCGGGCAGGCCATGACAGGACTCCGTGCCACATTTTTCAAGTGCGAGGGCGCTGGGAAGCAGAAACTCGCCCGGACCCTCCCCACCCCGCCCCAACTCCCCCACGAATCCACCCGCCGCATCGAAAACAGCGACCCTTCTCCCCTCCCTGTCGGCCACGAACACGCGTTGCGCGCCGCGATGCGCGACGACCGCCCAAGGAAGCGGCGAGAGCGCGTCGTCCGGGGTCGCCAGGTCGGCGATGTGCACGATCTGCCCGTCGAATGGGCGATCCCCGGCCACGTGCTCGACGATTGCGACACCGGCGGAGTCGCGCTGGACGGCGGCGTGATCGTGGTCTGCGCCCCGCTCGCACGACGGGCTTGCGAGCAGGGTGGAGATCAGGATGGATACCCTAAAGGCCCGTCTGAATGCGCCGTCCGATCGCCGCATCCCGAGCGCGGACCCGGCCTCGGTGACCGCTGGCAGAGGAAGGCGAAGGGTCAATCCGAATGAAGTCGGTCTGTACACGGGGAACTCCGGCGTTGAGAGGAACCATGGATGGGGGCAGGTTGCCATGGGGTATGCGAGTCGCCGGGCAAGGTTCACGTGCGGTTGTGGTTGCCGCTTGACGATATATAGATAGAATATATAAATACAATCTATATATTTTATCGGTAGCCCGAAAGAGGCCTCCACGCGAGCAGTCCGGGAGGGCACGACCACCATGTCACAGGCCGAGGGGACACATGACGCAGATCACACTGTCCAAACGGATCAATGAGTTGCTTGTGCTGGCGGTGCTGGATTCCGGTCCCGCGCACGGCTACCAGATCGCGCTGTCCGTAGAGGAGCGGACGGCCGGCGCCTTCTCCTTCCAGCATGGTACGCTCTATCCCATCCTGCACCGTCTTGAGGCGGAGGGCCGGGTCCGCGGCGAATGGCACGGTCGGGGCCGGCGTCGCAAGACGTATGAGATCACCGAGGCCGGGCGCGCCGAACTCACTTCCGGCGCCGCCGAACTGGAGCGGCAGTTCCGCGCCCTGCTGGGTCTGCTCAGGGGAACACATGCGGCGTGAGCATCCCCTGGCACGGGTCGAGCGCGAAGTGAAGCTGGCACCGCATCATCGTCTCGACCTGGTCAGGGAGGTAGACGCCGACGTGCGGGCCATGCAGGCGGAAATGGAGCGGCGCGGTTACAGTCCGGCGGAGGCCCGGCGGGAGGCGATTCGGCGGCTCGTGCCCGCTGGCGAAGTTGTCGAGCAACTCGAAGACCGGCACGCGCCGGGACTTGGTCGCTGGCTGCGCACGGACGGCCGCTCGCTGCAGGCGGACGGCAGGGCAGATCGGGTGACCAGGCTCGGGGTCGGCGGGGCGGCCATGCTTGGGGGCGCGGTGGGGATTGTCGCAACCGTCCGGCCCGGATTGTCCGGCACCGCCATGGCTTTGTCCTGGGCGCTTGTGATTGTCTTCGCGCTGTTGGTCGCCAACCTGGCGCGAGTGGCGGTGCAGCTCTGGGTGCGCGGGGATTTGCGGGCCCGGCAGCGGCGGCTGTTTTGGGCGCGACACGCCGGGCTGATTGTCGCGGCCGTGGCGCTGGGCGCCGTGGGCGCCGCGTGGGAAGGCTACCAGGTGTTGACCAACACCGGGCAGGTGGACAGCTCGGCGCTGCTGGCGTGGGAAACCGCCGGAACCATGGCGCATTTCGCGGCTACCGGCCTCGCCGCAGCGATCTTCGGCTTGTTCGGGTGGCTCTCCGTCTCGCCCCGACTGATCGCCGACCAGGAAATCGAGCGCCGGATCACCGAGTTCTTCGCGCAGGACCGGGCCAGACTGACGCTGAACATTTCGGCCTCGAGTATTCACGAATCCAAAGGAGAACCCTGATGTCGTTCGTCGAATCGCTTGGAGTCATCCAATATCCGCTGTGGATTGTCCTGATCCTGACGCTAGTCCAGACTGTGCGCTGCACCGCCGCACTGGTTCGGCGGGAAGTTCCGGACACTCCGTTGCACAGCCACTCGGTCCTCGTGCTCGGGGCGCTGGGTGCCTGTCTGGGGATCCTCGGGAGCCTCATTGGCGTGCGCGTCACGGCCGGCGCCATCGTCGATGCCGGACAGGTCAGCGCAGCGGTCGCCTGGGAAGCCGTTGGCCTCGCCGTCGGCCCGTCCATCTTCGGGTTCTTCGTGCTGGGCCTGGCCTCCGTGGCCTGGCTCGCGCTCCAGTACGCCGCCGGGCGCGCGTCCCGCTAGCGTCCCCCGGCGTCGGCAGCAAGCTCGGCGTTGTCGCTCGCGGCCTCCATGAGCCGCGCGGCCACGTAGCCGTTCGTACCGTCGGGCAACCGCACCCGGAACCATTCGCCGGCAGCACCCGTCACCCGAAGCGGCATGGTGCGGTTCAGTTCCTGCAGGATGCTTCCGCGGCGCCCGGGAGCGGCGCGCAGCCGGATCCCGTCGTTGGCGGGCACGACGCGGTCGCCGAGCAGCGTCAGGTCGGCCGTGAGCTCCGGCAGCGCTCCGACGGGCGGGTCGAGGAACGGGTATGGGTCGATCGGGCCGCGCCGGTACACCCCGAAATGGAGGTGCGGCGGGGTTGTCCGCGCGTTGCCCGTGTTCCCCACGAATCCGACGGTGTCTCCCCGCTCGACCCGCTGGCCGTCCCGGACGTACTGGCTGTCCAGGTGTGCGTAGTAGATGCTCGCGTCGTGGACCGGGTCGCGCAGCCAGACGACCTTGCCGCCCCGGTTGGTGACCCTTACGCGACGCACCGTTCCCGCCGTGGCCGCCAGCACCGGGGTGCCGCGGGGCGCGAAGATGTCCACGCCGTGATGCTGGCGCCTTCCCCCGTCGCGCGCGGCGCCGAACAGGCTCTGCACGGCGCGCATGCCGTACCCCTCGACCGGGAATCCCAGCTGCGCTTCCTCCGAAACGTTGATCCGGTAGCGGCCGCCACGGAGCAGTTCGGGCTGCACACGGAGGATGAACTCGCCGCCCCGCCAGGGCTCGTGCACGAAGGTGTGGGACAGCGAGTCGGACGAGATCACGGGCCTGAGTGGATCCTCCTCGTCCTGCGGCATCCGGAACAGATCGATGAACAGCCGCGTGCCTTCGTCCGAGTCCAGCGACACATGGAAGGTCAGTCTGCGCCCTCTCGGTATGCTCAGCCTGTAGGCAACCGCGCCGGGCACCTCGGGGGCGATATGGCCACTCTCCTGGAACGGCAACGTCACGGTCGTCGGGCTGTCCAACGCGCCGCGCCCCGCCTCGGTCCAGTCGCGTCCCAGCGCGGTTTCCGCCAATCCGGCATCGGTGAGACGAGCCTGATAGGCCTCGTGGGGCGTCATGTCACGGAACCGATCCTGCAATTGCTCCGCCTGCTCACAAGCCGTGAAAACGACAACGGCCGCGAGCACCGCCAGCCGGCACCAACGTCGTTGCACCATCAACCTCCCAGGCAGTTCGGATTGGCCCGAAGTCCCGCGGCCGACATGCTCGCGCCCCGGTGCCGGAGGCTACACGGGCCCGGCCTCTCTCACGCCAAGTGACACCTGGCCTGCAAACTGCTCGAAATTCGCTCTAAACATAGCGGCAAGCTCCGCCGCCGCCTCATCGTACTGCGTGCCGTCGGTCCAGGTTTCCCGGGGCAGGAGCACCTCGGCCGGGACATCGGGCACGCACACGGGGACACGAAGCCCGAACGCCGCGTCGACTCTCTCCGGGACGCCGTCGAGCGCGCCGTTCACGGCCGCGGCGACCATGGCGCGCGTGTACGACAGTTCCATGCGGGAACCCACGCCGTAGGGCCCGCCCGTCCAGCCGGTGTTGACGAGCCAGGCCTTGGCTCCATGGGTGCGCAGCTTCTCCCCCAGCAGATCGGCGTAGACTGCCGGGTGCTGAGGAAGGAATGGCGCCCCGAAACAGGCGCTGAACGCGGCCTTCGGCTCGGTTACGCCGCGCTCGGTTCCGGCAACCTTCGCCGTGTACCCCGAGAGAAAATGGTACATGGCTTGCGCGGGACTCAGCCGGGCGATCGGGGGCAATACGCCGAAAGCGTCTGCGGTCAGAAAGACGAGGTTCTCGGGGTGGCCTCCCTTGCCCGACGGTACGGCATTCGAGATGAAGTGGATTGGATAGGACGCACGGGTGTTCTCGGTGATCGCGCCCGAGTCGTAGTCGATCTCACGGGTGCGCTCGTCCAGGATCACGTTCTCGAGGATCGTCCCGAACCTCCGCGTGGCGTGGTAGATGTCCGGCTCGCTCTCCGGCGACAGCCGGATCGTCTTGGCGTAGCAGCCACCCTCGAAATTGAAGATCCCGTCGTCGCTCCAACCGTGTTCGTCGTCGCCGATCAACCGGCGTTCGGGGTTGGCCGAGAGGGTCGTCTTGCCGGTGCCGGAAAGGCCGAAGAAGAGCGCGGTGTCTCCCGCATCGCCGATGTTGGCCGAGCAATGCATGGGAAGCACGCCGCGGGCCGGCAGGAGGAAGTTGAGCGAAGCGAAGATGGATTTCTTGATCTCGCCGGCGTAGGCGGTGCCACCGACCAGCACGACGCGATCCGTGAAGTTGACGACGATGAACGCGCCCGAATTGGTGCCGTGGCGCTCAGGGTCGGCCTGCAGTGAGGGGGCGTGATAGACGACGAAATCGGGTTCGAAGGCACCCCGCACCGCGGGATCGAGCCGCAGGAACATGTTGTACGCGAAGAGGTCGTGCCACGGGCTCTCCGAAATGACGCGCACGCCGATCCCGTATCGGGGATCGGCGCCCGCCCTGGCGTCCCGAACGTAGAGATCGACGGTGTTGAGGTGCGCGATCAGGTCCTCCCTGAGCCGGCCGTAGTGACACTGCGATATCGGCATGTTCACCGGACCCCAGTCGATCATGTCGGCGGTCTGTGGTTCCTGTACTACAAAGCGGTCATTGGGCGAGCGACCGGTGTGGGGAGCAGTCAACGTGACGAGACCGCCCCCCTGCGCGATTCTCCCCGTGCCGAGTCGCAACGTCTCTTCGTAGAGCTCGGCGGGAGAGAGATTGCGCCGAATGCACCCCTTGGGGGCAAGTCCCTGTGCTGTGAGATCCACCTGTAATGCCTCCAGGATCTGCATGAGTGTTTGCGTTCCGGGTCAGCGCCGGCCCGTCAATCCGGGTCGCGCGACAACGCGATAATGTGACGGCCTCGGGTCCGGGCGTCTACCGATGCGATGCCGATCAGGTGAACGACATCGAGAACGCTGCAGCCCCGCTGGAGAATGTGGACCGGCTTCTTCATCCCCAGAAGAATCGGACCGATCACCTCCGCGTTGCCCAACTGGGCCAGGAGCTTGTAGCAGGCGTTCGAGGCGCTGAGCGTGGGGAACACGAGCACATTGGCGGGTCCCGTGAGGTCGCTGAAGGGATACTTGCTGGGAATGATGTGAGGGTCGACGGCAACGTCCGCCTGCATCTCGCCGTCGACCAGCAGGTCGGGTGCCAGCCGTTTGATCCAGGCTACAGCCTCGCGGACCTTGGTCGCCTCGGGGTGGCGCACCGACCCGAAGTTGGAGAACGACAGCATCCCGATACGGGGTTCGATTCCCAGATCCTTCACAAACCGCGCGGCAGAGACTGCGATCTCCGCGAGCGTTTCCGGGTCGGGATCGATGTTGACCGTCGTGTCGGCAAAGAAGAGCGGATCACGGTCACGGAAGGTGACCATGTGCAGACCCGAAACCCGGCCCACCGAATCGGCCGTGCCGATCACCGCCAGAGCGGGTCTGAGGATCTGGGGATAGTTGGAATCGATGCCCGCAACCATCGCGTCGGCGTCACCGGCACCGACCATCATTGCCGAGAAATAGACGGGCTGGTAGGCGCGGGCGCGCGCTTCGGCCAGGGTAAGCCCCTTCCGCTCCCGCCGCCGATGGAAGGCCTCTGCGTATGCGTAGCGGGTTTCCTCGACTGCCGGAGGATGAATGCACTCGACGCCCTGCAGGTCGATTCCCAGATCCGCCGCAAACCGATGGATCTTGTCGGCCTTTCCGATCAGAACGATGCGGGCCATCCCCTCTTCCACCGCCTGCGCGGCGGCCCTCAGCACACGCTCGTTGTACCCGTCGGCAAGAACGACGCGCGCGGGCTCCAGCCGCGCCCTCCCCAGGATACGCTGCATCGCTTCGCGTCCCGGACCCAGACTGGCCTCCAGGCGGCCGCGGTACTCCTCGAGGTCGAGAGCGATCCGCGCTACACCCGACTCCATGGCCGCGCTGGCCACCGCGGGTGACACATGCAGCAGCACCCGAGGATCGAAGGGCTTCGGGATCAGGTACTCCGGGCCGAACTCGAATCCGTCGTCCCCGTACGCCTTGACGACCGATTCCGGCACCTCGTGGCGCGCGAGTTCGGCCAGCGCCCGCGTCGCGGCCAGCATCATGCCCTCGTCGATCCGGCGCGCACGGACATCCAGCGCGCCACGGAAGAGGAAGGGGAAGCCCAGGACGTTGTTGACCTGGTTCGGGTAATCGGACCGACCCGTCGCCATGATCGCGTCATCCCGGATCTCGGCCACCTCCTCGGGGGTCACCTCGGGGTCCGGATTGGCGAGCGCGAATATGATCGGATTCGGCGCCATCGAAGCCACCATCTCCGGCGTGATCACGCCCTTCGCCGCGAGTCCGATGACCACGTCGGCCCCCTCCATGGCGTCGCCCAGCGTCCGCACCGGCCGACGGGTGGCAAACGGAGCCTTGTACTGGTTCATCCCGGTCTCGCGTCCCTCATAGATTACGCCGGCGCGATCGGTCATGACCAGGTTTTCCGGGCTGGCCCCCAGGCGCAGACAGTGACGCGCGGTGGCCACCGCGGACGCGCCAGCTCCCACGAACACGATGTAGGCATCTCGCATGGCGCGCCCGGTGATCTCCAGGGCGTTCACGAGCGCGGCTCCCGCGATGATCGCGGTCCCGTGCTGGTCGTCGTGGAAGACGGGGATCCGCAGCGTATCCCGGAGCGTTTCCTCGATCAGGAAGCACTCGGGCGCGCGAATGTCCTCCAGGTTGATGCCGCCGACCGTCGGTTCCAGCATCTGGCAGAAGCGGATGACCTCATGCGGGTCCTCGGTGCCGACCTCGATGTCGAAGACGTCGATCCCGGCAAACTTCTTGAAGAGTACGCCTTTCCCTTCCATGACCGGTTTCGCGGCCAGGGCTCCAATGTTCCCAAGCCCCAGGACCGCGGTTCCGTTGGACACCACCGCGACCAGGTTGCCGCGCGCCGTGTAGCGGAACGCCTCCTCCGGGTCGCCATGAATGGCCATGCACGGCTCCGCCACCCCGGGGCTGTATGCCAGCGTGAGGTCCCGCTGAGTAGCGACCGCCTTTGTGGGGACGACCTCGATTTTTCCGGGGCGGCCCTCCGCGTGATACTCGAGCGCGTCGCTTTCACGTGCCGACAATGGTCTCTCCCTCTCTCTTCGTGGCTGTTGGCGGGATATTGCCCGGCCCTCCGCCGGCAGTGATCCTACCGGGAAGCACGGAGTGCCGTCAATTGGGCCCCGCGGAACCGGTGCCACACCCAATCCCCGTGCAGCGTCCGTGAATCTCACCCCGACCGGCAACCCCTTTGACCACCGCCGAGGTCTACACATCTTGACTGGTCGTGACCCTTACTGCCCTGCTGGGCGGCCCCCGGCTTTTCCATGAAACGATGACACGCGGCAACGCCCGGTGGGCGATTTCCACGGTGCTCCTCTGCGCCGCCTTCGCCAAACCACAGGCGGCAAGGGCACAGCAGGCTGCGGCAGCGGTATCTCAATCGGCGTGCGGTTCCGCGCGAATCGGCAATGTCTTCGTCGACAACCACACGGTCTTCGAACTCGACCGGGGATCTTCCGGCCAGGGCGATGGCTGGGCCGGCTTCGTGGACAAGGCGCGTGCGATCGCCAATCGCCTGCATTGGCGCACCCGGCGGAGCTTCATCGAAAACGAACTTCTCTTCGAGCCCGGAGACTGTCTCGACCCCTTGCTCGTGGACGAATCGGGGCGGATTCTCCGCGCCCTCCCGTTCCTCGCGGACGCCGACGTCTATGCCGTGCCCGTCGCGGCAGACGAAGTTCACGTCGTGGTCGACACCCAGGACGACTGGACGCTCAAGATTGACCTGCGTGGCGAGTTCGACCAGGGCCTGAGATTGACGTACGCCGGCTTCACCGAGGAGAACCTGTTCGGGACGGGCACGCTGCTCGGCTTCTACCTGCGCGAGCGCGACGAGACGCGCGACCTCGGACTGGAACTGAGTACGCTCCAGCTGGCCGGCACGCGCCTTGACGGCCGTATTGGCGGGGGCCGCACGCGCACAGGGGTCTTCTTTCACGAGTCGCTCACCTATCCGTTCGTCGGCGAGGTGGGACGCTGGGCCTTCATCGAATCGTATTCCTACCGCGAAGACCTCTTCAGGTACGCAGCCCCGGTGGGGTCGCCGTTCACCAACGTCAGCCTGCCGATTCAGACCCGTCGCGCCGCAACCACACTGGGCCTGCGCCTCGGGACACCGGGTGATCTCACGGTGCTGGGCGCGGGCGTGTCATGGGAAGACGTCACGTTTTCGGGCTTTCCACAAGACGTCACGGTCGTGAAGGACTTCGACTTCTCAAACCCCGTCCCCGCGGACTCCACCACGGTTGAGATGGTCCGGTCGCAGGTCAATCCGCGCCGTGCCGCGCATGTGAACGTCGTGGCAGGGAAGCGGAACATCCGGTACATCCGGCGCAGGGGACTGGATGCGGTGCGGGGCGATCAGGACGTCACGCTGGGTACGCAGACGCTGGTATCGCTCGGATCCAGTCTCGGTGCCTTCGAAACGTCTCCGGGCAACAGGTCGCACGAACTGCGCGGCAGACTATCGCTCTTCGGAGGAGCCGCAGGAGACAGCTGGGTGTTCAACACCGAGCTCAATGTCGAGGGCGCGCGACTCGTCACGGGTAACCGATCCGAACGGGGATTCCGGGATGTCGTGGCGGAATTCGGCGCCTACTTCTACTGGCAGCCCGGCCGGCGTGCGACCGGTCCGGATGAAGTCCCCAATGCATTGTCGACGGTCCCTCGCCACACGCTGGTGCTGGGCGTGAAAGGCGCCGGTGGCTGGAATAGCTTTCTCCCGTTCCAACTCAACCTTGGAGGTCCTTTCGGGATACGAGGATACGACCGCGCGGAATTCCCGGCCGCGCAGAAACTCGTGGCCCACCTGGAAGACCGCATCATGCTGGACGGGCCCTTCAGCGACGTCTTCGATCTGGGTCTCACCCTGTTCGCGGACGCGGGCGCCGGATGGCAGGGCACGGTACCCTTCGCTGCGGATTCGGAACTCCAGGGTGCCGTGGGCGTAGGCTTGCGTTTCGTCTTCCCGGCGGGCTCACGCCAGGTGACGCGGCTCGATCTGGCCGTCCCGATGAAGCAGGGAGGACTCCGCACCCCGCAGTTCCGGGTGGGCTTCAGCGCGGTCAGCCTCCTGGCCGGGTTCGGCGACGAGCAGGTCCGGCGGAGCCGCAGCGGGAGTCAGGCCGCTGCCCTGTTTGGCGGGCAATTCAATCGCTGACCCCGGCGGGGGATCGCAACCGTCGAGCGGAAGGCGACTTCGGCCCCAGCCGCAGCGGTCGGACGAGTCACAAACATTTGACTTCAAGAGCGTTCGGCGATAGAATGATCCCACTTTCTCCATGATCCGAGGGTCACCGCGAAGAGATTCCCGCCGCGCTTCGCGATGCTTCCGGCCCCAGGGTCTCGGAGAAGGTCAGGATGCAATAACCCTTCACAGGAGGACGGCATTGTTCGCAGCCTCGCGCGGTCTCGATTCCTTTGATCAGTATCTGCAGGATGTGGAACGTTATCCCCTAATCTCGGACCCCGAAGAAGAGAGGGCGCTGGCGCGAAGAGCTCGAACAGGTGACAAGGAGGCGGCGGAACGCCTCGTTACCGCCAATCTCAGGTTCGTCATCTCCTACGTGAAGAAGTACCAGGGACGCGGACTGGGACTCGCCGAGTTGGTGTGCATAGGGAACGAGGGGCTGTTGAAGGCCGTGAAGAAATTCGATCCCGAAAAGGGCGTGAAGTTCATCTCCTATGCCGTGTGGTGGATCCGGCAGACCGTGCTCCAGGCTCTCGCCGAGCAGACGCGCTCCGTGCGTATCCCTCTCAACCAGAATTCGAATCTTGCCCGCCTGGCGCGCACCAACACGACCCTGACGCAGCAACTCGGTCGCACTCCAACCGACCAGGAACTCGCTCGCGAGATGGGAGAGCCGGTCGACACGGTCCGTGCACTGCGCAGAGTGGCTGCAGCCGAACTCAGCCTGGATGCGCCGCTGGACCGTGGCGACCGCGACAGCGCCAGCTTCGGCGAGCGCTTCGCCGGGGCCGATGCCGCCGAGATCGAGGAGGATGTCGAGGCCGTCGCCCGCCGCGACTACCTCGAGAGCATGTTCGACTGCTACCTCACGGAGAGGGAGCGGAAGATCCTCTACTTGTACTACGGTCTCGACGACGGCGAAGAGCGCACCCTCGAAGAAATCGGCTCGCTTCTCGGCGTCACCCGGGAGCGCATCCGCCAGATCCGCAACCGTGCCTTCGAGAAGCTCCGCGACAGCCCGCACGGCGACTCTCTTCAGGGGTTCTGGACGGCAAACTGAAGTCCGGATTCCGCACGGGGAGTCGGGCTCCCCGCTAGTCTTCGGTTTTCGGGGTCAGCATGATCATCTCGCGGGCCCTGATTTCGGCGGTGGGAATCGTGACCCCGTCCCGCTCATACGAGTCGTACTGCAGGTACCCTTCCACATACAGCTTGTCGCCCTTGGAGACGTAGTCCTCCGCCACCTGCGCGAGCCGGCCCCACAGGTTGACCCGATGCCAGTCGGTTCGCTCCTCGGGCTGCTCCCCCCCTGTGCGCCAGTTCGTGGCCAGGGAGACCCGAGCGATCTTCACGCCGGCGCTCGTGACGCGCACGTCAGGATCGCTTCCGACGTTTCCCACCAGGATGATCTTGTTGACGGATCGGCTCACAGTCCATTCCTCCGTTGTTGTCGGCCCGAGCGACGGCCACGCCCTCCAGGCGCGCCCGGTCCGCTCCCATGCCGGTGACCGTTGCGCACGGAAGATGAGCCTGGCCAATGGGCGTCTACATAGCGGGATGGGACTGATTCTCGCGCAGTGCGGCGAAGGCGCCGCCAACCAGGAGTCCGTGGATAAAGCCGCCCGAGCACCGAGAGCGGCGAGGCGCCGGGGGGATTTTGTCCACGGGCTCCTACGCCTTGCAGTCGTACCAGGTCTCTCCCGTGCCTACATCCACCCGCAGCGGCACGTTGAGGTCCATGGCCGATTCCATCACGTCCACGACCGTCCCCGTCACTTCGGCCATCCGCTCTTCGGCAATCTCGAACACGAGTTCGTCGTGGACCTGGAGGACCATGCGCACACCCGGCGTCCCGCCCACGACGTGGCGCAGCCGGATCATGGCCACCTTGATCAGGTCGGCCGCCGTACCCTGGATCGGGGTGTTCTGCGCCACCCGCTCACCGAACTGACGCACGTTCCAGGCGCGGGCGCGAAGTTCCGGCACGAATCGGCGCCGTCCCATGAGGGTGGCCACGAACCCCAGCTCCTTCGCCTGTGCCACCTGTTCATCGAGGAAGCGCCGCACCCCCGCGAATCGTTCGAAGTACTGTGCGATGAAGCGCTTCGCTTCCTCCATCGGAATCCCCAGCTGACGAGCCAGCGAGAACGGACCCTGGCCGTAGAGCGTCGCGAAGTTCACGGTCTTGGCCTGGTCGCGCATCCGACCCGTCACCTCCTCCACGGGCACCTCGAAGATCACCGCCGCCGTTTCGCGGTGGACGTCCTTTCCTTCGCGAAAGGCCGTGACAAAGACCTCGTCCCCGGAGAAGTGGGCCAGAATGCGCAGTTCGATCTGCGAGTAGTCGGCGGTCATGAGCTGAAACCCCGGAGGGGCGACGAATCCCCGGCGAATCTCCCGTCCGACCGCAGTACGGATGGGGATGTTCTGCAGATTGGGGTCGGAGGACGAAAGACGACCGGTCGCGGCAACGGTCTGGTTGAAAGTCGTATGAATGCGCCGCGTCTCCGGGTTGACGAGCGCCGGAAGGGCGTCCACGTAGGTATTCCGGAGCTTCTCGAGTTGCCGATAGTCCAGGAGCAGCCGCGGCAGTTGATGTCCGCGGAGGGCCAGTTCCTCAAGCACCGATGAATCCGTGGAAGGTCCCGTCTTCGTCCGCTTCAGGACAGGCAGTTCCAGACGCTCGAAGAGAATCTCGCGCAGCTGCGGTGTCGAGTTGATGTTGAACTCCGTGCCCGCCACGCGGTGAATGTCGTCCCGAATCAGACGCAGCTCATCGCCCAGCTTGCGGCTCATCTCGGCAAAGAAGGCGGAATCGATTCCGACGCCATTCATCTCCATGTCGGCCAGAACCGGGATCAGCGGCGTCTCCAGGTCCTCGAAGAGCGCCCTCAGCGAATTGTCGTCGGGGCCTGATGGCGGGTCCGCGAGCCGTTCCCGGAACAGCGACCAGAGCCGCATCGGTAGCTCGACCTGCTCGGCCGCGAAATCGAGGGCGTCCTCCGCGGAAACCTCGCCGAGAATGCGCCGCTTCTTGCCCGTCCCGAGCACCCTGGCCGGCGGTGTGGCCGTCAATCCGAGGAAGTCCGTGGCGAGGGCGGCAAGGTCCTGACGCCGGCGTCCCGGGTCCAGCACGTAGGACGCCACCATGACATCCCGGAAGGGTCCGCCCAGTTCCAGTCCGGCCCGTCGGCAGGCGATCAATGAACCCTTGATGTCGTGGCCGATCTTGACGATCGCGGGGTCGGCCAGAATGGCCCGTATCGGAGCGAACGCCTCGTGATCCAGCGGTGGCAGATTGGAGGGGTGCGTGTCATCCGCTTCTCCAAGCGCCAGCGACATCGTGGTCTCGTGCCCGACCGGCAGGTAGTACGAGGTGTCCGCTTCGGCTGCAACAGCCACACCGGCAACACCGCCACGCGTCGGTTGCAGGGTGCGGTTCAACACCGCCACGGCCATCCGTCCCTGATCTCGGCAGGCCTGCGCGACCTCCCGCAGCTGGTCCGGATCCATGACGAGCACTCGCCTTGACCGCGCCACCGTAGGGCCGCTCTCGGCCGTACCGCCGCCGGCCTCGGCGTCCAGCCGGTCCAGCAGGGTCCGGAATTCCAGGTCGACGAACAGGGTCCGGAGGCGATCGTTGTCAGGATCCGAAGTCCGCAGGTCCTCGAGATCGGTGTCGAGTGCGAGGTCGGTGCGAATGGTGACCAGTTCCCTGGACACCAGGATCTGTTCCCGATGCTCCAGCAGCGACTCGCGCGGGCGCTTGGCCTTCACTTCCCCGGCGCGGGAAAGCACCTCGTCGAGGGTCCCGTATTGTTCCAGGAGCTTGACCGCCGTCTTGGGGCCGATTCCCGGAGCCCCGGGCACGTTGTCCGAGCTGTCGCCGACGAGCGCCAGATAGTCCACCACCTGGCCGGGTCCGACCCCCAGCTTCCTGGTCGCCGCCTCTTCGTCCACCCAGTTCGCCGCCACCCCGTGCGGCCCGCCCCTTCCGGGATTCAGCAGCTGCACACCGGGACCCACCAGTTGAAAGAAGTCCTTGTCGCCCGAGACGATCACGACCTCCAGCCCCGCCGCCGCCGCGCGCGCCGCCAGGGTCCCGATCACGTCATCCGCCTCCCATCCCTCAACTGCGATCACCCGGTCGCGGAAAGCCTCGACCATCTCCCGGATGCGGGGCAGACTGTCCCGCAGTTCCTCGGGCATCTTCTCGCGCGTGGCCTTGTAGTCCGGGTACAGCTTCTCGCGGTGACTGCGCCCCGCATCGAAAACGACCGCGATGTAGTCGGGCTCGTAGTCGTCGCGGATGCCGTAGAGGAAGTTGGCAAAGCCGAAGGGCGCCGACGTGTTCTCGCCCCGGGCGTTCGTGAGCGGCCGGTTCAGGAACGCGAAGAAGGAACGATAGATCAGCGCGTATGCATCGATCAGAAAGATGCGCGGCGCGGTTTTGGGTGGGATTTCCATAGGTCGGCCGAATTCGGCCCGGTCCCCGGCGCCCGGACGGAGATACGCCGCGGTTGGGTCGGCACGGGGCCCCGGAGTAACTTGCAAGCGGACCGGCATGGCAATATAACGAGTTCGGAACTGAACAACGGCGGCAAAGATGCGACATTCGGCGGCAAGTTGATGAGGATTCCGTCCCGGCGACGCCCTCGTTCCCGATGCCAGGTGTTCGGCACGGGCCTGCTGGCGCTCCTGGTTCTGGCCGGGTGCGGCGAGGGGGATCCGCCAGGCGGCGGGGCCGACACGGCACGGGTGCCCGCTGCAGAGCAGCCCGCGGTGGCCGACACGACGGGCACGCCCGCGATAGAGCCACCCGCGGCCACCGACGCGGTGCAGACGCCTCCGGCGGACTCGGTGACGGCGCCCGACTCGGTGGCCCTGGCGATCGAGTTGGCAACCGATACCGCGGTCGCGTCCGGCTCGCCGGCCATCGACTCCATCTCGGCCAGGCTCACCGAGATCATGGCAGCCCAGGAAAGTATCCTCGACCGTCTCGAACTGATGGAGGCCGCGGGGGCACAGGGGATCGCGTCGGCCGCCGACACGGCCGCGGACGAGGGCCAGGGGCTAGATCTCGAAGAGGCGCGGGACGAAGTCCAGAGTCTCGGGGTCAGCATCTTCTGGTCGCTCGTCGTGCTTGTGGCCTTCCATTTCCTTATCCGCGCCCTCATCTGGATCCTGGAGACCCTCGCCGAACGCAGCGTCCGGCGCAGGCTCACATTCAAGTGGCTGATCCCCATCACACGCATGCTGCTATGGGGACTCGCGGGCTACCTGATCGTGCGCACGATCTTCCGGGTCGATGCCCAGGGACTGCTCGCCGCGAGCGCGGCACTCGGGGTCGCACTCGGCTTCGCGGCGCAGGATCTGCTCAAGAACGTCTTCGGCGGCCTGATCGTCGTGTTCGACCAGCCCTTCCAGGTCGGTGACAAGATCTCCGTTGGCGGAACATACGGGGAAGTGGTCTCAATCGGCCTGCGTTCGACACGCATCGTGACCGCCGACGACAACCTCGTGACGGTACCGAACTCCCAGGTCGTGCAGGAGCAGGTGGCCAACGCCAACGCCGGCCAGCTCAACTGCCAGGTGGTCACGGACCTGTACCTTCCCGGCCGGATCGACGAGAAAATGGCCAAGGAGATCGCTTTCGACGCGGCCGTGACGTCGCAATACGTCTTCCTCGAAAAGCCCATACAGGTCTTCGTCTCCGATCAGTTCCGCACCACCTTCGTGACCCGGGTCAGGGTGCGTGCCTACGTGCTCGATCCGCGCTTCGAGTTCCTTCTGCAAAGCGACATCACCGAGCGTGCCCGGGAGGGCTTCAGGGCCGAGGGTCTCGCAGCGGAGCACGAATGGTATCCGCCCGTCGACCCGGTCGACTTGCCCGTTTCCGGTGGTCCGACGGCAACGTGAACCAGTCCGGCTCCCCGCGTGTGGTCGATCGCTCCCCGCCCGGCATGACCGACGACGAGATCGTCGCCGCGATCGCCACCGCCGTTCACGATCCGTACCGCGCCCTGTGGGAGGACCAGGAGGACCGGGCCTGGCAGCCCGTTCGCCAGGTCCTCGCTCACGCGGTGGCCGCGCACGCGGAAGCCCTGAAACAGTTCAGCGCCGCCGACCACTCCGAGGAGGAATACCGCCGCCGGACCGCGCGCGACGTGCTCAAGCCCATCCGCCTCGCTCTCCGTCGCGGCGGCCTCGCCAGGCAGCTCCACGACCGCCTCGCCGCGACCACCGAGGACGTGCGCGCAGCCCTGGACGACCTGCCTGTCCTCGTACGGGCTCCGGTGGCGTCCAGTGCCCTCCACGGCCGTCCTGGCCTGCGAGCGGCAGAGCGACTCAGGCGGTTCGCCGCACGCGCGTTACGCCCCATCGTGTGGCGGCGCACCGACCACGATATCGCCGTCGCCCGCCTGGCCCGTGCTCATCTCGCGTCGCACGTCCTTCCGGCGCAGATCCGCGCCTTCCGCTCCAGCCAGCGCGACCGGGCCGAGTGGCTCGGACACATCGAGCGCGCGTGGTCCGCGTGGGTCGGCGCCGGCGAGGACGGCTCAACGGTTCGGGATGGGCCCGATCGGGTGCTGGAAGCCGCCGGGACGCTCCATAGCGAGCTGGAGGCGCTGCTCGACGGAGTCACAAAGGCATCGGGGCGTGAGATGGGCGAGGATTTCGGCCAGCTCGCACACCGTCTGAAGGCGACCGTGGCCGTGGCCGGGACATTTGCGGGCGCGGGGGGCGGCGGAACTCCGGGGGCCTGGAAACTTTCCGGGCTGGCACGTCGATGGGACGAATGGTCCGAGCAGACGGCAAGCCGCCTGGAGCTGTATCAGCGCCTTCTCGGGGTGACAAGCGGCACCCGCGCGATCAGCCGGCGCATGGTCGAGGGCTGGGCAGCTTCGGCGGCGGAGGCGGATGGCGTGTTGCAGGCCGTGGAAGGCGAACTGCGCGCCGGGCTCGCTCGGGTCGCCCAATCGGCAGACGTCAGGGCGGGAGTGCCGGACGTTCTGCAACAGGAGCAGACAAGAACGGACGAGCGTCTGAGGGAAGCGGCCCAAGCCCTGACTGCACCGCCCAGTGTCGCACGCGACCTGACCGCCGGGGCCGAAGAGGCCGTTGCGGACATCGAGGCTCTGTGCCTTCAACTGCCTGAGTCCCTGACCGTTCACGACATTCCCGATCCCGGGGAGCGCATGCGCGGTCCGGGACGGGATGCACGAGAGGTCGAGTTGCGGGACGCGGCCGTCCAGGCGTTTGATACGCTGAGAATGGAGCGCATTCGTACGGCGCCGCGGGCGATGGTCCGTGCGTTGGAGGAAGTGCACGCGCAGGTCGCTGAACTCCTTGAAGTATCCTCCTACGGATATGAGGCGGCGATCGCGGAGACCTCGGACGCAGGCGCCGCCGAATCGGAACAGGCGATCGCGCTGGTCTCCAACGGACTCGAGAGGGCGCTCAACAAGGCTGCACGGGCGCGGGAAGCGCTGCAAAGCGGGTTGGAGGCGGCAACGCAGGACGCCATTGCCGAGGTCGACGAGGGCACCGAGCGGCTTAGGCGCCGGGTTACCGCCGACCGCCTGACCGCCGGCTACCTGGACGCGCGTTCCTACGTTGCGACCGAGGTGGCACGGGATTGGCGGCGTTGGCGGGAACGTCTCGTCCAATTGGGCCGCGGCGTTGCGGTGGGGATTCAGAGCCTGGGCAGGCTGCTGCGTCCTCTGGCCAGCACGCTGGGCATCCGCCCACCGCCTCCGGGCGCCACCGATCTCCGCGAACACACGCTGGCTTCGGCAGCAGAGTTCGCACGCACACTGCCGGTCGTCTACAGACGCCTGTTCGCCTTCGAGCCCGTGACGGACCCGCGACTGCTCGCCGGGAGGGAGGACGCTCTGGCCGAGGTCGCGGCCGCATGGGCGCGCTGGCGCGAAGGCGGGCCGGGATGCCAGGTCGTGGTTTCGCCCCCGGGCGCCGGCATCACGAGCTTCCTGAACGTCGTCGCCGCTCGCCTTGCCGACGACGATCAGCGGGTCGTGAGGAGGATCCTGCAAACGCGGATCCGCACCGAGTCCGAACTTGCGGCGGCTCTGGGCGGCTGGCTGGGCCTCGAAAGAACCGATGACCTCGACCTCCTCGCCCAACGCATTCTTGAAGCACCGCCCGGTGCCACCCCCGGCGTTGTCATCCTCGAGGGCGCGGAACACCTGCACCTCCGCGTTCGCGGCGGCAGTCGCCTGTTCGAGCGCCTGCTCGGCGTCATGACCAGAACCGAGGCCCGGATCTTCTGGATCGTCTCAATGTCCTCGCCGGCCTGGCAACTGGTCCGCAAACGCGCACCCGGCTACCTGGCCGACGTCAAGCGCCTCTCGCTTGCGCCCCTCACGGCCGAGCGTCTACGTGAGGCGATACTCGCCCGCCACCTGCGCAGCGGCCTCCCCCTGCAGTACGCCGAGCCGACACGGCGACGCGAGGCGATTCGCACCCGCGCGCAACAAATAGGCCGAAGCGACAAGCAGCAGCAACTGATCGAGCGGAACTACTTCGAGCGGCTGCACAGGGCCTCACAGGGCTCCATCCGACTTGCGCTCTTCCATTGGCTGAGGTCCGCCGACTTTCAGTCTCTCGAGGGCAGCCTGCTCGTCCAGCCGCTGGAGCCGCTCAGCCCGCAATTGGAGATGCTCGACCTGACTCAGAGCTTTGCCCTGGAGGCGATCCTCGACCACGGCACACTCACCGTCGAGGAGTACCGCGAGGTCGTGCGCGCTCCCGCGGCCCGGGCTCCGCACACGTTCCGGTCGCTCCTGGACCAGCAAGTGATCGAAATCCCTGCCGCAGACAGCGGATCGGATGACCCGACTCCCGCGCGGGCGGATCGCTATCGCGTCAGGCCATTCATGATCGGAGCGGTGATCGCCCACCTGCGATCCCGCAATATCCTGCACTAGTCGCCGCCGGCGAGGCACCGGGGCTGAGGCTGAGGGCACAGAGGCACCGGGGAGGCCACTGTGGGCCGGCACCGGGGCGACGCGGTGTCCTGCGCGCCGCCCCCGGCAAGTGGTTGGACGGTCAGGCTCGAATCACGTTGGCCGCCTGCAGGCCCCGTTCCGTTTCCCGGAGTTCGAACTCCACCTCTTCTCCCTCGGCGAGGGTTCGAAAGCCTTCGCCCTGAATCGACGTGAAGTGAACGAAAACGTCGTCGCCGGAGGACCGGGAGATGAATCCGTAGCCCTTTGCATCATTGAACCATTTGACCGTCCCTCTTGCCATTCCTGCCATCCTTCGAAGAAGTGTTGTACTGTCGGCCGCTTCCGGCGAGGAACACGACCGTGACCGTTGTGCCGGCTGCATGATGGGGATCCGCAACCGGGGGCGTCAAGCAAGGGGTGCCGGGCCCTATGGCCACCCTGATGTAACGTCAGGCTTCGGGCTATCCGGTGAACTCCAACTCCCCGACCCGGTCGCGCACCCTCCGCGTTACGTACCGGGGCATCAGCAGGGCCGCCACCATGAGCACGGCGATCACCACCACGGTATTCAGCGGGCGCACGTAGGCCACCCAGAGCAACAGCGGCAACAGCCCCACGCCGATCATTCCGAGGAGCATGACCCCCATTACCGGACCGATCCTGCCCCCGGCGCGGGGTGGCGCCGCGAAGGGAAGACGCGGTGCGGCGATCAGCACCGTGTGGACCAGCAGATGGGCCATAAGCCCGAGCAGCAACACGTGTGCCACCGCATGCCAAAAATTGCCAAACGCCCAGGCCAGGACCCCGGCGAGCATGATGAGATACGGGATCAGGAAGAAGACCGTCACGCAGTTGCCGGAGTTGCTGACCAGCCTGGCACGGTCGACGGGGGCCGCGAAAAACACCCACGCGGCCTTGTAGGACTCGCTCCGGAAGAGGTTCTCCATCAGCATCAGCGGCATGCCCAGCACGGCGAAGTGAATGAGAAACAGGTTGCTTGCGCCGAAGCCCAGCTCCAGGAAGGGGTCGGGGAGCGGTCCGTCCCTGAGCCCCATGAAGACGTAGAGTACCGTGACCGGCAGGATGGCCAGAACACCGAGCCTGAAGTTCATGTCGTCCCGGAACTGCCCGCGCACCAGCGTCGCGACGGCGCGCAGCTCGGGCGACATCCGGACTCGTGCGGATCGTCCAGGTACCCGCGGCCGCCGCGCACGCGTGCTTCTGGACACGATCGCGCCCAGGCGCTCGGCGTAGGAAAACGACAGTCTGCCTCCCACGTAGCGAACGAGAACGAAGATGCTCCCGAACGCGACGACCGCGGACAGGAGAATCGACGCGCTCCAGTTCCCCTCGGCAATAGGAAGCACACTCGCGAACCATGTCGAAGGCAGCACCAGGAGCTGTATCGGCGGATCGACGGCCGTGGTCGGGAGCCAATCCGTCAACGTGACCAGGGCCAGCGGAGCGAATACAACGAATCCCGCTACGAGCTGCAGGTATGACAGCACGCGCCGCAGGCGTCGCTGCGGGACCAGGTGAATCATCGCAGCGTACAGGTACACCATTGCCAGCGTGGTCCAGACGATGACCCCGGCCACCGCCGCAATCCACGCCGCAGCAACCAGCGGACCGTAGATCACCAGAAACGAAATCGTAGCGAATCCGCCCATCAGACCGCCGATGATTCCGGTGTAGAGCAGGACACTGGTCACCTTCACAACGAAGTAGGTTCGCGAGGAGATGGGCTGATAGCCCAGGATCTCGTAGTCGTGCGCCGAAACCACCACCGACTGGAAATCGACCAGGATCGATGTCGCAATCATGATGCAGATCATCAGGAGCACCAGCGTGCCCGACATGAAGGCACCCGGCACTACCACGGCGAGGAAGCTGTTGTAGAGCCCGAACAGGCCATACATCACGAGCGTGCCCCAGGGGATCTTGCGGCCGTGCTTTTTCTTCTCGGTTGTGGTTTGCAGGGCCTTGGCCGTGCGCAGCTGGTTCTTCAACATCGTCCTGGTGAGCACGCGCCACTGGGAGTAGTCGGCTCCCGTGGCTTCGACCACCCACTTTGCGATCATGAGGTCGCGTCCGAGTCCAGCGCGGTCAGGAGCCCGCGCGTAACCTCTGCCGCATCCCGCACTCCGGTTAGTCGCGCGAACGCCTGCTCGAGGTTGGTGGCACCCGCCTCGGCTGCGATCGTCGCGGCGGTGCCTTCAGCGACCTCCCGACCTTCGTCGATGATCACGATCCGGGTACAGATCCGTTCCACCACTTCGAGGATGTGCGAACAGAAGAGGATCGTCCGCCCCTGCGAGGCCAATTCACGAAGCAGTTCCTTCACCACCAGGGCGGCATTGGCGTCCAGGCCGTTCAGGGGTTCATCCAGGAAGAGAACTTCCGGGTTGCCGATCAGCGCCGAGGTGATCAGTACCTTCTGTTTCATCCCCTTGGAGTGTTCCGAAAGAGGTTGATCCAGCGCGTCGAGCATCCCGAAGAGATCCAGCAACTCGTCGATCCTCCTGCCGGCCGACTCGGCCTCGGTGCCCCGCAGGTTCGCGACCATCATGAGGTACTCACGCGCGGTCAGGGCCTCGTACATCGCCCCCGCCTCCGGCACGTACCCCAGACGCCTCTTGACCTCCATGGGGTCCTGCACGACATCGAACCCCGCCACCCGGGCCGAACCCTGCGATGGCCTGATCATGCAGGTGAGGATCTTCACGGTGGTGGTCTTGCCCGCTCCGTTCGGCCCCAGAAAGCCGAGGATCTCGCCCGGCTCGACCCGCATGTCGAGTTCCTGGACGGCTGCCTTGCGGTCGAAGTAGCGGGTCAGCTGCAGCGTCTCGATCATGAGGCCGGCCCTGAAGCCTCGGCCTCTCCGTACAGCCACCGGTAGAGCGCCCGATTCCGCACCACGTTCTTCACGTAGCCGCGTGTTTCGGCGAAGGGGATGCGCTCGGTGAAGCGGTGCGGGTCCTCCGCCTCCGGAAAACGCCGCCAGCGGTTGGCGCGGCTGGGTCCCGCGTTGTAGGCCGACAGCACCAGCGGGATGTCGCCTTCGTAACGGCGCATCAGGTCTGCCAGGAATCGGGCGCCCAGGTGCACGTTCAGTTCCGGGGTCTCGAGCGTTTCGGTGCTAAAGCTCCGGGGTCCGATCCGGCCCGCGAGCTGCCGCCCGGTCGCCGGCATCACCTGCATGAGACCGATCGCCCCGGCCGGCGACACGATATCGGGCACGAAAGCGCTCTCCTGACGAATGATCCCGGCGACCAGATAGGGGTCCAGCCCGAGGTCGCGGGCGCGGGACTCCACAAGCTCGCGGTGGGGAAACGGGTACACGACCTCAAGCAGCGTCCGGTCCCAGGACCGGCCCTGGCCACGAAGTAGCAGTCCCACGCGAATCCCCTCGAGCACGTGTCCGGCGGCGTGGAGCGCCACCGCGAGGCTGAGCAGGGATTCGGACGAGTCGCCGGCCATGGCCCTCATCGAAGCGATTCGCGAAGCCACAGCACCCTCCAGCCCGGCCTCGTCCAGGAGCGCCAGCATCTCCAGTTCGGGCGCGAGCCATTCGGGGGCGGTGGGAACGGTCGCCTTGCCGGCAGGAGCGTTTGCCTCTTCGGCAGGAACGCCCGCGTCGGCCAGGGCCGGGCGGAACACCGAGTCCGCGGACGGATCCGCGAGGAACGCATAGTAGGATGTCGGACTCTCTTCCCGGAGCCGACCCCGCAGTGCCCCGGCGGTTGCGGAATCGCCCGCCATCTCGGCCAGGTGCGCCCCCCAGTAGCTCGCCTCCTCCCAGCGACGTCCGCCGGGGAAGTCCTCCAGGTACTCCAGGAAGACCCGCCGCGCCAACTCGGTTTCGTTCCGGGCCAGGTGAATCTGACCCCAGCGCATCTTCGCCAGACCGGCCCGGTCCGCCGAGGGAGACATCGAGACGACCTGCCGGTAGTGGTCGACAGCCTGGTCCAGCCGCCCCGCGTCCTGGTGGTCGTCGCCCCGGAAGAAGACGACGTCCAGCGCCGCCGGACTGTCCGGATACCGCTCCACGAGGCGGTCCTGCAGGGTCCGGGCATCTCCATATCGTCCCTGCCGGGACCGGATGGCCGCCCACGCCCGCAGGGCTGCGGCCGCGATCCCCGGGTCATCGGCGTTCGAGAGTTCCCGGTAGACCTCCACTGCCCGGGTGCGGTCGCCGCTGCCGTTGTAGGCGCGCGCCAGGGCAAGACGATCACGATCGGTCAGGGTTCCGCCCCGCGTGGCCACCAGCCTCCAGGCGCGCACCGCGAAACCGAACTCGCCGCCGCTGCCCATGGCCGCCGCGACGAGGCGAAGTATCTCCGGACCGGAGCCGACAGCCACGCGCCAGTGCACCATCGCGGCTTCCGTCGCGGCCGACCCGCGGGTCGTGTGCCGCAACAGTTCTTCCATCGCGGCGACCGACCCGTCCGAGTCGCCCAGCGCGAGCCGGAAACGCCATTCGCGGTCAAGGAGTCCGGTTCGCGCCGCGGCGGCGACCTCCCCACCCCCCGACGCAATGGCCACAAGGGACTCGAGCGCACGTGCCGTGTCGCCCGCTGCAGCCCATGCATCCATCTCCAGCGCCCAACCCAGCCCTCGGACCGCCGGGTCCCCCATCAGCCCAAGCAGGTTGCGCACCGCCCCCGCCTCACCCGCATCGGAGAGAACACGCGCCGCCGCCAGCGCCGTCCAATCGGCCAGGGGCGGCGCCCGGTCGCCAATCGCGCTCACGTGCTCGACCGCAAGGTCCGGCTCGCCGCCTGCCGCCGCGGAACGGGCCAGGCGGGAATGAACGACCAGTGTCTCGCGCGCGTCCGCAGCGTCGGTCTCCACGAAGCGGGTGAGCGCCGACACGGCTCCCTCCGCGTCGCCCGCTGCCTGCCGCGCGCTGCCGAGCACGAACCAGACGCGCGGCGGCACGGCTTCCGCGTCGCCAACTCCGCGCGTGAGCGCCGCGATGGCTCCGTCCCAGTTCTTCCACCCGGCTTCGGCCTCCGCCAACACGAGACGGTCGGCCCAGGACGCCGATTCGATCGGCCCGAGGTGGGACCGCAGCGCGCGGCTGGCCTTCCAGTGGCGACCGTCCGCCAGGTCTCGACGGATCGAATCGGGAATGGACGGGCCTACGGCAGCACCGGGCTGCTCCTGGCCCGAAAGAGAGTTGGCGGCGCAAGCCGCGGAGACGGCCGCCGCCAGAAAAAGACACCGGGCAGCCCGCGGCGCCATTCCCGCTTCAACAGGGCGGGAATGCCGCACGCGGACTGCCCGAAGCCGGGGATCTCTGCTTAGTCGCCGGTCGACCGGCCCGTCTGCATCGCGAAGAGGGCGTCGATCATCTTCTGCGCCGACTCCTCCATGTCGATCACGAGGTGGTCGATCCGTGACACGAAGTAGTTGTGGGCGATGCTCACCGGGATCGCGATCGCGAGCCCGGCCGCGGTGGTCGTAAGGGCGATCTTGATCCCCGACGCAACCGTGGTGGCGTCCACCTCGCCGGCCAGCTCGATCGCCTGGAAGGCCGCGATCATCCCCATCACCGTCCCGAGGAAGCCCAGCAGGGGCGCGACGTTGGTAAGCGTCGCGAGAATGACAAGCCCGCTCTCCAGCTTGGACAGCTCGATGAGGCCCTGGTTCTCGATGGCCTTCATCACGCGATCCGTCCCCTCGTCCTGACGCTCGAGCCCCGCGTAGAGGATGTTGGCAGCCGGAGAATCGGACTCTCGCGTAAGCTCCAGCGCCTCCTTGATCTGGTGCTGCGCAAGGAGTCCGTCGACCGCCCGGAGAACCTTCCTCGTGGCACTGCTCTTGCGGAAGATGTCGATCAACTTCCAGATGATCACGATGATACCCACCACCACGCAGGCCCCTAGCGGCCAGCGCATGTCACCGGCGTCCTCCCAGGACTGCACCATCTGCTCGGTAAAGGTGAGATCTGGAGCTTCCATTCCGGGAAGCTGAAGCAGTACGTCGAACACGGTCATCAAGCTGGCCAAGGGAACCTCCTGCTTTCGGTCCTGTGCTGATGGTTGAAGTTGGCCGCGCCCAGCGCGCGACCCATGGAGTCTCGGACTTCCGGACCCGTTTCGCAACGGCTTGCCAAAATGAGTATCGCTCGGGGGACTGTCAAGGATGAGTCTTGTCCAACGGCAAATGAGCCTGAACGCGGGGCCGGTTTCCAGCGGGAA
>JAPPNN010000038.1 GCA_028873815.1 Gemmatimonadota bacterium | reverse complement strand
ACTTACGTGATTCCCTGCCGTGATTCAGGCCTCATGTGCTCCGCCCGTCCGGCGAGACATCGAGACTGATCCACGTGCCTTCCGTCGCGGTGAACCTGAGAGGGGTGGTGGAAGGAGCCCGCGATTCCTCGATGCTCCACTCGTCCGCGTCCTGGGCGACGATCGCGGTGGGGAGGGCGGCGATCAGGATGAGGGGCAGTAGTGTCACTCTTCTTGGCATGACGGTCTCCAATGCTGCCGGGGGCGTTTCAGCTGAAACGCGAATCTGCTTCACATGGCCTTGTACAACGCGTCCACCAGCAGCGCGCTGAGGCCCATCGTGTTGCTGTAGTGGTTGCGCACGAAGCCGCCAGCAATTCCGGCCGCGGGGTCCGCGAAACCGTAGTTTCCACCGCCGCCACTCATGCCGAAGGCGTTGGGGTTGGGGCCGTAGATCGGGGGAAGCGCCGGAAAGTACGAGTTGTTGGCGTGATGGCTCCCCGGCGTCCACTTCTGCTCTAGGCCGATCAGCAGATCCGGGCCGCCGGGCGGGGTTGGGGTGGTGAATTCGCGCACTGTCTCGGGTTCGACCACCTGGCGGCCGTCGAGCACCCCGTTCATGGCGAGTGGCGTGTACAGCCGGGCCAGGCTCCGGGCGTCCGTTGTGACGTTGGCCGCCCCGAACTCGGCCGCCAACGCCTTCGGCTGACTCCACAGGCGCCCCACCTGCAGCATGAACACGTTCATCGGACCGCCCAGTAGCCCGCGGAACGCCGCGTGGTACTGCCACGTTGACGGATCGGTCAAGGCGGACAGATCCAGCTCCGCCATCTGGGCGCTGACACTCGCGTACATCTCCGCCACCGACTCGTGCACGGGAGCCTCGGGCCAGGGCTTGATCGCAGCCAGGTCGCGCTGCTCTTCGTAAGGCGTGCCCAGCCACGTGTTGAGCTGCCACGGCCCGGCCATTTCGTCGCGCAGGAACTCGCCCGCGCGCTTCCCGATGATGCGGTAGACGACCTCGCTGACCAGGTTGCCGTAGGTGTAGCCGTGGTAGCCGTGAGCGGTCCCGGGCTCCCAGTCGGGCTCGGCCGCGGCCAGGCGCCGGGCGATTTCGTCGTACTGGTCGAAGCCGTTGCCGTCGAGGTCGAGCAACTCGGTGTAGCCGGGCAGCTGGGTGGAGCCCGCTGCGTGGCTGAGCAGCATGCGGACCGTGGTGTTCTCCTTGCCGTTGGTGGCGTATTCGGGCCAGTAGTGGCCGACGGTCGCGTCGAGGTCGAGTTCGCCACGGTCATGGAGCACCATCGCGGTGGCCGCGGTGACCGCCTTGCTGGTGGACTGGACATGAACACGGGTGTTGCGGAGCCAGGGGCGGTCATGGTCGGCCATCCCCGCCCAGAGGTCGACGACGATTTCGCCCTGGTGGGTGGCTGCGAAGGCCGCGCCGCCGGTCCCCAGCAAGCGCGCGTTGGCCGCGAACGTCTCGCGGACGGATTCGAGGCCGGGTTTGACGTAGCCGTGGATGACGGGAGCGGTCTGGTTGGGGGCAGCCTGATTGGCGGCGGTCTGGCTCGGGGCGTCCCGGCTCGAAGCATCCGCGGTTGCGACCGATGTCCTGTCGCCGGTCAGAGGCGCCTTGGTCTCCAGCGCTGAACCGGTTGCGGCTGCTGCCGCGACTCCGAGGAATGATCGCCTGTCCATCGCCCCGCTCTCCTTCGCGGTCATCGGCTGAAGTCTCCCTCCGTAATCGGCATTTCCACCGACTCACCCCAGATGTGGCGGGCGAACCACTCCCAGTTGTGCCACATGGCGGCCAGGCGCTCGCGAGGCTTCGTGATCCCGTGGCCGAAGCCCTTGTAGATGATCAGCCGGGTGTCGACGCCGACGTCCTGGAGACCCTGGTAGAGTTCGTAGGCATTGGGTGTGGGAACGCGCGCGTCGAATTCGCCGTGCTGAATGAGTGTCGGGGTGCTCGCCTGCTTGATGTAGGTCATCGGCGAGGTCTTTGCGTAGATCTCGGGGTCGTCCCAGGGGTTCGCCTCGAGGTATTCACGGGTGAAGCTGTGGATGTCGGTGTTGACGTAGTAGGTCATCCAGTTGGAGATGCCCGCGCCCACCGAGATCGCGCGGAAGCGGTCGCTGGAGGTGGTCAGGAAGGCCGAGATGTAGCCGCCCTGGCTCCAGCCCATGGCCGCGACGCGCTCCGGGTCGGCGATGCCGCGGTCGACGAGTGCCTCAACGCCGGATAGCACGTCCCACGCGTCGCCGACGCCCAGGTTGCGCACGTTGAGAGCGCGGAAGTTGGCGCCGTAGCCGGCCGAGCCCCGGTAGTTGGGCATCATGACCACGGCGCCCTTCTTGAGCCATTCCAGCACTGGGTACACGTAGCCGCCGACCAGTTGTGGACGGGACGTGCCGGTCGGGCCGCCGTGAATGATCACCATGAGCGGATACGTGGTTTCGGGGTCGTACCCCGGCGGCTTCATGAGCACCCCCTCGATCTCGGCGCCGTCCTCGCTCTCCCACTGGATGACCTCGCGCGCGCCGAGGTCGCCCCATTCGGCGAGCTGGGCGGTCATGTCGGTGATGGGCTGCGTGGCGGCTGCCCGCCGCGTCACGCGGAAGATCTCGCCGACAGTGGTGCGGTCCTCGCCCTGGAGCGCCATCACGGAGCCGTCGCTCGAAAGGTCGGCCGTCACGATCATCTCGGGGGTGTCCGCCTCGAGGGTAACCTCGCCCGACTCGGGATCGAGCCGGAAGAGGTGACGCGCGGTACGCTGCGACGCGACGAAGAAGACCCCTTCGTCCGTCCAGGCCACGGGCGCCGGGTTCTCGTCGAAATCGGCGGTGAGGATGCGCGGCTCGCCGCCGCCCGCCGCGATCACGGCGAGTTCGGTGTTTCCGTAGAACGGGTTGGCGCCCGCGGTGGTGGAATAGAGGATGCGTGAGCCGTCCGGTGACCACATGGGGCTGCGCTCGGAGCTGGCTTCCGCGACCAGCGTCCGAACCGTTCCCTCGTCCATGTCAACGACGGAAATGTCGGCATGCGGGAACGAGTTGACCTGGGGCGTAGGCGTGTGGCCGAAAGCGATCTCGCGACCGTCGGGCGACCATTCGAACGCACTGCCGCCGAAGCCGCCGCCGATCGTGTAGCCGTCCCCTCCCGTCAGCCGGCGAGGTTCGCCGCCCGCGTGTGCGTCCGTCACCCAGAGGTGGGTCATGCGGAAGTCCGCGTCCTCCACCGCGTAATCGCCGTAGCGTTCTTCGCGCTCCTCGAAGTCGTCGGGAGCGGGATCGGAGGCCGCGAACGCGATCCGGCTGCCGTCGGGAGAGAACTGGAAGGCGCTGATCCCACCGTCGTGGAAGGTGAGTTGCTCGGCCTCCCCGCCCTCCGGACGGATGGCGTATACCTGCGCGCCGTCGCCCCGGTCGGCGATGAAGCCCAGCCGGGATCCATCCGGCGCCCACTGCTGCCCCGTGCTGCTCCCCGGTGCGGTTCGGGTGAGCTGGAAGGGCTCTTCGTCCCTCACCACCAGCCAGATCTCCTGGTCGAAGCGGTTGGCCTCCCAGTCGGTTGTCGTCACGGAAAACGCGATCATGCTTCCGTCGGGCGAGATACGGGGGCTCCCCACGGATTCAAGCTCGATTTGGGCGCGGAAGGACTCGAGGACCGGGGATTGGGCGGCGGCGGGCGCGGTTGCTGTGGCTGCGAACAGGACCGCCGCAAGCAAGGGCGCGAGCAGGGGCTTGAGCGAGCGCGCAACAGCGGGGGCCGTCGCAGGGGGAACAAGGGGTCGCATGACTTCCTCACGATGACGGGGTAGGGCCGGCAACTCCCAATGGTAGCCGTCCAGCCGCTGTCAACGCGAACCCGGTGCCGGCTGGCGCAGCGCACCGCGGCACGCCAGCTTCAGCCCCGCCATGCCAGCCCACTTCTATCCACTGCTTTCGCACCCATGGGGTGGTGTCGCCATCGGATTGGTCGTGGCCGCGATCGGCGTCATCCTCCTGGTCGTCTCGCATCACCCTCGGTTGGGGCGGCCAATGGGACGGGCCCATACCGCCAGGGTGCTGGGAGCGCTTGTCGGTGCTTTCGCGGCGTTTGTCCTGATCGCTGCCGCCATGTCCATGATCGAGATCCGCCGCCTGGCCGATGCACACCCGCCTCCTGGCATCCTGGTCGATGTCGGTGACTACCGGATGCACATCCTCGCCGAGGGTGATGCCGGGGGCGGGCCCACGGTCGTCTGGATCCCGGGCGGCCATGCGCAGGGGCTGGCGCTGCATCACCTGCACGCGGCGATCCGCGACGAGACGCGCTCGATCCTCTTCGACCGCCCGGGCACCGGGTGGAGCGATCCAGGCCCGTTCCCGCGACGCACTGCGACCGAAGCCGTCGAACTCGCGACCTTGCTGGAGGAAGCCGGAGAGGAGGGCCCGTTCGTTCTGGCCGGACACTCCTACGGCGGACTGCTGGCCGCGAACTTCGCCCGCGGGTACCCGGAGCGCACGGCGGCTGTCGTGCTTCTCGACGCCTCGCCGCCCGACGCCTTCATCTACGCGCCGGCGTACGGTGCCGCGGCGCTGGATGGTCTGGTGCGGGATGCCGAGCAGCAGGGTCTCGACAAGATCTTCGGTGGGTGGACCAATCCTGAACTGGCGATGGCCGAGACCGAGAGCGAGATCGGGGAGGTGCTGCGCAAACAGCGGGCTCTCCTGGCCGACGTGGGCGAAGCGATGGCGGCCAATGGGCGGCGTCCCGCGACGTCGTTCGCAACGGCTTCCATTTTCCAGGAGTTCAGTCCGGACTTCGTATCGGCGGCCGCGCCGGACCTCGTGGTCTACGACGGCGAACTCGGCGACTTGCCTGTTCTGGTCGTGATTCCGGACGAGGACGCGACCGGGATTATCGAGCCGCTGGAGATGGAAGAGGCCGCGGCGCGTCGGGCGGTCAACTTCTTCGAGCGCGTGCGTGTGCGGTATCTGGAGGTCTCGAGCGACACGCGGCTCATCCACACACCACCCGGCACGGGCCACAACTACCCGTACGAGACACCCGGGTTCGTTCTTGAGGTCGTCCGTCAGTTGCTGGCCGAGCTGGATGGGGAATCAGACGGCGGAGACACCGAACGCCCGTCCTGAGCCCTTCCATCTCATGAACCGACGCGACTTCATCCGCACTTCGGCCACCTTCACCGCCGGAACCGTGCTCGTGAACTGCCGGACGGCCGACAAGCACCTCATCCATTTCGAGGTGCACGGACAAGAAGACGGCGTTCCCCTCTTCCTGGGCTTCCCGCTCATGGCGTCCTACGCCGAGATCTTCGGCCCGGAGCAGGCTGCGGTGAAGGACGGCTTCCTGAGCCGGCTCACCGATCGCTACCGCGTCCTGCTCGTCGACTACCCCAACGTCGGCAGGACGATGGTCCCGGCGCCCGCCGAGATGACCCCTGACCGAGTGTATGCCGACCTCCTGTCCGTCGCGGACGCGGCCGGGTTCGACCGCTTTGCCTGCTGTGGCCACCTCTGGGGCGCGATCAACGGCCTCATACTGGCGTCGCGCTCGGACCGGGTCTCGGCGCTGATCTGCGGCACCTGGCCGCCCCTTGGCGCACCTTACGCCGACATGTTGCGCGGCATCGAAGTGCAGCTTGCCGAGCCGCCGCCGCATGCCATGGTGATCCTGCGCAACCCGGATCAATACGCGCAGTGGCACACCTTCTATAGCGCCATGCAGGATTGGCCCGAAGCCGAAGTTGCGGCCGCGATCAACTGCCCGCGGATAGCACTGATCGGTTCGAATGCCGAGAGCTCGGTGGCGGGCATCCCGTTGCGTCTTGTGGAGCGGTTGCGCGAGGCGAGGCCAGCGCTGGAGGCGATGGGCTGGACGGTGCGTGAAATCCCGGGTGCGGAGACGGCGGCGATCCTGGATCCGGCGGTCATGGTGCCGGAGATGCGGGCGTTCCTGGAGCGAATCGAGGGATAGTCCCGCCGAGAGGATGGCTGGTTTCTACCGCCACCCCGCCCTGATCAGCGCCTCCCGCACCAGCGGCGCAGCCTGGTCAACCGCTTCGTACGCGGCCACGTGCCCCAACCCCTCGAGCTGGAAGAACTCGAAACCCAGTAACTCATAGTCGGACTGGGCGTTTACGCACCCTCTCGGCGATGTTGGCACCCAGGAAGACCTCCGCCATCAGCGAGTCTTGCGGGCTGCCGTCCTCGCCGCCGACCCACACAATCCTTGGACCGGAGAGCTGGCCGAACGCGATGCGGTCGTCGCGAGCGTGCTCCAGGAGAGCCTGCTGGCGGTTGAGGAGAATTGACATCCTCGTGAAGTCCGAGGTGCTCGGCTCTTCCAACTGTGCGGCCGAGGACGCGGCGGTGAACCCCAGCCAGTAGTCGGTGTTGCCGATGATGTGGTACCCTCCCACAAGGAGCCCCACGGCCCGCTCGCTGTAGGGTGCCATGAAAGCAGCCAGCCGCGCCGTGCCGGAATACCCGCCGAGCACGAACTCGGCGACACCGGCGGCATCCGCGACCCGATGAAGGTCCGAGATTACTAGTTCGACAGGGTAGTCTTCCTTTTCCGAGGGGTCCCAGTCGGTCTGCCGGCCACCCAGGTGCGCTTCCCACGGCGCCCGTTCGGCCTCATCCGCCGCCTCGGCCAGAAGACCCCGCTGCCCCAGCGTGATCACCCGGGGTTCGTGGATCACCACCCGGTAGTCGTCCGAAAGCGCGTCCGCAAGCGCCCGGTTCTCGTCCGGGTGGCGCGCCAGGAAGATGATGGCCGGTCCCTCGCCCCACGCGTCGAACCAGAGGTCGAAGCCGTCCTCGCCGGCGACCGTGGTGCCCCGGTTTTCGGGCTGAGCAGGGCTCGCGGGTGTATCGGGTGGATCCCGCTCGCAGGCCGCAGCATGCACGGCGAGCACCGCCAGGACCGCGACCAAAGCCAGCTGCGGAGACGACACGCTCTACCTCCCGCTCCCCCCCAGCGCATCCACCTGCGCCTGGTACAGCCGCCGCCCCTCCTCGAACGTCGCCAACACCTCCGCTTTGTGAGCCGGGTCGTCCCAGCGGTCCATCCCGCGCAGTTCATCCAGCACCTGGTCGATCCAGCGCACGAAGAACGCCGCATCGTCCCGCGACCGGATCGGCTCGCCGTCCGCGATGACGAAGACCGGGTTGGTGTGCGCGAACAGGTAGCTGTCCATGGCGCCGTGTTGCGCTGGTCCCAGCGCCCGTGCCGCGATCCACCCGCTCCCCTCGACCGGGATCTCCAGCTCGGCGTCGATCGACCGCCCGTCGCCCGCAGCCTCCACCCTGTGCACGATCCGGCCGTTCTGCACGATCTCCAGCCCGTGCATGACAAACAGGGATTGAGCCGTCGCCCGCACCGTCACCACGTCGCCGCGCGACACCGCCAGCTCCTCGCCCATCCCCTTTGCGGAGCCGTCTCCCTGGCCGCCCTCGCCGCCGCCGGACCCCGCCACCTCCAGCGTCATGATCGGCCCGCTCGTCACGAACGCCCGTCCCGCCGCCATCGCGTCGGCCCACGCGTCGTAGTGCAGGTGATCCTCGCCGGTGTAGACATACGTCCGCGTCGTCCCCACCGCGGGGTGCCGCCAGATGTCCGACATCACGTCCGTGCCGGCGGTCCCCGGAATGCGCGAACCCGTGTTGAGGAGCCGGTACCACACCTCGGCCGTCCCGAGTTCGTCGCTCCAGATGCACGCCACATCCACAAAGTCGGCCAGGCCGAGAACCGCGTCGACGGGCAGTTCGCGCGCGCTTCCCGCCCCCGCCGCGTCCGGATCCCGATGCCGGAGCCCGAAGGGGTGGACGTAACCGCCAATGCCGCCCTGCTCATGCACCCTGCGAAGCACCGACGCGTTGTCGGGGTAGAGGGCGTGGTGCGCGGTCCCCACCGAGCCGATGTAGAACGGCGTGATCAGCTCGACGAGGTTCAGCAGCGAGAGGTGCGCGAAGAAGCTCGGCCGGTACTCCTCGTTGTAGTAGACGATGGTGCGCGGACCGCCGTGCGGGTGCGGATGCCCGAGGAAGTGCTCCAGGTCCTCGACCCGGCTGTTGCCCCAGTAGTTGGCGATCATCCCGTTGGCCACGTTCAGATCTTCGGCGTGGGCTTTGTTGCGCAGGTCCTCGGGCGTCACGAAGTAGTGGCCGCCGTAGTTGGGATGAATGTGGTTGTCGCCCGAATACCAGCCGTCCGCCGCCATGTCGATCCAGCGGTCGAGCTGGACTTCGACGATGGTGTGCTCGCCCGCCCGCACCTCGACCGTGCGTGAAACGGGCTCGTACTCGAAGCCCCGCCAGGCCTCTACGCGGGCCTCGCCCACCGGCAGCGTCGCCGTGAAGCTGCCGTCGCTGTGGAAGTAGTAGTCCTCGGTGACGCTGACCACCCGCGGATAGCTGCTGTGGGGGAAGTAGGCGCGCCCGTCGGCGCCGGTCAGGTAGATCCGCGACGGCAGCAGTTCGCCGGCGGAGTCGGTGACCCGCATCCGCAGCCGGCCGGTCGGTTCGGACCACGCGTAGTCGTCGATCCGCACCCGCCTGGGTTCGCCGCCGCCCCGCGTGACGACGTACAGCCCGAACCCCATCCCGTTGTCGATGGTGCGCGGCTGGTCGTCGGTGCCGCCGTTGCGCGCGTACACGATGTGCTCGCCATCGGGCGACCACGACGGGAAGTACTCGTCCGTGCGCGTGTGCGTCAGCCGCACGGGCTGGATGCCCCGGGGCGACTTCTCGCTGGGGACGGCGTAGATGTCGTTGTTGCCGGAGGAGTCTGTGATGTAAGAGACGATGCCCCCATGCGGGGCGACGACCGGCGCCGCCTGGTAGTTGGTCTCGATGCGCAGAAGGAGTTCCACCTCTCCGGTGCCGGAACGCCATCTCCAGAGGGAACCGGAGCCGAGTGCGGCCTCGCCCCGCCGCGACACGAATACGATATCCCCGGTGTTGCCGACCCAGTCCCCGGCCATGTCGTTGGCCTGCGGGTCGGCGATCACGGGCTCGGCCTCGCCGCGCTCCATGTCGTAGGCCCACAGGTCGAAGGTGCCGTCGCGCTCGGTGGTGAAGAGGATACGGCCGCCGTCGGGCGACCAGCGCGGGCGCAGGTCCAGGAACGGGTGCGTGGTGAGGCGCCGCGGCTCGGCGGCCGTCCGGCTGGCGCCCGCCCCCACCTCAACGACGAAGATGTCGAAGTTGCGGTCGATGTCGGCCGCGTACGCGATGTGAGTACCGTCGGGCGACCAGCTCGGCTGCGAGTGGTACCCGGGCCCGCTCGTCACCTGGTGCGCGATGCCGCCCTCGACCGGCACCACCCAGATGCGCCCCTGGTACGCGAACGCGATCGACTCGCCGTCGGGCGACCAGGCCGGGTAAGTGGGCGACGCCGTGACCGGCGGCGGGAAGTAGCTCTCCATGTACATTCGGCCCGCGCCGCTGGAGCCCGAGAGGTTCGGGTAGCCGCCCGGGAAGGGGTCGGGGTATTCGTACTGCTGGGCGGTCGTGGGGGTGCTAGCAAGAAGTGCTAGCAGTGCGGCGGCGGCTGAGGCCATTCGGATGGAGACCGGCCATTTCATTGCTGTGTTCATCAATCGGATCCTAGATCGACAGGTGTCTGGCTGACTTTGGCAGCATCGTAACGCCATGGGGCAATCGCTGCGAGACGGGACCATCCACTTGACACCGTCATCTTTCGACCGCACCGTTGATGTCCATTACATCACTTGACATCAATCGCGATTACATTGATTGCACCATGGAAAGCACCATGAGCCAGATTACCGCAAGAGTACCCCAGCCGGTTATCGATGCGCTGGATGAGGCCGCGGCGCAACTCAGGCGAAGCCGTGCGCAGGTCGTCCGCGAGGCGTTGGAGCGCTATCTGGCGGATTACGACGACATCGCCGTGGCCCTGGAGCGACTTCGCGATCCCTCTGATCCCGTTCTCGATTGGGACGAAGTCAGGCGTGAGCTACTCGATTCGGATTAAGCGCAGCGCTGCCAAAGAGCTGGCCCGGATCCCCCGGGCCGATCGAGCTCGCATCGTGCGGGCGATCGACGGATTGGGCGACCAGCCCCTCACGGGGACCGCGCTGAAGGGAGAACTGCGAGGACTGCGCCGTATTCGGGTGAGGCGCTATCGGGTGCTGTATGAAGTGCTGGACGGGGAGTTGGTAATCCTGGTGGTGCGTGTGCGCAGCCGGGACGAGGCGTACCGGGCGCGTTGATTCGCACTCCCTCCGGTTGCCCGCCACGCGTTGCGGGGGGACCTTTGGGATGCGCTACTCCACCCGATTCCCGCGAGCCACAGTAATGCCATGATCAACCGCACCTTCCTCGTTGCTGCCCTCGTTGCCGCGACCGCCGCGGCCACACCCGTCCCGACACACGCCCAGTCCCCCTTCGAGCCGATGGACGTCTTCCAGCTCGAGTACGCGGCCGATCCGCAGATTTCGCCCGACGGCAGCCAGGTCGTGTACATCCGCACCTCGATGGACATCATGCGCGACCGCAAGCGTTCCGAACTGTGGATCGTGGGTGCCGACGGCTCCGACCACCGGCGCCTGGGCGAAGGCGGCTCGCCCCGCTGGTCGCCCGACGGCACGCGCATCGCCTACACCGCCGACGGCCAGATCCACCTGCGCTGGATGGACTCCGGCGAAACCGCGACCCTGACCCAGCTCACCGAGTCGCCGAGCGGGCTGCGCTGGTCGCCGGACGGCGGCCACATCGCGTTCAACATGCTGGTGCCGTACCCCGCGCCGAGCCTGGCCGCGCCCCCAAGGCCGCCGGCGGGCGCCGAGTGGGCCGCGCCGCCGATCATGGAAGATCGCTTCAAGAGCCGTCAGGACGGCGTCGGCTACCTCGACTTCGGCTACAGCCACATCTTCGTGATCCCGGTCGACGGCGGGACGCCCACGCAGGTCACGTCGGGCGACTTCCAGCACTCGAGCGCGGCCGCGTGGCACCCTGACGGCACCCACCTCGTCTTCTCCGCGAACCGCAACCCGGATGTCCTCGACTACCGCAACTCGGAGCTGTACATCGCGTCGGTACAGACCGGCGACATCCGTGCCCTCACTGACCGGCCCGGCCCCGACGGCAGCCCCGCCGTCTCCCCCGACGGCCGCCAGGTCGCGTTCGTCGGCTACGAGGACCGCACCCGCACCTACCAGGTCAGCCAGCTGCAGATCGTGAACCTGGACGGCAGCGGCCACCGCACCCTCACCGCCGGCCTCGACCGCAGTGTCTCCAGCCCCGTCTGGGCCGCGGATGGCAGCGGCGTCTACTTCCAGTACGACGACGAGGGCAACTCGAAGGTCGGGTTCGCCACGCTCGACGGCGACACCGAGGTCCTGGCCGGCGACCTGGGCGGCACCTCGTACGGCCGTCCGTACGGCGGCGGCTCGTTCTCGGTCGCCAACGACGGCACCTTCGCGCTCAACCAGACCCGGCCCGACATGCCTGGCGAGCTTGCGGTCGGCAGCCGCGGCGGCGCCGGAGCCCGCACCATCTCCGACCTCAACAGCGACCTGCTCGCCAACCGGACCCTCGGCGAGGTCGAAGAGATCTGGTGGGAGTCGTCCTACGACGGCCGCCCGGTCCATGGCTGGATCGTCAAGCCCCCCGACTTCGACGCGAATCGCCGCTATCCCTTCATCCTGGAGATCCACGGCGGGCCGGTGTCGAACTACGGCGACAGGTTCTCCGCCGAGATGCAGCTTCTGGCTTCCGCAGGCTACGTCGTGCTCTACGCCAACCCGAGGGGGAGCACAAGTTACGGCGAAGAGTTCGGCGACCTGCTCTACCACAACTACCCCGGCCAGGACTATGACGACCTCATTTCGGGCGTGGATGCGGTCATCGAGCAGGGGTACGTCGACGAGAACAACCTGTTCGTCACCGGCGGCAGCGCGGGCGGGATCATGACCGCGTGGATCGTGGGCAAGACGGACCGTTTCCGCGCGGCGGTGTCCCAGAAGCCCGTCGTCAACTGGATCAGCAAGACGCTGACCGCCGACAACTGGTACGGCTACTACTTCAGCCGCTACGAGGGACTGCCGTGGGAGGATCCGGAGCCCTACTGGCGGTTCTCGCCGCTGTCGCTTGTCGGGAACGTGACCACGCCGACGATGATTATCACCGGCGAAGAGGATCTACGGACGCCGCTGTCCGAGTCGTACCAGATGTTCCACGCGCTCAAGATGCGCGGGATCGACACTGCGGTGATCCGGCTGCCGGGCGCGTCGCACGACATGAGCCGGCGCCCGAGTCAGTTGATGGCCAAGATCGCGAACATCGTAGCGTGGTTCGAGAAATACCGGGTGATGCCGGCGGCGAGCTGAGGGGTTTCGCAACTACGGCTTTCCGTTGTGGTCGTGATGAGTCTCAAGTCATGGGGTGCGAGACAATGTCGGCGCGAGCAGCGTGATATACGGCACTCCTGCCTCTGACTCGCGGTAAGCGACGGCGTACGTGGAGCCGGAGGCGAAACCCAGGAGCACTGAGTCCAACTGAGTCCGAGCAATTGTCTGGCCGGTTGATGGATCGACCAGATCCAGCCAACCGTCATAGATATCCTGGATAGGCACATCGGGGAGTCTCTCGCCCTGTCTCACCTCTCGCTCCGTCCATTCCGGATCCGGGGCATTCCAGGCAATCCACAGTCCTTGGTCATCGAGCATCGCGCCGGCATTGTAGGATCTGGGGAAACTGAATCCCGAGGGGTTGTCCTCTTCGAACCGTTCAACCACACGATGGTACACATGACCCACCCGAGGTTCTGGCGATAGGTCCCATCGGATCAACTGATTGTCTCCGGACTGCTGAACCGCCCAAAGCGTTTCGGCGTTACCTGCAACCGCAAATCTGTCTGCGGTCGCTCCAATATGCGCTGAGCCGGTCGCGCCGAAGGACGCCACTGAACCCGACAGATCGATCACGTGGAGCCTGTGGCCTACCGATGTCGGTGTACGCAAATCGCCCACAAAAGCGATTCTTCCGGGTTCGAGCGCAGCCGAGGAAAGCACCTCTGCTGGCAGCCGGTCGGTTCGCACAACCTGAAAGCTCTCATCGAGTACCGTGTGGGTGCCCTCGTAGTCAAATACGTGCACGTATTGCCGATCAGCGGCAACGTGTGAAATGAAACCGTACTCGCCCGGACCTTCCCCGCGGCGTCCGACCGTGCGAACGAAGGTGCCCCCCATATCGAACACCGATATCTGTGGCACACGATAAAAGGTGACGAGGACTCGATCGTGTGCGTCGACCGCTACGTGCGACTCGAACGCGATTGGATTGAGACCCTCACCCTCCAACCCACCAATGGTGACGACGCCATTCAGCACAATGACGCATTCGCCACAAAGTGGTGTGCCGGACACCCTCTCAGATTCCTGGGCGTCGAGCCGAGGCCCTGCGGTGGCAATCGCGACCAGGAGCGAAAAGGCACGCACGTACACGGGGATCGATCCCATCAGCGGTCAAGCGACGTACTCGTCGCCACAACTTCACTCCACAGGGACCGTTCAAGCGGAACGTGACCGACAATGGTCTCTCCATCGCAACCCAGCACCTGCAAGGCGGCGCGGGCAGACATCCAGCGTACGGACGGACTATCCACAAGGCGTGCAAGGGCCTCGGCATCCTGCGCAGCAACTGCGGCGGCAAGCAACTCCACCAGTTCTCGCGTATCGACTGTTTCGTATTCGCCAGGAGCAACGGCAACAATGCAAATGCCGTGAGTCGACAAGCACCAGCCACTGGCACTCCAGAAATGCCAGCCGTGCCCCATACCAGCTCCGGACATAGGAGTCCAAAGCCCGTGGGCCCAGTGCAGGCCAGGGTTGGTGTCATGACAGTGCCCGCATTCAGTGGCACCAAGTGGCGAGGCGCCGAGTGGCCGTGACGTGTTCGCAAAGCCCGTGTCATCGGCAAGGGAGGTCGCTTCGACGGTCGGGCTTTCGGGTAGTGCCTTGGCCAACTGGGCAGTTGCCGTAGGCACCTGGAAGCCGATTGCTATGGCTCCGATGGCCGCGTAGCCCACGACGGTCAAGACGTGGGAAGACGGTCTCCAACGCTGAAGGTCTACCATGATGAGGTCTCCTGGAAACGGGTTTGCGTTGGTTCGCTGGACGAACCCATTCTGCGATGTGAAGACTCGACCTTGTCCGTCAAGACGGGCTGTGATTAGCACATGAAGTGGCCGGTCCTCGAGCAAATGAAATGACCGATTCCATGGTCCGACAACGTGGATTACCTTGAGTTTACCCTACATAGAGCGAGGTGACCAAAATCGCGAACATCATGCTCCTCTCGGGCGGAAATCCCCAGATCCCGAAGGGTGATGGGGACGGGCCCGTGCAGGCCTACATCGCGGCCATGCCGGGCTGGAAGCGCGAGGTGGGCCGCTACCTGGACTCGCTCATCGAGCGGAGCGTGCCCGACGTGCACAAGGCGGTCCGGTGGAACTCGCCGTTCTATGGGATCGAGGGTCGGGGGTGGTTCCTCTCGTTCCACTGCTTCACGAAGTACATCAAGGTGACCTTCCTCAACGGCGGCTCGCTGCGTCCCGTGCCGCCGGTGACCTCCAAGTACGAGCATGTGCGGTACTTCCACATACACGAGGGGGACGAGCCCGACGAGGAGCTGCTGGTCAGCTGGCTGGAGCAGGCGTCGGGGCTGCCGGGGGAGGCGCTTTTTTGATGGCCTACGGTCGCGTCAGCATCCGGAATCTGAAAAGCCCGAGCCATTGGTCGAAGATGAGGTTTGAAGGTGGCTCCGACGGATCGAACCTCAGATCCCGACCCAGCCGGTGGATCTGCGTTCGCGTGAACTCGGGTCGCAGACACCGCCTGATCGACTGGCCATCGCGACCGAAGCGAGTCCGGATGAAGCGCCGGTAGTCCGCGGCCTGCGATCGGTCCACAAGTGGCCTCGTTCGACGGGCAAGCCAGAGGGCGACGGCGTCGACGGAGGGAGGGGGATCGAAGTCGGTACGACGAAAGCGCCGCGCGATTTCGACTTGCCACCATGGTTTGAGCAACAGCGAGGACAGGGTCTCCCGAGAAAAGGGACCTCCGGCAAATCGTTCCGCCGCTTCACGCTGGACCACGAGATAGGCGTCCTGTGGTGGAGCATCAGCCTGGGCGAGGCGCCGCACGATCGCGGCCGTCCGATTGAACGGAATGTTCCCCAGAACCTTGTAGGGGACATCGGGCAGCCGAAAACGCAGGATGTCGGCCCTGACGATCCTGACGCGGTTTTCAGTCAGAAAGCTCGTGCGAAGCGCCTCGGAAAGCACTCCGTCGAACTCCACTGCGACGACCTTGCGACAGCGGCGTGCCAGTTGTCGAGTGAGAATGCCGCGGCCCGGCCCGATCTCGACGACCAGATCGCTTCGTATGACGGGAGCCTGAGCGATCAGGCTAGCGGCAAGCGCCTTGCTCCGCAGGAAGTGCTGTGCGAGATCCGCACGCCTCGGTGTCCGATGCGTGGACACGACGAACCAGCACGAACTTGGACATGGGATCTCCTTCGCGGTGCGACAGGTTCGAAAGCTCTCGGGTAGTACGCTAGAATCAAGGCGTCCCGCGCACAACCGATTGCCGGGTTCGAGACGGTGCCTCGCGTGCCGGAACGGCGTCGGCGCTACAGCCTCGGGGAGTAACCGAAATGAAGAGCATCACCGTCGTCGCCATCGCGTCCATCGCGTCCCTCGCGGCCACGCCCGCCCACGCCCAGGAGTCCGCCGGCACCGCAGCGCAGGCGGACTCCCTCGCCACCGCCTCCCTCCCCCTCGAACCCACCCGCGAGATCCGCTTTACCACCAGCGAGGGCTCCTGGATCTCCGTCGACATCAGCCCGGACGGCGCCACCCTCGTCTTCGACCTCCTCGGCGACCTCTACACGCTCCCCGTCGACGGCGGCACCGCGACCCCGCTCCTCACCGGCCCCGCCTTCGAGAGCCAGCCGCGCTTCAGCCCCGACGGAAGCGAGATCGTCTTCGTCTCGGACCGCAGCGGCGGCCAGAACCTGTGGGTGCTGAGCGTCGACGGCTCCGACACGACCCAGATCACCCGCGGCAACGACAACCTCTACACCTCGCCCGAGTGGTCGCCGGACGGGCAGTACCTGGTCGCGTCCCGCACCTTCAGCCCGCTCGGCGGCGCCGCTAAGCCCTGGCTTTTTCACCGCGCCGGGGGCAGCGGGATCGCCCTGATCGGCGAGCCCGAGCAGCTCAAGGCCATCGGGGCCGCGTTCGATCCCACCGGCCGCTACATCTACCTGGCGCAGGGGACGCGCGACTGGACCTACGACGCGGCCTTCCCCAAGTACCAGCTCGTCCGCTACGACCGCGAGACGGGCCGCAGCCCGACGGTCACCGGCCGGTACGGTTCCGGGTTCCGTCCGGCCGTGTCCCCCGACGGCACCACGCTCGTTTACGGTTCCCGTCACGAGGATGCCACCGGCCTCCGCGCCCGCGACCTGGCCACGGGCGACGAACGCTGGCTCGTCTACCCCGTGCAGCGCGACGACATGGAGAGCCGCGCGACCCTCGACCTGCTCCCCGGCTACGCCTTCACGCCCGACGGCACCGCGCTGATCGCTTCCTACGGCGGTCGCCTCTGGCGCGTGCCGCTGGACGCCGACGAGACGGGCGCGAGCGAGCCCACCGAGGTCCCTTTCACGGCCGACGTGGTCATCCACGCCGGGCCGCGCCTCGACTTCGACTACCCGGTCGAGGACACACCGACCTTCCGCGCGCGCCAGATCCGCGACGTCGCGCTGTCGCCGGACGCCAGCGAGATCGCCTTCACCGCGCTCGGCCAACTGTATGTGATGGAAGCGGGCGGGGGTGTCCCGCGCCGGATCGGCGCGGAGGTCGACGGTGCCCTGTTCCACCCCGCATGGTCGCCCGACGGCGAGACGCTGGCTACGGTGAGCTGGCGTGAGCCGGACGGTGGCCATCTTTGGGAGATCCCTGCGAATGGCGACCCGGCCCGGCGCGTGTCGGACGCTGCGCGCTACCTGCAATCCCCCGTCTGGTCTCCGGGCGGCGACCGCATCGTGGCGCTGCAGAGAGCGGTGCGCGCACGTCTGCAAGGTGCCGGCGGCGGTGGCCAGGCCGACATCGTCTGGTACGGGACGGACGACGGCGCCCCGGGCGCGGCGACAGTCGTGGCAGAATCGCTGGGCCGTTCCCAACCGCACTTCCGCACCGACCAACCCGACCGCATCTACCTCCACGCGGGCGCACGCGGCCTGGTGTCGATTCGCTGGGACGGCACCGACGAGAGGGAGCACCTCAAGGTCACCGGCTTTACCGCCAACCGCGGCGGCCCTCCAGCCAACGCGTCGTCGATTCGGGTGTCGCCGGCGGGGGGACGAGCGCTGGCCAAGGTCGGCAACGACCTCTACCTGGTGACCGTCCCGCAGGTGGGTGCGGAGGCCCCGACCGTGTCGGTCCGAAACCCCGCCGGCGCCACTGTGCCGGTTACACGGCTCACCGAAATGGGTGGCGAGTTCCCGTCGTGGAGCAGCGACGGTGCGGAGGCGGTCTGGGCGCTGGGGAGCGCGTACTTCCGCTACAACCTGGACGATGCGGAGGCCTTCGCGGACAGCGTCGAGGCTGCCGAGGCGAACGAGTCCGATGAGGCCGACCCTGCCGACGCCACCGACCCCGCGGGCGACCCGGCAGGCGCCGACCCCGCGGCCTCCGAAGACGACCCCCGCTACCAGCCCACCGAAGTCCGCGTCGCCCTCGACGTCCCCCGCGACCTCCCCACCGGGACGCTCCTGCTCTCCGGCGCACGCGTCATCACGATGCGCGGCGACGAAGTCATCGAACGCGGCGACATTCTCATCGACGGCAACCGCATTGCCGCGGTGGGCCCGTCCGGCACCCTCACCGTCCCCGATGGCGGCGAGGTCCGCGACGTTTCGGGCATGACCATCACGCCCGGGTTCGTCGACACGCACGCCCACCTTCGTCCGCCGGCCGGTGTCCACACCACGCAGCCGTGGGGCTACCTCGCGAACCTCGCGTTCGGCGTCACGACCACGCGCGACCCCCAGACCGGCGTGTCGGACGTCCTCACCTATGCGGACCGGGTGCGGTCGGGCGACATCCTGGGGCCCCGCATCTACTCCACCGGTCCGGGAGTCCTGGCCAACTACCAGGCCAACGAGGGCATCCGCGACCTCGACCACGCCCGCGACGTCCTCAGGCGCTATTCGGACTACTACGACACCAAGACCTTCAAGATGTACCTCGCGGGGAACCGCCAGCAGCGGCAGTGGCTGGTCATGGCGGCGCGCGAACTCGAACTCATGCCGACCACCGAAGCCGGCCTCGACTACCAGGCCGACCTGACGCACGCGATGGACGGCTACCCCGGCATCGAGCACAACGTCCCCATCTACCCCCTCTACCACGACGTCGTCCGACTGTTCTCGGAGACGAAGGTCCTCAACACGCCGACGCTGATCGTCTCCTTCGGCGGCCCCATGGGCGAGATCTACTGGTTCACGACCGAGGACGTTCTCGGCAACGAGCGCCTGGTGCGGTTCACACCCCGCGAGACCCTCGACGCCCGCACGCGGCGGCGCGCCGGCGCGGCGGGCTCGGTCGCGTGGGCGATCGACGAGGAGTACGTCTTCGAGGACCACGCCCGCTTCCTCGCCGATGTCGTGGCCGACGGTGGCTTCGCGGGGGTCGGCAGCCACGGCCAACTGCAGGGCCTCGGGTTCCACTGGGAGCTGTGGATGGTCGCCTCGGGCGGCATGTCGAACCACGACGCGCTCAAGTCCGCCACCATCTTTGGTGCCAACGGGATCGGCCTCGAGACCGAACTCGGCTCGATCGAGCCCGGCAAGCTGGCCGACCTGGCGATCCTGTCGCGCAACCCCCTCGACGACCTGCGGGGTACCGTGGCGGTCGAGCAGGTGATGATGAATGGGCGGTTGTTCGACGCGGAGACGCTGGACGAGGTGTGGCCGCGGCAGCGGGCGCTGGGGTACCGCGGGTTCGTGGAGGACGAGCCGGCGGGTGGGCGCTAGGAAGAGTCCGTTCGCCAGCCCCGCAAGGTCGAGATGCCTCCGGCGCCCGCCGCGCGGCGCACATAGCGTTCGTCGGCGGTGACGAACACGCCACCGAGGCCAAGCGCCACGGCATGGTACGCCGCGTCGTAAAAAGCGACGCCGTACCTTACGGACAAGGACACCGCGCGCGTTCTCCAGTCGGTGTCCAGCCGGGCCTCGGTCAGGCCGAAGTCGACCAGCGATGCGAGCAGCTCGTCGGCGTCATCGGGGAACCGTCTCGCCAGCGTATTCCCCACCTCGTAGATCCAGAGCTGGGGAACGACCAGCTCGAGCTTCCCGGCCACCGCTTCGTCACGCAACGCGAGCGCCGCGTCCGTATCCTGCTCGTCGTCGCCTGGCAGAACCCACTTGAGAAGAACCGATGCGTCGGGCGTTACGATCACGGCCGACGCTCCCGCTCCTCCCGTATCCAGCGGACGATCCGGCACGTCTCGACCGCCGGCAAGCGCGCACGCAACGCGTCCATCCGGGCGGAGGCCTCGCGCCTCATGGCGACACCCGCCCACTCCCGGATGGCGGCGTTGACGGCGCGGCTGCGCGTACCGCGCGGCAGCCTCCCGATGATGCGCCAGGAGTCATCGTCCATCATGATGTTGACCCGTCGCGCCATGTCGTTCTCCTCCAGGTGTCTCGGCAAGTGTGTAAAGGTTACACACCGACCCGTGGCTTGGCAATCGACCCAGTGTCCTGGCAAACCGATCTTTTGCCGCGACGAGGTCCCTTGTATTAGTGGTTGGCCACCCACCTGACTACCGGCTGTCACAGGAGCCATCCCGGAGAACCCGACATGAAGATGAAGTCCTTCTGCAGCGCGTTCCCGCTCGCCCTCGCGCTCATCGTTCCGCTCGCCCTCGCCCCACTGGCGGCCCCGCCCGCCCACGCCCAGGACGCCGAAACCATCTCGGCCGCCCTCGGCGATATCGAGTGGCGGCACATCGGTCCCGTGAACATGGGGGGACGCGTGTCCGCCATCATCGGAGTGCCCGGCGACCCGCGGACCTTCTGGGTCGGGGCAGCCAACGGGGGCGTCTGGAAGACCACCAACGGCGGCGTGACGTTCGAGCACCAGTGGGACGACGAGAATACGTACTCGGTCGGCGCGCTGACGCTTGCCCCGTCGGACCACAACGTGCTCTGGCTCGGTGCGGGCGAGGCGGACCCGCGCAACTCGGTCTCGTACGGCGACGGGGTGTACCGCTCGACCGACGGCGGCGCCACGTGGACCCACCTCGGCCTCGATGACAGCGAGCGCATCAAGCGCATCGTGGTCGATCCGCGCGACCCCGACGTCGCGCTCGTCTGCGCCATGGGCCACGAGTGGGGCCCCAACCGGGAGCGCGGCGTCTTCCGCACTACCGACGGCGGGCAGTCCTGGGAACACGTGCTCTTCATCGACGAGGACACGGGCTGCTCGGACATGGACATCGACCTGACGAACCCCCGCAACGTCTACGCGGGCATGTGGACCTTCCGCCGCAAGCCGTGGCGCTTCGACGACGGAGGCAGGGAGACCGCGCTCTACGTCTCGCGCGATGGCGGGATCTCGTGGAAGAAGATCACGACGACCCCGGACGAGCCCATGGCCCGCATCGGAGTCAGCGTGGCGCAGTCGCGTCCGAACATCGTCTACCTGATCACCGAGTATCCCACCGCCGGCACCCTCTTCATGTCCGACGACTACGGCGAGACGTGGACGATGGTCAACAACAACAAGAATCTGATCAACTTCCGGCCCTTCTACTACTCCGACGTCTATGTCGACCCGTCCGACCACGAGACGCTCTACACGCTGTCGGGCGCGCTGGCGAAATCGACCGACGGGGGCCGCACCTTCGAGCGCATCGCCAACGACGTGCACGGCGACCACCAGGCCTACTGGATCGATCCGGCCGACGGCGAGCGCGTGCTCTCCGGTTCGGACGGCGGCATGCAGGTGTCGTACGACGGCGGCGCCAACTTCCACATCTTCCGCAACTTCAGCCTCGCGCAGTACTACCACATCTTCGTCGACGACCGCGACCCCTACTACGTGTGCGGCGGGCTGCAGGACAACGGCAACTGGTGCGGCCCCAGTCGGCTCAACGACCGCCGCGGCATCCTGCCCGGCTACTTCTACACGGTGTCGGGCGGCGACGGCTTCTACACCGTGCCGGTGCCGGGTCAGCCGAACCTGATCTACTCGAACGCCCAGGGCGGCTACTTCCGGATCACCGACATCAACTCCGGGCAGATGCGCTCGATCGAACCGTGGCCGCTCATGATCGGCTCGCAGGGGCAGGGCATGTTCCAGGCGCGCTACCGCTTCAACTGGGACGCGCCGATCGTCATCTCGCCGCACGATCCGGGCACGGTGTACTGGGGCGGCAACGTCGTCTTCCGCAGCGGCGACTACGGCCACTCGTGGGACATCGTCAGCCCCGACCTCACCACGAACGACCCGGAAAAGCAACTCGATTCCGGCGGCGAGGTCTACCTGGACAACACCGCCGCCGAATTCCACACCACGATTCTCACCATCGCCGAGGACGAGTTCGAGCCGGGCGTGATCTGGGTCGGCACCGACGACGGCAACGTGCAGATCACGCGCGACGACGGCGCGACGTGGACGAACGTGCGCGATCGCGTGCCGGGTCTGCCCGCCGAGACCTGGATCGGCAACATCGAGGCGTCGCCCACCGACGCCGGGACCGCGTACATGGCCGTCGACAACCACCGCCTCGACGACTTCACCCCGCACCTCTACGAGACGCGCGACTACGGCGAGTCGTGGCGCGACATCTCCGCCGGGCTCCCCCGGGACGACTACGTGAAGGTCGTCCGACAGCATCCCGCCAACCCGAACCTGCTCTTCGTCGGCATGGAACGGGGCATCTTCGCCTCGTGGGACCGTGGCGACACGTGGGTGGACATCCGCGGCAACCTACCGCGCGTGTCGGTGCGGGGAGTGAAAATCCAGCGCCAGTACAACGATCTCGTCATCGGCACGCACGGACGCGGCGCGTTCATCCTGGACGACATCCAGCCCATGGTCGAGCTGACCGAGGCGATCGGCCAGGACGCCCATCTCTTCGACATCCGCATGGCGACCGAGTGGGAGATGTGGGGCCGCACCAGCAACTTCGGCCAGAGCCGCTTCGCCGGCGAGAATCCCGACCCCGGCGCCTGGATCCACTTCCATCTCTCGGAGGAGGCCGCCGAGGCTGCGGGCAACTCCGTCGACGTGCGCATCACCGACAGTGACGGCGTGCTCGTGCGCGAATTCCAGCACCGCGATGTCAAGCCGGGCGTAAACCGCGCGATCTGGGACCTCCGCTGGACCGGCGCCGAGCCGATCCCGGGAGAGGGTCCGCCCGGTGGCGGGTTCTTCTTCTTCTTCGGTTCTACGGGTCCGCCTGCCGTGCCGGGCACCTACACGGCGACGGTCGACCTGGGTGATCTGGAGCTGTCGAAGGACTTCGAGCTCCGCGGCGATCCGAACGTGGCGGCGTCCCAGGCCGTGTACGAGGATCGCTTCGTGGCGGCCATGCGTGCGCGCGACCTCGAGACGCAGCTCAACCAGATGATGGGCACGATCAACGACCTGGGCGGCCAGATCGACGGGCTCCTGGAGTCCATCGAAGGCAAGGATCTGGCCAACGAGGAAGAGGTGAGGGCCGTCGCAGGCGACGCGCAGGGTCAGCTGACGGCCGTGTCCGCCGAAGTCCGCCGTCCGCCGGGATCGATGAGCTACCGCGACTGGCCGCGTCTTATCGAGCAGCTTCGGAACATCTCCCGGGCCGTCTCGGGTCCGCAGGCGCGGCCGACGGTCGGGCAGATGGAGGTGCTCACCGAAATCGAGGCCGGGGCCGCCCAGCGGGCTCAGGAACTCTCCGGCATCGTGAACGGCGTGATCGCGGACCTCAACGAGCTCCTGGAGGATGCCCCGAAGATCATTACGAACTGGCGGCGCACGATCAGCTGATGGCGTGCGTGGCCGAGGGTCGGATCATCCTCTCTCGGGCACGGTCTGCGCCGCCATGATGCGATGTCTGCAGGGCCCGCGGCCGCTTCTGCTCGCCATGACTGTGGCCGGACTCACGGCTTCGTGCGAGAGGGAGGACCCTGTCGTCCCGTCACCACCGTTCGACGAGGTCTTCCAGCTGGAAGAAGTCATCGAGCTAGGCGACGATCCGGTCGATCCCGTCGCGACCGTCGGGATCTTTCTGGACCGGCGCGACGGCGGCTTTCTGATGGGCGACGGACTCCGGCCGCGAGCCAGGATCTATTCCGAAAACGGTGAACTCGAAGCCGCTTTCGGCCGCTTTGGCGACGGGCCCTGGGAGTTCCGCAGGATCATTGGCCTTGCCGAGACCACAGCTGGCGGAGTCGTAATCAGTGCGAGCGATTCGCGGCTGACCTACCTTCACGCCGACTTGACCGAGGATTCCCTGTTCACGCTCGACGGACACGTCTTCGGTCGCCTCATCGCCTTTGAAGACGACGTCCTCTTCACCGGCTTCACACCAGAGAACACCGCAGCCGACATCCCACCGTGGCGGGTGGCGAAGTACCGGCTGGTGCCCAACTGACCGCCAGGCGCCCTCTCAGCCAGCGGGAAGCCGGATCGACGCCACCACCGGCACGTCCAAGTCGTCCCTGTACACGCCCCAGACCCGCGAATCCGAGAAGCGGAGGGCGTCGAACCGCTCGGGCAGGCGTACCTCGCGAATGACTCCGTCAGGCGCGATTCGTAGCCACACCGTAGCGCCCTTGAGGCCGCCGGCGTCCAGATCGACCGGGTTCAGCCACATCGTCCCGTCGGGGCTGCAGCGGAAGTCCACGTAGCGCGGCAGGTAGCTGGCGAGCTCACTCGGCCTGCCGCTGACCGACCGGACCATCTGGTTCATCACCCGGACGCTGTCCTCCGGGCTGAGTCTGCTCCAGACGTCCCCCGTCAGTTCGGCTTGCCTGATTGCGAACACCGCTCCCGCGAACTGGCGGGCCGTGGCCTCTGTGAAGGGCACAGGGGGCAGGATGATGGGCGGCAACTCGGCTCCTGACCCGTCGAACCCCCGGAGCTGATTCGTCACCCGATCGTAGATCCAGACTGCGTTCCCGCCACAGGAAGCCCACAGCCGATACCACAGCGGGAAACCGAAACCTCCCTCGATCGGATCGAAGGTGCTCGAAGGGTCCTCGAACACTTCGGCGAGCGACACGAGGGTTCGGGCCTCGCGGGTTTCCGGATCAAAGGCGACGAAATCGGGCCGCATGACCGCGAACCGGTAGTTCAGGACACCGCCCTCCAACGTCGCGCTCGTGCGGGGCACGATGAACTCCCGGCCAAGTCTCGCGTTTCGCACCGAGCCGCCCAGCATGCTCCTGCCGCCCCGCACAGAGCCGGGAAGGAGGGAAGCGGACCTGAGGGAGATCTCTTCCCAGTCCGCGTCCGGTTGCGAAATCCGTATCATCGCGTGGCGCACGAGATCGAGAGCCCAGACTTCACCCTGCCATCCTCCCGCAACGAATCCTGCAGGCATCGGGAAATCGCGGGGTCCTCTGCCTGACTGTCCGTGAGAGCCGAGCGCCTCGCCGTCGGGGCCGAATCCCACGAAAAGCGGCTCGGTCGAATTCAGCACCCAGACGGACCCGTCGCTCGTCACCTCCAGGTCCCGGGCCACAACGAGGGAGTCGGAACTCCCCAGTATCTCGATGGCCGATTCGCTCAAGTCGACCGGTGTGCCCGCCACGTTGCCGACGGGTGCGGCTTCACACGCCGCGAGGAGTGCCGGAATGCAAAAGGCCGGGGCGACGCGCGGGATTCTCACCATGCCACCAGACTACCCGCCATCGGCCACACGTGTTCCGGCCGCTGCCATTCGCGGTAATGGCTTGACGGGGATTCCCCTACACGAAGTCCAGGGTTTTCCCCCACAGAATCCAAGGGGTTTCCCTCTACTGGAGGCTGACAAGTGTCGCCAGCTTTGGTGCCAACAGTCGCCTCAAGCACGGCTACACGAGTCACCGGGCAAATTTGGGATGACAATGCGCACACAACTGGCGGTTCTCATGATGGCCCTGGCAGCCGCACCGGCAGCCGCACAGAGTGGAAGGGTTCATTTCGGCCTCGCCCTCGCGTCCCTGCACCACCACGTGTGGGAGGACACGAAATCAGGCTTCTACGGCGGCGTGTCGTTCGACGTGCGCGACCACTTTCGCCTCGGCGCCCTCTACGTGCAGAGGGGGAGCGGGGACTACCGGGTGCATTCGATCGAAGTGCCCGTGCTCTACAGGCGCGAGCATGGTGACATTACTCTCATGGCGGGCTCGGCGTTCAGCTATGCCAACTATCCGGACGTTGGCGCGATGATCGGCCTGAGCGTGCGGGGACGGGACTATCCCGTCGGCGCGGAGGTGGCATTCGTGTACGGCCTCGTGCCCGACCGCAACTGCTGCACCGGAGGCGTCATCCTGCCCGGCCACCGCGTGCTCAGGATCGGCCTGGAGGTTCCACTGAGGTAGGTCGCCCGCCGCGATGACGTCGTCCGCGTCGAAGTCGGAGATCCTCTCGAGCTTGAGGGGGTCGTCGGCCATGCGGCATCCGGCAGCGTCAGCTTGGTTTCGTTGGCTGCGGGACGAACCTCCGACATAGCGACTCCCTGATCAGGTCAAGGCGCGCAACATAGCCGAAAAGGCGGTCAGCCCGAATGCCTACCCGTCGATGCAGTCGTTTTCGGCTTCCACTTCGCCGGCCGGCAAACGGCTCCGCGCCAGCGCCGGGGCATCCAGCAGCGGTGAAATCGGCGAGACGAATTGCGTGAGCCACACGCGCGTGACCAGTTCGGCTTCACCCGGTCCCGGGTCGCCGATTGTGATGCCGACGACGTCGACCGCCGCCGCCAGGGGCTGGGCGTCCTCGCGAAACGTCGCGCGTTGCCAGTTCAGTCGTGCGTACACTATCGAGGAACAGCGAGGTTCGATTTCCAGCTCATCGGTCAATGCAACTACCAGCGAATCCCACCGCCTTCGCGCATAATCGCCAGGCACGTCCTCGTCCACGCGGTCGATGTACACGAGCCTGGAACCGCGGCTGGGTGCACGGTTCCGCCGCTGCGACGTGAACGCATAGTGATAGCGGCCCCGAAAGAGCTCTTCCACGACCATGGCGCTGTCGGGGACGAGCATGATCTCGGAGCGGGCGTGCCGAAGGTCATCGAAAGTCATGCCGAGGCGCACGTCGTCGACGGGAAACTGGGTGGACAGGGGGAGGTGGAACGTCGGAGGATCGGCGCAACTCAGGGCGAGGTACGCGAGGATCTGTGCCAGTGCCGCCTTCCGCCGTATCACTGACCGAAGCCGCGCATGTAGTCCGGATTGGTCGACAGGTCCTCCGGCCCAGGGAAGCGCCCTACGAGATCGAGCCCCAGCCCCACCAGGTGCCCCGCGATCAGCGCCCCGTGCTCGCGCCCGTTCTCGATGAAGATCTTGTTCGCATTGAACCCTGCCGCGATCACCCCTGCGATGTACACGCCCGGCACATTCGTCTGCATGGTGGCCGGGTCGTGTGCGGGAATCCCTGTCACGGGATCGGTCTCCACACCCAGGCCGTGCAGCAGAGCCCGATTCGGACGCCACCCGGTCATTGCCAGTACCCAGTCGTTCGCGACCTCCGTGGCCTCGCCGCCATCGTCGCGCATGATCGTCGCCGTGCCGGGTCCCAGCCGCGCCACCCGCGACCCCCAGTGCATCGGGATCTCGCCGCTCGCGATCCGGTTCTCGATGTCGGGCCGGACCCACGGCTTCACGCCCCGGTCGAAGACGTCCAGGAAGTGCACCATGCGCACCCGCACGCCGTTGCGGTATAGCTCCAGCGCAACTTCCACCGCCGAATTGCCTCCCCCGACCACCATCACGTCCTGGTCGAAGAAGGGGTAGGGATCCTTGTAGTAGTGGATGACGCGCCCGTCCGGGTCGCCGCCTTCCAACTCCAGCCGGTTGGGCTCGCCGAAGCCGCCGGTGGCGATGACGACCGCCCGCGCAAACAGCCGGCCTTCCTGCCCACCGCGGGCACGCGTGCGAACGACGAAGCCCGAGCGCCCCGACTCACCCCCATCTCCGCGCACAACCTCCGTCACCTCCTCGTACTGCCGCACCCTCAACCCATGGTGCGCGACCACATGCCGATAGTACGCCAGCGCCTCCCGCCGCGTCGGCTTCGGCTCCGGAATCGTGAACGGCACGCCCCCGATCTCCAGCCGCTCGGCCGTGGAGAAGAACGTCATGTAGTACGGATAGTGCGTCAGCGACTCGGTGATGCACCCGCGGTCGATGACGACGTGGCGCAGCCCGCTCTCCTTCGCCGCCACCGCCGCAGCCAGCCCACATGGCCCGGCCCCGACGATCACAAGGTCAAGCGGCTCGGCCTCGGGAGCAGCTTTGCTCGTGGTCATCGGCTCACGGTCGGCATCCGGACGTCATCAGCTCGCGTCAGCGCCGCACCCGCACGCCCGTCCCCCGCCTCAGCTCACCGGCCGGGCGCCGCGTAGCACAACCTCGCCGGGCAACGCATCCGTGAACTCGCCGTTGTCGATCGTCAGCACGCCGTTGACCATCACGTAGTCCACGCCCTCGCTGTACAGGTCGGGCTCCAGCACGGTCGCGCGGTCCCGCAGCCGCTCGTAGTCGAAAATCACAACGTCCGCCTTGTACCCTTCGCGCAGCAGCCCGCGGTCCGGCAGCCCGATAATCCGCGCCGGCAGCCCCGTCATCGAACGGACGGCAAACGGCAGCGATATCGCCTGCAGGTCCTTCACGTAGTGCGCGATCTTGCGCGTGAAGGCGCCGAAATGCCGCGGATGCGCGCCCGGCCGCGACGCGAACTGCGGCACGCCCGTGACCCCGCTCACACCGGCGTCCGAGGCCGTTGCAGTGTACTCCTGCTTGTAGTAGTTGATGACGTCGACATCGTGAATGCCGTATCCCCGGGTCCAGGCCCCGCCGATCACGTCCGGGTACCCGTTGAGGGCCATGTGGACCACGACTTCCTGGAAGGTCACGCCCATCTCGCCGGCCAGCTCGGTGAGCGTCTTCCCGACGAACGCGGCGTCGGGATAGTCCACCACCACCACCCGGTCCTCGCCGCCGTTGTGATCGACGATCCACGCGATGTCCCGCGCGATGCGCGCCCGGGTCCCGGGGTCGTCCCACCGCCGCGCCAGGTGCACCCGCGCGTCGCTGAAGATCCCCACGGCGTAGTACGCGGGGCTGTCGCGGCCGCCGCTCGTGTCCACGCTGTCGGCCACCAGGCTCCAGCGCGGAATCATCGGCCGCGCGCCGCCGCCGAAGGTCTCGTACGGGTAGACGTCCAGGTAGACTTCTAGCCCCTCGTTCCGGGCCGCGTTCACCACCAGCGTGTCGTGGCCCGAGCGGCCGAAGCTGGAACGCCCGCGCGCCTTGTGATGGCTCGCCACCACGCGGATCCCCGTCTCGCGCGCGATGTTGATCGTCTCCTGCAGGCCCTGCAGTCCGTCGACCGGCCAGTCGTCCACGTTGCTGGGGAGCTGCCAGAGCGGCATGGTGGCCTCGCTGCGCTGGTGCGCGATGTAGAACCCGTCGTACGGCGCCACCTCGGAGGCCAGCGCGATCACCTCGTCGGGGGTGCTGAAGCGGGCGGGTCGGTACTCGATCCCCGCACCGAGCCCCCACGCGCCAGCTTCCATCCCCTGCCGGACCAACTCCTGCATGCGCGCGACTTCGCCGGCCGTGGCGGAGCGTTCGTAGTCGTTCCCCATCACCGCATTGCGGACCGTGCTGTGACCCACCATCGGCACGAAATTCATGGCGTGACCCTGGTCCCGCAGCGACTCGATCTCCCCGCTGAGCGGCCACGCGGTGTTGCGCCCGTCCGGGCCGCCGATCACCGTCGTGAGCCCCTGGCTGTTGAGGCTCCTGGCCCTTCGCGCCTCCACGTACCGGGACGTCATTGCCTGGTCCGAGTGCGAGTGCAGATCGATGAACCCGGGCGAGACGTACAGGCCGGTGGCGTCGATCTCGCGGGCGGCCGTGGCGTCCGGTATCCGGCCGATCCGCACGATCTCGTCGCCGGTGATGGCGATGTCGGCGGTGAACCAGTCGTTGCCGGTACCGTCGAGCACGCGCCCGCCGCGGATGATGACGTCGTAGTCCTGGGCGGCTACGGGCGACGTTCCTGCCCCTGCCGTGGCCCCGACGGCCAGCGCGGCCGCAAGGATCAGCGGGAGCGCGGTGCCTGGCCGCCGGTTCGGTCGCGGGGTGTTCATCCGCCCGCCTTTCTTCCGACGATCGCCGTCCCCGGCATCGCATCCGGAACGTTTTCCCCGTCGCGCACGACGAATTCTCCATTCACGAGCACGTGTGCGACCCCCTCCGAATAGGACAGGTCGTCCTCGAAGGTGGCGGTGTCGATGATGGTCGCGGGATCGAACACCGTGATGTCCGCCGTCGCGCCCACCTGCAGACGTCCCATCCCGGCCGCCTGGTCCGTCATGCCCTCCAGCCGCTTCGCCGGCATGATCGTGATCCTGGCGAGGCCGTCCATCAGCGGCATGAGCCCTTCGTCCCGGACGTAGCGGCCCAGGAAGCGGGAGAAGGTGCCCGCGCTGCGCGGATGCGCGCCGGGCGCGTAGGGCATCCCGTCCGACGCGACCATCACGAAGTCGGTGGCCAGCGCTTCACGGATCCATTCCTCCCGCATCATGTGGATGATCACCGTGCCGCCGCTCGCCCGGTAGCTGTTGAACGTCTCTTCCGTGAGCCGCTCGCCGGTGTCCTGCCACTGCAGGTCGCCGTAGCCGATCCGCAGCGTTTCCTGCCAGCCGGGGTCGAAGATGGTGGACTGGAGGCCGGTGGACGCCCCGGTATAGGGGTAGACCTCGGTCGTGACGTCGAAGCCCCGGCCCTGTACGCCGCCGATCAGTTCCAGGACCGGGGACACGTTCCAGAGGCTGGAACTGTTCATGTGGACGATATGCAGCGACGCGCCGGTGGCGACCGCGTTGGCGAGCACCTCCTGGATCGCGCTGATCTTCATGTCGCGCACGTGCGTGTAGATCGTGGTGCCCGCCTCCGACGCGAACCGGAAGACCTCGAGGATCTCTTCGAGCGACGCGCCCGGGTAGTATTGGTGTGCCATCCCGATCCCGAGTGCGCCTTCGGCGAGCCCCTGGGAAAGGGCGTCGCGCAGCGCCGGGTACTCGTCGGGTGCGACCGGGTCATACCTGGCCACCGAAGCGACGAACGACAGTTCCACCAACCCTCCTTCCGCATCGTCCTCCGCGGCCTCGAGGGCACTCTGCGCGGCGTCCCGCCGACGCGGCATCGCCAGCGTCCGGACCGACATATGCGAGACCGTCGCTCCGTAGTTGAGGATTGCTCCCTTGCGGCGCTCCGCGAGGTAGCCTGCGAGCCTGCCCACCCCGCTCTCCATTTCGAGCGCGGTCGTGACGCCGTCGCGGGCCTGGAACTCGTTCGCGCGGTTGGTCTGGCCGTGCGCGTGGAGGTCGATGAAGCCGGGCGAGACCACCAGGCCGGCGACGTCCAGCACCACCTCGCCGACGAGCGCCTCCTCCGAGACTGCCGCGATCGTGGAGCCGTTGATGCCCACGTTTCGCACCGCGTCGAGTCCCGTCTCCGGGTCCATGACGCGCCCACCCGCGAGCACGATGTCGTAGGTCTCCTGCGCGGCGGCCGGGGCGGGAATGGCGAGGGCGGCTGCGGCCGCGGCCACAAGAGCCAGCATGCAGCCCCTGGTATATCCTGATGCGTTCAACGGGTCATTCCTCCATGGTCCTGGTCACTGCGGTTCGAGCGGTCCGCGGCGGAACCCGCGGGGGTGCACCACAGGGTAGTAAAGAGGTACTTCCGGGCCAATGGTGCCGCAACCGCGGGCACGTCTTGACAACTCCGATCTGGCCAGTAAATTCGTCTAGCCTGATAATCTGTCCATAAAACAGGAACCGTCATGCCCGACTGGAAGCTCCAGGATGCCAAGAACCGCTTCAGCGCCGTCGTCCGCGAGGCCATGGCCGGATACCCCCAGCGCGTGACCCGTCACGGCAAGCCGGCGGTAGTGGTGCTGGCGACCGCCGACTACGAGCGCTTGCAACGCCTGGAGGACGCCAACGCCCCTTCGCTCCAGGATCTGTTGCTTGCCATTCCGCGGGGCGGCGGCGAGTTGCGGCGCCTGACCGTGAAGCCGCGTCCGGTGGATTTCTAGCCGCCCGCGGAAGGCCTCCGGTGTCCTCCCAGGGGTGGCCCACATGTACCTGATCGATACCGACGTCCTTTCGGCGCTCCGCAGACCCGACCGCAATCCGGAGATCGTCGGCTGGGTTGCGGCTCAGCGTGCCGCGGACCTGCACCTGAGCGTCGTGACGGTGGGCGAGATCGAGCGCGGTATCGCCAGGGAGCGCCAACGCAATCCCGGGTTCGCCGACCGCCTGGGCGCGTGGCTGGACAACCTCGTCCGGCTCTACGCCGACCGCATCCTGCCCGTCGATACCTCGGTCGCGCGCCGCTGGGGCCACCTGACACGAGAACACGGACACGGCAGCCCCGATTTGCTTATCGCCGCGACCGCGCTCGAGCACGGGTTGACGGTCGTGACCCGCAACGTGCGACATTTCGAACCCGCGGGCGTGGCGGTGCTGGACCCGTCCGCGCATCCTTACATGCCATGAAGACACTGGACGCCGACATCCGCCGAGCACTGAACCGGCTGCAACGAGCCCTCGAAAAGGCGCGCCGCGAGGTTCGCGGACTCCAGGAGGCCCTCGAGCAGTCCGAAGCGGACGGCTTCCCGGGCGACGATTACGCCGAAATGGAAAACCACCTCGCCTCGGTCGTCGATCTCGTGAAACGCGAGCAGGCGAGGCAGCAGCTCAAGATTCTGCGGTCGGGCGGGATCGCGGCGGGCAGGTTGGGGGCTGGAGGAAGAGCGGCCCTGAGGAGCGACGGGACGTGAAGCGACGCGACTTTCTGGCGGGCGGTGCGGTAGGGCTGGCAGGGCTGGCAGGCCTTGGGCGGCCTGCCACGCCCTGGGTCGCGGCCACCCGCAATCGCCAGGCGCTGGTAATCCGTCACGGCACCCTCTACGACGGCACGGGGGGCTCCCCCCGCACCGGGGACATCGCCATCGACGGCGACCGCATTGCCACGGTCGGCGATGTGGCCGCGACGGGCGCGGTCGAGATCGACGCCCGGGGCATGGCGGTCGCGCCAGGGTTCGTCGACATCCACTCCCACGCAGACCTGTCGCTGCTGGTGAATCCCCGCGCAGAGAGCCGGGTCAGGCAGGGCGTCACCCTGGAGGTGGTTGGGCAGGACGGCAGCTCGATCGGACCGTGGAGCGACGCCGCGTTCGAGTCGACGCGCGACCGCTACCGGCGCGACTTCGATGTGGAAATCGACTTCCGCGACATCGGCGGGTTCCTGGACCGTATCGACCGGACGCGCCCGGCGGTGAGCGTGGCGTCGATGGTCGGGCATGGCACGATCCGCGGCTTCGTGGTGGGCGGCGCGGACCGCCCGGCGACGGCTTCCGAGATCGAGCGCATGCGCGCGCTGGTGCGTGAGGGGCTGGCGGGGGGCGCCGTGGGGCTCTCCACGGGGCTCGAATACACGCCGGGCAGCTTCGCCGGCCGCGACGAGTTGGTGGCCCTGGCGGCCGAACTGCGCGGCACGGTCTACCCGTACGCTTCGCACATGCGCAACGAGGACGATCGCCTGCTGGGCGCGATCGAAGAGGCGCTGCACGTGGGACGGGTGGCCGGGGTGGCGGTCCAGGTCTCGCACCTCAAGGCGCAGGGAGAGCGCAATCACTGGAAGGCCGACGCGGCGCTCGCGGCGATCGAAGCGGCGCGCGCGGCGGGCGTTGACGTGCACTTCGACCGCTACCCGTACGTCGCCTACGCCACAGGGCTGTCGAACCTCTTCCCCGCCTCGGCCCGGGCCGGCGGCACGGCGCGGTTCCTGGCGCGGCTCGCCGATCCGGACACGGGCCCGGCGCTCGAGCGCGCCTGCCGCGACAAGATCGCGCTGCTGGGCTCCTGGGACGCCGTGCAGATCACCCGGATCGGCGGCCCCAACGCGGCCGCGCGGGGCCGGCGGCTCGGCGAGCTGGCGGCCGAACTCGGCGAGGATCCCTACGCCCTCACCGTGCGGTTGCTCAGGGACGCGGGCGGCAGCGTCGGAATGATCGGATTCGGCATGTCCGAGGAGAACACGGCGCGCATGCTGTACCATCACCTCGGCATGGTGTGCTCCGACGGCGGCGCCTACGCGCCCTACGGCCCGCTTTCGCGATCCTCGCCGCACCCGCGCGGCTACGGCAGCTTCCCCCGGGTGCTGGGCCACTACGTGCGCGAGCAGGGAGCCATGAGCCTGGAGAGCGCCGTGCACAAGATGTCGGGCCTCCCTGCGCGAAAGCTCGGGCTCCGCGACCGTGGCGTGCTGAGGGAGGGCGCCGTGGCCGACATCGTCGTCTTCAACCCCGACACCGTACGCGACCGTGCGACCTTCGACGATCCGCACCAGTACCCCGAAGGCGTCGCGCATGTCGTCGTCTCGGGCGTGCACACGATCCGGGAAGGGGAACAGACCGGGGACCTGGGAGGCCGCGCGGTACGCGGGCGGGTCGGATAGCGTGCGATGTCCGGGACATGACGGGTGAATCCGGTTCGTTTGCGACCTCTTCCGTGGCTGGCGCATTGCGGGAACTCGCTGCGCTGTTCCGCGGGTGGGGCGCTCAGGACAGCGGTCTCGCGAGGACCTCCCAGCCAGCGGGCGACGACGCCGCAACCGGAAGCCGGCGGGGCGCTGGCGGGTTCGTAGGGAACATCACGGCCGCCGACCTGGCGGCGGGAGACGCGTTCAACCTCCTGGCGCTGCGTATTCACGCCTTCCAGCGGGCGTCGAACCCGATACTGCGGCGCTTCTGGGACAAGGCACCGGGTGCGGAGCCTGCGGTCTGGCACGAGATCCCGCCGATTCCGGTGATGGCCTTCCGGGACGTGGCGATCGTCTGCGACACACCGGAGGCGGTGTTCCGGACGAGCGGGACGAGCGGCCGCCGGGGTGGGCGGGGCGAACACCATGTGGCCAGCCTGGACCTCTACAGGGCGGCCGCGCGCGGAAACTACAGGCGGCACCTCCTGCGGGGCGTCGAACGGGTGCTCATGGTGTCGCTGATCCCCGACCCCGCGGTCGTGGCCGATTCGTCTCTTGCCCGGATGGCGGGGTTCATTGCGGACGAGGCCGAGGTAACCGGAACGGTGTGGGCGTTCGATCCCGTGATGGGCGTCGATGTGGACTTGGTGCGAAACGCGGCCCGCGGGACGGACCCCGTCCTGCTCCTGACGACGGCCTTCTCTCTCGTCCATCTAATGGATGCGCTGGGCTCGCGGCGCCTGCCGCTTCCTCCCGGCTCCCGCATCATGGAGACGGGCGGTTTCAAGGGGCGGGTCGCGGAGGTGAATCGCGGCACGCTCTACCAGCGGGTCGAACGCACGCTGGCCGTCGGTCCGTCCCGCATCGTCAACGAGTACGGAATGACCGAACTCCTGTCGCAGGCGTACGACGGCGTGGCGGGTAGCAGCCTGGCGGGCGAAGCACCGCTCCCGCGTCGTCACCGATTCCCTCCGTGGGTGCGCACGCGCGCTCTGGACCCGGCCACCCTGTCGCCCCTGCCGCCGGGACAGCCCGGACTGCTGTGCCACTTCGATCTCGCCAACGCGGGCTCGATCTGCCACATCCTCACCGAGGACCTCGGAAGCACGACCGGCGAGGGCGGCATCGAACTGGCCGGACGCGCACCGGGCGCCAGCCTCCGCGGTTGCTCGCTCATGGCCGAGTCGTTTCTGCGCCTGGCGGGCCGATGAGCGGCGGCCCCCCGACCGACGCCTGGGTCTGGCCTCCGGACCTTCCGGCACCGGGCGCGCTGCAAGCGGGAACGGCCGGTGGGATCAGCACGCGTTACCCCCAGTCGGACCAGCACTTAGCCCGTCGTTTGATCTCGTCGTTGCGCGAGTCGCGAAGGCGCTTGGGAGGCATGCGCGCCAGCGACCTCGCGAATGTTCTCGGCGCCGTCGGCGAACGTTTCGCCGCGGGACTGGACAATCGCGTCGTGACCGAGGTCGCCGCCAATGCGGGCCTCACGCCGGCCATGGCGCGCGTCGTGATCCGGGGGATGGCCGACACGTGGACCACCGATTCTCTGCATCGCCTGCTGCGCTCGGAGTTTCCCGATCCCGCCGCGCTGGACCGGTTCGTCGACGGGGCCGGGAGAGAGGTCCGTGCCGCCGCGCCGGGTGTCACCCTGCACATCGGTGCGGGATCGGTGCCGGGCGTGACCGTCACGTCCATCATTCGGGCATTGCTGGTCAAGTCGCCGGTGCTGGCCAAGCCCGGTGCCGGGGACGTCGCCCTGACCGCCCGGTTCGCCCGCGAGTTGCATCGCGCGGACGATCGGCTGCGCGGCGCGGTGGCGGTCCAGTACTGGCCCGGCGGCGACCCGGGCTGGGAGGCCTGGGAACGGGAAGTCCTCACCCGTGCCGACCAGGTTGTCGTGTACGGCGGCGACGACACCATCGAGTCCATTCGCGCCAGAACCCCCGCCGCCACGCGGCTGATCGAGCACCCCAACCGCCTCGGCGTCGCGATCGTGGATCCGGGCGGGGCCGCCGATGCCGATCACCAGGCCGCCCGGGCCGCGGCCCTGTTCGACCAGAAGGGTTGCGTCAGCACGCACCTCGTTCTGTTCCTCGGCAACCACGGCGATGCAGCCCGCTGGTGCGGCCGTCTGGCAGCCTCCCTGGAGGGGCTGGCGCACACGCTGCCTCCGGCGGCCGCGTCCGAGGGCGAGTTGTCCACACGGCACCAGTTGCGCGGACGGCTCGCGGTACAACGCGCGGTCTCGGGCGACATCCGGTGTTGGGCCGGCAATGCCGGGGCCTGGACCGTGGCGCTCGCCCCGCCGGAGCTCTTCGAGCCGGTGGGCGGCCGTACCGCGTGGGTCGTGCCGGTGTCGGACCTTGCCGGCTGCCAGCAGGTCCTGGCGCCGCTGGCCCGGGTCCTTCAGACCGTGGGAGTCGCCGGCCTGGGAGCGCGTCGCCACGCCTTCGCCGAAGCGCTGGCTGCCATGGGCGCGACGAGGATCGTGCCTCTGGACCAGATTCCGTTCCCCGATTCGGACTGGCTCCACGACGGAAGCCGTCCGCTGGGCGAACTGGTTCGCTGGGCCGAATTGCGGTGACCGTCAGCCCGTCGGGCAACCGACCGTCGCCGCGCGGCGACGGTCCGCCGCCAACCCCGGGACGGCGCCCGGGGCGATTCCGGCTGAATTGCGGTCAGTCCTCCGGGTCGGTCACCCTTCTCCACATGACCAGCTGGCGAATCCCCTTTGGATTCTCCTCCACCCGGACCGTCAAGGTGTCCCCCTCCTGGATGCCGCATCGGTCCCGCATCGACAGGGGGATGGTCATTCTGCCCCCTGTTCCCACTGTAATGTCGCCGTAGAAGATTGTACGGTAGATAGCCACTCGAACTCCTTCGTGTATCGGTAAGGCACTCTCAAAATAACCAAAATCTTCGTCGGAAGTCCCCTGGTGATTTCGCCCGGATTCGGCGTATCGGCGATAACCGCAGTCCAGTTGAAGACTTCCGGCAAGCGCGGCGTACCCTGTGTTGGCATCCTGACGAATGGGTTGGCGGGCCGGTCGCCGACTCGGCCGGAATGCACGCGCGAGTCGACAGACCTCCACTTCCACCCAGGGACAGTTTCGTGACGGAACACGCGGTTCACCTTTCAGGCGTCACCAAGAGCTTCGGCGAACACACGGCGGTTTCGGACTTCGATCTCGAAATCCCCCGTGGCACGATCCTCGGGCTCCTGGGGCCCAACGGCTCGGGCAAGACGACCACGATCCGAATGATCATGGCCATCCTCCTCCCCGACCGGGGTACCGTCGAACTGCTCGGCGGGCTCCCCGACTTCGCACGCCGGAACCGTGTGGGATACCTGCCGGAGGAGCGCGGGGTGTACGAGAAGATGAAGGTGCTGGAGCAGCTCGTCTTCCTCGGGGAGCTGCGCGGGATGACCCGTCAGGTCGTGCGCCGGCAGGCCATGGAATGGCTGGAGCGGCTCGGTCTCGAGGAGTGGGCGAACAAGAAGGTGCAGCAGCTCTCGAAGGGGATGCAGCAGAAGGTGCAGTTCATCGGCACCGTCCTGCACGATCCGGACCTCCTGATCCTCGACGAACCCTTCAGCGGCCTGGATCCCATCAATCAGGACGTCCTGGAGTCCATCGTCCGGGAACAGCACGAGAAGGGAACCACCATACTCTTCTCGACGCACCTCATGGACCAGGCGGAGCGCCTCTGTGAGCGGGTCTGCCTCATCTCCAGGTCGCGAAAGGTGCTCGACGGCAACCTGAAGGCGTTGAAGCGACGGGAACGAACGGGTGCGGTGGCCATCGATTTCGAGGGCGACGACAGTTGGCTGGCCAGGCTGGGCATCACGAACCCGAAGAGGGTCGACGACACCTACCACATCGAGGCGGATCGCGGGATCGAACCCGACCGCCTTCTCGCGGCCGCGGTGGCCGAACGGGTGACGCTGCGCCGTTTCGAGCTGATGGAGCCCAGCCTGCACGAGATCTTCGTAAGGCATGCCGGGCAACCGGACCCGGAACCGGCCCTTGGAGTGGCGGGAGGTGCCAGGTGAGACAGGTATGGGTGGTTCTGCGGCGCGAATACATCGAGCGGGTCAAGACCAGGGGCTTCATCATCGCGACCATCGCGATGCCGGTTCTCATGATCGGCCTGATCGGCCTGAGTGCGTTCCTCAGCATCCAGGCGGAGCGCGCCGACCGCGATCTCGCCCTGGTCGACTTGACCGGGCAGCTCGGCGAGGCGGTGGCCGCGGGTATGGAGGCCGTGGGCTACGATATCGAACTGGTCGACCGCGATGTCGGCCTGCAGGAGATGGACCGCCGTGTGAACGAGGACGAGATCGAAGCGTACGTCCTCCTCGACGACCTGACGCTGCAGGAGGGGACCTTCGCCTACCGGGGCAAAGAGGCTCCGGGGATTACGCGCACGGCGGTGTTCGAGAAGGTCGTCGTGGAAACCGTGCTCGAATTGCGCCTCTCGTTTGCGGGAAGCGCCGCCGGGCTGCGGGAGTTGCTGACTGGTGGACGGCTGTCCTTCGAGTCGCTCGGCGAAGAGCAGTCGGAGCTGGAGCGGGTGTCGGGGATGGCGACCGGCTTTGCCGGTGCTTTCCTGCTGTACTTCACCATGCTCTTCTACGGCGCATACGTGCTGCGTTCGGTTCTGGACGAGAAACGCAACCGGGTCGTGGAGGTGGTGGTGTCGTCGATCAGTCCATGGCGGCTCATGTTGGGCAAGATCCTCGGAGTGGGTTCGATGGGACTCACCCAGGTCGGGATATGGGTGGGGTGCGCCGCGCTGATCGGCCTGCTCGGGGTGCCGATGATCGCGGCGAACTGGCCCGCGGTGGATGTCGGAGAACTGAGTCAACTGTTGCCGGGCCCGGGTCCCCTCGGGCTGCTGCTGGTGTTCTTTCTCCTCGGATACTTTCTCTACTCGTCCCTTTTCGCCGCCGTGGGTGCGATGTGCAGTACCGAGGAAGAGGCCCAGCAGGCGCAGTTTCCCGTCATGATGCTTCTGATCATACCCTTCATCCTGCAGATGACCTCGATCGAGGGGAGCGGTTTGCCGTGGATGGACTGGGCGGCCCTGTTCCCCTTCTTCTCCCCGATCATGATGTATCCGCGGGCGGTGGTGGGCGCGGTGCCGTGGTGGATGGTGGGCACTTCACTGGTGCTGATGGCGGCGGCACTGATCGGAACGGCATGGGTGGCGGGCCGGATCTACCGCGTGGGCATTCTCATGCAGGGGAAGCGCCCTACGCTGCGGGAACTGGTGCGCTGGATCAGGCAGGCGTAGCAGGCCCCCGAAGGCGGTGGCCGGACTACCGGCGCAGGACGTTCTCGACGAAAAGGCGGACCAGCCGATTGGCCTCCGGGGTTTCCTCGAATCGGTCCGCAATCGTCTGGAACGGTGCGCCGACAACTTCAGCGGCATACCTCGGGTAGGTGGACAGCCGGGCCAGCAGTCCCTCCGAATCCAGCTCCGGATGGAACTGGGTGCAATAGATGGGCGCGTCCTCGAAGCGATAGGCCTGATTGACGACCGCTTCCGACGAAGCAAGCAGGGTCGTATGCGGCGGCAGTTCCTCCACCAGGTCCTCATGCCCCATTTGCGCGGCAAACGAGCGCGGAAGGCCGCCAAACACTGGATCGTCGCCAGCCTCGGGGGTCAGAAACACTCGATGGGTGCCCACTTCGGCGCGGCTCCGGTCCTGCACGACCCGGCCACCCATCGCGACCGCCATACCCTGGAATCCCCAGCAGGAGGCGAAGGCGGGAACGCCGGAGGCGTGGACGGTGCGCAGCGAGTCCATAGCGGTGGCGAACCACGGCCCTCCGATCGCGGCGGAATAGGCGCCGCTTCCCCCGAGCAGAACGAGATCGGTGCCGGCGAGATCCCGGCCGCGCAGCTTCCCGCCTAGCAGGTCGAAGACTGCGATCTCTGCCGGAATGGGCGCGAGGGCTCGCTCGAAGGACGAAACCTCGTGCGCCATCATCGGGTCGCCCGGGTCGCGAACCTGGAGCAGAAGGCAACGGAGCGGTGCAGCAGACTGCGACACGTGCACGAGTGGAGTCAGGTGACGGAGCGCAGCAGCGCGGCCAGGTTGTAGCGGTCCAAAGCCAGTGCGGCCTGCCTGACCTCCTCGTAGCTCGGCTCGATAAAGATCACGGCCGTGCGGATCGGCTCCTCGTGGTCGGCCTGATCGGTGGGGATATAGCAGAGTCTCCCCCGGCAGGACTCCGTGGCCTGGCCCTCGTCCACAAACTCCAGATGCACATCCCAGAACCGTCCTTCGTGCGTGAAGGTCGTGATGTGGATGCCGGGTGTGGGCCCGTCGTCCGCGTTCGGCGGGACCGGCGGCGCCGATGGGTCGGGGGGCAGAGACGCAGGCTCCATGGCTTCTAGTCTAGTGAACGAAGGCGCCGCGGCAAAAGGCGGGTTCGGGACCGGACCGCACTGCCGGCGCTCCGGCGAGAAGCGGGAGTCCTGGCCGCCAGCACATCGAACCGAGACCTGGCGCCCCCGGTTCGTTGACATCGCCGTGGACGATTCCCTACCTTCCTTCGGCTTCTGAATGCCCCCTCAGGGGAATCCCTTCAACTCCAAACATCGACCCGGCGACGGGTCCACGATGCCTACTGCTCGAATGAAAAGGTTGTGGCTGGGGGCCGGTGTCGCAGTAGCGCCGGTCCTCTTTGCGGTCGCCATGGTCGCCGGCCGACAGGCTCCCGACGGCGGCGCGATGGGCGAAGTCGCCCAAGAATCGGAGCAGTCCCAGCCGATCCAGTTCCCGCATGACACCCACGCGGGGCAGTTCCTGATCGACTGCCAGTACTGCCATTTCTCGGCGGAGCGTTCGGTCGACGCCGGGATCCCTCCGGTGGCGACTTGCGTGGGCTGTCACCAGGCGATTCCGGGACGGAACGATCCCGCCGAGGTCGCCAGGGTCATCGAGTACCACGACTCGGGCACACCCATCCCGTGGAAGCGCATTTACAAGGTCGCGGACCACGTGAAGTTCCCGCACATGCGCCACGTGGCCGCGGGGGTCACCTGCCAGACCTGCCACGGAGAGGTTCAGGCAATGGGAGTGCTCGAGGAAATGGCGCCCGAAGCCGGCGATCTGCGCATGGGCTGGTGCGTCTCATGTCACCTGGAGCGCGGCGCGTCGCGCGATTGCACGGTGTGTCACTACTGATGAGCGACGGATACGGACGGCGTGATTTTCTGAAGGTCGTGGGCGCCGGAAGCGCCGGGGCCGCGGTCGCCGGATGTTCGACCGACAGTGTCGAGCGACTGATCCCATACGTGACGCCTCCAGAGGAGATCACGCCCGGGGTTGCGACCTGGTATGCGTCGACGTGTGGCGAGTGCGCGGGCGGTTGCGGGATCAGGGTGCGGACCCGCGAGGGGCGCGCGGTCATGATCGAGGGCAATCCCGACCATCCCGTTTCGCGTGGAGGGGTCTGCTCGCGCGGGGTGTCCGCGTTGCAGGCGCTCTACAACCCGGATCGCGTAGCCGCGCCGATGCGTTCGGGCCCGAACGGATTCGAACAGATCAGCTGGGACGAAGCTCTTGAGATCCTCGTCGATCGCCTGGATACCGGTGGACGCTCGCTTTTCCTGACGGGCAGGAAGGGACCCACCGAGGGCGCGTTCCTCAGCAGCTTCGTCGACGCGGTCGGCGGACGGCGGGTCATACACGACCCACTGGACGACTCGGCGCTGCGTAGAGCCACCGAGATCGCCTTTGGCGTCAATGCACTGCCCAGGTACGACATTGCCGCGGCCGACTTCCTCGTCTCGTTCGGGGCCGACTTCCTGGAGACCTGGTTGTCGCCGGTATCGTTCGGCGCGGACTTCGCCGCCATGCATGGGGTGGATCACGGGGCCAAGGGGAAGTTCGTGTTCGTGGGACCGCGCCTGTCCCTGACCGGACAGAACGCCGACGAGTGGATTCCCGCCCGGGCCGGTTCGGAAACCCAGGTCGCGTTGGCCGTCGCCGGTGAGCTCATACGGCGCGGCGCCGACGCCGGACCGTACACCGAACTCGTGGCCGGGTACGGGCTCGAGGAGGCCGCCGAGGCGGCGGGAGTCGAGGCCGATGCCCTCGTGGCGCTCGCGGATCAGTTCGAGGCGGGCACGGGGCTGGCTCTTGGGCCGGGCGCAGCGGGGCACCACCAGACCGCCACGGCGGCAAACCTCGCTGTCCTCATCCTCAACGCGGCGGCCGGCAGTCTGGGCCACACCATGCATATCGACGACGCGCCCGACATTGAGGCTTCGTCGTACGCTGAAGTCGCAAGCGCGATCCGTGAAATGAGCGGTGGCGTCTACGGCGCAGCGGTCGTGGCCGGGACCAACCCCGCCTACTCGCTGCCGCCCGCAGCCGGTTTCCGCGATGCGTTCGCGCTGGTTCCCTTCAAGGTTGCCTTCGCGACCACGCTGGACGAGACATCGGCGATGGCCGACCTGGTGCTCCCGGATGCGCATGCGCTCGAGTCCTGGGGCGATGCCATTCCGTCGCCCGGCACGTATTCGGTAAGGCAGCCGGCAATGCGCCCCGTTCCCGCCTACGACTCCCGCCCGATGAGCGATGTGCTCCTGGAAGCGGGGCGTCGGCTGGGCCAGGACTTCGGTACACCGAGCTTCCGCGACTACCTGCGCGGGGCGCACGACGCCTGGCTGGCGCAAAACGGTGAGGCGGCGGGTCTGGCGGGGGATCCGAGCGCACTGTGGCGCGAATTGCTCCGCACCGGTTCGGTGTCATACGCGGACCTCACGCCCGGGATCGATGCCCTGCAGGCTCCGACGACGGCGGTCGACTTTCGCATGCCGCGGCTCAGCGGCGACGGCGAACTGACGCTGCTGGTCTACCCGTCACCGCGCTTCGGTGACGGTACCCACGCCAACAGGCCGTGGCTGCAGGAACTGCCCGATCCCGTATCGAAGGTCATGTGGCACTCGTGGGCCGAGGTGAACCCGGCAACCGCAGAACGGCTCGGTCTCAGGTCGGGCGATATCGTGAGCATCGACTCGGCGAACGGTGCGGTTGAGGTGCCGGTCTGGACATATCCGGGGATACGGGAGGACTTCGTGGCGCTGGCCATGGGCGGCGGCCATACGGAATACGGCCAGTTCGCCAACGGCAACGGTGTCAATCCGATGGAGTTGCTGCCGGAGGCCACCGATGCCGTGTCGGGGACGCTGGCGCTGGTGTCGACGCGTGTCACCGTGACCGCGACGGGTGCCTGGCGGCGTCTTACATCCACCGAGGGCTCGAGCGATCAGGACGACCGCAACATCACGCCCGCCGTGGCGCTCTCCGCACTGGGCCACGCGCCCGAGGACGAGCACGGCGCCGACGACGCCCACGATCAGATCCGCGAATTGCAGGAGGGAGGCGGCTTCCGGCCGGTTGCCACCGAGGGGCTGGCGGAGGACTTCCCGCTGCCCGGTTCGGACTTCGGCGAGTACGATCACGAGGGGCCCCGGTGGGCGATGTCCATCGACCTCGACAAGTGCACGGGGTGCGGGGCGTGCATCACCGCGTGCCAGGCCGAGAACAACATCCCCTGGGTCGGTGAGGTGCAGGCCACCATGGGCCGCGAGATGCACTGGATGCGTCTGGAGCGGTACTACGAGACGGTCGACGCCTCGCATTCGGGTCCCGTGGACATCCGCTTCCTGCCGATGCTCTGCCAGCACTGCAACAATGCCCCCTGCGAACCGGTCTGCCCGGTGTTCGCGGCGTATCATACGCCCGACGGACTGAACGCCCAGGCGTACAACCGCTGCGTGGGGACGCGGTACTGCGCCAACAACTGCCCGTACAAGGTCCGTGTCTTCAACTGGTACCGCTACACGCGCGAGAACATTCCCGAACCCATGAACTGGCAGTTCAACCCCGACGTGACCGTGCGGGACAACGGCGTCATGGAGAAGTGCACGTTCTGCGTCCAGCGGATACGGGAGGCGGGAAACCGCGCGGCGGTCGAGGGACGCGACGTGCGGGACGGCGAGGTCCGGCCTGCGTGCCAGAGCGTGTGCCCGGCCGAGGTGATCCGCTTCGGCAACATCCGCGATCATGAATCGCAGGTGGCTGCGGCGGCCACCGACGAGCGCGCCTACCGGGTCCTCGACGCCTTCATCAACACCCAGCCCGCGGTGCACTATCTCAAGAAGGTCACCCACCACGACGTGGACGAGGGCGGACACTAGCCGATGACGACCGCCGAACTGGCCCAGCGGGGAGCGCTCCCGAACCCGGATGTCGGGAAGTACGAGGACGTCAACCGTGATGTCCTCAAGGTGCTGTCGAGGCCGGGCAAGGGGTGGTGGATCCTCTTTACGATGGCTGCCGCCGGAGTCGGGCTGTTCCTCACCTCGTGGTTCTACCAGATCTACAAGGGAATCGGCGTTTCGGGACTGAATGCGCCGGTGGGGTGGGGCGTCTACATCACGACATTCGTCTTCTGGGTCGGTATCGCGCACTCCGGCACCCTGATTTCGGCGATCCTCTTCCTCTTCCGCGCGCCGTGGCGCCAGGCGATCTACCGCGCGTCCGAGGCGATGACGGTGTTCGCCGTGATGACGGCCGGGCTGTTCCCCCTGATCCACGTCGGCCGCGTGTGGCACGCCTACTGGCTGGTGCCCTATCCGAATGCGCGTTTCCTGTGGCCGAACTTCAGGTCGCCTTTGGTGTGGGACGTCTTCGCGATCACGACGTACTTCACCGTGTCCGCCGTCTTCTTCTACCTGGGCACGATCCCGGACCTTGCCGCGGCGCGCGACCATGCGCGCGGCCTCAGGAAGAAGTTCTACCAGATCATCTCGCTGGGCTGGCGCGGGACGGACCGCGAATGGCACCACTTCTCGAAGGCGTACATCTACCTCGCCGCCCTCGCCACGCCCCTGGTGCTTTCCGTGCACTCGGTGGTGTCCTGGGACTTCGCGATGGCCATCGTGCCGGGATGGCACACCACGATTTTCGCACCCTACTTCGTGGCGGGCGCGATCTTCTCGGGCGTCGCGCTGGTGATCACCCTCGCCGTGCCGATGCGGAAGTTCTTCGGCCTCGAGGACTACCTCACGGTCAAGCACTTCGAGGCGATGGCCAAGCTGTGCATGC
>JAPPNN010000013.1 GCA_028873815.1 Gemmatimonadota bacterium | reverse complement strand
CCGTGAAGGCGGCCGCACCGTCGGCGCCGGCGTCGTTACCGAAATCATCGAGTAGACATCATGCCGAGCATCACCAACGTCAGGAATTTCGTCCAGGAATGCGTCGTGGAGATGGAGAAGGTCACGTGGCCCGACCGCGACCAGCTCCGCAACGCCACCTGGGTGGTCATTCTCTTCACAATCCTGATATCGCTGGTCATCTGGATCATGGACACCATCTCCAGGCTGGTCATCGTCGACTTCATCATGGGGGTCTTCCGGTCTTGAGCGGCGAAGAGCGCTGGTACGCTGTCCAGACACAGGCACGGCACGAGAACCGCGTCTGTCGCATGATCCAGCAGGAGATAGACAAGGACACGGATCCCGAACGGGGGATACGGGAGGTTCTGGTACCGACTCATGAGGTCGTCGAAATCCGGCGTGGCAAGCGCGTGCCCGTGGTCAAGCCGCTCTATCCCGGCTACGTCCTCGTGCGGATGATTCTGAACCAGCAGACCGAACACGCGATCAGTGCGATGAAGGGCGTGCGGTTCGTTGGGCAGGGCGGTGGCCCCCAGCCGCTCCGCGAAGAGGACATCAACCGGATCATGGGGGTCGAGGTTGAGGAGGAAGTGGATGGCCGGGAGGAGATCCCCTTCCGGACCGGACAGGTCGTGGAGGTGATTCAGGGGCCCTTCACCGACTTCTCCGGAACGGTCCAGGAAGTGTACCCCGAAAAGGGCAAGGTCAAGGTGGAAGTGTCGCTCTTCGGGCGCCCGACATCGGTCGAGTTGGACTTCACCCAGTTGCGGGGCTTCTAGAGGTCCGCGGGAGTCTGCAAAAATGGCAAAGAGAGTTCTTGGCTTCATCAAGCTGCAGATCAGCGGAGGGCAGGCGAATCCGGCGCCGCCGGTCGGCCCGGCGCTGGGGCAGCATGGCGTGAACATCATGGACTTCTGCAAGCAGTTCAACGCCAGGACGAAACAGCAGGCGGGGACCCTGATTCCCGTCGAGATCACGGTCTACGCCGATCGCTCGTTCTCGTTCATCACCAAGACGCCGCCGGCCTCCTTCCTGATCAAGCGCGCCGCCGGCCTCGAGAAGGCGTCGTCCGAGCCGCACATGGAAAAGGTCGCGACGCTGTCGGTGACGCAGGTCAGGGAGATCGCGGAAGCGAAGATGCAGGACCTGAACACCGACGACCTCGTCTCGGCCATGAGAATGATCAAGGGCACCGCCCGCTCGATGGGAATCGAGGTGGACGGCGAGCTCACCGCTTGACGGAGGCACGCGTGCCAAAGCGCAGCAAGAAATACACCGGCGCCCGGGAAACCTACGACCGGCAGACCCGGCACTCGCCCGACGACGCACTGGGCAGGGTCAAGGACATCGCCTACGCCGGCTTTGACGAAAGCGTAGACGTCGCGACCCACCTCGGGGTCGACCCCAGGAGGGCCGACCAGGTCGTGCGCGGCACCGTGGTGCTGCCTCACGGGACCGGCAAGGCCCTGCGGGTACTTGCCATTTGCCAGGGCGACAAGGAGGACGAGGCGAAGGAAGCCGGTGCCGACTTCGTCGGCGTCGAATTCGTCGACAAGATCAAGGAAGGATGGCTCGATTTCGATGTCTGCGTGGCCACACCCGACCTGATGCGCATGGTCGGGCCCCTCGGCCGCATTCTGGGGCCCCGCGGGCTGATGCCGACCCCGAAGGCCGGAACGGTCACGCCCGATGTCGGACGCGCGATCCGCGAGATCAAGGCGGGCAAGATTGAGTATCGCGTGGACAAGACGGGCAACCTGCACGCGCCCGTTGGACGGGTTTCGTTCGACGTGGAGCTGCTCTCGGAGAACCTGAGGGCGTTCATGGCCTCGGTCCTGCGGGCAAAGCCGGCGGCGGCCAAGGGCACCTACGTCAAGAGCGTGACGGTGTCGAGCACCATGGGCCCGGGCGTCCCTGTAGATCCCAACAGCTTTACGCGGAGCGCCTGAAAACGATGACCAGAGAACAGAAGGAGAGCTTCGTCGCAGAGTTCCGGGAGCGCCTCGACCGTTCAGAGGCGATCTTCCTCACGGACTTCACGGGACTCGACGTCAAGGCGATGACCAGCCTCCGCAGCAAGTTGAAGAAGTCGGGCGGGCAGTACCTCGTAGTCAAGAACCGCCTGGTGCGGCGCGCGTTGGCCGACACGCGCATCCCGGACATTTCCGGGTTCCTGACGGGGCCCACCGGTGTGGTCTTCGGGGACGGCGACGTCGTCGATGCCGCCAGAACCGTCACGGACTTCGCCAAGGAAAACGGGGACAGGCCGGTCTTCAAGGTCGGCGTCCTGGAAACCGATATTCTCGACCCGGCGCAAATCGAACGCGTCGCCGGTCTCCCTTCCCGGGAGGTCCTCCTGGCTCAGGTCGCCGGCGCGCTGGAGGGGCCGATGTCCGCCCTGGTGGGCGCCCTGGGCGGCAAGCTTCAGGAGATGGCGGGACTGGTCGAGGCATTGCGGGAGCAAACGGAGTCGAAGGCAAACGACGGCTGACCACTACGCCCGGGTGGCCGGGTGAATCCACGAAGGAGACATACGATGGCTGTAGACCAACAGGAGCTTCTCGAGACTTTTGGCAAGATGACCGTGATCGAACTCTCGGAGTTCGTCGAGGCCTTCAAGGATCGGTTCAACGTGACCGCCGCGGCCGCTCCCGTCATGGCGGGCCCGGTCGAAGCGACGAACGGCCAGGGCGAGGCTGCGGAGCAGGACGAATTCGAGGTAGTGCTCGAGTCGTTCGGCGCCAAGAAGATCCAGGTCATCAAGGTGATCCGGCAGATCACCAGCCTGGGGCTCAAGGAAGCCAAGGAGCTGGTCGACAAGGCTCCCAGCACGGTCAGGGAAGCGGTCAGCAAGGACGAGGCCGCGGACATCAAGGAAAAGCTCGAGGCGGCTGGCGCCAGCGTTGTAGTCAAGTAGGTGCGCCTATCCGGGGCGCCTTCGGTGGCAGGAGCCAACCGAAGCCGGCGGGACGGTCGTCCAATCGTACGGCTTGCGGGTGGACTGCGTCCATCTGCCGCATCCCGGTGCACAACACTCGCCGTGACGTCCTCAACCAAGACAGGGGGGTTGTCTGTTGGCTAGCATGAATGGTTCGCAAGAGGGTGCCCGCCCGGTCGTGAGCTTCGCCAAGCTCGAATCGGGGATGCCCATGCCCAATCTCCTGGATGTCCAGCTCCACTCGTTCGCGAAGCTCGTGGAGACGGAGGTGGACCAGGAGGAAATGTGGGATTTCGGACTCGATTCCGTTTTCCGCGACATCTTCCCGGTTGCCGACGTGAACGGGAAGCTCACGCTCGAGCATGTCAAGTCGTCGCTGGGCGTGCCCAAGTACACCGTCGAAGAGTGCATCGAGCGCGACATGACCTATGCCGCGCCGCTGAAGGCGACCCTTCGGCTCGTGGTCTGGGAGAAGGTGGGCAAGCAGGAGCCCCGTCCCGGGACGATCGTCGAGAAGGAGGTCTATCTGGGGGACCTGCCGCTTCTCACCGGATTGGGGACGTTCATCATCAACGGGGCCGAGCGGGTCGTGGTCAGCCAGCTCCACCGGTCGCCCGGCGTCGTATTCGAAGAGGACGTGCACCCGAACGGCACAAAGCTGAACAAGGCAAGGATCATTCCCTTCAGGGGATCCTGGGTCGAGTTCACGATCGATATCAACGACATCTGCTACGTACACATCGACAAGAAGAAGAAGTTCCCGGCCACCGCGCTGCTCCGGGCCTTCGGGTACGGCAACGACGGTGACATCTACAGCCTCTTCTTCGAGACCCGCACCGCAGACGTGCCGGTGGAAGACGAGGACGTGCGGGATCTGGTCGGTGCGGTGATCGCCGAGGAGATCGTGGAACGCGAGACCGGCGAAGTGCTGCTGGAAGACGGCACGGAGCTCACCGAAGACGCGATCAGGCTTCTGCAGCGCGGAGGCTACGGCGACATCATGGTGTACCGCTCCGCAAGCGAGGGCCGCGGTGGTCGCCCGGGCGAGAGTCCGATCGTCAAGAACACGCTCAGGAAGGATCCGACCGGGAGTGAGGAGGAGGCCCTCAACGCCATCTACTCGCTCCTGCGGCCCGGCGAGGCTCCCAACATCGCAACCGCGCGGGCCGCGCTCGACCGCGTGTTCTTCGATCCGAAGCGCTACGACCTGGGACGCGTGGGGCGGTACAAGATCAACCAGCGGCTAGGGCTCGACATCGGCTACGGCGAAACCGTGCTCACGCGAGAGGATTTCGTCGCCATTCTGGGCTACCTGATCGAACTGAGCGAGGGCCGCGGGAGGATCGACGACATCGACCATCTCGGCAATCGCCGAGTCCGCACGGTGGGCGAACTCATCGCGAATCAGTTCTCGGTGGGCCTGTCGCGCATGGCCAGGCTGGTCAAGGAACGGATGTCGATCAATACGGATCCCACGAAGATCAACATCGACGACCTGGTTAACGCCCGGACCGTGTCCGCGGTGATCCAGGCGTTCTTCGGGTCGTCCCAGCTGAGCCAGTTCATGGACCAGACGAATCCGCTGGCCGAACTGACCCACAAGCGCAGGCTGTCGGCACTGGGACCGGGAGGGCTCACGCGCGAGCGCGCGGGCTTCGAGGTTCGCGACGTGCACTACTCGCACTATGGGAGAATGTGTCCCATCGAGACGCCGGAAGGGCCGAACATCGGGCTGATCACCTCGCTGACCACGTACTCCCGCATCAATGATCTCGGATTCGTGGAGACCCCCTATCGAACGGTCGAGGGGGGCAAGGTCACGGGACACATCGAGTGGCTGTCCGCCAACGAGGAGCAGGAAGCCACGATCGCGCAGGCGAACGCGCCGCTCAAGTCCGATGGAAACTTCCGCAACGAGACCGTGCTCTGCCGCAGGCGCGGGGACTTCCCCCTCGTGAGGCCTGCGGACATCGACTACATCGACGTGGCTCCCGACCAGCTGGTTTCGGTCGCGGCCGCGATGATCCCGTTCCTGGAGCACGACGACGCCAACCGGGCGCTGATGGGTTCGAACATGCAGCGCCAGGCGGTGCCGCTCCTGTACACCGACGCGCCCCTTGTGGGCACCGGGCTCGAAGCCAAGGTCGCCCAGGATTCCGGAGCCGTGATCACGGCGAAGAGGGACGGGCGGATCGTGCACGTGACCGCGGACGAGATCGTCGTGGACACGGGGGAGCAGAAGGCGGACGAGCCGAATCGCCCGCTGGCCAAGCTCAGCCAGTTCGACCGGTATCGGCTCAAGAAGTTCTGGAGGACGAACCAGGACACCGCCATCAATCAGCGTCCGCTGGTCAACTCGGAGCAGCTGGTTCAGCAAGGTGACGTCATCGCCGACGGCCCCTCGACCAACCACGGCGAACTCGCGCTGGGACGCAACGTCCGGGTCGCGTTCATGCCGTGGTACGGCTACAACTTCGAGGACGCCATCGTGATCTCCGAGCGGCTGGTTCGGGACGACCTGTTCACGTCGATCCACATCCAGGAACTCGAGTTGCACGTACGCGACACCAAGCGGGGCATGGAGGAGATCACCCGGGAGATCCCCAACGTCGCCGACGAGAGCCTGGTTGACCTGGACGAGCGGGGCATCGTGCGCGTCGGCGCGCGCGTCAAGAGCGGTGACGTCCTGTGCGGCAAGATCACGCCCAAGGGCGAGACGGAACTGTCGCCGGAAGAGAAGCTCCTGACCGCGATCTTCGGTGAGAAGGCCAAGGACGTCAAGGATTCGTCCCTGCGGATGTCTCCGGGCATGGCCGGGACGGTGATCGACGTCAAGATCTTCTCTCGCCGCATCGACGATCCGCTGCTCGAGCGCGAACACGGCGCGCGCATCGGTGAACTGAGGCAGCGCGAGCGCGAGGAGATTCTGCGCATTACCGAGGCCCGGGACGAGGAGCTTCGCGACCGCCTCCATCTGCAGACGATTGCCCTGTGCCTCAAGAAGGGCACCGTCCAGCCCTACTTCGAGGAGGGCAGGAAGCTCAAGAAGAAGGATCTCGACCAGTTGAGGCTGTCGGAGGTCGACCTCACGACGCTCAAGGTCCAGAACCAGGAGGTGAGCGGCGAGATCAAGCTGCTGATCGACGAGGCAAAGCGGCGGATCGAGGCCGTGCGGGAGCGGACGGAGGAGCAGATCGACAAGGTGTTCCAGCCCGACGAACTGCCGCCGGGAGTGGTCCAGCTCGTCAAGGTCTACATTGCCGAGAAGCGAAAGATCTCGGTTGGGGACAAGATGGCCGGCCGTCACGGCAACAAGGGAATCATCGCCCGGATCGCTCCGGAAGAGGATATGCCCTATCTGCCGGACGGGTCCGCGGTGGACATTGTCCTCAATCCCCTGGGCGTGCCTTCGCGCATGAACGTCGGGCAGATTCTGGAGACCCACCTGGGATGGGCGGCGGACAACCTCGGCTTCGAGGCGAAGACCCCGGTCTTCCAGGGCGCCTCCGAGGACGAGATCGCCATGCTGCTCAAGCTGGCGGGCGTCAAGTGGGCATCCGAGTCGCTAAGGGCGGGAGTGGCGTGGCCACTGGGCCCGGAGGACTACTACAGTCTCCTGGATCTGGTCAAGGCTCACCCCGAGACGGGCAGGATACGGGTTGCGGCCAACGGCGATTCCAACGGCGCGGGCTCTTCCCGCGCCGCCGGGATCGGCAGGAGCCTCGACGAGTACGCCGACTTCGCCGAAAAGGCGGGAGCTTCTGCTGCGTTGCAGAAGTTCCGCGACTTTCTCGTCTCCGTGGGCATCCGGCTTGCGGCCAGGCGCTATCAGGTGCTTGCGCGGGCTTTCCCGGCGATTGCCGACAGTTACGGCAACGCCGCAGCGGGGTCAGGCCTCGAGGCTGCGGTGCAGGAACTGCTGAACGAGGCCGAGGTCCTCGGAAACGGCAAGGCCTGGCTGAGGGACGGCCGCAGCGGTGAGAAGTTCGACTTCCCGGTGACGGTCGGCGCCATCTACATGCTGAAGCTCTCGCACCTCGTCGACGACAAGATCCACGCGCGGAGCATCGGTCCCTATTCGCTGGTTACCCAGCAGCCGCTCGCGGGCAAGGCGCAGTTTGGTGGACAGCGTTTCGGCGAGATGGAGGTGTGGGCGCTGGAGGCCTACGGGGCCGCCCACACGCTTCAGGAGATCCTTACCGTGAAGTCCGACGACGTGACCGGCCGCTCGAAGGTGTATGAATCGGTCGTGAAGGGAGAGAACCTCCCCAAACCGGGTGTTCCCGAGTCGTTCAATGTCCTCGTGAAGGAACTCCAGGCGCTTGGCCTGACGGTCGAGCTGGGCGAGGAAGAAGGATGATGAAGGCGCCGGTGGGCGGTCCGCGGATCGTTGACAGGGCACCTCCGGGGCTTCGGCAAGATGCTTCCGGGCAGGGCAACCTACATTCCGCCAGCGAGCGGAATGTTCATGAAACGGTGGTCAGAACATGATCGATTTTCCCCGCGCAAGAGAATCCCGCTCCACGGACTTCGACTACATCCGCATACGCATCGCGTCTCCCGAGGACATCCGCGAATGGTCGCACGGCGAGGTGACGAAGCCGGAGACAATCAACTACCGATCTTTCAAGCCGGAGCCGATGGGGTTGTTCTGCCAGCGCATCTTCGGGCCCGTGAAGGACTGGGAGTGTGCCTGCGGCAAGTACAAGCGCATTCGTTTCCGCGGGATCATCTGCGACCGCTGCGGCGTGGAGGTGACGCTATCGAAGGTGCGGCGCGAAAGGATGGGGCACATCGAACTCGCCGTGCCCGTGTGCCACATCTGGTTCTTCAAGACTCTGCCCAGCCAGCTCGGATACCTGCTGGGCATGACGCTCAAGGATCTGGAAAAGGTCATCTACTATGCGGCCTATGTGGTCACCAACCCGGGCGACCAGGACGTGGAGTTCCTCGACCTTCTCGACGAGGACGAGTACTACGACCTTCGCGTGAAGGCTCGAGAGGAGGGTGACAGGGAATTCAAGGCCGAGATCGGCGCGGAGGCGGCGAGGACGCTGCTGAAGCGGCTCGATTCGCCGGAAGTCGATGTTGGAGAGCAGAACAGGGACGGACGGGGACTTGACCGCCTTGCCGAGAGGCTTCGCGAGGAGATCGGCTCCGAGACTTCGCAGCACCGCAAGAAGAAGAAGCTTCGCCGCCTCAAGGTTGTCGACGCCCTGCGCAACTCCGGGGACACGCCGGACAGGCGAAACAAGCCCGAGTGGATGGTGCTGGATGCGATTCCCGTGATCCCGCCCGATCTCCGGCCGCTCGTCCCGCTGGACGGCGGACGCTTCGCGACCTCCGATCTGAACGACCTGTACCGGCGCGTCATCAACCGGAACAACCGCCTCAAGAAGCTCATCGAAATGCGGGCGCCCGAGGTCATCCTCAGAAACGAGAAGAGGATGTTGCAGGAGTCGGTGGACGCGTTGTTTGACAACGGTCGGCGGTCCAAGGCGATTCGTGGCCGGGGCAAGCGGCCGCTGAAGTCGCTGTCGGACATGCTGAAGGGCAAGCAGGGCCGGTTCCGCCAGAACCTCCTGGGCAAGCGCGTGGACTATTCCGGCCGATCGGTGATCGTTGTGGGACCGGAGCTGAAACTGCACCAGTGCGGGTTGCCCAAGGCAATGGCGGTGGAGCTGTTCAAGCCCTTCATCATTCACGAACTGGAACGCCGCGGCGAGGCCGAAACCGTGAAGCGGGCCAAGAAGATCGTGGAAGAGGACGATCCCAAGGTCTACGAAGTGCTGGAGGACATCATCCGTGACCACCCGGTGCTGCTCAACCGAGCGCCGACGCTGCACCGGATCGGGATCCAGGCCTTCGAGCCGGTTCTGGTCGAGGGGAAGGCCATCCGCATCCATCCGCTGGTGTGCGCGGCATTCAACGCCGACTTCGACGGCGACCAGATGGCGGTGCACGTTCCGCTGTCGTACGAGGCGCAGCTGGAGGCCCGCGTCCTCATGCTCGCGAGCAACAACGTGTTGCTGCCTTCGAACGGCCGGCCGGTCGCGGCGCCCACGCAGGACATGGTCATCGGTTCGTACTATCTCACGAAACCACCGCTCGAGGTCGCGGACCTGGAGCCCGTGGTGAACGACGGCTCGCTCCCCGAGCCTGCCCGGGCCGAGGCCGAAGCGAGGCTGGCGGAGCTGTACGAGGACGCGCCCCACTACTCCACCTACGGCGAGGTGGAGATGGCCCAGAGTCTCGGGCATGTGAAGTTCTCGACGCCGTGCCACTACTGGGTCGACGCGCACGGGCACCCCGACGATCCCGACAGCATCGCCGAGGCGGGCTGGGTGCGCACGACCGTAGGCCGGGTCCTCTTCAACTCGATCATCCCGGAATCGCTCGGCTTCCTGAACCACACCTTCGGCAAGAAGCAGCTCGGCGATTTGGTCTTCAAGTGCTTCACGCGGGCGGGCCTGGCGGCGACCACCCTGTTCCTCGATCACCTGAAGGACTTCGGGTTTCGCTACGCGACCATGGGCGGCGTATCCGTCGGGGTCGACGACCTGGAAGTGCCGCCGGAGAAGTCCGAGCTGCTGACGGATGCCACCCAGCAGGTCTCACGCTATCAGACGGCCTACGATTCCGGGTATATCTCGAACGGCGAGCGCTACAACAAGATCATCGACACTTGGACCCATGCGAACAACGACGTGGCCGACGCCATGGTCAGCCATCTCAAGCAATCGCGTGGCGGCTTCAACCCGGTCTACATGATGATGACCTCCGGCGCGCGCGGTAACCGCGACCAGATGCGCCAGCTGGCGGGAATGCGCGGCCTCATGGCCAAGCCCCAGAAGAAGCTCACCGGTGGAATCGGCGAGATCATCGAGAGCCCCATCCGGTCCAACTTCCGCGAGGGTCTTACGGTGGTCGAGTACTTCATCTCGACGCACGGGGCACGGAAGGGCCTCGCGGACACGGCGCTCAAGACCGCGGATGCCGGATACCTGACACGAAGGCTCGTAGACGTGGCGCAGGATGTCACGATCACCAGCGACGACTGCGGCACCATCCTTGGTCTGGAGATGAGTGCGCTCAAGGAGGGCGAGGATATCGTCGAACCGCTGGCGGACCGGATCGCGGGCAATGTGGCGCTCGAGAGCGTCTACGATCCCATCGACGGTGAACTCATTCTCACCGGCAACGAAATGATCGACGAGCGATCGGCCGAGGCCATCGAGGCGGCGGGGATCCAGTCGGTCAGGATACGGTCGGTACTGACGTGCGAGAACAAGCGCGGCATCTGCCGGATGTGCTATGGCCGCAACCTGGCGACGATGGGCCCGGTCGACTCCGGCGAAGCCGTGGGCATCCTGGCGGCGCAATCGATCGGCGAGCCCGGCACCCAGTTGACGCTGCGGACCTTCCACATCGGCGGCACCGCGGCCCGTATCGCGGCGCAGAACCAGCGCAGGTCGAAGATCTCCGGGATCGTCGGGCTGGAGCGTGTCTCCACCGTGGAAGACCGCCAGGGGAATCGGATCGTCACGACGCGCGAGGGCAAGATCGTGATCCAGACGCGGGAGGGTCAGGTGCGGAGCCGGCTTTCCGTGCCCTACGGCGCGACCATCCACATTGAAGAGGATGAGGTGATCAAGACCGGCGATCTGCTCTTCAGCTGGGATCCCTATTCGGAACCGGTCGTCTCGGATTCGGACGGGTATCTCCGATTTGTCGATATCGTCGAGGAGCAGACCGTTCGCGAGGAGCTCGACGAGTCCACTGGACGCCGGCAGAGGATGATCATCGAGGATCGCGACAAGAAGCTCCATCCGACCATCCAGATCCGCAGCGGCGAGTCTCCGACGAGCGAGCTCCTCAAGGAGTTCATTATTCCGGTCGGCGCCCAGCTGATGTGTTTCCACGGGGATCGCATCCATCCCGGTGATCCGATCGCGAAGATCGGCCGGGAGGTGTACAAGACCCGTGACATCACCGGAGGCCTGCCCCGGGTGGCGGAGTTGTTCGAAGCGCGGAAGCCCAAGGATCCCGCCGTCGTCACGGAGATCGACGGTTTGGTCTCGTTCGGCGACATCAAGCGCGGGAAGCGGGAGGTCTTCGTGACCCCGAAGCAGGGACAGCGACAGCGCTACGATGTCCCCGTCGGCAAGCACATGCGCGTCCACCAGGGCGACCAGGTTCGCGCCGGCGACCGGCTCTCGGAGGGGCCCATCAACCCGCACGACATCCTCCAGATCAAGGGATCCAGGGCCGTTCAGGAATACCTCCTCAACGAGATCCAGGAGGTGTACCGCCTGCAGGGCGTGAAGATCAACGACAAGCACATCGGCGTGATCGTGCGCCAGATGCTGCAGAAGGTGAGGGTGGTCGATCCCGGCGAGACCCAGCTGCTCGAGGGAGAACACATCGACCGGGTGGAGTTCCGGGACGTGAACCAGGCCGCCGCGACCGAGGGCAGGCGGCCGGCGCGGGCCGAGCCGCTGCTGCTCGGGATCACGAAGGCAAGCCTCACGACCGAGTCCTTCATCTCGGCCGCCTCCTTCCAGGAGACGACGCGGGTGCTGACCGACGCTGCGGTCAGGGGTGCGAAGGACGACCTGAAGGGGCTCAAGGAGAACATCATCATCGGCCACCTCATACCGGCCGGTACAGGCGTGCACAGGTGGCACGATGTCGAATTCCAGGTCGAGCAGGCCTTCTACGACGAGGAGATTCTGCCGCTGACCGCCCCGGGCGAACTCCTGCCCGGACTCGGCGAAGCAGTGGAGGAGGTTACGGCGGAGTAGGGCGCGCGCCCGTCCCTCGCAACCGGGGGGCGGGCGTGACGCGAAGAGAGAGGAGGCCACCATCGATCCGAGCCTGGCGGAACGCCTGGCGGATACGGAGCAGCGGTTCCGGGCCGTGGAGCGCGAACTCTCTGATCCGGGTATCGTACGCGACCTCGACCGGCTGAGGGAACTGGGCCGCGAGCGGTCGCGGCTGGCCGGAGCGGTCCAGGCGGGGCAAGTGGTCGCCGAACTCGAAACGGAACTTGCGGACGCCAGGGAACTCGTGGCCGAGTCGGCCGACGCGGAACTGCGCCAGCTGGCCGGCGACGAAGTCACGGACCTCGAGCGCCGCCTCGTGGACGCCGAGGGCCGGCTGCGGGAGGCCCTGATACCTCGTGATCCCATGGAAGACCGGCCGGCCGTGGTCGAGATCCGCGCCGGCACGGGCGGGGACGAGGCGGGACTGTTCTGTGCCGATCTGGTGAGGATGTACAGGCGGCTCGCCGAACGGAGCGGCTGGAACGTGGAGCTGCTGAACGTGTCCGAGGGCATTCCCGGTTCGGTCAAGGAGGCGATATTCACGGTACGGGGCAAGGGCGCCTACGGTCGTCTGCGGTACGAGTCGGGGGTCCATCGCGTGCAGAGGGTTCCGGAGACCGAGAGCCAGGGGCGCATCCACACGTCGGCGGCCTCGGTTGCCGTGCTTCCGGAAGCGGAGGAGGTGGACATACAGATCGATCCGGCGGATCTGCGCGTCGACGTTTTCCGGTCGTCCGGACCGGGGGGACAGTCGGTGAACACGACCGATTCGGCCGTTCGCATCACCCACCTGCCGACCGATCTGGTGGTTACGTGCCAGGACGAGAAGTCGCAGCACAAGAACAAGGCCAAGGCGATGAAAGTGCTCAGGTCCCGCTTGCTGGATCGCAAGATCGCGGCCCGCGAGGCGGAGCGCGCTGCCGAAAGAAGGTCGCAGATCGGCAGTGGAGACCGCTCGGCCAAGGTCAGAACGTACAACTTTCCTCAGAACCGGGTCACCGACCACAGGATCGGACTGAGTCTCTACCGGCTGGCCGAGATCCTGGACGGAGACCTCGACGAGATCGTTTCCGCACTTCGCATTACGCGGGAGCGGGAGCGTCTGGCGAAACGGTAGCCGAGTTCATGAGCGGATCGGTTCCCGGCACCGCCCGGCGCATCTGGACGGTCATGGAAGTGATCCGTCTGGGCGGCGACTACCTCACCGAGAAGGGGGTGGACGACGGTCGGCTCAACGCCGAACAACTCCTCGCGCACGTGTTGCGGACGGAGCGGCTGCAACTCTACCTGCACTTCGACCGCCCGCTCGGCGAGGAGGAGCTGGCGAGTTTCAAGCGACTGCTGAGACGGCGAGCCGCGCGGGAGCCGCTCCAGTACGTGCTCGGAACGGCCCAGTTCCGAACGCTGGAACTGAAGGTCGATCGCCGCGTCGCCATTCCTCGTCCCGAGACCGAGTACATGATCGACGTGCTCCTGCGTGTGGCCGGCCGCGCCCGGTTCGATGCGGCTCTGGACGTGGGCACCGGGTCGGGTGCGATCGCGCTTGCGCTGGCCGCCGAGGGCATTGCGCGCTCCGTGGTCGCCACGGATGTGTCCGCGGCCGCGCTGGAGGCGGCTCGGCAGAACGCCATCGCCGCCGGTGTGGACGGAGTGGAGTTTCGAGGTGGTCACTTGCTCGGGCCGGTCGAGGGCAGGACGTTCGACCTGGTGTTGTCGAATCCCCCCTACCTGACCGAGGCCGACTGGCTCGTGACCGATCCCGAGATACGTGGTTGGGAGCCGCGCGTGGCCATGGTGGCGGCGGAGGCCGGACTCGCGGTCATCCGCGGTCTGATCAGCGGGCTTGACGGGCTCCTTCGTGCGGGTGGCTGGATCGGGCTCGAAATCGGGTGTGAACAGGCGACGGCGGTCGCCGCGATGATGGAGGCTTGTCCGGGCCTCGAGGGGGTGCAGGTGCATGACGACCTGGCGGGTCGTCGGCGCTATGTTTTTGCAAGGCAGTTGGCGGGTGCGCGAAACGGGACCGGGGACGGATAGGTGTCGCGGTTCGGTCGCAACGCGCGCTTCACGTAACAGGAGTCGATGGATGTCCGAGATAGAGGAAATGGCCGGCTCGCTGGGTCGGGCCCTGGGACGCACACCCGAATACCGCACTTTGGCGCGCGCGCTCGAGAGCGCGGACGACGACCGCGACATCGTGGCGCTGCGCAACGAGGTGCGTGAACTCGAGAGGCGGCTGCAGGAGGCAATTGCCGGGGGCAAGGAGCCGGACAAGGAGACGATGGAGCAGTTCGAGGCCGCGGTCGGTCGACTCCAGGCGTCATCGGTCTACCAGAGCGTGGTCGCCGCCCAGTCGAATTTCGACAGGATCATGCACCGGGTGGATGCGGAGATCCACAAGGGGATGCGCGAAGGAGCGGCTTCCCGGATCATCCTGACGACGTGACCGCCGATGTCGACCGGTCAGAGTCAGGAAAGGGAAAAGGGCCTGAAGGCCTTTCGATATCCGGTCTACACCATCATCGAACCCGTCGCCCGATGGCTGGTGAAGCGCGGTGTCCATCCGAACGCGATCTCGATCATGGGGTTCGTCGCGACACTGGGAGCGGCGTGGCTCTACTCGCAGGATCATGTCCGCACGGCCGGGTTTTTCGTGCTGCTCGGGGGGCTGCTCGATATTTTCGACGGCCGCGTGGCGCGGATCTCCGGCCTGGCTTCCAAGTTCGGCAGTTTCTTCGACTCCACCCTCGACCGCATTTCCGAGATCGCGATGTACATCGGCCTCATCACGCTCTACAACGGGTATATTCTGGACGCGGCCGACATCTGGATGATCTATGTGATCGCCCTGGCGCTCGGTGGTTCGCTGATGGTGAGCTACACCCGGGCCAAGGCCGAGGCGCTGGGCTTCGATTGCACGGTCGGCCTGATGCAGCGGGCTGAACGGATTGTGCTGCTTGGTTTCGGCTCGGTGATCTTCGGTCTCGCCTGGGGCGGCATCGTTCTGAGCGCGATCATCATCGTGGTGGCCGCGCTGACCAACTTCACCGCGGTTCACCGGATCGTGTGGGTGTACCGGCACGGCAGGGGCATTCCTCTCGACGGCGGCGACGACGCCGCCGGAAAGGTCTAGAGATTCGTGGAGCAACCTCCGAGCATTACGTCGCCCGAGGGACGCGTCGGCGTTCTGCTGCCCGGGCTCGGTGCCGTGGCCACCACGGTAGTTGCCGGCGTCGAGGCGGTGCGGCAGGGGCTCGCGGAGCCCTTCGGCAGCCTGACGCAGATGAATACCCTACGGCTCGGCAAACGCACCGATGCCCGCACCCCCCTGATTCGCGACTTCGTCGGTCTCGCGGGTCTCGAGCAGCTCGTGTTCGGCGCGTGGGATCCGATTCCGGACGACGCCTATGCGAGCGCCGTGAACGCGGGCGTGCTGGACCCGACCCGCCACCTGGAGCCGATTCGTGACTTTCTCGCGTCCGTCGTCCCGATGGCGGCCGTCTTCGATACCGCCTACGTAAAGCGTCTGGACGGTCCCAACTGCAAATCCGGTGCCAACAAGATGGAATTGGCGGAAGCGCTGCGCGACGACATCCGCCGCTTCCTTGCCGACAATGCGTGTAACAGGGCGGTCATGATCTGGTGCGGTTCGACCGAAGTCTTCCAGCGCGCGGGTCCGGCCCACGCCACGGTGGAGTCCTTCGAGCAGGCGATGCTCGACAACGACCCCGAGATCGCGCCCAGCATGATCTATGCGTACGCGGCGATCATGGAGGGCGTGCCCTACGCCAACGGGGCGCCGAACCTGTCCGCGGATGTTCCGGCACTCGAGGCGCTGGCCCGCGAGCGGGCCGTTCCCATCGCCGGCAAGGACTTCAAGACGGGCCAGACGCTCATGAAGACGATCCTTGCACCGGGACTGAAAGCCAGGATGCTGGGGGTCAACGGCTGGTTCAGCACGAACATCCTCGGCAATCGGGACGGGGCGGTTCTCGACGACCCGGCTTCGTTCAAGACCAAGGAGGAATCCAAGCTCGGGGTGCTCGACTACATCCTCCAGCCCGACATGTACCCCCAGTTGTACGGGGACATCTATCACAAGGTCCGGATCAACTACTACCCGCCGCGCGGCGACGACAAGGAAGGCTGGGACAACCTCGACATCTTCGGCTGGCTCGGGTATCCCATGCAGATCAAGGTGGACTTCCTGTGCAGGGATTCCATCCTCGCGGCACCGATCGTCCTCGACCTCGCGCTTTTCCTGGATCTTGCGGGCCGCGCCGGTCTCGGCGGCATTCAGGAGTGGCTATCCTTCTACTTCAAGAGCCCCCAGACGCCCGAAGGACTCTATCCTGAGCACGACCTGTTCATTCAGCACTGGAAACTGAAGAACACCCTGCGGTGGCTCGCCGGAGAGGAGCAGATCACCCACCTGGGCCGTGAGTACTACGGTTAGCAGTCCTTGGACAAACCTGCACGAGCAACCAGACCGGCGAGGCGCCGGCCCGGCAGTATGAGCCGGGGGCGCTTCATCGTCGTGGAGGGGTCTGAAGGGGTGGGGAAGTCCACTCAGGCTGCACGGCTGGCGGCGTTCCTGCGTTCCCGGGGGATCACCACCGAGCTTCTGCGCGAGCCCGGGGGAACGGCGGTTGGCGAAGGAATCCGGGACCTCGTGCTGGCAAGCGGAGAAGCGATTCCGCGGGAGACCGAACTGCTCCTGATCGTGGCCGCTCGGGCCGCCTTCGTCCGCCAGCGGGTTGAGCCGGCTCTGTCCGGGGGGGCCTGGGTGGTGTCCGACCGCTACGATCTGAGCACATTCGCCTACCAGGGGCACGGGCGCGGCATAGACCTGGACTGGGTCGAACAGGTCAACCGCTATGCCACGTCGGGGCTGACTCCGGATCTCTATCTTGTCCTGGATCTGCCCGTGCGGGACGGCATGACCCGTCTCCAACGCAAGGACAGGCCGCTGGACCGCATCGAGTCGGAGACGCTCGGCTTTCTCCGCAAAGTCCGGCGGGGATATGTTGAACTGGCCGGTTCGGTAGCGTGCGCCGAACTGGTATCGGCCAGCGGGAGGCCGGACGAAGTCGAGGCCAGGATCCGCGACGTACTCACCGGGTACTTCCCCGGTACATTCTCCGCTCGCGGAAGCGGCGGGGCCGGGTCCCGGAACGGGGAACCGGCGCGTGGCGCGAAGGAGACGCGATGAAAGTCACGAAGACCACGATCGTTCCGGCGATTCTTGTCGTCCTCGCGGTGACCAGCGGTGGCTGGCTGCTGCAGCGGGACGTCGGCATGGACGCGAACGTCTACTTCCAGACCCGGCTTCTGGAAGAAGTGGTCTCTCGTATCGACCGCTATTTCGTGGACGAGGTCCAGGTGGACGAGCTGTACCAGGCGGCGCTGCGGGGCGTTGTCGACCAGCTCGGCGACCGGAACTCGCAGTTCCTGGAGGCATCAGACTGGGAGAACGTGCGGATCCGGACGCAGGGGGAATACGGTGGCGTCGGCCTCGAGGTCGATGAGCGCGACGAGCATTTGACCATCGTCGCCCCGATCCCGGGCACGCCGGGAGCGAGAGCGGGACTGCGCCCCGGTGATCGCATCGTTGAAGTGGACGGGGCTTCCGTGGAGGGATGGCCGATCGATCGGGCCGTCGATCTTCTCCGCGGCGAACCGGGAACCACCGTAACAATGGGCATTCGTCGCCCGGGCATGGAACGCGTCATGTCGTTCGACGTGACGCGCGAGGTCATCCACTTCCCCTCGGTTCCCTTCGCCACGATGCTCGGCGGCGGCGTGGGCTATGTGCCGCTTCGGATCTTCAACGGCACCACTACTGCCGAAGTCCGCAGCGCGATCGACTCGCTGGTGGCCGAGGGCATGACCTCCCTCGTTCTGGACCTTCGCAACAACCGGGGCGGCCTGCTTACGGAGGGGGTGGGGCTTGCCGATCTCTTCCTGGACGAGGGGATGGACATTGTCGAAATCCGTGGCAGGAACACCGCGCCCGAGATCTACAGGGCACGGGACGGACAGGAATACCCCGATCTTCCCATCGTGGTGCTGATCGGTCACGGGAGTGCCTCCGCCGCCGAGATCGTCGCGGGGGCTCTCCAGGACCAGGATCGGGCGCTCCTTGTCGGGGCGACGACCTTCGGCAAGGGCTCCGTTCAGTCGCTCTTTCAGCTCTCCGGCGGCAACGTGCTCAAGCTCACGACGGCGCGCTGGTACACGCCTTCGGGCCGCTCGATTCAGAAGGAACCCGCCGACCAGCTCGCTCGGACGGAAAGCGGTCTGGTGACACTGCCGGGAGACGCGGCCGAGCGCCCCAGCCTCGCCGACAAGCCGGAGTTCAGGTCTGCGGGAGGCCGGCTGCTGCACGGAGGTGGTGGAATCGTTCCCGACATGTGGGTGCTGCAGGACACCCTGACGACCGAGGAGTACGCCGCGGTTCGCAAGATCTACGAGGCGGGGTCGGACTTCTTTGACGCTTTGCAGAACTGGGCGGTCCACTACATTCAGGGCCATCCGGGGCTGCAACCGGGATTCCGGATCACGGAAGCCGATCTGGCCAGCTTCCATGCGGCGCTCCTCGAGCGTGGTGCCGACGTGGGCTTCGATGATCTCGTCCGCGCCCGCCGCTATGTGGACTTCCATCTGGGGGCCGAGATCGCGCTGCAGGCATGGGAAGATCAGGGGCGTTTCGATCGGACCGCCGCTGGCGACGCGCAGTTGGGCCGGGCGATCGAGCTGCTTCAGGCGGCGGACGACCGGTTGGAACTGTTCGAACTGGCCGAAAACCCGCTCGCGTCCGGTAGTGCCGGGGGTGCCGGTCCGCTCGGAGGAAGTGCTTCGCGCCGCTGATACGGAGCCTGTGGGGACGATGGGCTCATCCAGCTATGGAGGTGGCCCGTTCATGAAGTCACTTTCAGCCGGAACCCTGGAGTTGGAGGTCGCTCGCGGGCCCGTTGTCGAGTCGAGGCACCGGGTGCACGGAGTCGTCGTGGACCATTCGGGAACGACGCTCTGTTGGGGCGACCCCGACCTGCGCATCTGGCTTCGCTCAGCGGCCAAGCCCTTTCAGGCCGTGCCCCTGATCGAAGACGGGGCTGCCGACCACTTCGGTCTGTCGGAAGAGGAGATCGCCGTTTGCTGTGGCTCACACAACTCGGAAGAGGCGCACATCGCGGTCGTCCGCTCCATGCTCGCCAAGGCGGGTGTTGCGGAACGGCTGCTGGGGTGCGGGCCGCATCCGCCGCTTCTGGCCTCGCGCCGCGATGCGATGGCAAAAAATGGCACGCGTCCCACGCCCGTCATGAGCAACTGTTCCGGCAAGCACGCGGGCATGCTTGTCCTGGCGGCTTTTCACGGCTGGCCGCTGGACTCGTACATTCGCCCCGACCACCCCGTGCAGCGACGCATGCGCGACGAGATCGCCCGTTGGACCGGTGTGGATCCCGCCGGCATGCCGAGCGAGGCCGACGGCTGTGGTGTACCGACGTTCGCGATCACCCTGCGGGACCTGGCCAGGGGCTCAGCTCGCCTTGCCGCGGCGTCCGGCTCGCCGGGGCCGGCACGGCGGGTCGTGGATGCAATGACGCGCGTTCCGTTCATGGTGGCGGGCAGCGAGCGCCTGTGTACGCGGCTGATGGCGGAGGAACGCGGTCGGGTCTTCGCCAAGGTGGGAGCCGAGGCGATCTACATGGCGGGACATCCGAAGACCGGGACGGGGGTCGCGGTAAAGGTGGAAGACGGGGCTTGGCGGGCGTCGCCGCCGGCCCTGTTGGCGGTGCTGGACCGCGCAGGCGTTCTTTCTTCCGGCACGATGGGTGCCGTGGCCGACTTTGCGGCGCCCGTCATCAGGAACACGCTGGGTGACGTGGTCGGTCGCATGAGGATCAGGGAGGTCCCGTGTTCATAGACTCCGTGACGATCGAGGCCGAGGGGGGCCGGGGCGGTTCCGGGGCCGAGGCGTTCCGGCGCGAAAAGGGCGTGCCGCGCGGGGGGCCGTCCGGCGGTGACGGTGGCAGTGGCGGTGACGTGGCGGTTGTGGCCGATGGCGGCCTGACCACACTGAGCGACTATCGCTACCGGCGGCACCACCGTGCGGAACGTGGACGGCATGGGGAGGGCTTCAACCGCACGGGCAGGAGTGGGAAGGACCTGGAATTGCGCGTGCCGCCCGGCACCATCGTTGTGGACGACGAGAGCGGGGAGACGGTGGGAGAGCTGCTGGCGGACGGCGAGCGTCTCGTGATTGCTCGCGGCGGACGCGGTGGCAGGGGCAACGCGCGCTTCGCGTCCTCCACCCGGCAGGCTCCCCGCCGCTGGGAACCCGGCGCCGAGGGCGAACGTCGCCTGATCCGTTTCGAGCTCAAGCTCCTGGCCGATGTCGGCCTTGTGGGGGAGCCCAACGCGGGCAAATCGACGCTGCTCGCGCGGATCAGTCAGGCGCGGCCCAAGGTCGCCGACTACCCGTTTACCACGCTGACCCCCAACCTGGGCGTCGTGGAGTTGTCCGACTTCCGTTCCTTCGTCGTAGCCGACATTCCGGGCATCATCGAGGGGGCGCACGACGGCAAGGGACTGGGTCACCGCTTTCTTCGTCACATCGAGCGCACCCGCTGTCTGGCGCTGCTCATTCCGATGGACTGCGAGGATCCCGGGAGGATGCTCGCGGGTCTGCGCACCGAACTGGAAAAGTACTCCACCCGTCTCGCCGAACTTCCCTATGCTGTCGTCTTCTCCAAGATGGATCTCGTGTCGCCGGAAGCGAAGGCGCCCGCCGTGGATGCACCCGATGCGTCGGGCATCTACCACGTGAGCGCGGTGACCGGCCGTGGTGTGCACCGATTGCTGGAAGGTTGCTGGCAGCAGCTGGAGGCCTCCCGCGGTGCAGACCCGGCCGGAAGTGGCGAGTGGTAGCTCCGGCCGCCCCCATCACCGGGCCTGAATCACGGCCGACAGCGGCACCGCGGATTCCCGCGGCTGCTAGGGCGGCGATGACCTTGCAGGCGCTACCCGGGTTGGGTTCGGTTCGCTTCCGCCGCCTGGTCGATCATTTCGGGAGTCCGGGCGCCGCGCTGCAGGCGAACGCGACCGAGTTTGCCGATCTGGCGGGGAAGCGCGCGGCGGCGGCACGCCGCAGGGCCGTGCTTGCCGCCCGCGCCGACGAGATGATCGCGCAGTGCCGGGCTTCCGGGATTGGCCTCCTGGTGTACGGGACGCCCGGCTACCCGTCCTCGCTGGAGGCGCTGCGCGGCCCGCCCTCGGTACTCTTCTTCGTCGGCAGGCCCGAGTTGTTGCACGGACGCTGCGTCGCGGTGGTCGGTTCCCGAAGGGCGACTGCGTACGGTCGCCGGATCGCTCGCCGCCTGGGAGCCCATCTTGCGGGCACGGGCAGTTGCGTCGTGTCCGGGATGGCAATGGGAATCGACGCCGAAGCGCATCGGGGCGCCTTGCCCGGGCCCACGGCGGCCGTGCTGGGGTCGGGAGTGGATGTCGTCTCGCCGCCCCGCAACGCCTCTCTCTATCGGCGCATCCTGGAGAGCGGGGTGATCGTATCGGAGTACGCCCCGGGCGTGAGGGCCGAGCCCCACCACTTTCCGGCGCGCAATCGAATCATCGCCGCGCTGGCCACCGATGTCGTCATCGTGGAGGCCTCGAACCGAAGCGGGGCGCTGATCACGGCCGACATCGCCCTCGACCTGGGCCGTGAAGTCCACGCCGTGCCGGGCCCGATCGACCGCCCCACGAGCGCGGGGACGAACCGGCTCATCGTCGACGGGGCAGGCGTGATTGTGGACACGGGCCCCGGCGATGCCTTTCCCGGCGCGGAGGCGCTCCCGGCGGAGCATGACTTGCGGACATTGCTCCTCGCGGTGCCCCCGGCACCCGTGACCCTCGAGGAACTGGCCAGGGTCACGAAGATCCCGGTGGAAGACGTGGCCACATCCGTCACCGTGCTGGAGATTCGAGGCTACCTGACACCCACGCGGGACGGACGGGTCATGCGGACGCCGGGCCGGCGCGTCACCGATCCGAGCTAGCAGCCCATGGACAAAATCCCCCCGGCATTCGAGCGGCGATGCATCCGGGCCGGATCGCTGGACTGCGCGGCGGTGGGGAGCGGGCGGTGACCACCCGGATCACCAACGTGTACATCCACGCGCCCTTCTGTGCGCGGCGCTGTTGCTATTGCGACTTCGCAGTCCATATCGACCGCAGTCCGGACGGCAAGCGCTGGCTCGCGGTGATTCGAAGGGAATTCGAGGCCGTGCGGGACTCGGGCGAGGCACCTCTGGCCGAGGTCCTCGACACCCTGTATGTCGGTGGGGGCACGCCGTCCGTGCTTGACGGCCGCTACATAGCCGAGCTGGCCGACCTGATCGGACGCGGGCGGATGCGGCGTCCCGGTTTCGAGTGGACGGTCGAAGCCAATCCCGAGTCCTTTACCGGCGAGTTAGCGCGCCAGTGGCAGGCCGGCGGCGCAAACCGGGTTTCCTTCGGCGTGCAGAGCTTCGATCCACGCGCGCTGCGATGGATGGGTCGGCTCCATTCGCCCGAGCAGGCGAAATCCGCGGTACGGCAGGCGCAGGCCGCCGGCATCACGAACCTGTCTGTCGACCTCATCTTCGGGTTGCCCGACGGCGTATCCCGCTCGTGGAAGCACGACATCGAGAGGGCGCTCGATCTGGGCGTACCGCACATCTCGCTCTATGGCCTGACCGTGGAGAAGGGCACCAACCTCTGCAGCCTGGTCTCGCAGGGCCGGGCGCGCATGCCCGCAGATCGCCGCTACCGGGAGGAGTACCTTTTCGCGGCCGAAACGCTCAGGGGCGCCGGATACGATCACTACGAGGTGTCGAACTTCGCCCTGCCCGGGTTCGCGTCCCGGCACAACCGTGCCTGCTGGACGGGGTCGTCCTATCTGGGGCTGGGTAACGGGGCCCACAGCTATCACTCGGGGCGGCGCTGGTGGAACGAAAGGGACTGGGGCACGTATGCCGAACGAGTGGAGCGCTCCGGTCAGGCTCGTGGCGGGACCGAGGCGCTGACGCCGGAACAGACGCGCCTCGAGCACGTTTGGCTGGCCCTGCGCACTGCGGATGGCCTCGATACGTCGGAGCTCGGAGCCGGCGCGAATCCGGTGGTCAGCGACTGGATTTCGAGGGGCCTCGCCCGCCAGACCGGGACGCGAACCCGGCTGACGCCGGCCGGGTGGCTGTTGCTCGACGACCTGACCCTGGAACTCGAGGCGGCGCTGAACCGTCAATAGCAGTTGACGGCATCCACTTCCGGAGGATTATGTAAGGGCCCGGAGCACACGGACTGGAACTGGATCATGGCATCGCGACCACGCAAGGAGGAAGGCACGCTCTCACCGCGTGAGAGCAGTGTGCTGGAAGCAGTCGTGCGCACGTACGTGGAGACGGCCGAGCCCGCGGGCAGCCGCACCCTTGCACGGCGCTATGACTTCGGCGTGTCGCCCGCCACGATTCGGAACACCATGGCGGACCTGCAGGAAGAGGGCTACCTGACGCATCCCCATACATCGGCCGGCCGGGTCCCGACCGAGATGGCGTATCGCGTGTTCGTGGACAGGATGGTGCGCCCGGAACCCCTGTCCGCGTCCGAAAGGGCTTCGATTGAAAGCGAGCTGTGGTCGGGCGAGTCGACCCTGGAGCGAGTGCTCCGCAACGCTGTGCGCGCGCTCGGCATTCTGGTCAATGAACTGGGGGTCGGATCCGTTCCGCAACTCGACACCGCGCGCGTGGAGAAGATCGACCTGATACGGGTTTCCTCCGTGAAGGTCCTCATGGTCGTTACCGTTCAGAGCGGCATGGTGAGGACCGTGTACGTCGATCTGCCGGGCGATGTCCCCAGCGACGTTCTCGACGGGCTGCAACGTGTGCTGAACGAACGCCTGGGCGGTCTTACCTTTGTGGAGATCCGCCGGTCCTTCGGAGAACGCCTGCGGGACGCAATGGAGGACCCGGCCGCGCAGGATATCCTCAATTTCTTCGTCGAATCGAGCGAGGAGTTTTTCGCGGCCACGCCGGGTCCGCAGGATCAGATCGTCCTGGGACAGACGTCGGCCATCGCCGCTCAGCCTGAGTTCTCCACGAACGAGCGGCTGAAGGATCTGATAGCCCTTACCGAGCAGAAGGACCTGTTGGCCAGGGTCCTGGGGACTCGTGTCGCAAGAGGAGGGCCTCAGGTGACCATAGGAGGCGAACACGCTCCGGAGCTTGCAGGATTCACCCTGGTGACTTCCGGGTATCAGCTGGGGGGATTGAGGGGAGTGGTCGGGGTCATCGGTCCGACTCGCATGCCGTACGAGAAAGTGATTGCCATTGTGGACTATACTTCATCTCTTGTGACGCGCATGCTGCAACCCTAGAACGACTCGGGAATCGATGTCCGACTACTACAACCTGCTTCGCGTTTCGAAGAGCGCGAGCCAGGAAGAGATAAAGAAAGCGTACCGCAAGGTCGCACTGGAGTATCATCCGGACCGCAACGCCGGCTCCAGGGAGGCCGAGGAGCGTTTCAAGGAAGTCACGGAGGCCTACGAGGTCCTCCGCGATCCGGCGAAGAGAGCCAGATACGATCGGTACGGCAAGGAAGGCCTGCGGGGGCAGCGTGGCTTCGGGGGCGGCCTGGATTTCTCGGATGCGCTGGAAGTCTTCATGCGGGACTTCGGGGGATTCGGAGGATTCGAGAGCCTCTTCGGGGGACGGCGTGCCGGGAATCGTCCCGTGCGCGGCAAATCGTTGCGGCTCAAGTTGCCGCTCACCCTCAAGGAGGTGCGTGCCGGAGTGACGAAGCGAGTCCGTGTCGCTGTTCTGGACCACTGCCTGTCGTGCAGGGGCAACGGGGCCAGGGATGGCGCCATGCCGGTTCGTTGTTCGGTGTGCGAGGGGGCCGGAGAGGAGCGGCGTGTCGAGCGCTCCGTCTTCGGGCAGTTCGTGAGCGTGGCCCCCTGCCGCCAGTGTCGTGGCGAAGGGGCGGTCATCACCGACCGGTGCCCGGACTGCCACGGGGAAGGCCGTACCAGGGTGAACCGCGAGATCGAGGTGAAGGTGCCGCCGGGAGTCTCCTCGGAGAACTACATTACGCTGCGCGAAGAAGGGAACGTCGGTCCGCGCAACGGTCCGCGCGGGGACATCGTGGTACTCATCGACGTAGCCGAGGACGAGCGCTTCGCCCGCGACGGGAACGATCTGATTACGGAAGTGCCGATCAACTTCAGCCTTGCGGCGCTCGGAGGTCGCGTCACCGTCCCGACCGTGGAGGACAGGAAAGAGATCGATGTTCCCGCGGGCGTCCAGAGTGGCCACATCGTCCGTGTGCGGGGAGAGGGTCTGCCCGACCTCGACGCGCGGGGATACGGCGATCTTCTGGTTCGCCTTGTCGTCTGGGTTCCGCAACGCCTGACGTCGGAGCAGGAGCGCATGATCCGCAAGCTTCGCTCGTCGGAAGACCCCCCGCCGGAAAAGGTCGATCCTGCCGAGAACCGGGGATTCTGGTCCAGGGTCAAGGAGGCGCTGGGGTAGCAATATGTAAAGTAAAAATTACATATTGTCATGTTAAGTATACATTTTGCCATTCAAAAGTTTCCTCGCATTCTCCGCCTTTATGATCCAGCGGCACACGTTGACGCGTGATCCGGGATCGATATCGTGCGCGAGCGCGGCCAGCGTCTCCCACAGTGACTGAGCCAGAGGGGAATGGTTGGGGGCGTCCCTGGGGTGCATCAGCATCACCCAGCTTTCCAGCACGCGAGGCCCGCCCTCGGCGTCGGGGGTGTCCAGAGGCACCTCCAGGAACAGCAACCTTCCTTCGGACCGGGCCGACAGCCGGCGGAGCGTCTCCCGGCTGAGTTCGATCGGCGGCCGCTGCCGCCGCAGTTCCCGGTTCAGCCGGCTGATGGGCAGGACACCGGGTCCGGTTCGGCGCAGGATGTCGATCACGCGTTCTGTCGTTCGAACCATCTCTCGTGGGCCTCGCTTTCGGGCGGCGCTGCATCCCGGGCCCTTCCGACGGACGACGTGGAGCTTTGCCAGGCGACCATAGGAGCCCGTGGACAGAATCCCCCCGCTCTCGGTGCTCGCGTGGATTCATCCACGGACTCCTAGGTTACCCGTTGTTTCGGGAGCGTCATATAGCTGAATGGGACTATTGTACGGCGGGTTGTTCGGGAGCATGGGATCTTTCGTCATATTTGAGGGGACGAACCCGACAGCGATGCGACCAGACGGAGGGACCGTGTCAATCATGCTGATCGAGACTTTGCGAGCGGACCTTGCCACCGCCCGCCGCGCCAGGGACAAGGTTCGCACGCTGGTGCTTTCCACCACCCTGGCCGATGTGCGAAACCGTGAGATCGAGCTGGGAGCCACCCTGGACGACGAGGGCGTGCAGGGGGTGATAGCCAGGGCGATCAAGCAGCGCCGTGACGCGGCGACTCAAATGACCGCGGGCGGAAGACCGGAACTCGCGGAACACGAGTTGACGCAGGCGGGCGTTCTCCAGCACTACCTCCCCCCGGAGCTGACCTCCGCGGAAGTGCGCGAAATGGTCAGGGAGATCGTTGCCGAGAGCGGTTCCCAAATGGGGGCCGTCATGTCCCGGCTGATGCCGCGCATTCGTGGCCGCTTCGATGGTGGGGCGGCTTCCGCGATCGTGCGCGAGGAGCTGAGTGGGTGATGACCGGCGCATTGGCGCGGTCGCGCATGGTCGCCCGGCGGCGGTTCGGGTATGAGCGATGCGGGTGTGAGCCGCGCGGGTGTGCGTCGTGGGGCGCGAGCCCGGGGACGCCACGGCACCGGTAGTCCACCGTGTCCGCCCGTGCTCTTCAGGTCCTCGAGTTCGGGGGGGTGCTGGAGTATGTCGCCGGCTTCGCCAGCAGCGATGCGGGGCGGCAGGCGGTCCTCGCGCTTGAGCCGTCCGTCGATCCGGAGACCGTTCAGGCGCGATTGACCGCGGTCGACGAGGCCGGGCGCTTCCTCGCGGCCCGGGAGGCCTGGGCGCTTCCCGGCATCCCGGACGCCGGACAAGCGATCAGAAGACTCGCGGTGGAAGGCTCGGTGCTGTCGCCGCAGGAGCTCCATGCGGTCGGGGGGCTGTTAGCGGCCGGCAGGGTGCTGCTCGGGTCGCTGGACGACGTGGCGGCGGAGTTGCCCACGCTGGGGGTGCTGGCGTCCCGGCTTCTGGTCGCGAAGGAAATCGAAACGAGCGTCCTCCGGAGTGTCGATGCGGAAGGCACGGTGCTCGATGGCGCCAGCAGCGAGCTGAAACGCATACGGATGCGCCTGAGCGGTGCTCACAACCGGGTCGTGGCCCACCTGGAGCGGTTCCTGGAGGGGCTTGACGAACGCTACCGGGTCCCGGGCGCATCGGTCACCATCCGCGAGGGGCGCTACGTGATCCCGGTACGCCGCGAGGGGAAGCGGTCGGTTGGCGGATACGTTCACGATGAGTCGGCGTCCGGAGCCACGGTGTTCGTCGAGCCGTCGTCCGCGATCGAGATCATGAACGGGGTCCGGGAGCTGGAAAGGGCCGAGACCCGGGAAGTGCAGCGCATCCTGCGGCACCTCACCGACCGTTGCCGCACTCTCCCCGGGGAGTTGGCGCAGTCGCTGGCCGCACTGACCGAGATGGACCGCCGAGTGGCCCTGGCGCGTGTTGCGGCGCGGTGGAACGGATCGATCCCGGAGGTGGGCGGGGGTCCGCTGCGCATCCGCGGTGGCCGTCATCCCCTGCTGGTTGCGACCGGGGTCGACGCGGTGCCCTTCGACCTCGCCCTCGATCCGGACGAAAGCGTGGTGGTGGTCACGGGCCCCAACACCGGAGGCAAGACGGTCTTCCTGAAGGCGGTAGGGTTGATCGCGAGCCTTGCCCAGTCAGGGGTCATCCCCCCGGTTGGGCCGGGGACCCGCCTGCCCGTCTTCCGCGGCATCTTTGCCGACGTCGGCGACGAGCAGTCCATCTCTGACAGCCTGTCCACCTTTTCGGCCCATCTCCGCAACCTGCAGGAGATGCTGCAGGACGCAAACACGAACTCGCTGGTTCTGGTCGACGAGCCCGGCACGGGCACGGACCCCAAGGAGGGTGAAGCGCTGGCCCGAGCGCTCATCGAAACCCTGGCCGAACGCCGGTGCACGGCCGTCGTGACATCGCACCTGGGCGGCCTGAAACGCCTCGCTGCGCCGGACACCGGCATTGTGAACGCTTCGCTCCATTTCGACGGCGAGCGCCTGGCCCCCACCTACCGTTTCTCGAAGGGGCGGCCCGGTCGCAGCTACGGGCTCGCGATCGCGCGGGGGTTGGGGTTTCCGCAACAAGTGCTGGATCGCGCGGAGCGATACCGTGACCGTGCCGAAGCCCGGCTGGACGACCTTCTGGAGAGCCTCGAGGGAAAGGAACGTCGCGTGGCCCGGGTGCTCGCCGAACTCGACGGAGAGAGGAAGCGGCTCACGACGCTCGACGCGAAGCTCGAAGCGCGTGAAGAGGACCTGCGGCGGGTCGAGCGCGACCACGCCGCACGCGCGCGGACCGATGCCCGCCGCCTGCTGCTGGATGCCCGCAAGGAAGTGGAGTCCGTCATCAGCGTCCTGCGGGAGCAGGCTGTGGCCGGCGACTCGTTGCGAGAGGTCTCGCGAGCCGCGCGCCGCACCGTCGAGGACGCGGCGCGAGCCCTGCAGGAGCCGTCCCCGGAGACGGCCGCTCCACCGGACGGCGAGGTGGTCCTGACGGAGGGGGCGAGAGTCCGGGTCGGGGTCGCCGGGGCGTTGGGAGAGGTCGTGGCGGTCGAGGCGGAGCGGGTCGTCGTCAACGTGGGCGGGGTAAGGATGAGGATGGCGCCCGGTCGCCTGGTGCCGGCCGAGGCGACGCGCGGCGAAGAGGTGACGCAGTCGGACGCGCGGGCACCCGGACAAGCCGGGCCGGGATCGTGGACCGCGCCCGACATCGAGCCGGTCACGGAGCTTGACATGCGTGGCCTGCGGGCCGACGAGGCCGAGATGTCGCTTGCACGCGCCCTGGATGCGGCCGCGGTGGCTGACATTCGGGAGCTTCGCGTGATCCACGGCAAGGGAACCGGGGCGCTCCGGGTCCGGGTGGCGCTTGTTCTCGAACGTGATCCGCGGGTCGAAGGGTTCGAGTCTGCCAGGCCGGCGGACGGAGGCTACGGCGTCACCGTGGCGAGGATGCGGTAGCCATGATCCCCGATGACGTGGTCGCACAGGTCAAGGCGCGCGCCGACATCGTCGGCGTGATCGGCGAGTTCGTTCAACTCAAGAAGGCGGGCAAGGAGTTTCGCGGACTCAGTCCGTTCAAGAAGGAAAAGACGCCCTCGTTCTACGTGAACCCGGCCAAGGCTTTCTTCCATGACTTCTCTTCCGGCGAATCGGGGGACGTCTTCTCGTTCCTGATCAAGCACCAGGGGATGAGCTTCGTCGACGCGGTCAAGTACGTCGGCGCCCGCAGCGGTGTGGAGGTGCGGGAGATCAGGCGCGGGCAGGGACGCGAGGACCCGTGGCGTCCCTACTACGAGGCGTCCGCCTACGCGAACACGTTTTTCCAGGAACGGCTTTGGGAGTGGGAGGGCGGTGCGCGCGCGCGCGCCTACCTGGAAGAGCGGGGGATCGGACGCGAGTCCGGTGAAGACTTCGGGCTCGGATACGCGCCCGACGACTGGAGGGCGTTTCGCGAGGCCGCGGCGGTGCACGGCCTGGACGAGAGGATCCTGCTGGACGTCGGACTCCTCAAGAAGAGCGAGAAGAGCGACGAACCCTACGACGCGTTCAGAAACCGCATCATCTTCCCGATCGAGTCCGAATCGGGACGTGTACTTGCCTTCGGCGGGCGACTGCTGGGCAAGACCGGCAAGGGCGCTCCCAAGTATCTCAATTCGCCCGAGAGCCCGATCTTCCAGAAGGGCGAAGTCCTGTACGGGTTGCGCAAGGCCCGCAACCACATTCGCCGCAACGCCTCCGTCATGGTCGTCGAGGGCTTCACGGACGTCGTGTCTCTTGCAAGCGTCGACGTGCGCAACGTGGTCGCGCCCCTGGGCACGGCGATGACCGAAGCGCACGCCAGACTCCTCAGGCGCTACACGAAGCAGGTGCGGCTCCTGTTCGACAGCGATCCGGCGGGACAGCGCGCGACCTTCCGCGCCGCGGACATCCTTCTGGGCCAGGGACTTCACGCTTCGGTGGTTACCCTGCCCGACGGCGAGGATCCCGATTCGGTGGCCCGATCGGGAGGCGCCGAGGCCATCAGGGAGTTCGTCTCCCAGGCGGTGGACGTGCTCGACCGCAAGATCGCCATGCTGGAAGAGCGGGACTACTTCGCTTCGATCGAGAAGACGCGGCGCGCTCTGGACCGGCTCCTGCCGACCGTGCGGGCCGTAACCGATCCGAGGCTTCGCGACATCTACGTCGCCAGGGTCGCCGAGCGTACCGGCGTGCGTCCGGAGACTCTGGTGGAGGAAATCGGCCAGCGGGTCGCGCCGCCCGCGGCCGTGACGCATCGCGACTACCGCCGCCGCCGCCGCGTCCCTCCGAGCCCGCAGGGCATGGGTCCGGAGCAGGAGTTGTTGCGGCTCATGCTCCACCACCGCGACTGGGTCGGGAGGGTGGCCGAAAGCGTGGGACCTTCCGATTTGGAGGATGGCGCGGATCGTGTGATCTTCGAAGGGCTGATCTCCGATCCCGGGATGGTCGTGTTGCCGGAGAGCGCGTCGCCGGAGGCCATGCGTCGTTTCGAGCAGCTCAAGGCGGATCCGGGGATGGCCAAGGAGCTGGAACAGGTCTTCGCGGACGTGCTGGCGAGGATCCTGGCCAAGGTCATCAATCGGCGAATGGACGGTGTTCGGGCCCGGTTGCATTCGGCGGCGGACTACCAGGAGAAAGTCCAGTTGACCAGTGACCTGGAAGCACTGCGCAGGGAAAAGGCGGCCCTCCCCGGAGCCGACTGGAGTGGGTCCGCGAGGGCGTTGGTAAACATCGGAAAGACTCAAAGGAAGAGAGAAGGCACACAGTGACCGTCAACAACGGGCCGATCTCCAGCCGCTTGCTGGAGCTGCAGACTCTTGATCAGAACATCCGCAGGACGCGGGATCGCATCGATGCCTTTGGGCCGCTGCTGGAGGAGGTCGAGGAACCGTCCGTCCGATTGGCCGGCGAGGCGGAGGTAACCGCGACCAAGGTGAGGGAACTGGAGCTTGAGGAACGCCGGTTGCGATTGGCGGCGGAGGAGAAGCGAGTACGCGTGCACCGCCTGGAAGATCGCCTGAACCTGGTCAGGACGGTGCAACAGGAGGCGGCCGTGCAGGCGGAACTCGGGCTGGTGCGGCGGGCCCTGGATCAGGAGGAGCAGGAGGTCGTGAACCTCCTGGACCAGATTGCCAGGTTCCAGGAACGCCTCGAGGATTTGCACGCGGCCATGGACGAGGCTCGCGCGGCGGTCGAGCCGCGCCGGAACGAGATCCTGGCGGAGCAGGAGGCCGCCGAGGCCCAGGTGGCGTCGATGCAGCAGCAGCGGGACAGCTTTGCCGAGGGGATCGATTCCCGCTACCGGCGCGTCTACGACAACCTGATCCGGGGTGGCCGACGCGTGGCGGTCGCGCCGATGACCGCGGACGGAGCCTGCGGGTCCTGTTTCTCAGTCATACCGCTGCAGGTTCAGAACGAGATCCGGGCGCGCGCGCCGCTGGTACTCTGCGAGGGTTGTGGCGTGATCGTCACAGGCCCGGCCGTTGACGCCGAGGCCGAGAGCGTCAGCGGGTAGCCCGCGGTCGAATCGGCCGACGCGCGTGCGTCCCCAACGCGGATGAGCGCCCGGGGGTCCGAGGCCGGGGTGGTTCCGTCGCGTCCCCGTCCCCGGTGGAACGTTCCCGCTCAGCCGGAACGACGGGTCGTCCGTACCCTGGAGCAGGACCTCAAGCTTCCGAGGGCATTGTGCCGCCTGCTGGCGGTCAGGGGGCGAACGACACCCGACGCCGCAAAGTCCTTCCTGCGTCCCCGCCTGGAAGACCTGCACGATCCCGCTTTGCTCCTGGACTCGGACAGGGCGGCACGCCGCCTGGCCCTGGCGATGGAAAACGGGGAGATGGTGGTGGTCCACGGCGACTACGACGCCGATGGCATTGCTGGCTCCGCACTGCTCGCCGGCTGGATTCGCGCCCTGGGCGGGAGGGCCGAGGCGATCGTGCCCGACCGGACCCGGGACGGCTACGACCTCTCGTTCGCGGGGGTGGACCGGGCCATCGCGCTGGGCGCCGGGGTGATCGTCACGGTCGACTGTGGAATCGCGGCGCTGGATCCGGTCCGGCGGGCCACCGCGGCCGGCGTGGACGTCATCGTTACCGACCACCACATCCCCGGGCCCGAACTTCCCGGGGCCCTTGCCATCCTCGATCCGAACCGTCCCGGCTGTTCCTACCCCGACAAGCGGCTCTGCGGGGCGGCCGTGGCCTTCAAGCTGGGACAGCTGTTGTCCCGGCGCCTGGGCCGGTCGGACGACGAGGCCTGGAGTTACCTTGACCTGGTGGCGCTGGCGACCATCGCGGACCAGGTGGAGCTGAGGGGTGAGAACCGCATACTCGGGAGGTACGGTCTCCGGGCGCTTGCGCGCACAGAGCGGCCCGGTCTGCAGGCGCTGATGACAAGCGCGAAGCTGACCCCGGGCAACGCTGTCACCCCAGGGGCGGTGGCTTTCCGGCTGGCCCCGCGGATCAACGCCGCCGGCCGCGTAGGCGACTCCTCGAAGGCGTTGCAACTGCTCATTACGGAGGACTCCGGCGAGGCGCGGTCGCTGGCCGCGGTGTTGGAACGGAACAACGGCGAGCGGCGCGATCTCGAGCGCCGTACCACCGAGGAGGTGTTCGCCGCGCTGGAGGGCGCATACGAAGCGGCCACCGATCGGGGTGTCGTCGTGGCGGGGGAGGGGTGGCACCCGGGGGTGATCGGGATCGTCGCGTCCCGCGTTGCCGAGCGCCTGTTCCGCCCGTCGGTGGTGATCGCGCTGGACGGAGACAGGGGCAGGGGAAGCGCGCGTTCGATCCCTGGTTTCGATCTCCACGCGGCGGTCGCGCAATGCGGGTCGCACCTCGAACGCTTCGGCGGACATCACCAGGCGGCGGGCATGGACGTTCACCGCGATCGCGTGCCCGCGTTCCGTCAGGCATTCCGGGACGTGGCGCGCCGCCGTCTCGGCAGCGCGGAGCCCCGGCCCACGCTCCATGTGGACCTGGAGGTCGCGCTGAACGAGGTCGACTTCGATCTCTACCGCTATGCCACGTATCTGGGTCCCCATGGCCGGGGCAATCCGAAGCCGGTCTACGTCGCCCGCGCGGTTCGCATGGATGGAGGCGCCAAAGTGCTGAACGGAGGACACGTCAAGTTCACGATCGCCGATGGTGGCGCCAGGCTCCCCGCGATCGGCTTTGGCCTCGCGGATCGACTGGTCCCGGAGTTGACGAACACGGGGCTGGTGGACGTGGCGTTCAATCTGACCGAGAATACCTTCAGGGGCGTGACCACGATGCAGGCCCGGGTCGTGGATGTTCGTCCGGCAGATTGAGTTGCCGGATTCGCTCTTCATCCGGGAGGCCAACGCGTGCGCATCATCGCCGGGCAGTGGAAGAGCCGGAGGCTCGCTGCGGTTCGGGGACGGGGTGTCAGGCCGACTACCGACCGTGTCCGCGAGGCATGGATGTCGATTCTCGCCGACCGGATCGGTGGTGCCGCCGTGGTGGACCTGTTCGCGGGTTCAGGCGCGCTCGGCCTCGAAGCGCTGAGCCGCGGCGCGGCCCATGTCACGTTCGTCGAAAGGAGCCGCGGCGCGATCCGGGTGCTGGAGCGGAACATCGGGACGCTGGACGCCGGTGCGGCTGCCACCGTGATCCGCGGCGACGCCATGGCGCACGTCCGGTCGGCGAAACGGGGTCGATATGACCTTGCCCTCGCCGACCCGCCCTACGACCGTGGCTACACACGTGCGCTCCTTGCCCTTTTCGCCCATCATCCTTTCGCCCGCGAACTCTGGCTGGAACACGCTGCCGGGGAGGCGGTTCCCTCCGGCATGTCCCTGCAACAACGCAGGTACGGGGACACCACGCTTACGGGAACCGTGCCGGCTGCCGGACGGCCCCCGCGCGAGGCAGCGTTGTCCAACAGACTGACAGGAGGCGGCGCATCATGACGATCAACCGTCCCATCGTGGCTGTCTATCCCGGTTCCTTCGACCCCGTTACACTCGGTCACGAAGACGTGGTGCGCCGTACGCTCCGCTTCTGCGACCGCCTTGTCGTGGGTGTCGCCCGGTCCTCGACCCAGTCGAAACGGCCGCTCTTCGAGGTGTCGGAACGGCTCGAGATCATGAAGGAGGTCTTCGCCGGCGACGACCGGGTGGAATGCGTCACCTTCTCGGGCCTGCTCGTGGAGTTTGCGCGGAGCGTAGGCGCGCGCTTCATCATCCGTGGTCTGCGGGCGGTCTCGGACTTCGACTACGAGTTCCAGATGGCCCAGATGAACCGGGAGCTCTGGCACGACGTGGAGACTCTGTTCCTGACCCCGGACGTTCACTACTCCTTCCTGTCCGCCTCCCTGGTGCGCGAGGTCGCGTCGCTCGGCGGCGACGTGAGCGCCTTCGTGTCACCGGCCGTGCTTGAACGGATGCGCCACCGGTTCTCGGACCGAGCCCCCGGCTGAAGTCTGCCATTCGATGGCGAGGCCATGGGCCCACAGCACCTTTACGCGGGATCTGGAAACGAGGGCGCGGACGCTTCTCCGCACGGTTGCCTTTCCCGAGGCGGACGACCCCCGGGTGGTCGAGGCCGCCGTTCACCTGGCCCGACGCGCGGCCGTCCGGCCGGTGCTGGTCGGGCCGCGGGACGGGGTGGCGGGCCTGCCGGGCGAGCCGCACGCCCTCGACCGGGTGAATCTCGTCGCGACCTCGTCCGATCCGCTCGATGCCGCATTGGCCCTGCTGTCGGAGGGAGCTGTGGACGGCGTGGTCGCCGGGGCCGTGCGCACGTCCGCGGAGGTCATCCGGGCAGGGTTGAACAGGGTGGGACTGCGCGCGGGCGTCCGCCTCCTCTCGTCGTGCTTCTTCATGGAGGTGGACGACTTCCGCGGCAACGGATCCGAGATCCTCACCTTCACGGACGGCGGTGTCGTGCCGGATCCCGGTGCCGGCGCCCTGGCCGGGATCGCCCGGGAGGCCGTGCGCGTGCGCAAGCTCGTTGTGGGTGACGAGCCGCGCGTCGCCTTTCTGTCCTACTCCACCCTCGGCAGTGCACGCGGCCGGTCCGTCGAACGTGTGCGCGAGGCTCTCGATCGATTCCGCGAGCTGTGTCCCGGCGTGCCCTCCGGCGGAGAACTGCAGGCCGATGCCGCCCTGGTTCCGAGCGTCGCACGCGTCAAGGCGCCCGACGACGCCGTCGCCGGCAACGCCAACGTCCTGGTGTTCCCGAGCCTCGACGCGGCCAACATCGCATACAAGCTGGTCCAGCGACTCGCCGGCGCGCGCGCGCTGGGCCCCGTGCTGCAGGGTCTCAGGGCCCCGCTGAATGACCTGTCCCGCGGAGCCACCGCCGAAGACATCACGCACATGGCGGCCATCACCGCGCTCATGGCGGTGGATGCCGGCTGAAGCGTCATGGGCCGAGATGTCTCCGGAGCAAGACAGCGGGTCGTGCAGCCGGGTCGCACATGTTTTCCGGCGGTGCGTACCGTCACTATCTTTGCTGCGGACTTGCGTCAGATTCCGCAGGAATCGATCCGCGGGCGGGCCGCCGGGAATCGCACGGCCGACCTGCGGACCATACCGACAACACGGGCCGCGAGGGGACGATGACTTTCAATATTCGAAGCGTGGGGGACGCCACCGTGATCTCGGTCGACGGTCAACTCATCGTCGGGAACCGGCAGGAGTTGAAGCGGACGGTCCTGGCCGAGCTGGAACGGGGCGCCCGGCGCTTCGTGATCGACTTCACGCGGACCGGCTACATCGACTCATCGGGGCTCGGCATTCTGGTCTCGCTGTCGAAGAGCATCCGGAAGGAAAGGGGCGACCTTCGCCTCGCCTCGCTGAACGATGATCTCCGGACCCTCTTCGAACTGACCAAGCTCGACACCCTCTTCGATATCCATGCCAACCTCCGCGACGCCCTGGCGGACTAGTTTCGTGAACCCACGCGCCGCGGTACTCGAGCTGCCCAACGACATCTCCGCCATCGAGACGGCCGTGGAACGCGCGGTGCACTGCTGCACGTCCGCCAGCCTGGCGCGCAACCGGCTCATGTTCAACTTCCGCGTCGGGCTTACCGAAGCCCTGTCGAATGCGATTCTGTACGGGAACGGCGGCGATCCGCAAAAACGTGTACGCGTCGAACTGCGGGTCCGCTCGGGCGAGGTGCGGGCGCGCGTCACCGACGAGGGGAGCGGGTTCGACCCGGACACCGTTCCCGACCCCCGGCTGCCGGAGAACATCCCGAGGCCGGATGGGCGCGGGATCTTCCTGATGCGCGCGCTGATGGACGAAGTGCACTACAACGAGCTGGGCAACTCGGTCACGCTTGTCCTTCGCGAAGGAACCCGCGCCACCCCATGACCCGCGACACCGCTTCCCGACCGCCGCTGCCGGAGAGCGTCGGAGGGATGCTGGAGGACTTCCGCGCGGGGTTCGGGCTGGAGATCCGGGCCTGGCACGTGGTCGGCGGCGACCTGATTCCCGTCTTTCCCGTCGGCGCCAGCGGTCCGCCGACGGCCGAGGGGCGGCGCTTTCGCGTCGTTCCGGCCGGTGCACCGCCGCTGGAGGTGCAGGTCGAAGCGCACGGGAATGCGGCCACGGTCGCGGAGGTTCTCCGTGCCGCGCTCGAGCGCACCTGTGAGCTGGCCGGGCGGATCGCGGCCCGCGAGGGACAGCTGTCGGACCGCGGGGACGAGATCGGGCTCCTTTTCTCTATCAGCGAGACGCTGGCGTCGGTCCTCGATCTGCAGGAGGCGGCACAACGTATCCTCGAGGAGGGCGTGAGGGTGCTGGGCGCGGAGAAGGGATCGCTCTGGGTATACAGCGCGAACGAAGACCTGCTGCGTCTGGCCGCCTCGGTTGGCGGCGACGATGCGCGCGAATGGATCCCGGTCGGGGACGATGCTTCGGTCACGGCGCGGACGTTCCGCTCGGCCGGGCCGGTGACGCCCGGGATTCCCCACCCGCCCGGAGGGGACGGCGGCGGCGAGCGAAACGGAGAGACGGAGACGCGCGTCTCCGTCCCGATTCGCCATGCGCCCGCTTCCGGCCCGGCGCGCACGATAGGTGTTCTCAACCTGATCGGCAGCCGTAACGACTCCCGGTCAGCCCGGGGCGACCGCAGGGTCCTGGTCACGGTCGCCAACCAGATCGGGGCAGCCCTGGAGATGCATCGCCTGTTTCGCGAAAACATGGCCCGAGAGCGCGTCGCGCGTGAGATGGAGCTCGCCCACGATCTGCAGATGAAGCTGCTCCCTTCGGTTCCGAACCTTCCGGGAATCGAGGTTGCCGCGCGGGTTTTTCCCACCGAGTCGGTCGCGGGCGACTTCTACCAGATCGTCCCTCTGTCCGAGGGGCGCGTCGGCGTGATGATCGGGGATGTCTCGGGACACGGCTTCCCCGCGGCACTGATCATGGCGCTGGTGATGAGCGCCGCGGAGATCTTTGCCGAGCAGGGCGCGTCTCCGGCCAAGGTGCTCGAGTACATGGATCGCGCGATCGGCGACGAGCTGGAGTCGACGGAAATGTACCTGTCGCTCTGCTACTGCGTCCTTTCCCCGCACGAGGCCACGATCACCTACTCGAACGCCGGCCACCCCCACGCCTTCGTGGTGAGCCCGCACGGAAGACATCAGCGCCTGTTCGCCACGGATCCCCCCATGGGCACCGGCAAGCCGCCCTACGGAGAAGCGACGGTGACCTGGTCCCGGCGAGAGGACCTGCTGCTCCTGTTCACCGACGGCTTGTCGGACACGCTCGCGCGGCTGCGGCGTCAGAGCGGCGAGGAGCTCGTACTCGCAACCGTCGCCAGCCACGCGACGCGGCCCGCGGCGGATATCCTCAGGCACCTGTTCGAGATGTCGGCCCAGGCGATCCCCAGCCTGCCGGCCGACGACCGCACCGCGGTCATCCTTCGCGCACGGTAAGCGGTCCGTGGACAAAATCCCCCCGGCATTCGAACGGCGATGCATCCGGGCCGGACCGCTTCGCTCTGCGTTGCTCCTCGGGCGAATAGCGCTGCTATTCCCCTCTCGTCGCGCCTTGCCGGCCCGGCGCCTCGCCGCTCTCGGTGCTCGGGCGGCTTTGTCCACGGACCGCTAGCCCATGGGCTCGCGACGTCCGAAGCGCTCGCTGGGCCAGAACTTCCTGGTCGACCCCAACCTCCAGCGCAAGATCGTGGCCGCGGTCGGCGCGGGCGAGGACGAGCCGGTCCTTGAGATCGGTCCGGGAAGGGGCGCGCTCACGGAGCACCTCGCGCGGCGCGGCGTCCGGCTGACGGCGGTAGAACTTGACGACGAACTCGCAGCGGCGCTGGCGGCGCGGCACGAAGACAACCCCCGCGTGGAGGTGCTGCATGGGGACATCCTGTCGCTGGACCTTCCCGCGCTCGCATCCGAGTGGGCGCGCACCGTGGTGGTGGGCAACATACCGTACAACATCACCACGCCGATCGTCTTCAGGCTGCTCCGCCTGCCCTATCCGTCCGATATCGTGCTGACCGTCCAGGCGGAGGTTGCGGCTCGCATGCTCGCCGGTCCGGGCAGCCGAACGTACGGCGCCCTTTCCGTGGGCGTGGGCATTCACGCAGTCCCGTCCCGGGTCTGCAGGGTGCCGCGAACCGCCTTTCGCCCGGTCCCGAGGGTCGACAGCGCGGTGGTGCGCCTGACGCCCCGCTCGCCGCCGCGCCTCACCGCGGTCGAGGCGGATCGGGTCCGCGTGCTCACTCGCGCGGCCTTCTCGTGGCGTCGCAAGCAGCTCGGGACGATTCTGTCGCGCCACCCGGACCTGCACATTCCGCGCGCGGCGGTTCACGAGTTGCTGGGAGAGCGGGGACTGTCGCCCAGGATACGCCCGGAACAACTGTCGCCAGAGGAGTTCGTGGAGCTGGGCATGGCCCTGTCCGCTTGACAGGCCGTGCATCCTTGTCAGGTTCAGCTTGTGAACGATTTCACAAAGAGGATTCCGGACGCGACGGTTCGACGCCTGTCCCTTTACCTCCGCTTTCTGGAGGACTTCGGGCGCTCGGGCGTCACGAGCGTTGCCAGCGAGGCGTTGGCCGAGCGCGGCGGTGCTACCGCTGCGCAGGTGCGCAAGGACCTCTCCTACCTCGGGTCCTTCGGCAAGCGCGGGCTCGGCTACTCGGTCGCGGAGCTCACCGGAGTGCTTCGCGGAGTTCTGGGTCTCGACTCGGTCTGGCGTGTGGCCCTGCTCGGTGCCGGGAGGATCGGAACCGCCCTGTTCGAATACGAACCATTTCGCGCACGGGGCTTCAACATCACAACCGTGATTGACAACGATCCCTGCAAGGTAGGGTCTCACCTGGGCGACATCCGGATCAGGGGCGAAGACGAGCTCGAGTGCGCGTTGCGTGACGACGCGATCGACCTGGTGATCGTGGCGGTACCGGCCGTCGTCGCGCAGGGCCTCGTGGACCGCGTGGTCACGGCGGGGATCAAGGCGATCCTCAACTACGCACCGACCCAGCTGCGCCTCCCGGACGACGTGGCGCTCCGCAACGTGAGCATGCTGGTCGAGCTCGAGAGCCTGTCACACGCGCTGACCCGCCGGACGGGATGACCGGCGCGCCCCGGTCCCGCACGCTGCTGCAGAGTGCCTGGGCGGAGTTGCGGAGGGGGCCGGTGCCGACCGCCGACCTCGCGCGCAGCGTTCTCGGCCTGGACGGCCATCCCGGTGCCTCATCGGCCGCGGTGTTCGCGCTGCTGGGCGCCGACGAGCGGTTCGTGGTCGACGGCGAGGGCGTCTGGAGCCTTCGCAGCGGGGCACGCCGGCCGGGCTCGCCCCTGTCGAGGTTGTGCTACGCGGTCGTGGATGTGGAGACGACGGGTGGCCGTTACGAGGCTGGTCACCGCATCACGGAGGTGGCCATCGTCGAGGTGAGGGACGGGGGGATCGTCGACGAGTTCCAGACCCTGGTGAATCCTGGGCGCTCGATGCCGCGCCACACAGTCGCGCTCACCGGGATCACCGACCGCATGCTTGCCGCGGCCCCGGCCTTCGACGAGATCGCGGACGAGGTGTTCCGGCGCGTGTCGGGACGCGTCTTCGTGGCTCACAACGCCGGGTTCGACTGGGGCTGGCTGCGCGCGCAACTGGGCGACGCGCTGGGCGACGTTCCCGAGGTCGACCGACTTTGCACGATCAGCCTGGCCCGCCGCCTGGTGCCCGAACTGCGTCGTCGCAACCTCGACGCGCTGACGGACTTCTTCGATGTCCCCATACACCAGCGCCACCGCGCGCACGGTGACGCGCTTGCGACGGCGCGCATCCTGCTGCGGCTCCTGGAACGCGCGGAGCAGCTGGGCGTGGGCGACCTCCGATCCCTCAGGCGCTACCGTCCGCCGCGAGGCGCGCGCACGCAGGGCGATCTGTTCGCCCGCCCGCCCCGACCACGAGGGAAATCGACGCGAACGGGTGCTTCGGGGCGCCGGGTTCCGCTATAATTCAGGGCCCGGAAGTCGTCTCCGAGCATGTGAGGGGGACCTTCCGCGGCGATTCGCGCAGTGACTTCCCGGGCCGAGCGCCGGTCCGAACCGCTCACCCCACGACCAAGGCACTTCGATTTGGCCCACGCGGCCCATACACCCGTCATTCTTGATGGCGTCCGTACACCCATCGGGCGGTTTCTTGGAGGGCTGAGTCCGCTCTCCGGGCCTGAACTCGGCGCCGTTGCCGTGCGTGAAGCTGTCGTGCGTGCGGGGATCGACAAGTCGGAGGTCGACGAAGTGATCCTCGGCAACGTCGTCAGCGCGGGTTCGGGGCAGGCACCGGCCCGGCAGGCGGCCGTGCACGGCGGCATTCCCGCGACCGTCCCGGCGGTGACCGTGAACAAGGTGTGCGGATCCGGACTCAAGGCCGTGATGCTGGCTGCCCAGGCGATCAAGGCCGGCGACGCACGGCTGGTCGTGGCTGGCGGCTTCGAGTCGATGTCCAACGTGCCCTACTACCTCCGGGGAATGCGCGGCGGGGTCAAATTCGGCGACCGCACCGTACAGGACGGGCTCGTCTACGACGGGCTGTGGTGTGCCTTCGAGAAGTGCCACATGGGCGGTCACGCCGAGTACACGGCCGCCAAGGCGGGCATCAGCCGTAGTGAGGCGGACGCCTTTTCGGTTGCTTCGCACAGGAAGGCTGTGGCCGCGATCGACGACGGGGGATTCCTGCCGGAGATCGTCCCGGTGCCGGTGGAGACGCGCCGTGGCACGACCCTGGTGGACACCGACGAAAGCCCGCGCCGTGACACATCCCTGGAGGCCCTCGGCCGCCTGCGTCCCGTATTCCGGTCCGACGCTCCCGAGGGCCTGGACAAACTGGTGGTCACGGCGGGCAACGCGCCGGGGCTCAACGACGGCGCTTCGGCCCTGGTGGTGGCCAGCCGGGAATATGCGGACGCCAACGGACTGCGTTACCGGGCCGTTATCACCGGGTATGCGGCGGGCGGAACGGAACCGCGGGACCTCTTCTTCGCCCCGGTCACCGCGGTGCGGAAACTGATGAAGCTGGACCGCGCCGAAATAGGAGACTACGGCCTCGTCGAAATGAACGAAGCCTTCGCGGTGCAGGCCATCGCGGACATGCGCGAGCTTGCGATCGATCCCGAGCGGTTGAACGTCCGCGGCGGAGCCGTGGCCCTGGGTCATCCGATCGGAGCCTCGGGCGCGCGCATTCTGGTCACGCTGTTGTCGAACATGGCCGACCACGATATTGAGACCGGCATTGCCACGCTTTGCCTGGGTGGCGGCAACGCCGTCGCCATGTCGATACGAGCGAACTGAGCCGAAGAGGAACCCCGCATGATCCAATCCGAAGCGACAAGCAGCCCCGTGATCGCGGAAGCCAATCCGCGCGGCTTGGCGGTGTTGGCCGCCGTTCGCTCCTGGCCTCGTCCGATCGCGGTGCCGTTGGCAGTCCTCCTCTTTGCGTTGCTCACGGCGCTCAGCGCGCGCCTGTCGGTGCCGCTGGGCGTCACCCCGGTGCCGATGACACTGCAGACACTGGTCGTGCTGCTTGCGGGAGCCCTGCTCGGACCCGTGGCGGGGGCCGCGTCACAGCTCACCTATCTTGCCCTGGGAATCGCCGGGGTTCCCGTGTTCGCGTTCGGCGGGGCCGGGCTCCCCTGGATCTTCGGAGCTACCGGAGGCTACCTGATGGCCTTCCCGATGGCGGCGATCCTGACGGGATGGATCGCCGGAAGAGAGCGCGGGACGGTGCGAACCGTGAGCGCGCTTGTGGCGGGTTCCCTGATCATCTTCGCGATGGGCGCCGCATGGCTTGCGGTCGTCACGAACATGGACCTCCGCGCGGTCTTCATGGCCGGTGTCCAGCCGTTCCTTCCCGGAGCCCTGATCAAGATCGCCATTGCTTTCGTCGTCATACGGCAGGCGATGACCCGGGGTCTGTTGCGCTGACTCCGATGCCTCGTCTCCTGCCGGCGGGGAGTGAGGTCCTTCCCATCCTGACGCGGCTGACCGGCTTCGCGGGTGTGTTCTTCGCGCTGCTGGTCGTCTTCGCGGCGCTGGTTGGAGACGGGACCGCGAGTCTCGCGGTGGAGGGGACCGCGATGTTCGTCGTCGCCCTGGCGGCAACCGTGATCGTGTTGCGCTTCGATGGACGGCGCAGCCTGAACGTCATCGGGTTGCCGTGGTCAGGCTTTGCGCGCGAGATCGGACGGGGACTCGTTCTGGGAATCGCCTTCGTGGTTCCCGCGGTCGTGATCGCGGTGGGTGTCGGCGGGTTGCGCTACGGTCCGGACGCCGGAACGTGGATCGAGTACGGTGGGACGGGGCTCTGGGCCGCTTTGATCCTCCTGGTCGCGGCTACGGGAGAGGAGATCCTGGTCCGCGGCTATCCGCTTCGCGTGCTGGCCGACCGGTGGGGCTGCGGCGCGGCGCTGGTGCTGACCTCGCTGATGTTTGCCGTCCTCCACGGAGCGAATCCCAACGTCGGGGGGCTGGCGCTGGCCAACATCGTGTTGGCCGGTTTCCTGCTGGGATTGATCTGCCTCAAGACCGGGAGCCTCTGGGTGGCGAGCGGCGTGCACATGGGCTGGAACCTCGGAACGGGATTCCTCGCCGACCTGCCCGTCAGCGGGCTGGAGATCGTGGACGCGCCGCTCATCGAGGTGACCCGGGCCGGCAGTCCCCTTGTCACGGGCGGGCAATTCGGCGTGGAGGCGGGACTGGCCGCAACCGTCGCGATGGTCATCGCCATCCTGGTTGTGGTGCGGACGGAGATCCCCCGTTCGCGCTGGTCCCGGTATCTCGCCATCTCGGCCGGTGCTTCGGCGGCCGCGCCGTCCTCGCCCGACGTGTCCGAACGCCCCGCACAAGCCACATGAGCATGCATCGGGTTGCCGTCGTCGGCGCGGGCACGATGGGCAACGGTATCGCCCATGTGTCCGCGCTCGCGGGCCTGGACGTCACACTCGTGGACTCCGATGCGGGGGCCCTCGACCGGGCGGTCGCGACGATGGCCCGCAACCTCGAGCGGCAGGTGGCCAAGGGACGGATCAGCGGACCTCAGCGTGCAGAGGCCCTGGCCCGCGTCGCGCCCGGACAACTCGAAGACGTGGCGCGAGCGGACCTGGTGATCGAGGCGGTTCCGGAAATCGCGCAGCTCAAGTACGAGATCTTCGCCGCCGTGGACCGGTTGGCGCCCGAGCACGCGATCCTGGCATCGAACACCTCGTCGATCTCCATCACGGCCATTGCGGCCTGCACGGATCGCCCCGCGAAGGTCATCGGGATGCACTTCATGAACCCGGTTCCGATCATGCAACTGGTCGAAGTCATCCGTGGCCTCAGGACCGCGGACGCGACCACGGAGTCGGTGATGGAGCTGTCGTGGGCGCTGGGAAAGACGCCCGTCGAAGTCAGGGACTTCCCGGGGTTCGTCTCCAACCGCATCCTCGCGCCGATGATCAACGAGGCGGTCTTCGCGCTCATGGAGGGGGTCGCCCAGGCGGAAGCGATCGACGCCGTGATGAAGCTGGGCATGAACCATCCCATGGGCCCCCTGGCGCTCGCCGACCTGATCGGTCTCGACACCTGTCTGAACATCCTGGAGGTCCTGCACCGCGAGCTGGGGGACGATCGCTACCGCCCGTGTCCCTTGCTGCGCCAGTACGTCGCCGCGGGGTGGCTGGGCCGGAAGGCCGGCCGGGGCTTCCATCGCTACGAAGGGAACAGCTGAGTGCTGACCTCCGAGCAACGGGAGATCCGGCAACTCGCGCGCGACTTCGCGGAGGGCGAGATCATTCCGCACGCGGCCGCCTGGGACCGCCGGGGCGCCTTCGACGGGGAGATCCTCGACAAGCTGGCCGAGCTGGGCTTCCTGGGGATGCTGGTGCCGCCCGAGCACGGCGGGCTGGGACTGGATGTGCCCACCTACCTGGTCGCGCTCGAGGAGATCGCGCGGGGCGATGCGGCGCTGGCGCTCACGGTTGCGATTCAGAACGGCCCCGTGCCCCACATCCTGCTGACCCACGGCACCGAAGAACAGAAGTCCCGCTGGCTTCCGGCGCTCGCTGCGGGCGAGAAGATTGCCGCCTTCGCGCTGTCGGAGGCGGGTGCGGGGAGCGATCCCGCCGCGATGGCGACCCGTGCCCGGGAGAACAATGGCGACAATGGCGGCTGGATCCTGACGGGCGCCAAGCGGTGGGTGACGAACGGTGCCCGTGCTGATCTGGTCGTCGCTTTCGCCCGTACGGGTGAGGACGGTGGCGCGAAGACGCCCATCGGCGCGTTTCTGCTGGATACCGCCGCCGAGGGCTACAGGGTCGGGGAGCGGGAAACCACCATGGGACTGCGGGCATCCGAGACGGTCCGGGTTGAGCTGGACGGTGTCCGGGTGACGGATCGACGACTCGTGGGCGACCGCGGCAGCGGCCTCAGGTATGCGCTCGGCGCGCTCGATCTGGGCCGGTTGGGGATCGCCGCTCAAGCGGTGGGAATCGCCCAGGCATCCCTTGAACACGCCGTGCGGTACGCCAGGGAGCGGCGGCAGTTCGGCCGTCCGATCGCGAGCTTCGGTGCGGTTCGCAGCAAGCTGGCGGTGATGGCGACCAGGATCGCCGCGTCCCGCGCCCTGTTCATGGAGGGCGCGGCCGCATGGGAGCAACGCGACCGCCTGACCGACGGCGGTCTCCCGGTTACCGCCCGTTCGGCGATGGCCAAGCTGTTCGCCAGCGAGACGGCGGGCTGGGTCACGGAGGAGGCGGTGCGTATCTTCGGCGGTTACGGTTTCATGCGGGAGTTTCCGGTCGAAAAGCTCATGAGAGACGCGAAGGGCACCGAGATCTACGAGGGCACGAGCGAGATCCTCCGCTTCGTGGTCGGCCGCTCTCTCACGGACGGCGGGTAGTTCGCGGGATGCTGAAGGCAACGGAAGGGCGCGAACGGATGGAACGACTGGACAGGGCGGATCCCGTCGTCCACGGCGCGGTACTGGCGGAAGAGGCGCGGCAGAAGGCGCAGCTCGAGATGATCGCGAGCGAGAACTTCGTGTCGCCCGCGGTCCGCGAGGCGCTCGGCACCGTCTTTACCCACAAGTACGCGGAAGGCCTGCCGGGCAGGCGGTACTACGGCGGCTGCGAGTTCGCCGATCAGGTCGAGGATCTGGCCCGTTCACGCGCGACGCAACTGTTCCACGCGGCCCACGCGAACGTGCAGCCTCATTCGGGCGCCCAGGCCAACATGGCCGCCTATTTCGCATTCCTGAAGCCAGGCGACCGCATCCTCGGGATGAACCTAAGTCATGGCGGGCACCTCACCCACGGCTCCCCCGTCAATTTCAGCGGGCGCCTGTTCGAGGTATCGGCGTATGGCGTGCGCGGGACGGACGGACGAATCGACTACGATCAGGTGCGGGACACCGCGCTCAAAGTGCGTCCGAGATTGATCGTAACCGGCGCGTCGGCGTACCCGCGCACGATCGACTTCGAGAAGTTCGGGGCCATTGCCCGGGAAGTCGGCGCCTTTCACCTCGCGGACCTCGCGCACATCGCGGGCCTCGTGGCGGGGGGGCACCACCCAAGTCCCGTCCCGCACGCGGACGTCGTTTCCACAACGACGCACAAGACACTCCGCGGCCCTCGCGGCGGACTCCTGCTGTGCCGCGAAAAACACGCGGGCACGATCGACCGGATGGTCTTCCCGTTCATTCAGGGCGGTCCCCTCATGCACGTCATCGCGTCGAAGGCGGTCGCGCTCGGGGAAGCGCTTTCCCCGGGGTTCAGGGACTATGGGCGACGGGTCGTGGAAAACGCGCGCGCGCTGGCGGACCAGGTCATGGCGCGGGGCGTGCAACTGGTTTCCGGCGGTACGGACAACCACCTCATCCTGGTGGACCTGCGGGACCGGGCGCTCACGGGAAAGGACGCCGAACAGGCACTGGAGCGTGCGGGAATCACGGTCAACAAGAACACCGTGCCAGGGGAACGGCGGTCGCCATTCGTCACTTCGGGCCTGCGTATCGGTACACCGGCGCTCACGACCCGGGGGATGGGACCGGCGGAGATGAAGACGATCGCCGACTGGATCGCGGACATCCTCGATCGTCCCGCTGACGAATCGCTGATCGGTCGGATACGGGACCGCGCAGGCGACCTTTGCGCCGCCTTTCCGCTCTTCGGGGATCAGTCTTTTCCAATACGGAGATGAGCCTGAACCAGGAGAGGCGCGAGAGGTGAG
>JAPPNN010000078.1 GCA_028873815.1 Gemmatimonadota bacterium | reverse complement strand
TGGAGCGGCTCGGCGAGAACTCGCGGCGCGTCGCGAGGCGCGCGCTGCGTTCCATAGAGCGCGATACGGCGGAGGCGACCGGCAGGATGCGCGAGTTGCTCGTCAAGGCGTGGCTCCGGCCCCTGATCGTCGGCCTGAGTCTTTGGCTGGGTTTCTTCGGCGGAAGCTGGGCGACGATGCGCTGGTTGGGGTGGAGCATCCACGACCGGATCGAGACGCTGGCAACGGCGAACGCGCGAATCGAGGAGGCGCACGAGACGCTGGCGGAACTGGAGGCGGACACCTGGGGGATCGCGCTCCGGGAGATCGAGGGGGAACGATACGTGGTGCTGCCATTCGGGACACGGGCGGACCCGGGCTGGGAGGTGCGCGACCGTCCGGCCGTGAAGCTGTCGAACAGGTAAAGGAGCTTTATGAGCGAGTTGGAACGGCAGTTGACGGAGGCCTTGAAGAGGTTGTCCGAGCAGTACGAGCGGGAACAGCGGCGGCACTCCGGGCAGATCGAAGCCTTGCACGAGTACGCCGAAGTCTTGCGAGAATACGTCGAAGCCTTGAGGCAGCACGCCGAGCGGCAGAGCGGGGAGAGCGAAGCCTTGCGGACGCGGATCGAGTGGCTGGACGGGCAAGTGGAACGCTTGGCCGAGTGCTATCGAACGCTCGCCGCGACCTTGTGAGGATGGTGGCGGCGCTGAGTCGGCGCGCTCGGGACCGCGATCTTGGTCCGAGCCGCTGATGGCTTCCGGCAGGGCTGGATCTGGCGCGGGCGATGCCGCTCCGCGAGCTTTGGTGCGCGCAGATCGTGCGGTCCATCACGCGAGGAATCGAATGATGGCACGCACGAAGCGGGACCGGCGCAGCTACAGCGCCGGCGAGTGGGGCCGGAACCGGGTGAGGGTGTTCGCCGATCCCAAGACCGGCCTCTACCAGATTGAGTGGCGGGAGAACGGGCGCAGGCTCACCAGATCGCTGAAGCACCGCGATTGGGTGAGAGCGAAGCGGCAGGCGGACGAAGCCGCTGCGGACTTCGCGATGCTTCAGCCCAACGGCAAGGCGGAAGCCGAGCCCGAGCCGCTCACGCTGGGGATGCTCTTTGACATCTACGGTGAGGAGGTGACGCCCACCAAGGGCGGCACGTCCCGCATGCACGACCGGGCGGCGACGGCGATGTTCCTCAAGTTCTTCGGCAGGGACCGAAGACCTGAGACGCTATCGCGGAGGGACTGGGACCGGTTCATTCGGGAACGCCGGGCGGGAAGGATCGGTCCGAGCGGAAAGCCCGTGTCCGACCAGACCGTCGGAGGGGACCTCACGTTACTGATGGCGGTCCTCAACTGGGCCGCGAGGTCGAGAGACGAGCACGGCCGCCTGCTCCTCGACAGGAACCCGCTCAAGGGTCTCAGGAAGCCCGTCGAGAAGAACCCGGTTCGCGTTGTCGTCACGAACGAAGAATACCGGGCTTTGCTCGGGGTCTCCCGGCAGGTGGGATGGCGGTTCCATGTCGCGCTCGTGCTTGCGCACGAAACGGGACACCGAATCGGGGCGATCCGGCATCTGAAGTGGTCGGATGTGGACATCGACGGCGAGGCCATCCGGTGGCGCAGCGAGCACGAGAAGACGGGATACGAGCACCGGACTCCGTTGTCCGCCCCGGCGCTGGCCGTGCTCAGGCAGGCGTGGAGGAAGAGCCCCCGGATCGAGGACGCGCCGGTGCTGCCCTCTGCAAACCATCCCATGAAGTGCCTGAGCCCGTCGCAGCCGCACGTCTGGTGGCGCAGGGCCGAGCGACTCGCTGGGATGGAGCGGAAGCGCCGAAGGGGTTGGCACTCGCTGAGACGCAAGTTCGCCAGCGACCTCATGGACCAGCCGCTGAAGGTGCTCTGCGAGCTTGGCGGCTGGAGGAACGCCAAGACGGTGCTCGCCTGTTACCAGCAGCCCGACGAGGGACAGCTTCGGAAGGCTCTGGAAGCCCGCCGAGGGACGCGCGGCTAAAAACCTCACTTGGCGGGAACCGAACAGCGGGAACTGGACCTCGAAATCCCGTAAGATCAAGTGATCCAAACACATAACCAGTATCGGGGTCAATGTCGGACCACAGCATTCCCTCGTCGTGGTTGGACTCCACGATCAGGGCGTCGCACCCGCGCAGGGCATGGCGGATTTGCACGGTGGGCTTTCCCAGGTCGGTGGCGATGCCGAGGCGAAGTCCGGTCGCCGAATCGGTTACGGCGACCGCCACGGGGTCGGCGGCATCGTGGACCGTGATGAAGGGATCGATTCTCAACCGGTCGATTTCGACCGGATACCCGGCGCGGTAGCTCTGGATCGCTTCGTTTCCGCGAAACAGCTTCCGGCACGCGAGACGCGTCCCCTCGGTCATCAGCAGCGGGGTGCCGTGGGCGCGCGCAAAGACTCCGGCGCCCCGGGTGTGATCGCCGTGCTCGTGCGTCAATACAATGGCCGAGACGGCGGCAGGGTCGACGCCGACCAGTGCAAGCCGTTTGGCCAGTTCACGCCCGCTGAAGCCCGCGTCGACAAGAACGTGTGTTTCGCCGGCGCCCACGAGCACCGAGTTGCCCCGGCTGCCGCTTCCCAGAACCGAGAACTGCACGCTTTCAGCGCTCCATCTCCAACCGGGAGGGGGCGGTCGCCGCGAAGACCGTACGGCAGTGCCTGCGCATGCGTGCGGTCATTTCGACGTGTCGGCGGGCCATGACCGTCGTGGCCGTGGCGATGAAGCGTTCGATGTCGTACTCCGTCCACGCGCCTGCGGCGCCCCAGGAAAACGGCGGCACCCAGCCGGACACGAGGTCGCCCCCGGACATGCTCGTTCCCGCTCCGATGACGGTACCCGTATTAATGAGCGTTCCGATCCCGGTGCGAACGTGGTCCCCCACCAGGCACCCGGCCTTCATCAGTCCGGTGTCGATCGTTCGTCCTCCGACCGTGGCCTTCACGGAACGATAGGTGTTCTTGAGGTCGGAGTTTGTGGTCATCGCGCCCAGGTTCACCCACTTCCCCACGACCGCATGCCCCAGGTACCCCTCGTGCGCCTTGTTCGAGAAACCGAGCATGATGGTGGTCCGAACCTCTCCATGGATCCTGCACGCCGGCCCTATGCTTGAATGAGCCACGACCCCTCCCAGCAGAACCGAACCGATCCCCAGATATGCGGGCCCGACGATTCGGCAGGGCGCGTGCACACAGGCACCGGCATCTACGATCACCGGTCCCTCGGTCGTGTCCAGAATCACGCCGGGTTCGACTTCCGAATCGTGCGACACCGCGACGCGCCCGGTGCCGAGCCGGTGCACGCCCGAAGGGACTCCATGGTCGGGGAAACGGTGTGCGTCGGCCATGATGCGCCCGGGGTTGGACGCCATCAACTCCCACGCCGATGCGAGCAGCGTGCCTACGACCCGGCGTCGGGGCCAACGCGGCCAGCGGCCGGCCAGGGCCGCAGCGGGAAAGCGTTCGCCGTCGGGCAGCCACGCGCCGACCGGGCCGGATTCGCCGAGCAGGACCGTCGCCTCTTCGAAGTCCAGGGCGATCTGCTCGTCGGGAACGAACCTGCTCGACAGGTAGACGCGGTCACCGCTCGGCTCCTCGGCCCCGCCGAGCGTACACGGTGGTGCTTCGGGCTCGTCGAAGTGGCGCAGCGACTCAGCGGCAACGTGGGCTTGGCACACAAGCCCCAGCCGCGCCTCCACCCGTGCGCGCAGGGTCTCGGTGCCGAACAGGAGTTCGCCGATGGGGCGGGTCGCGGCAAACGGCTGCCATTCGCGCGCGATGGCGTCGTCGTAGAGGAGGAGACGCGGGGGCATCACGCTGAATCCGGTCCGGCACCCCCGTCGTCGGTCGTGCGCGTGAATCGCGCCGGCAGGTCTCTGAGGTGTTCCTTCAGGCGGACCAGTTCGGACCTGGGCATTACCAGCGTGATGTCGTCGGTCCGCACCACTAGCATGTCCTGCGCGCCGAACAGAACTACGCGGCCCGACTCCGCGAACGCGATATTGCCTTCACCGCCCGCGACATGCGCTTCACCCGCGCGGACATTGCCGTCGGCGTCCGGCGGATGCAGGCGGGCGACCGCCTCCCAGCCGCCGATGTCGTCCCAATCGAAGGTGGCGTCGATGGCGGCGACCCTCGCGCTACGCTCCAGGAGCGCCTCGTCTACGCTCGTGCTTTCCACCTGATCGAAGAACGTGGCGATGTCGCCGCGCTCGAGCGCAGGCAGCGCACGGGCGACCTCCTGGGCGTGGGTCGCGAGCTCGGCGAGGAAGAACGCAGCCCTCCACACGAAGATGCCCGAGTTCCAGCGGTAGCCGTCCGCGACGTATCGGGCCGCGTCCTCGGGACCGGGCTTTTCGACAAAGGCGGCGACCCGGTAGGCGGTGTGCCGCGTGGGCGTGCTCAACGCCTCGCCGGGCCTGATGTAGCCATAGCCGGTTTCGGGACGGTTCGGGGGGACCGCCACTGTGACCAGGAGGTCTTGCCGCCGCGCGACGTCGGCGGCTGTCGCGAGAATGTCCCGGAAGTGGGCGGCCGGCGAGATCAGATGGTCGGAATGGAGGGAAATCATCACGCCGTCCGGATCGGAGCGCGCGATCTCCCAGGCCGCCCGGGCGAGCGCGGGTGCCGTCCCCCGGGCGCGGGTTTCGACGAGGATGGACTCGTCGCCGAGGCCTGTGGCGCGGCGGATCGGCTCCACGAGGTGCGCGCCGGTCAGCACCCGGATGTTGCCGGGTGGCACCAGCCCGCGCACGCGCTCGAGGGTGTCCACGATTAGGGGTCGCCGTCCCACGAGGTTCAAGAGCTGCTTGGGGCGGAGCGAAGTGCTGAGGGGCCAGAACCGTGTGCCGGCACCGCCGGCCAGGACGGTCACCCAGACGGAGGTGTTCGAGGTCACGTGATCCTTAAGGCAACGGGGCCGGGAATCTCCCGCATCCGGGAGCCGTGTCAAGGACTCGCCCAAGGCCGCCGAACCTAGTCACGGGACCGTACGAAGTCAACGAACGGGCGTACGCGTCGGAGTTGACTCCGGAACCTCGCCGGGTAGAATTCACGCATGAAGATGCGCAATCTCGGCCTCGTGGTGCTCGGTGCCACAGGTGTTCTCGTGGCGTGCGACGACAACCCGTTTCTGATTCGCTGGGTGGAGGATCCGGACACGGTGCGTCTCTACGCACTTTCGCTCCCGGAGCCCAACCTGGTCTCCGGTTTCGACTTCCATCTGCGCCGGGCCGTGCGGATCGAGGCGCCGACGACCGGAGATAACTGGGACATCGCGGTGGACAGGCGCGAGGGGATGTTGGTGTGGCTGCCGGCGGCCGCGCTTGGGATTCCATCCGAAGCGGCGTTGGCGGTCCTGGAGGGAGAGACCTTCGGTTCGGCGATCGAGGCTCCTGAGGACACCGCCCGCTACGTGTCGGATGCTCCCGTGCCGATCGTCCCCGGGCAGATCTACGCGATCCGCACGAGGCGGCACCGGGGCACCTTCGGCACGATCTGCAACTACTACGGCAAGATTGAGCCGCTCAGTACCGATGTTGCCGCCGGGACGGTGCGGTTTCAGTTCGACATGAGCCGCATCTGCAACAGCCGCGACCTGATTCCCCCCGACTAGTGCCGTGTCCCAGGTGAGCGACTAGCGACTGCGATGCTGGACATCAGGCAGCTGCGCCGCGACCCGGAAGGCGTGACCGCCTCCCTCGCGCGCCGGGGTTTGGCGGACGCCTCCGAATCGGTCGCTGCGATCCTCGAACGCGACCGGGGTCGGCGTGAGGCTCTGGGAGAGGTCAACGAGCTCAAGTCCCTGCGAAACAGGGTCTCGAAGCGCATCGGCGAAGCGAAGCGCGAGGGCGGCGATGCGTCCGACCAGATTGCGCGAATGCGCCAGGTCGGGGCGCGCATCGGCGAGCTGGACGCGGTAGTGGCCGAGGCCGACGACTGGATCGCCGATGCCCTGGCGGTCCTTCCGAATCCCCCGGACGCCGGAGTGCCCGAAGGCGGCGTGGAGTGCAACCGGATCGTGCGGAGCTGGGGCCAGCCGGCAAGGCTCCCCTTCCATGCGAAGCCGCATTGGGAGCTGGGCTCCTCGCTGGGAATCCTGGATCTCGCCGGGGGGGGCAGGGTCTCGGGATCCGGTTTCTACGTCCTGCAGGGCCGTGGAGCCACGCTGCAACGGCGCCTGATCGACTGGATGGTCGAACTGCATGCGACCGAGCACGGATACCGGGAACTGCGGGTCCCCTATCTGGTCAAACAGGAAGCGATGACCGGGACGGGCCAGCTTCCAAAGTTCGCCGAGGAGTCGTACGTGACGCGGCGCGACGGCCTGTGGCTGATTCCCACCGCTGAAGTTCCGGTCACCAACCTGCACCGCGGCGAGATCCTCCGTGGTGATTTGCTGCCCCGAAAGTATGTTGCTTATTCGCCCTGTTTTCGCAGGGAGGCGGGAGCGGCGGGGAAGGACACCCGGGGGATGCTCAGGGTCCACCAGTTCGACAAGGTCGAGCTCGTTCGCTTTGAGACGCCTCAAGCGGGACCGGCGGCGCTCGAAGAACTCACCGGAGAGGCGGCCAGGGTGCTGGAGCTGCTGGGCCTGCCCTACAGGGTCGTCCTGCTCGCTGCGGGAGATCTGGGGTTCTCGGCTTCCCTTACCTACGACTTGGAGGTCTGGGCTCCCGGGGTCGCTCAATGGCTGGAGGTCTCGAGCTGCTCTACCTTCAGCGACTTCCAGGCGCGTCGCGCGAACATCAGGTTTCGACGGACACAGGGTGCGGGAACGGAATTCGTGCATACGCTCAACGGTTCCGCGCTGGCGCTCCCGAGGCTGATGGTCGCATTGCTCGAGACGTATCAACAGCCGGACGGTTCGGTCCGCCTTCCCGACGTGCTTGCTCCCGTCGTCGGATTCAGGGGGATCCGGCCTGGGAAGTAGCGCCGACGAGCCCGTCTCGGCCACAGGAACAGAGATCGGATGATCAGCCGAAGAGCAATGACCAGGGGAACCGCCGGAGCCAGGGCGCGAACCTGGCCGATTGCGCTGGCCATCCTCTTCGTCGCACTGCTGGTCTGGTACCTGGTGTATACGGCGGAGATCGTACGCTCCCGCCAGGCTGACGCGGAGACCTTCACGCGAATCTACGCCCAGGTTCAGCGGGGATTGACGAGCCAGGAGACGGGGGCCGAATTGACGGCTCTCACCAATCTTCAACGCGAACTCGTGGCACTCGGGGTTCCCTTCGTCGTCACCTCCGAACCGGGCCGCCAATACAATACCTCGGCCAACCTGCCGTTCGAGATCGCGGACCCCCCCACCGCCGGCGAGTTGGAGAGAATACTCCGCTACGCCGACGAACTCGATGCGCACAACCCTCCCGTGGGCGATTCGACGAGCCAGCTGGTTCATTACGGCATCACGCCCGAGTCCGCGCGGCTCCAGTGGATGCCGTTCCTGTGGGCGTCGGGCCTGCTGCTCACGGTATTGCTGGCGGTCACCGTCTTCCGGTACCAGCGCCGCGCTGCCGCCGAACAGGCGTGGACGGCGATGGCACGTGAACTCGCACACCAGCTGGGCACGCCGATCAGTTCACTTCAGGGATGGGTGGAGGTGCTCGGGCTGTCCCGGACCGAGCGTCCAGGCGACATGCGCCAGGTCGAGATCGCCGCGGCCATCGGCGAGGACCTCGTACGCCTGGAGCGGGTCAGCCGACGCTTCGAACTCATTGGGAGGGATCCGGAACTTGGACGTGTGTCCCTCGGGGATGTGATCGCGGAGCTGCGCACCTACATGGAGGCGCGGCTGCCTCGCCTTGGCCCCGGGGTGGCGTTGCACGTCCAGGTTCCCGACGACCTGCCCGACATTCTCGGACACGAGGTTCTCCTGGCGTGGGCCCTGGAAAACGTCGTAAAGAACGCGCTGGACGCGATGGCGGGCACGGGGGGCTCGATCACCATTTCAGCCCGGGCCGCCGAGGAGAGGTGGGTCGTACTCCAGATCAGGGACACGGGCCCGGGCGTTCCCTTCGAGATCCGCGACCGGCTGTTCGACCCGGGAGTGACGACCAAATCCGGTGGCTGGGGCGTCGGACTGACCCTGACACGACGAATCGTCGAAGGCGTTCACCGTGGAAAGCTCGAGTTGGTGGACCGCGGCGAACGTGGTGTGGCGTTTCAGGCACGGCTTCCGCGAGCGCCGGAGACGCGCGGTTACCTCGGTCGTGGAGGGGATCCGCCACGGCGCGGCGCCCCGTGAGGGAGGACGGCGGGCCGTTGAATGCACGCTCTGGCGGGACCCGGTCGCAGGGACCGGCGTTCCTGGCACCCGGTCTGAACCCTGAACAGCGGCAGGCCGTCGAGCACTTCGAGGGCCCAAGCCTGGTGCTGGCCGGCGCAGGATCGGGCAAGACGCGGGTTCTCACAACGCGGGTGTGCCATCTGATCCTGGAGCATGGGGTTCCCGCGGATCGCATCATGGCCGTGACTTTCACCAACAAGGCGGCCGGGGAAATGCGGGATCGCGTGATCGCGATGCTGGACAGTGAGCCGCGGGGACTCTGGATGGGGACGTTTCACGCCATCGGAGCCCGCCTCCTTCGTCGCCATGCACCCGGGATCGGCTGGACGCGAGCATTCACCATCAGGGACGCCGAGCAGTCGCTACGCGAGGTGAAGAAGGCCCAGAAGAGCGTGGACGTGAACCCGCTGCGGTGGTCCCCCAGATCGATCAGGGAGCGGATTTCGGAAGCCAAGAACCAGCTGATCGGGGCGGAGCGGTTTGCCGCGGAATACGGCGACGGCGGGGATTTGTTCATGAGGCGCGTCGCGCTCGTCTATCCCGTCTACCAGGAGGCTCTGCGCACTCAGGACGCCATGGACTTCGACGACCTGCTGGTGCTTCCCGTACGCCTCCTCGAGGGCGATCCCGATCTCCTGCGCCGCTACCAGGAGCGTTTCGCCTTCATCCTTGTGGACGAATACCAGGACACCAACCACGCCCAGTTCCGATTCCTGGAACTCCTGGCATCGGCGCACGGCAACCTCATGGTCGTGGGCGACGACGACCAGAGCATCTACGGTTGGCGCGGAGCGGACATCCGGAATATCCTCGACTTCGAACACAGCTTTCCGGACGCGCGGGTCGTGCGCCTGGAGCGGAATTACCGTTCGACGTCCGTGATTCTGGACGCAGCGAATGCGGTGATCAGCGAGAACTCCGAGCGAAAGCGGAAGACGCTTCGCACGGAGCGACGGGGTGGGGCGCCCGTCACCTGCCTGGAGGCGCGGGACGAGGGCGATGAAGCGTGGTGGATCGTGGAGGAAATCGAGCACCTCATGCTTGCCGACCCCGACTACGATCACCGCCACTTCGCGGTGCTGTACCGCACCAACGCCCAGTCCCGAGCCCTCGAGGACCGCTTCAGGCGGCGCGGCCTGCCGTACCAGATCGTCGGCGGCGTGCGGTTCTATGAGCGCCGCGAGATTCAGGATGTGCTGGCCTACCTTCGTCTGGCCGGCAACCCGCGCGACATGGACGCCTTCGATCGGGTCGTGAACTACCCGCGTCGAGGAATCGGCGCGACCAGTCTGGCGCATCTGTCCGTGTTCGCGCGCGAAGCGAGGCTCGATCTGCTCGAAGCCGCCGCCCGCGCCGACGAGATTCGGGACCTGACCGCGGGCGCACGCCGCGGTCTCCACGCGTTTGCCGGATTGATCCGCAGGCATACCGCGCTCGCGGCAGAGCGCACGGCCGGCGAAGTCCTGGAGGAACTCATTGAGGAACTGGATATTCTCATGCTCCTGCGCGGGGAGGGTCCGGACGGGGAAGACCGTGCGGAGAATGTCCGCGAGCTCGTCGCCGCGGCCCATGACTTCAACGCCGGGCTGGTTCTCGATGCCGAGGATGGCGAGATGGACGGGTTTACCGATCTCGACCTGTTTCTTCAGCATGTGGCGCTTGTCACCGACGTCGACCGTCACGATTCCGCAGCCGACGCTGTGACGCTCATGACGATTCACAGCGCCAAGGGGCTTGAATTCCCCGTAGTCTTCATCGCCGGCATGGAGGAGGGACTGTTCCCGCTGTCACGGGCGTACGACGACGCGAAATCACTCGAGGAAGAACGGCGGCTTCTGTATGTGGGTGTCACGCGCGCGCGGGACAGGCTGTACCTGACGCACGCCCGGCGGCGGCGGCGGGCGGGAGAGGTTCTCCACGGGACGCTTTCGTCCTTCCTGAAGGTTCTGGAGGACAGTCTGGAACACAAGATCACGCAGCGTGTGCGCTGGGACTGGGCCGATCGGCCGCGTCACGGACGGAGGACGGAACGGGCCGTGCCCCGGGACGGCGACGACGCGGAGCCGGGGTTCAACCAGGACCGCCCCCGGTATGTGAAGGGCGAGCGTGTCCTTCACCAGACCTTCGGTTCCGGCACCATTGCCGAGTTGTCGGGGTTCGGGCGTGATCTCAGGGTGACCGTCGACTTCGACACCGCCGGAAGGAAGAAGCTGCTGGTGCGCTACGCCGCCCTCGAACGGGACTACTTCTAGCTCCGGCGCGTCGCCGGCCCCGACGCCTTGCCGCTCTCGGTGCTCGGGCGGCTCTGTCCACGGACTGCCGGGTCAGGCGTCTTCGCCGGCGGGGGGAGGTGTTTCGGCACCTTCGTCCGCCGGCGTGCCCCGACCGCGCAACAGCGCGGTACCCTGCCGGAGCATCCTGACGGCGGCGGCGGCGTCGAGCACCGCATCCTCGGCCTCGGACTGGGCAAGGTCGAGCAGAGCCGAAAGGTCTGCGACACGCCGCTTCACCTCGGTCGAGGCCCGGCCGATGTCATCCGCAACCTCGCCGACGGCGCCGTCGAAACGGTCTACCTCGGAGCGCACGACCTCGGTGATCCGTTCCAGGTTCCGCGCAGCGCTGTTGGCGTGCTCCACCAGGGGGACGGCGCGCTCGGTGGTCGTGTTCAGGAACGTGGTCCAGGTGCGGGAAAGAAGGCGCAGCTCGGAAAGAACGAGGAGGAGAACGATCAGAATGGCCACGAACGCCACACCGATGCCGACGGTCATCCACGCCGACACCAGGCCGATCCCGTCCCTGGCTAGCGTGACGACCGTCGTGTCCTGAAGCGCTGGTGCGAGATGCAATGACATTGCGTGGCTACCGGATGAAGTCGCTGCGGGTTCCGGCCAAATATGGGCCTTCAGTGGGAACCGATCCAGCGGTATCTTCCACCCATGCCATCATTCATCGTGACCGGCGGACGGGAACTGGGCGGGACCATCCGTCCCGGCGGGAACAAGAACGCGGCCCTCCCGGTGCTTGCCGCGACAATGATGTCCGCCGAGCCCGTCACCGTTCGCAACGTCCCTCGGATCCGTGACGTCGCCACCCTGCTGGAAATCATGGACTCGCTGGGTGCCGATGTCGCGTGGACCGGAGCCAACGAAGTCAGGGTCGATGCCGCCAATGCCATCGCCGGCGATATGGACCCCGCTCTGGCCGAACGCATCCGGGCATCGATTCTGCTGGCCGGACCCCTGCTGGCGCGCTTCGGCTCGCTGTCGCTCCCGCCGCCGGGCGGCGACGTCATTGGGCGCCGCCGTCTTGACACGCACCTTCTTGCATTCCGGGCACTCGGGGCGGAGGTCGACACCTCTTCCGGCCTCGATATCCGCGCCCACTCCCTTGCCGGCGCCGACATGTTCCTCGACGAGCCCTCCGTGACGGCCACCGAGAACGCCATCATGGCGGCCTCCCTGGCCGAGGGCGAGACGGTCATAAGGAACGCGGCGGCCGAGCCCCACGTACAGGACCTGTGCCATCTGCTGAACGCGATGGGGGCGAGGATATCCGGCATCGGGACATCCAACCTGGTCATTCGCGGCGCGTCTTCGCTGGGGCGTGCCGAATACACGATCGGCGCGGACCACGTGGAGACGGGGTCGTTCATCGGCCTCGCCGCGGCCACGAGAAGCAGGCTGGTGATCGAGGATGCGCCGCTGGAGCATCTCGATTCCGTCCTCATCGGTTTCCGGCGACTCGGAATCGAATGTCGGGTGGATGGACGCGACCTGATCGTCGACGGGCGTGAGGAACCGGTTATCCAGATGGATGCTTTCGGGCACTTGCCGAAGGTGGATGACGGTCCGTGGCCCGCGTTTCCCGCGGATCTCACGTCGATCGCGGTCGTCGCGGCCACTCAGGCACGCGGAACGATCCTGATTCACGAAAAGATGTTCGAATCGCGCATGTTCTTCACCGACAAGCTGGTATCCATGGGTGCGCGCATCGTGCTGTGCGACCCGCATCGCGTGGTCGTCGTCGGCCCGTCGCGGCTCCGGGGGACGCGCCTGGAGAGCCCGGACATCCGTGCCGGCATGGCGATCCTCATTGCCGCGCTGGGCGCAACCGGCCAGAGCTGGATCCGCAACGTAGGGCAGATTGAACGGGGCTACGAGAGGATCGACCAGCGTCTCAGAGCCCTTGGCGCAAGCATCGAACGTCGTGATTGACCGGCGAACTCCGTCACAGCTATAATACCTTGGTGGCTGACGGGCCGCTGCGGCCTTTCCAAGTGGGGGAGATGGCATCCCCCGCTTTTTTTGTCCGTTGATGAAAGGGTGATGACGTGAACGCAAGCCGGGCCGAGCTTCAGCGGGAGTTCGAGGAGCGACTCTCCCGCCTGGGCTACGATCTGGTACAGGTCGAGTGGGCGGGTCACGTTCATCGTCCGGTCATCAGGCTTCGCGTGGAGCGTGCCGCGCTGGACCGGCCGGTCTCCCTCGGCGACTGCACGGCGGTGAGCCGCGGCATGGAAGCCTGGCTCGACTCGGATGTCAGGATACCCGATCGCTACGTCCTCGAGGTCTCCTCGCCGGGGCTCGAGCGTCCCCTTACGCGCGCCAGGGACTTCCGCCGGTTTCGCGGCCGGAAGATTGCGGTGCAGGGAACCGAACCGCTTTCGGGTGGTGCTTCACGAATCGAGGGGACGCTGCTGGGGTTTGCCGGTGGTGAAGAGAGTGCCGGGTCGATCCTGATGCGGGTGAGCGGCGGCCACGAAATCGAGGTTCCGCGTTCACGCGTTGCGAAGGCGCGCCTGGTTCATGAATGGAATGCATGATGACGGACTCCTCTCTGATCGGTCAGGCGGTCGGTGCAATCGCCAAGGCAAAGGACCTCGATTCCGACGAGGTGGACGTGCTGGTCAAGGAGGCCATCCACGCCGGTCTGGCGCGCATATTCGGCGCCAATGTCGACACCGAGATCGATGTGGACCAGCGTACGGGCGAGATCGACATGCTGGTGCTGAAGCGGGTGGTCGCGACGGTCGAGGACGACTCGTCGGAGATTTCCGTCGAGGAGGCGCGCTGGGACGATCCCACCTACGAGGTCGGCGACGTCATGGAGATTCCGGTGGACTTCTCCGAGTTCGGACGCAATGCCGTGATGGCGGCCAAACAACGCATCGTGCAGCTGGTCCGTGAGGGGGAGCGCCAGCGTATCCGGGACGAGTACACCGATCGGGTCGGCGACCTGCTCTCCGGTGAGGTGCAGCAGATCGAGCGCGGCAAGATCGTCCTGCTCCTCAACCGCACCCGGGAGGCGGAGGCGATCATTCCCTGGAAGGAGCAGAACCCCCGTGAACGCTTCCGCCAGGGCGAATCCATCCGGGCCGTGCTCAAGAAGGTCGACGAGACTCCGAAAGGTCCCCGGCTGATCTTCTCGCGCTCGGACCCGCTTTTCGTCGCCGCCCTGTTCAACCTGGAGGTGCCCGAGATCCAGCAGGGGATCGTCGAGATCAAGGAGTTGACCCGGGAGGTCGGAGGCCGGACCAAGATCGCCGTACACAGCCGCGACGAGTCCATCGATCCCGTGGGGGCCTGCGTGGGTCTCAAGGGGTCGCGGGTGCAGGCCGTGGTTTCGGAATTGGGTGGAGAGCGGATCGATATCGTACCCTGGCATCCGGATCCGGAGATCTTCGCGCGGCGGGCGCTGGCACCGGCCCGCGTAGCAAAGGTCGTCTCGGATTCCGCACGGCAGGTCGTCACGGCGATCGTCGACGAGGACCAGCTCTCGCTTGCAATCGGCAGGAACGGGCAGAACGTGCGCCTGGCATCCCAGCTGATCGGGTGGCAGATCGATCTCTACGGCTCGCGCGAGTGGCTGGAACGCGGTGCCGACATGTCGCTGTTCGTGGAGGAAGAGGCGGATTCATATGAAACGGCCGACTTCCCGCTGAGCGAGCTTTCGCTGGACTCGTCGACGCTGAACGCGCTGGCGTCGGCCGGCTACGACAGCTTCCTCGACATCATCGACCTGGACCGCGCCGACTTCCTGGCCGTCGACGGGGTGACCGAGGCTGCGGCAGCGCGGCTCCTCGCCCTGATCGAAGACCTCACCGTGGTCGACTCGGAGTCCGCTCGTTCCGGCGAGGAGTCAGTGAGCGGAGGGGGTGGGCTGGCCTGATGCGGGTGAAGGAACTGGCGACGGACCTCAAGGTCAATGCCGATGTGCTCCTGAGGTTTTTGCGGGAATCGGGTGTGCGTGTGGGACATGCCGATGCCCCGATCAGGGACGTTGACGTAGCGCTGATACGCACCCGCCTCGAACGCGAACGGAGGGCGGGACACGGCGAAGCCGCCGATGTGATGAAGGCTGCGGTCAAGGCCCGGAGGCCGGTGAGCCGCCGCCGTCGGCGGGCACCCTCGCGGCGCCGTGCCACGGTCGAACCACAAACGGCGGTTGCGGAAGCACAGGAGGAGACGGTCGCCGCCGACGAAGCGGCCGCCGACGGGGCTGCCCCGGATTCCACACAGGAAGCTGCGCCCGCCCCGGAGGCATCCACCACCGAACCTGTGGGGCCGGCCGAGTTCCGCGAGGCCGAGGCCGCTCCGACCGCGGAAGGCCCGGAGGTCCAGGCACCCGAGGCGCCGTCCGCCGACAAACTGGCCGCCGCAGCCGATGCAGCTCCCGAGGACGATGTCCGGCCGGCCCCGACTGCCGAGAGTCAGGCCGATGAAGCCGAGTTGGCGGCAGCACAGCTTTCCGAAACCGCACCCGAGCCTTCACGGCTGGATGGAACGGACGCCGCCGCCGCCGACCAGGACGGCGCGCTTTCCCGGCCCGAGCCGCCGGTCGCAGCCCGCACGGGCTTCAAGCCGACTAGCGCAAGAGACCGCCCTGGTGTCCCTCAACCTTCGGTGTCCGGCAAGCCCGAGCCCGCCGCAAGTGCAGGTCCCGGCGGGCGCGTGCGGATCCAGGCAGAAGGCTATACGTCGGACGGCCGCCGCAAGAGGGCGCGGAAGAAGGGACGCCGCCGAAAGGGCGCCGACCGCGACGTGGCGAGGCAGAACATCCAGCGCGTCATGGCCGAGATCAAGGGTGGCAAGAGGAAACGCAAGAAGGGGAAGGGTGCGGTGGCCGCGGCCAAGGAGGAAAAGGTTGCGGCGGAGGAACGTGCCGCCGAGGCCAGGTCCGTCGAGGCACGAACCGTACGCGTCAACGAATTCCTCACCGTCGCCGAACTGGCGGAGCTCATGGATGTCTCCCCGACCGAGATTATCGGTTGGGCGTTCAAGAACATGGGCCTGATGGTCACTATCAATCAGAGGCTCGATTTCGATCAGATCGAATTGCTGCTCGAAGGATTCGGCTTTACCGCGGTTCGCGAGACCGACTACCTGCGCCCGGCGGAGGCGGACGCCGATCAGGACGATCCCGCGGATCTGCGTCCGCGTCCGCCGGTCGTGACCGTCATGGGTCACGTGGACCACGGAAAGACCAAGCTTCTCGACTGGATTCGCGATACCAACGTCGTGGCCGGCGAGGCCGGAGGCATCACCCAGCACATCGGCGCGTATCACGTCGAACTCGACGACGCCCGCACCATTTCGTTCCTCGACACGCCCGGGCATGCGGCATTCACGGCCATGCGTGCGCGTGGCGCGGACGTCACGGACCTGGTGGTTCTCGTGGTCGCGGCCGATGATGCGGTGATGCCGCAAACCGTCGAGGCGATCAGCCACGCGAAGACGGCCGGTGTGCCCATGGTGGTCGCCATCAACAAGATCGACCTCCCCACCGCGAATGCCGACAAGGTCCGGCAGGACCTGCTACAGCACGGGGTTACGGTCGAGGACTTCGGCGGAGAGACGCTGGTTGCGGAGGTGTCCGCAAAGACGGGCGAGGGCATGGACGATCTGCTGGAAAAAGTCCTCCTTCAGGCCGAGATCCTCGAACTCCAGGCGAACCCGGCCCGCGATGCCGTGGGCGCGGTGGTCGAGGCAGAACTGGACATCGGTAAGGGACCCGTGGCGACGATTCTCGTGCAGAGCGGTACGCTGCGTGTCGGCGACAGCTTCGTAGTGGGGCTGCACGACGGGCGCGTGCGCGCGCTGCTTGACGAACGCGGCCACGGGGTCGACGCCGTGGGCCCGGGTATTCCGGTGCAGATACTCGGCGTGGCCGGAGTGCCCCAGGCCGGTGACGTGCTCCAGGTGATGGGAGCCGACAAGGCGGCCTCCATCGCCGCCAACCGGCAGCGGCTCGACCGGGAGAAGCAGCTGCGGATCAAGCAGCGCGGCATCAAGCTCGGCGACTTCACGCAGCTGCTGGCGGCGGGTGACGTCGGGACGCTGCGACTGGTCGTCAAGGGCGACGTGGACGGGTCCGTCCAGGCGCTGTGCGACGCCCTGGAGCAGCTGTCCACGCAGGAGGTGCAGGTGGAGATCATCCATCGCGGCGTCGGGGCTGTCAACGAGTCCGACGTCATGCTTGCGCTGGCCGCCGGGGCGGTCGTCGTCGGCTTCCGTGTGCGCCCGGACGCACTGGCGCGCCAGGCTTCGTCGCGCGAAGCCGTCGACATCCAGGTCTACGACGTGATCTACGAGGCGGTGGACGATGTCCGGGCCGCGCTCGAGGGGCTCCTGGCACCCGAGCGGCGCGAAAGCGTGGTTGGGGCGGCCGAGGCCCGGGTCATCTTCAAGATCCGGGGCGTCGGCACCATTGCCGGAAGCTACATCATGGAAGGCCTGGTGCAGCGCGGAGGCCTCGCACGTGTCATCCGCGACGGCGTTGTGATCTACGACGGTGAGATCGGGTCGCTCAGGCGCTTCAAGGAGGACGTCCGGGAGGTGAAGGAAGGCTTCGAATGCGGGATCGGCATCGCAAACTTCAACGATCTGAAGGTGGGCGACGTCGTGGAGACCTACCAGGTGCAAGAGGTTGCCCGCACCCTGGCGGGCGCCGAGCGGGGTTGAGCGAACCCCTTACCGCAGCGGCCTCGCGGCCCTCGGTGGTCGTCACCGTGGCTACCTGGGACCTTTCCATGCCGGGTTCGGCCTCGCTCAAGCAGAAACGGTCCGTCCTGCGCTCGCTCAAGGACAGGCTCGCACGGATGAACGTGTCGGTCGTCGAGTCGGGATTTCAGGACGCGCGCAATCGAGCCCGGGTCTCCGTGGCATTCCTCGCGGCGCACGCCGCCCAGGCCGATTCGATCCTGGAGTCGGTCGACCGGCGCGTGGCCGGGGCGAGGGGTGCGGTGGTGGTCGCCAACTCCACCGAACGGTACTGATGTCCGGGCGGCGTCTTTCACGCCTGGGAGAGCAGCTTCGCCGCGAACTGTCGACCAGGATCCAGTACCAGCTTCGCGATCCCGACGTGGGGTCTCTGACGGTGACCGGGGTGGATGTGACCGAGGACCTGTGGCTGGCCCGCGTCTACGTCGAACTCCACGGCTCGGGGGAGCAACAGGACCGCACCCTGGCGGCGCTGGGCCGCGCGGCACCGTTTCTGCGTTCGGTGCTTGGACGTGAACTCAGGATCCGGCGCATGCCCGAGCTGCGGTTTCAGCGTGATACGACGATCGAGGACGGTCGGCGGATCGAGGCGATACTGCGCGATGTGATGCCTCCCGGCGGCGGGGCGGACGATCCTTGAAGTCTTTGTCTGGCGTCATGCGTTTCCTTCTGGTGGACAAGCCGGCCGGGGTCACGTCCCACGACGTGGTCGCGGCGGCGCGCCGGGGACTGGGTGTGCGAAAGGTGGGGCATGCGGGAACGCTCGATCCCTTCGCCACCGGGCTTCTCGTGCTCGCGGTGGGGAAGGCGACCCGCCTGCTCGAGTACCTCGTGGGGTTCGACAAGACCTACCGGGCGACCGCCCGGCTCGGTGTGGCCACCGATTCACAGGACCGCGATGGCGAGCGGATCGCCGAAGATGACAACTGGACCTCCTTGAAGCGTGGGCAGCTGGAGGCGGCCGCGGCCGGAATGGTCGGCCGGCTGAGCCAGGTGCCGCCCGCCTACTCCGCGGTGAAGGTGGACGGAGTACCGGCCCACCGACGTGCGCGGCGGGGTGAGCAGGTGACGCTCAGTCCCCGGGAGATCACGCTCGGCAGCTTCGAGATCCTCGACCATGTGCCGCCCCGGGTGCACATCCGGGTTGTGTGTTCCAGCGGCACCTATGTGCGGTCGCTGTCGGTCGAATTCGGCAAACGGCTGGGAACGTCGTGTCACCTCGCGGAGCTGCGCCGGACGCGGGTCGGGTCGCTCCATGTGCGCCACGCGGCATCGCTCGCCTCCGTGGAGGCGGGAGAGCCGCGGCAGGGAGCCTGGGTCGGGGCCGTGTCCGCCCTGTCGCATCTGCCCCGTGTAGTTGTCGGTGCCGAGGACGCGGCGAAGCTGGCCGACGGGAAGCGGATCCCGGGGGACGCGCCCGACCGAAGCGCGGCCGTCTTCGTCCTGCCGGGGGAAGAGCTGGTGGCGGTCGGCGCGGTTCGCGACGGAGTGCTCCGGCCCAGAAAGGTCTTCCACGAGCCCGGGGGGCCCGGAGCGTGACGGTTTTTCGGTCGGGACCCTCCGGGCTCCCGCGCGACGGTTGTCCCGTCGTCGTGACCGTGGGGACGTTCGACGGAGTCCACCAGGGGCATTGGCGGGTCCTGGAGGAAATCGGCGAGCGAGCGTCGGCACGGGGCGGACGCAGTGTTCTGGTCACCTTCGATCCGCACCCGCTACGGGTGGTTCGACCCGAGGCCGCACCACCGTTGCTGACCACGCCGGACGAGAAGAAGGCTGTCCTCGCGAGCAGCCGGCTTGACTACCTGGTCTTCCTGGCGTTCACACCGGAGCTTCGCGACTTCTCGCCGCGCCGATTCGTCGAGGAGGTCCTGCTGCGACGACTGGGGATGAGCCATCTCGTCATCGGGTACGATCACGGCTTCGGAAGAGGACGATCCGGGGACGTGAATACTCTCCGGGCCATCGCCGCCGACAAGGGGTTTCAACTCGATGTCGTGAAGGCGGTCCATTCCGGCCCCGCCGCGGTCTCGTCGTCGTCGATTCGCCGCGCGCTTCTCGAAGGGCGGCTGGCCGATGCCAACCGCTGGCTGGGTCGGCCGTACTCCCTGAGCGGCACGGTCGTCAAGGGAGACGGGCGGGGTCGGGATCTCGGGTTTCCGACCGCCAACCTGCACGTTGCCGGGACGGATAAACTCATTCCCGCCCAAGGGATCTACGCGTGTTTCGCCACCGTGCCCCAGGGCAGGTTCATGGGCGCGCTTCATATCGGAGAACGCCCGACCTTCCCGGGCGCCAGCGCTTCCGTCGAGGTGAGCCTCCTCGATTTCAACGCCGGTCTTTACGGGCAGACGATCCACGTGGACATGATCGAATACCTGCGCCCAGTCGTGGCGTTCGCTTCGGCGGCCGCGCTGGCGGACCAGATGCGGAGCGATGTGGCGCACACCCGGAAGCTCCTGGAGCGGCGTTTGTTCCCGGTAACGGTGAACTGAAGTCCGGGTCCGATTTTCTCCACCGGGAGACGACTCTCGACCCGGGACCAACGGTCCAGTTGTGTGCCCTTTGGGCATCGGCTATGTTAAAAGGCTGTCCGAGAAATTGCGACGAGACGGGAAGCGAAGACACGGGAACAACATGGGTATCGACAAACAAGAGATCGTAGGCAAATACCAGCCCCACGATAACGGGGCCGGCAGTACCCAGGTCCAGGTCGCCCTTCTCACTGCCAGGATCAATCACCTGCGCAGCCATTTCGACGCCCACAAGCACGACCATCACAGCCGCCGCGGCCTCCTGAAGATGGTGGGACGCCGCCGCCGGCTCCTCGAGTACCTCAAGCGGACCGATCTCGACGGATACCGCGAATTGATCAAAGACCTCGGGCTGCGCCATTGACCGGCGCGGGCATGGAGGCGTCCTGCCGCCGTCGGCGCGATGTGGCGCCGCAGCGGACAGCAGCGCGCCGGTAGTGCCGCGGCCCACCTTCGCCGCAGACTCTCTGCGGCAATCCCGGAAGAGAAAATGACAGACAGAATCGAACGACAGTTCGCCGGTCGGCGGCTGGTCCTCGAGGTGGGCCGCATGGCCCGGCTCGCGCACGGGGCCTGCCTTGTCCAGTTCGGCGAAACGGTAGTACTGGTCACGGCCACCGTGCAGGACAGGCCCACCCATCTCCCCTTTTTCCCGCTCACGGTGGAATACCGCGAGAAGGCATACGCGGCCGGAAAGATCCCCGGCGGCTTCTTCAAGCGCGAGGGCGCGCCTCAGGAAAAGGAGGTCCTGTCCTCCAGGCTGACGGATCGGACCCTGCGCCCGCTCTTTCCGAACGGGTTCTTTCACGAGACCCAGATCCATGCCCAGGTCCTGAGCGCCGACCAGGAAAACGACGCCGACGTGCTTACGCTGATCGGCGCCTCGGTCGCGCTCAACACGTCGGTCATCCCCTTCCGCACGCCGGTTGCGTCGGTGCGGATCGGGAGGATCCAGGGCAACTGGGTGGTGAATCCCACTTTCCTGCAACTCGAGTATGCCGATGTCGACATCGTCGTGGCGGGCTCGGCAAGCGCGATCGTCATGGTGGAGGGAGGAGCCATTCAGGTCCCCGAGACCGAAATCCTCAAGGGTCTGAATGTGGCGCACGAGGCGATCAGGGAGTTGATCGAGATCCAGGAGGTGCTCATCGCGCCCCGTCGCGTGCCCGCGATGGAATGGGAGCCCAAGGAGGTGGACCCGGAGCTTCGCAGCCGTGTCGAAGAGGAGGCCGCGGCAGGTGTTGCCGACGCAGTAAAAATCACCGGCAAGACGGAGCGGTTGGCGGCGCTGACGGCGGTCGCGAAGGACATCTCGGATCGACTGGCCGAGGAGAACTCGGAGGGCCCGTCACCGGACGGTGACGTACGGGATGTCGTTCGGTCGCTGGAGAAGAAGAGCGTGCGCGCGCGCATCCTCGACGAGGGTCTGCGGGCCGACGGCCGGGGCGCGGACGATGTGCGCCAGATCGACTGTGAAGTCGGCCTCCTGCCCAGAACGCACGGCTCCGCCCTTTTCACGCGTGGGGAGACCCAGTCTCTCGGTGTCGTGACCCTGGGGACGTCGAGGGACGAGCAGCGCATCGACTCGATCGACAGCAGCGAGCAGATCACCAAGTCGTTCATGCTGCACTACAACTTCCCGCCCTTCTCGGTGGGGGAGGCGCGCCCCATCCGGTCGACGTCGCGGCGCGAGAAGGGGCACGGCGCTCTGGCCGAGCGCGCCATTCAGCCCCTGCTTCCCGACTACGACGACTTTCCGTACACGATCCGCATCGTCTCCGACATTCTGGAGTCCAACGGATCGTCGTCGATGGCGTCGGTGTGCTCCGCGTCGCTTTCGCTGATGGACGCGGGCGTTCCGCTGCAGGCCGCTTGCGCGGGCGTGGCGATGGGCCTGGTCTCGGAGGGTGACCGTGTAGCCGTCCTGACGGACATTCTGGGCCTCGAGGATGCGCTGGGAGACATGGACTTCAAGGTCGCCGGCACACGCAAGGGGGTCACGTCCATACAGATGGACATCAAGATCGAGGGGTTGACCTTCGAACTGTTGGGTGAGGCGCTGGAGCGGGCTCGCCGGGCCCGCATGCACATACTCGACTGCATGGACGCGGCGATCGCGGCACCTCGCAAGGACCTCTCGGACTATGCCCCGAGGATCGAGTCGATCAGGATCAACCCTGAGAAAATAGGTGACATCATTGGCCCCAAGGGCAAGACCATTCGTGCGATACAGGACGAGTCGGGTGCCACGATCGAGGTGGACGACGACGGCGTCGTCAAGATTGCCGCCGTGTCCTCGGAGGCCGGCGCCAGGGCCCGTGAGATGATCGAGGCCATCGTGCAGGAGCCGGAGGTGGGCAGGATCTACGAAGGACCAGTCAAGAACACGACGACGTTTGGCGCATTCATTGAAATCATGCCCGGCGTCGAGGGACTGTGCCACATTTCGGAACTGGCCGACTACCGGGTCGGAAAGACGGAGGACGTCGTGAACCGCGGAGACGTCATACGCGTCAAGCTTCTGTCCATCGACGAAAAGGGACGCATGCGCCTCTCCAAGAAGGCTGCGGCCGCCGAGGAGAGAACTCCGGTCGCGGAAGAGGCCGGGGCCCGCAGCTAGCTGGCGACCCCGGACCGGGCGCGGAAGCGGGATGGGACTCAATCCCGGCGCGGCGGGCTTTCATGGCGACCGGCTGGGAAACGGGGTGCACGTCCTGACCGAATGCATGCCGGGCGTGCGCTCGGTGGCCGTGGGGGCGTGGGTACGGCAGGGGGCGGCGCTGGATGGACCCGGCCAGGCCGGTGCCAGCCACCTGTTGGAGCACCTGGTCTTTCGGGGCACCGGATCACGCTCGCGCCGCCAGATCGCGCGTTCGCTGGAGAGCGTGGGCGGCTCACTGAACGCGTACACTTCGCGGGAACACACCGGCTACGAAGCGCGGGTGCTGGCTAGCTATCTGTCCCGGGCAGTGGACGTGATTTCGGACCTGGTACGCGACCCGCGGCTCGCCGAGGGGGATCTCGAGCAGGAGAAGATGGTGGTGGGAGAGGAGATCGCGGCGGTGGAGGACACGCCCGACGACCTGGTGTTCGAGCTTCACGGCGAGCGCCTGTGGCGAGGCCATCCCTACGGCCGGTCGATTCTGGGAACCCGTGATTCGGTAGCCGCCATCTCACGCGACGACCTGGCCGGGCTGCACCGGGACCGCTACGTGGGGGCGAACCTGGTGGTAGCAGCTGCCGGCGCCGTGCAGCACGAAGAATTCCTGGGGCTGGCCGACGAGTGGTTCGGACAGATCGAACCCGGCAGCGAGGCGCCCGGCGTCCCGGATCCTCCCGCGCCTGAGGAAGGCATCGACCGAGTGGCGCGGGATGCCTCGCAGATGCACATCGTGCTCGGACGAACGACCCCGGGCCACTCGCACCGGGACCGGCACGCGCTGATCCTGCTGGCAGCGGCCCTGGGCGGGGGAATGAGTTCCAGGCTCTTCCAGCGGGTCCGGGAAGAGCTGGCGTTGGCGTACGCGGTGTTTTCGTACCAGTCGTTCTACACCCGGGGCGGCGTTTCCGGCGTGTACGCGGGGACCCGTCCCGGCAAGGCCCCGGAGGCCCTGGACGCGATTCGCAACGTCTATCGGCATATTGCCGCCGAAGGCCTCCCTCGTGACGAACTGGACAGGGTCAAGGAGCAGGTGAAGGGCCAGGTCATGCTCTCGCAGGAGTCTCCCGGCGCCCGGCTGCATCGCCTCGCGGGCTTCGCGCTGTACCGTGAGCCCTTTGTGACCCTGGAGGAGTTGACCGGACGGATCGATTCCGTATCCAATTGCGACATTGTGAGAGTGGCTGCAGACGTTTTCGAGCCCGAGCGCCAGTACGCCTTGTGCCTCGGCCCGCATTGACCCGTATCGTGCCCCGGAAACATCGCGGCCATTCGCGAGTCTCCGGGACGCGACACCAGAACGGATTCCGAAAATGGTTGTTGGCGTTCCATCCGAGATCAAGCAGAACGAATACAGGGTCGCGCTGACCCCGGCCGGCGCCGATGCCATGACCAGGGCAGGGCACGATGTCCTGGTCCAGGCCGGAGCCGGCCGGCACAGCGGATTCACCGACGACTTCTACGCCGGGGTGGGTGCCGAGATCGTCGATACGGCCGCGGAGGTCTGGGAGCGCGCCGGGATGATCATGAAGGTGAAGGAGCCGGTCGCCTCCGAGTGGCCCTGCATCCGCGAGGGACAGATCGTCTTCACCTACTTCCACTTCGCCGCGTCGGCGGAGCTGACGCGGGCCGTGATCGACAGCGGCGCGATCGCGATCGCCTACGAGACCGTGGGATCAGAGGACGGCGACCTGCCGCTGCTGACGCCGATGAGCGAGGTGGCGGGGCGCATGGCAGTGCAGGAAGGCGCCAAGTACCTCGGCCGTCCCTCGGGCGGCTCGGGGATTCTGCTGGGCGGCGTCCCGGGTGTTCTCCCCGGCAAGGTCCTGGTGCTGGGTGGGGGAGTCGTGGGAACAAACGCGGCGAAGATGGCGGCGGGCCTGGGCGCCCGGGTCTCGATGATGGACATATCCCTGCCGCGGCTGCGGCAACTCGCCGACATCATGCCGGCCAACGTGAACCTCCTGTTCAGCACCCGGTACGCCGTGCGGAAACAGCTCAGGGACTCGGACCTGGTCATCGGGGCGGTCCTCGTCCCGGGTGGAAGGGCTCCGAACCTGGTCAAGCGGGACGACCTCGCCACGATGCGGCCCGGATCGGTGATCGTCGATGTCGCGGTGGACCAGGGGGGATGCGTCGAGACCATTCGGCCGACGACCCACGAGGATCCGGTATACGAGGTCGACGGGGTGATCCACTACGGGGTGTCGAACATTCCCGGCGCGGTGCCGCGCACGTCCACGCTGGCGCTGACCAACGCAACGCTGCCGTACGCGATGCACCTGGCGCGGTCCGGATGGCGGCAGGCGTGCGCCGAGGATCCGGACCTTGCCCGCGGGATCAACGTCGCGGCGGGCAGGGTCGTTCACCGGGGCGTCGCCGAGGCGTTCGAAATGACGTTGGAGCCGCTGCGCGTTCGGGAGTCGGTGGACCGGCGGGAAGAGCCCACGGTGCGGTTCAAGCGCCTGGCAACCAACCCGGATCTCCCGCTGCCCGCCCGCGCTTCGGCCGAGTCTGCCGGGTTCGACGTCCGCAGTTGCGAGGCCTTCCGGCTCGCGCCGGGCCGGATCTACGCGGCAGCGACGGGATTGATCATGGAGATGCCTGCGGGACTCGAGTGTCAGGTCCGGCCTCGCTCCGGGTTGGCGGCACGCCATGGGATCACCCTCCCGAACAGTCCCGGCACGATCGATTCCGACTATCGCGGCGAACTCCGGATCCTGATGCAGAACACGGGTGCCGAGGCCGTCACGATCAACCGCGGCGACCGCGTCGCCCAGCTTGTGTTCAGCCACTGTCTCTCCCCCCGCGTCGACGAGGCGCCGGGGGTCACCGAAACCGAGCGCGGCACAGGCGGATTCGGAAGTACGGGCGTGAAATGAGCACGAGAATTCGATAGCTTTAGGTCAGTTCCCACACTCTGCGGAGGCAAACCCCCCAATACCGGAGCCGCTCCGGCCTGCGTTGACCGTTGCCCCCAATCTCCAGTTGGTTCAGTTCGAAGCGGTTGGTCCCGACAAGCGACATCGGCGTGGACCTGGGGACGGCCAATACGCTCGTGTGCGTACGTGGCGAAGGGGTGGTGCTCAGCGAACCCTCGGTCGTTGCGGTGGAGCGCGGGACGAAGCGGGTCATGAGCGTGGGCCTGGAGGCCAAGCGAATGCTCGGCCGCACGCCCGAAGGGATCGAGGCCGTCCGTCCCCTGAAGGACGGCGTCATCGCGGATGTGGACGTGACCGAACTCATGCTCCGGCATTTCCTGAAACAGGTCATGTCGAAGCGGATCTTCCGCATCAAGCCCCGGGTCGTGGTGGGTGTGCCGTCGGGAATCACCGAACTCGAACGAAGGGCGGTGCGCTCTTCGGCCCAGGCCGCCGGCGCGAACGAGGTGTACATGGTGGCGGAGCCCATGGCGGCGGCCATCGGAGTCGGACTTCCGATCGAGACCCCGCGGGGGAACATGGTGATCGATATCGGGGGCGGGACGACTGAGATCGCGGTCATCGCGCTTTCGGGCATCGTAGCCGACACGTCGATTCGGATCGGGGGTGACGAACTGGATCAGTCGATCGTCGCTTTCCTCCGGAAGAACTACAACCTGCTGATCGGTGAACCGACCGCCGAGGCGATCAAGATGCAGATCGGGTCGGCGATCGAGACGGACGGCGAACGGGAGATGGAAGTGAAGGGCAGGGACCTGGTGTCCGGCATTCCGAAGATGGTGCTCATCCATTCCCAGGAGATCCGGGAGTGCATTCAGGAGCCACTGCGCTCGATCGTCGAAGCGGTCCGGTCCGCTCTGGAGATCACTCCGCCGGAACTGGCGTCCGACATCGTCGACTACGGGATCGTCATGACGGGCGGCGGGGCTCTCATTCGTGGTCTCGACCGGCTGATCGCTCTCGAGACCAACCTCCCCATTCACGTCGACGAGGAGCCGATGACCTGCGTGGTGCGGGGGTCGGGCAGGATCCTCGACGAATTCACGAAGTACCGCTCCGTGCTTACAACCTAGAACCTCCAGCGGGACGAGCAGCGGGGCGTCCGCCAATCGGAGGCGAGAACGAGAATTGGCTGGTCAGTCCACGCGGAACCGGGCAGGGAGCAAGCGCGACTTCCCTGTGATCATCGGCCTCGTGCTTACCTCGCTGATCCTGCTCAACCTTCCCGAGTCCGCGCAGCGGTCGCTCGCGCACTCGGTTCGGCAGATGGCCCTGAGCCCGTTCATCGAGGTCAACGGGTTGATCACCCGGGCCGAGGCGCGCGCGCGCGACTTCGACGTGCTACGGGCCCAGATGGACTCCTCGATGGCATTGATTGCCCGTCAGCGCACGCTCGCGGAAGAGAACCGGCAGTTGCGCGGCGTGCTGTCGCTGCGAGAACGCATGCCGAGTCGCTTCGTGGCGGTCACGGTCGTCCGCGCCGGGACGGCCGGATCGGAGAGCGTCTTTCACATCGATGCCGGCGAGGACCTGGGCATCCAGCCCTTCAACGCCGTGGTCACGGAAGGCGGATTGTTGGGCCAGGTCCAGGTGGTCTTCCCCGGCTATGCCCTGGCCTACGACTGGTCGCATCCGGATTTTCGGGTGTCGGCCATGACGGTTGACGGCCAGGAGCACGGAATCGTGGAAGTGGCTCGAGGAGCGTTCCGGGCCCAGGATCGGCTGGTGCTGAGGGGTGCGTCCTTTCTGTCGGACCTGCCGGACGGGGCCGAGCTGGTGACGTCGGGCAGGGGAGGGGCGTTTCCCAGGGGCATTCGGATCGGCCACGTGTCCGGGGTTGCCGAGACTTCGGCGGGCTGGAGCAAGAGCTATTACGTAATCCCCTCCGTATACCCCGGCGAGGCAACGCATGCAGTCGTCGACCTGGGGATGGACAGGAACCTGATCGCGGCCGGAGCGGACACACCTGCTGCTGCGCCGCTGGATCGCCGTCCTTGACGATGCGGGTCGCGGTCCTGACGGTAGTCCTGATCCTGATGCATCTCGTGCTGCATGTGGCCCTGGGCCTAGGCCGGGAAGCGCCGGACCTCTTCGTGGTGGCGCTGCTTCTCGCCAGCCGGTCGATGAACGTCCGCTCCGCCGCCGCGCTCGGCATGCTGCTGGGATTGCTTGAGGATGCGTATTCGATGACCTCATTCGGGTCGAATGTCCTGGCCATGACGGTGCTGGGCATGGCGGGCGCGAAGTCCCGCGACCTCTTCGTGGGGGATTCGAAGAGCTTTCTGGCCACCTTCTTCCTTCTAGGCGCGTGGGTTCGCATCGCCCTCGTGTGGGCAGTGACCGACTCGGCCGTCCGCGCCGACCTCGACCAGCGCCTCCTCGTGGAGTCCGTGCTCATGGCTCTGTACGCCGCGTCATTCGGGATCGCGCTCAGGCTGCTGTTTCTGCGTGGCGGGACATCGTCATGAGCCGTCGCCGCAACCGGCATTCCGTTCTCGCGAACCGTGCGCGCATGGCGGTCGTGGTCCTCCTGGGCATCCTTGCCGCCGTGCTGTTCCGGGCCCAGGTGCTGCGAGCCACGGACTGGCTGCTGCAATCGGAACGGAATCGGCTGCGGCCGCTGACGGTTCCGGCCCCGCGCGGGATCATCCGGGATCGGGACGGGAGGGTCCTCGCGGACAACATTCCCGGGTATTCCGTCTCCATTGTTCCAGACCAGCCGGACTCGATGCTGGCCACGCTGCGGCGGCTGCGGGAGCACCTCGACATTCCCGGCGGGCGTCTCGACGCCTTGTCCCAACAGGTCCGGGCCGGGGGTCCGCGGCCCCTGCTGGTCACGGGCGACGCACCATTCGATGCCGTCGCGGCACTGGAGGAACGGCGCTCGGGGTTTCCGCGTCTCCTGATCGAACCCAGGCCCAAGCGGCGCTACCCCGCGGGGCAGCTCGGCGCGCATGTGATCGGTTACGTAGGCGAGATCAACGAGGTCGAGTTGGGACAGCCCGAGTTCGAGGATGCGGAGCCCGGGTGGATCGTGGGCCGGTCCGGAGTGGAATCGCACTATGAGTCCCTGCTTCGGGGCAATGCGGGAACGCGGTACGTGGAGGTGGATGCCGCGGGACGGATCGTTGGAAGTTTCGGCGGCGTCCAGGGGGTGGCCGCAGACCCGGGCGAGGACGTCGACCTCAATCTTGACCTGGAGCTCATGGAGTGGATTCACCAGGTGTTTCCGGATGGGCTGAACGGTGCCGTGGTGGCCCTCGATGTCGAGACCGGTGGGGTTCTGGCGCTCTATTCGGCGCCGGCCTACGATCCCAACGTATTCGCGGGAGTGGTCGATGCCGAGGAATGGAGTCGGCTGGTCGCCAACCGCCAGAGTCCGCTCTATCACCGGGCCGTCACAGGGACCTACCCGCCGGGATCGCCCTGGAAGCTCGTCACGGCTGCGATCGCGCTCGACCTCGGCGTGGTGACTCCGGACGAGCACATGCCGGTTCCGTGTCGCGGGGCCTACGCATACGGCAACCGTGTGGCAGGCTGCTGGGACTCCGAGGGACACGGATCGCTGGATCTGCCCGGCGCCATCCAGCACTCTTGCAATGTGTACTTCTATCAGCTCGGACTTCGCATCGGACTGGCCCGCATGCTCGGAGTGGGCAACCGCATGGGATTCGGCAACCAGTGCGGGATCGACCTGCCGCAGGAATCCGGAGGAATCTTCCCGGAGAGCGTCGACTTCTGGGAGCGGCGCTTCGGCTACCGGGCGCAGGAAGGCGAAGTGTTGAGCCTCGCCATCGGACAGGGTCCCAACGACCAGACGCCCCTCAAGATGGCCCAGTTCCTGCTTGCGATCGCCCGGGATGGCTCGGCGCCCGCTCCCACGCTGTACAGAGAGGCCGAACCGGCGGAGGGATGGCGCCTCGACATCCGGACGGAGCATCTGGAGGAAATCCGTGAGGGCATGCGCAGGGTCATGCAGCCCGGGGGTACCGCGCACCTGTCGTCGCTCGAGCACTTCGACCTGTTGGGGAAGACGGGCACCGTCGAACACGGCGGAGACGGTCCCGAACATGCCTGGTTCACCGGCGTCGCCGGGCCGTTCGGCGATCCGCCGGAGATCGTGCTGGTGGCGATGGTCGAATTGGGCGGCAGCGGTTCGGCCGTAGCGGCGCCCCTTGTGGCCAAGGCGGCCGACTTCTATCTGCGCGGCAAACACGGTATGCCGCGCGATACCATTCAGACGCTGAGGGAGTACTTCATGGCCGGTCGCAATACGGCCTGGGCCAACACGCGGGAATCGAGATGACCGGGACGAGGCCCGCGTGGCTGAGGCAACTTCCGTTCACGGCCACCGTCCTCGTACTCTCGCTGTTCGGGGTGGCCATGATCTACTCCGCCGGTGTGCTGGAGGTCCCGAGCCCGGTCACAGAGGGCCTCTGGCTCCGTCAGGCCGTGATCCTCGCTGCGGCGGTCGTCGGGCTGTTGATCCTGTCGCGCGTACCGCTGAGATGGTTCGAGTGGTTCGCGATGCCCGTGTACATCGTCGGTGTCGCTGTCCTCGCGATCACGCTGGTCGCAGGCACCGGCGCGGGTACCGCGGAGGGCGTAAACAGCTTCCTGTCGATTGCGGGATTCCGGTTTCAGCCCGCCGAGGCGGCCAAGGTGACGACGGCGCTGGCGCTCGCGCTGCTGCTGGCCCGCCGCGAGGAACCGCCGCGTTACCTACGCGATCTTCTGACACCCGCGCTCCTGGTGGCCGTTCCGCTGGGGCTCGTCCTGCTTCAGCCGGATCTGGGTACGGCCCTGGCATTCGTGGGGATGTTCTTCGCGATCATCTATTGGGCCCGGACGCCGTGGCCCCTCATCCTGTTCGCCGCGTCCCCCGGGCTCGGCCTCCTGCTCGCGTTCAGCGCTCGCGTCTGGTCGGTGTACATCATCGTGCTCGTCGTCGCGCTCTATCTCTACCGATTCCGGCTCTACCTTGTCGAGTCGGTCAGCGTGATTCTGGGCAATGTCGCCGCGGGCGCGGTCGCGCAGCCTCTCTGGAACTCCCTGGCGCAGTACCAGCGCAACCGCCTGCTCGTCTTCCTCGACCCGAGCCTCGACCCGCGCAACGCGGGCTGGCAGCTCATCCAGTCGAAGGTGGCGATAGGCAGCGGTGGATTGATGGGGAAGGGCTTTACCGCCGGCACGCAGAAGCGTCTGGCCTTTCTCCCGGAGCAACACACGGATTTCATTTTCAGCGTCGTCGGCGAGGAGTTGGGCTTCGTGGGCACTTCGCTGACGCTGCTGCTGTTCTGCCACCTGTTCCTTCGCATGATCCGCATGGCGGAAACCGCGAGCACCCCCTTTGCCGGCCTGTTCATCTTCGGTATTATGGGCGTCTGGCTTACACATGTGTTTGTCAACGTGGGGATGACCATTGGCGTGGTCCCCATTACCGGGATTCCTCTCCCGTTCATCAGTTACGGAGGGTCTTTCCTTCTGATGTCGTGGACGGCCGCGGCGATTGCCGTGGCCCTCGCCAGCGAAGATCCCTGACCCGGGCGCCGCCCCACCGACAAGAGGCTTCCAGCTTTGGCCTGGTTCCAGAAGAAGAAGAAGCGGCTTACGGCCGAGGACCGCCGCGACCTTCCGTCCGACGTCTTCGAAAAGTGCGACGGCTGCGGCGAGATCCTTTACGGCGAGCGCCTCGCGCGCAACCTCGGCGTGTGTCCCGAATGCGGAAACCATTTCCGCATCTCCGCGCCGCGCTACGTGGAGTTGCTCATCGACTCCGGCTCCTTCGAAGAGGAGGACGGGGGCATGACGAGCGGCGATCCCCTCGCGTTTTCAGATCTCAAGCCGTACCCGGGCCGGCTGGAGGCGGCTCGGCAAAAGACGGGCCGCAACGAGGCCGTCATGACCGGCCGGGGCCGCGTCGAGGGAATCCCGGTCGTGCTGGCGGTGATGGACTTCAGCTTCATCGGCGGATCGATGGGGTCCGTCGTCGGGGAGAAGATTGCCCGTGCCGGCCGGGACGCCCTGGAAAGGGATCTTCCGCTGGTTGTCGTCAGCGCATCCGGAGGCGCGCGGATGATGGAGGGAATCTTCTCCCTCATGCAGATGGCCAAGACCTCCGCCGTGCTCGCGCGGCTCCACGAGCGCGGCCTGCCGTACATCTCGGTCCTCACGGACCCGACGACGGGAGGCGTGACCGCGTCCTACGCGATGCTCGGCGACGTCAACCTGGCCGAGCCCGGCGCCCTGATCGGCTTTGCCGGCCCCCGGGTGATCGGCGAAACCATCAAGCAGGCGCTTCCGCCGGGCTTTCAGAGCGCCGAATTCCTGGAAGAGCACGGGATGGTGGACCGCGTGATCGATCGGCGGGAACTCAAGAGCGCGGTCGCCCAGTTGCTCCGGCACATGCGCGAGGGGTGGCGGCCCTGGGGCTGAGCGGGCGCGACCCGACGCTGGACTCGCTCTTTCCCGGGGCCTCGAGCGCGGTCGAGTGGGGGCTTGCACGCATGGAGGCCGCGCTGGCGGAGGTGGGCAACCCGCATCACGCCTACCGCTGCCTGCACGTGGGCGGCACGAACGGCAAGGGGTCCGTCGCGTCGACCTGGGCGTCGGTGCTGCAGAGGAGCGGAGAGCGGGTCGGCCTCTATACGTCGCCCCACCTGTGCTCGTTCAGGGAGCGCATCATGGTCGACGGCGCAGCTCTCGAAGTGGCTCGCCTCGAGGAGGGCGCCCGTCGCCTGAGGCCTGTGGCGGGGGATCTGGGAATGTCCCTGTTCGAGGCCTGCACGTTTCTTGCCCTGGTCATGTTCGCCGAGGAGGAGGTCACCTGCGCGAGCGTCGAAGTGGGGCTCGGCGGACGCCTCGACGCGACCAACGTGATCGTTCCCGAAGTCACCGCCATCACCAATGTTGCGCTGGATCACCAGGACTACCTCGGAGACTCGCTGGCGGACATCGCGCGCGAGAAGGCGGGAATCATCAAGCCCGGGGTGCCCCTGGTGACCGCCGAGGGACGGCCCGCCGTTCTGGGCGTGCTGCGCGACCGGGCTCGCGCGGTGGGCGCCCCGGTCCACCTCGTCGAGCCCTGGAGGCACATGTCCGATTTGCGGCTCGGACGGGGAGGCACGCGCTTCCGGCTGCATTCCGACCGGTGGGGGGATTTGGAACTCGAGACCCCGCTGACCGGAGCGCATCAGGCAACCAACGCTGCCCTGGCCATCCGGGCGCTTGAACTGATCGAGCGTCCCCTTCCGCTCGAAGCCGTCCGCGAAGGCGTTGCCGGCGTGCGGTGGCCCGGCCGGGGTCAGATCCACCGGATCGGCGCACGCCTCTTTGTGTTCGATGTCGCACACAACCGGGCCGCCGTGGCCGCGCTCGTCCGCACGCTCGCCGACCTCGCGCCTCCCCGGCCGCTGGTGGTCCTTGCCGGCATACTCGGCGACAAGGACTGGTCGCGGATGTTGCCGCCCCTGGTCGACCTCGCGGACCGTGTCGTCTTTACGATTCCCGCCTCGGCCCCCCGTGACAGGCTCTGGAACCCCCGCGCGGTGGCGAGGGTCGTGCGCGGCGGCGTGCCCATCGAAACCGAAGAGGACCTGACCCTTGCGGTACGGCGTGCGGAGTCGCTTGCCCGCGGCGGCACGGTGGTCGTCACCGGATCCTGTCATACGGTGGGCGACGTCCTCGAGGTGCTCGGTGTCGATCCCTTCGGCGACGGGCGCGACCGTGCGGAACGTTCGTCGGCGCGTGTTCAGGATTGAATTCCCGACCTTGCCGATTAGATTCGCAAACCATGCCCCCCCAGTCCTTCTCCCGGCTTCCCGGCTTCCGTGATTTCGCACCCGGCGAACTCGCGCTGCGCAACCACATCTTCGAGACGTGGCGCCGCGTTTCCACTCGGTACGGCTTTCACGAGTACGACGGCCCGCCGCTGGAGCCCCTGGGCCTCTATGTCGAGAAGAGCGGAGCGGAGATCGTCGAGCAGCTCTACAACTTCGACGACAAGGGTGGGCGCCGGGTGGCGCTCCGGCCCGAAATGACCCCGACGCTGGCCAGAATCCTGGCCGAGCGCAGCCGGGGAATGCCCAAGCCGATTCGCTGGTTTTCGCTGCCCCAGCTGTTCCGGTACGAGAGGAGCCAGCGCGGCCGCTTGAGAGAACACTTCCAGCTCAACGTCGACATCGTGGGCGAAAGCGGGGTGGCCGCGGACGCCGAGGTCCTGGCCGTGGCCGTGGACGCGGTCCGGGGTCTTGGGCTGGGGGAGGACGACTTCGTGGCGCGCGTCAACGACAGGCGGCTGGTGACCCGTGTGCTGACCGCCCTGGGAATTGCGGACGAGCGGCATGGGGACTGCCTCGCGGTCATCGACAAGGCGGCCCGTGCCGGAGCCGATGCGACGAATGCGAGGTTGCGGGGACTCGGGCTGGACTCGGTCGCCGCGGAGACGCTGGGCGGCCTCATTGCGGACGGCACGTGGGAGCAATTGAGACAGCGTTTCACCGGCGCGCCTGCGGTGCTCGAGGCCATGCGGCCGCTGGCGGAGCACCGCGCGATCCTCGATGCGATGGGGCTGGGCGGGTACGTGCAGTTCGACTTCACGGTGGTGCGGGGCCTGGCCTACTACACGGGCATCGTCTTCGAACTGTTCGACCGTGCCGGAGAACTTCGCGCGATCTGCGGCGGCGGACGCTACGACAGGCTCCTGGAGCTCGTAGGCGGCGAGCCGCTGTCCGCGGTCGGGTTCGGGATGGGCGATGTGGTGCTCGCCGAACTGCTGCGTGACCGCGGCCTCGTGCCGCCCGAAGCCTTGGCTTGCGACTGCTGGATCGTGTGGGTCGGAGACGGGGGACGCGAGCTGGGGATGTCCCTTGCCCACCGGCTGAGAGCGTCCGGGTACCGGGTGATGTATGCGCTCAGGCCGCAGGGGCTGGGGAAGCAGCTGAAGGCGGCCAATCGGGCCGGCGCCGCGTACGCCGTGATCATCGGTCCGGATGAAGCGGCATCCGACTCGGCGACCGTGCGCGACCTGAAGACCGGTATCCAGCACACGCGGCCAATCGAGTCGCTGATCGAAAGCGGGCTCGCGGGAGACCAGGGCATCGCCGTGGGGAGCGGGACATCTCCATCCTTGCGGGGCGGCCGCCCTGAACGGGAGGAGACGTGACGCCCCGCGACCGCCGGTTGCCACGGAACAAGCGCCGACAGCCGTCCCAGGAGGACATGCGCGTGGTGCGGCAGGTGATGAGCCGGGCCATTCGGCGTCTCAACCTCCTCGAGGCGATCCTGCTCGGGGCCGCCGCGGTCGCGGCCGTCGCCGGCGGCTGGCTCGCCGCGTACCTGGGGCGCGGCGCATTCGGATGGCCGTTTGGAACGACGTGGCTGGCCGCTGCGATCCTTCTTTTCGGTGTTCCAGGGGTGTTGGCGTGGACCATGGACCGGCGGCAGCGGTCCGGTGGGCACAAACAGGGGAAGACCGGCGACGATTCGGCCGGAAGCGGCGGAGGCCAATGAAAAAGCGACAAAAAGGGAAGGGACTCACGCCCCGGGCCGAGGACTTCAGCGCCTGGTACAACGAAGTCGTTCAACAGGCCGAACTGGCGGACTACCCGCCGGTGCGCGGAAGCATGGTCATCAGGCCCTGGGGCTACGGTATCTGGGAGAACATGCAGCGCGCGCTGGACGACATGTTCAAGGCGACGGGACACCAGAACGCCTACTTCCCGCTCCTCATTCCCATGAGTTTCATCGAGCGCGAGAAGGAGCACGTCGAAGGGTTCAAGCCCGAACTGGCGGTGGTGACCCACGCCGGAGGCAAGGAACTGGACGAGCCCTACGTGATACGCCCGACGTCCGAGACCATCATCTACTCGATGTACGCGAAGTGGGTCCAGAGCTACCGCGACCTGCCGGTTCTGCTCAACCAGTGGGCGAACGTGATGCGCTGGGAGCTCCGAACCCGGCTCTTCCTGCGGACCGCGGAGTTCCTCTGGCAGGAAGGGCACACCGCCCACGCGACGGAGAGCGAGGCCGAAGAGGAGGCCCGCACCATCCTCGACGTCTACCGGACGTTCATGGAGGAGTGGATGGCCATGCCGGCGATTACCGGCCTCAAGTCCGAGGCCGAGAAGTTCGCGGGCGCCGTTCGAAGCTACGCGTGCGAAGCCCTGATGCAGGATGGCAAGGCGCTCCAGGCCGGAACGTCGCACATGCTGGGACAGAACTTCGCGCGTCAGTTCGGACTCACCTTCCAGTCCGAGGCAGGGAAGGAGGAATATGCCTGGAATACCTCCTGGGGTGTTTCCACTCGGCTGGTCGGCGGCCTGGTAATGACCCACGGCGACGACGTCGGCGTGGTGCTGCCCCCGAAGCTGGCCCCCACTCAGGTGGTTGTGCTGCCCATCGGCAGGAGCGACGACCAGTGGGCGGTCGTGGCTGAAAAGGCGCGCCGGATCGAGGCGGCGCTGAGCGCCAGGGGGGTGCGGGTGCAGGCGGACCAGCGGCGGCATCTCTCTCCCGGCGCCAAGTTCTTCGAGTGGGAGCGCAAGGGGGTGCCGCTGCGAATCGAAATCGGCCCACGTGATGTGGAGAAGCAGGAAGTGGTCGTCGTCCGCCGCACGTCCGGCGAAGGGGAAGCGCGCAAGGAGTCGATGCCCGAGGCGGCAGCGCTCGGTAGCGTCGAAGACCGCCTGGCGGCCCTGCAGAGACAACTCCTCGACGCGGCGCGGGCCCGCCGGGACGCTGCGACCTACCGGGGTGAGGTCTCGTCGGTGGATGAACTGGGGACCCTGCTGGACGAGGGCGCGGGATTCGTGTACTCGGGGTGGAGCGGCGATCCCGGCGTCGAGGAGCTGGTCAAGGAGGAAACGAAGGCGACGATCCGCGTCATTCCATCGCGAGAATTCCGCTCCGACACCGCGCCTGTGCGATGTGTCGGCGGTGGCGCCGCAGGCATGGAGGTGGTTTGGGCACGGGCCTACTGAAGACCGGGGAGAGGCGGCGAGCGGGCGCGGACGGGGCGGCGCCCGACTCGCCATTCCCGCGGCGCGACGGTGTCCTGCGCTGTGGCGACGTGTCGCTGGAGGCCCTTGCGCGAGAGTACAATACGCCATTATATGTGTACAACGGCGACCGCATCCTGGAGCGATTCCGCACGGTGCGGGACGCGTTCGCCCCCCTGGACCTGCTGATCGCGTACTCGGTCAAGGCGAATCCGAACCTGGCCGTGCTGCGGCTCCTCGGGAAGGCGGGGGCCGGGGCCGACATCGTCAGCGGCGGGGAGCTGTATCGCGTGCGGCGCGCCGGGATCGATCCGGGGCGCGTCGTCTTCGCCGGGGTGGGGAAGACCCGGGACGAGATGCGCTACGCGCTCGAGCAGGGGATCATGGCGTTTCACGTCGAGAGTGCCCAGGAGCTCGCCGCGCTCGGCGAGGTGGCACGCCGGGCCGGGGTTACCGCCCCGGTGGCCGTAAGGGTCAATCCGGACGTGCACAGCCCCACGCACGAGTTCACCCGCACCGGTCACGCGGCGGCCAAGTTCGGCGTGTCTCCGGACGATGCGGCGGATATGTACGCCGCCATCGTGGAGCACCCCGGCCTGAGCGCGGTCGGCGTCGATGTGCACATTGGATCCCAGATCCGCGAACCGCGCCCCTTCCTGGCCGCGCTCGACGTCGTGCTCGACGTTGCCGACCGGGTGGGCAGGGATTGCGGGGCGGAGTTCAGCTACGTGGACCTGGGGGGCGGATTCGGAATCGCCGATGGCGAAGCCGGGGCGCTCGACATACGCGCGCTCGCCGAGGGCGTGGCGGCCCGCCTCGAGGGCCGCTCGCTCGCCCTGATCCTGGAGCCGGGACGCTTCCTCGTCGGCGACGCGGGGGCGTTGCTTACGCGCGTGCTCTACGTGAAGCGAAGCGGTGGCAAGACCTTCGTGATCACGGACGCGGGGATGACGGAACTGATACGTCCGAGCCACTACGGCGGCGTCCACGCGATCTCGCTGGTGCACGACGGCGACCGGGGCACGGTCGAGCGCGTGGACATCGTCGGTCCCGTGTGCGAACAGGGCGACTTCCTCGCCCGAGACCGGCGCCTGCCGGTTCCAGCGCCCGGCGCGCTCATCTGCGTGCGCCAGGCAGGCGCCTACGGCTTCACCATGGCATCGAACTACAACTCGCGACCCCGTCCCGCCGAAGTCCTCGTGCACGGCGGGCGCGCCACGCTGGCGCGGCGCCGCGAGGAATACGGCGACCTCATCCGGGGCGAGCACGATGACTGATCCACCGCGCGCCCGCTCCAACGCAGCGCACACCGGCACGGCCCCGGTACCCGACACCGCCGGCGCCGCGCTTCACGACCGCATCCTGATCGTCGATTACGGCTCCCAGTTCACGCAACTCATCGCGCGCCGCATCCGCGAGTCCGGCGTGTACTGTGAGATCCACCCCCCCACGCGCTCCATCGACTGGGTGCGGTCGTGGTCGCCCCGGGGCATCGTTCTCTCGGGCGGACCGTCGTCGGTGTACGGAGACGAAGTTCCCGGCCTCGACCCCAGCCTTCTCGACCTGGACGTCCCGGTCCTGGGCATCTGCTACGGCATGCAGCTCATCGCGGATCATGAGGGCGGCACCGTCGTTCCCGGCAAGCGCGAGTACGGTCGCGCCCGCCTGCGCGTAACGGCGCGCGACGCCCCGGCCACGGCGCCCGAAGGCGCGACAGGGGAGCCCGCCGCCGCGGCAACAGAGCACGCAGGCGCGGCGTCCGGGCCCGGCGACGACCTCTTCCACGGCTTCGATCCGGCCGACGACGTCACGGTGTGGTGCTCGCACGGCGACCACGTCGACGAACCCCCTCCCGGCTTCGTCACCCTGGCAGCCACCGCCGACCTGCCCGTCGCGGCCTTCCGCGCGCGCTCGCGTCCGCTGTACGGCGTCCAGTTCCATCCGGAGGTCGCACACACGCCGCGCGGCCAGGAGATCCTGGGGAACTTCCTCTTTCGGATCTGCGCCTGCTCGGGCGACTGGACCGCCGGCGCGTTCGTCACCGAGTCGGTCGAACGCATCCGTGCACTGGCGTGCGCCGAGCAGGTGGTGTGCGGTCTCTCCGGCGGCGTGGACTCGTCGGTGGCTGCCGCTCTGGTACACAGAGCCGTGGGCGACCAGTTGACCTGCATCTTCGTCGACACCGGGATGATGCGGCTCAACGAGCGCAGGAACGTCGAACGCACCTTCCGCGAACACATGGGGATCCGCCTGGTGGTGGTGGAGGCCGCACGCGAGTTCCTGGATCCCCTGGAGGGGATTGTCGAGCCCGAGCGCAAGCGCAAGATCATCGGCGAGACCTTCATCCGGGTCTTCGAGCGCACGACCCGCGAGTTGGGCTCTAACGCGCGCTTCCTCGTGCAGGGGACCCTCTATCCGGATGTGATCGAGTCGCTGGCCGTGCGCGGCCCCTCCGACACGATCAAGTCCCATCACAACGTCGGCGGGCTGCCCGAGGACATGCCCTTCGAACTCATCGAGCCCCTGCGCGAGCTCTTCAAGGACGAGGTACGCGAGGTGGGGCGCACCCTGGGGCTCAACGAAGCGTTCATCCGCCGCCACCCGTTCCCGGGGCCGGGCCTGGGCATCCGTGTGATCGGGACGGTGACCGAGGAACGGCTGGACGTTCTGCGGCGGACGGACGCGATCTACCTCGAGGAGATCGAAGCCGCGGGCATCTACGACGACATCTGGCAGGCCTTTGCCGTGCTTCTGCCGGTCCGCTCGGTGGGCGTCATGGGAGACAGCCGCACATACGAAAACGTCGTGGCGCTGCGTGCGGTCACGTCACGGGACGGCATGACCGCGGACTGGTATCCGTTCGATCCCGACTTCCTCGGCCGCGTGTCGACCCGGATCATCAACGAGGTCGCGGGGGTCAACCGCGTAACCTACGACATCAGCTCGAAGCCGCCCGCGACCATCGAGTGGGAGTAGGGGGCCGCCAGGCGGACGGGCACCGCCCTGGCCCAGCCCGCAGCAGCCAGCCTGTGGGCGCCGCCCGCTGCACGAGCCGCGACGACACTACCCCACCGAGTCAGGGCGGCTGCTCACCTCCACCATCCGGTTCTCCACCGCCCCCCAGACCCCTTCCATGAAGGTCACGTTGTCGCCGTAGCGTTCGGCGAAGGCCAGAAGGTCCTCCTCGGTCACGCCATGAGCAACCAGCACCGAGTCCCGCCGCGCCTCCGTGATGACCGCATCCGAAGCGCGCAGTTCCGCCGTGCGCAGGCCGACGTAGACGTCCACGAACTCCTGCCACGTCATGACCTCCTCGGGCGCCGTCCCGCACCCGCCCGCGAGCAGGGCGACGGCCGAACCCGCCATCGCCCGTGCGCCCGCGCGCCGGCCCCGCCTCCGGATCCGGCCGCGCCCGTACCGCCGCCCGCGTCGGCCCCGCCTCACGCCGCGTCCCTCCGGTTCGCGACCCGCCACAGCATCCAGCACAGCCCGGCGAACACCAGCGTCCCGACCAGCGCGGAGCTTCCGGTGAACCAGTCCGACCATCCGTGCCCCACGTGCCAGATGGACGCCGGGTCGGCGTGGCCGGTGCGGTTGGCCACCGCGAAGATCACGGCGCCGATCAGCACGCCCACCAGCGCCGCGCCGGCGATCAGCCCGGACGCGAACAGAACGCCACGCTCACGGTGCTCGGCCAGAACGCTCTCGCCACTCTCGGTCTCACCCGCGTCCCGGTACTTGCGGTTGAGCGCCCAGCGCATCAGGCCGCCGACGAAGATCGGCGTCATCAGCGACACCGGGAGATACACTCCCACGGCCAGGGCCAGCGAGGGCAGCTTGAAGACGAACTCGGCCACGGCCGCGATCAGGATGCCCAGCAGCACGAATCCCCAGGGGAGCGACGCGTTCAGCACGCCGTCGATCACCAGGCTCATCAGCGTGGCCTGCGGGGCGGGCAATCCGTCCACCGTGCCGATCCCGTAGGACTCGTTGAGCACGACGAGCACCCCGCCCATCACCGCCGCGCTGGCGAGCACGCCCATCATCTCGCCCACCTGCATGCGCTTCGGCGTGGCGCCGACCAGGAAGCCCGTCTTGAGGTCCTGCGAGGTGTCGCCCGCCACCGCCGCCGAGATGCACACCACCGCGCCCACGGCCAGCACGGCCACCTTGGCCGCCCCGCTGCCGTCATTCAGCCCGAGGGCCACGAAGATCAGGGACGTGAGGATCAGCGCCGCGATGGTCATCCCCGACACCGGATTCGACGACGAGCCGATGAGCCCTACGATCCGGCTCGACACGGTCACGAAGAAGAAGCTGAAGAGCACGATCAGAACCGCGCCGGTCAGCCCCACCGGCACGCCGGGCCAGAGCCACAGCGTCACCGCCAGCAACGCGGCCACGCCCATCACCATCTTCAGCGGGAGGTCCTGTTGCGTGCGCGGCAGATCGCTGCCCCCGCCCGCGCCCACCTGCCCCAGCCCCAGCCGGAAGGACTCGACGATCGTGGGCAGCGACTTGAGGAGGGTCACGATGCCGGCGAATCCCACGGCCCCGGCGCCGACGTAGCGGATGTAGTTGTTCCAGATGTCCCCGGACGCCAGCGACGACATGGGTTCGCTCGCCGGGTAGACGACGCTGTCGCCGCCCCAGAGGTTGATGACCGGGATCAGCACGAGCCACGCAAGCGCGCTGCCCCCAAACATGATCGCCGCGATGCGCGGGCCGATGATGAACCCCACGCCGAGCAGTTCCGGGGTGAAGTCACCCCCGATCTCGGCTTTCGCCGGAAGCGGCTGGCTTGGGGATTCGTTCCAGAGCGCGAGCCCGCTCCGGTTCGCCAGCGCCTGGTAGATCGCGCCGACCCCCAGGCCGGAGAAAAGAAGCCGGGCCTTGCCGCCGCCCGCCGCCCCGGCCACCTGCACCTCGGCGCATGCGGTGCCTTCCGGGTAGGGAAGCTTGCCGTGCTCGCGCGAGATCAGGTAGCGCCGCAGCGGAATCATGAAGAGCACGCCCAGCAGTCCCCCGATCGCCGCGATCACCGTGATCTGGACGAGATCCACGACGATCGTCGGGTCCGACCGCTGCCAGATGAAGAGCGCCGGGAGCGTGAAGATCACCCCGGCCGCCACCGATTCGCCCGCCGACCCGATGGTCTGGACGAGGTTGGTCTCCAGGATCGTCCCGCGCCGGATCGCGCGGAAGATGGCCACGGCCATGACCGCCGCGGGAATCGACGCGCTGACCGTCAGCCCGACCCTCAGTCCCAGGTACGCGTTGGCGGCGCCGAAGACGACGGCCAGGACAAGCCCGATGAGCACCGCCTTGACGGTGAGTTCCGCCAGGGATCGCTCGGCCGGCACGTAGGGGCGGTACTCCCCGCCGGGAACGATTTCGTACGCCTCGGGCGGCAGGCCCTTGCGCGAGGGAGGGTCGACCGATGCCATGACGGGTCCTCGGATCCGGGGTTGTGGATGCGCCCGGGCTCTGGCCCGGATCTTCCTTGTAGTAATAGGGCAGCCGGGCCCGGCCGGACCGCATGACTGCCATTTTGGCAGAAGGTCTTGTGGCCGATTCCGCGTACCCTGATTGAAGTTACGCGATTTGGAGGTGCGAGTCCCGCCAATTGACTCCCGCTATTCGCGAGAGGAGTGGACCCGCCGCCGCTCGCCGAGCGCCTTCTTGAGCCGGTCCTCGTCGGGCCTCTGGTAACGCAGAATGCCAAAGCCCCGAATCAAGGCGAGAGATCACGTAAGTCACACTGGGACTGCACGATCCGCCACTATCGCCGTTGAGCGGGATCGGGTTCGATCAAGCCCCGATGGCGAGGAATCCCGCATCGAATAGCGGGAATCCCAAGCAATACCAGACGCCGTTACGCGCGCCAGTCCTCACGACCTCCCCGCAACATCACCAACTAACGTAGGGCGATTCTCGCGTCCCCGCAGCCGGACGTCCGTTGGCGGCCACGGATCGGCATCGCCGCTCATCGAGAGCGCTGCCAGTGTTCGCGGTGGTTCAACACGCCAGCGGCGTCCGCGAACCGGGTGACTCGCGCGGGGCGGAATCTGGCCTACTCGATGATGATGAGGCGGTGGATGCGACCGAGGTGGCCACGGCGCGATTCGGTCAGTGCTGCCGCAACTTCTCCAGTGGAAAGGGCTTGCGGCGCCATTCAAGAATCGCTTCCTTACCGCCCATGGCCACCATAGAATGCAGGTCCGCGCAACCCAATGTCCCTTCAGTGTGGGTGGAGGTCGAAGGGATCACCGATGACGAAGTGACCACGATCCGTAACCTCCTCGATGGGTTCCTTCAGTCCGAGGCCCAGGTGTCGACGGCCGTCGCGAAGGCACTCGTCGTCGCCTCTCGGATTAGTCCGTCAGCAAACCCAAGCGATCTGTGGCAGCACGTGATCTACCGCCATCTCCTGAGCATCGGCTGGAACGACAACAAGTGGAAGCGCGTGTCCGGGTTCGCTTTGGAGAGGGCTCTTGTCGCGATCTACGAGCCCCGGTTGGCTCCCTATGGTCTGCGCATGCGGGTGCTTCCTAATCGCGTGGCGAACAGCTTCCTTTCGACCTTGGACGCGAACATCAAGGCCACCAAGGTGGATCTGTTCCTAGAAGGGGAAACGTTCGAGGGGTGGGGGATTTTTGGCGTGGCCCACGTCAAGGCCAGCATCGCAGAGAGAATCCAGGATGACGTGCCAGCTAGCCGGGTTCTCATGGCGGCCGATCTAATGTCGATTGCTCTCACCATGGACGCCAAGAGCTACCCGCCCCCGCACGGTGACTGCGTCAACTACGGGGAACTGGGCGGACGGTCTCGCGGCGTAGAGAAGGAGCGCCTGAAGCGGAACTATGTGGAGGTCGACGGCCAGTTTGACGGTCTCTTTTCCTTCAACCTGCGTACGCCGGAGAGCCCGGCACAGACGGCGTCTGGCAAGCGCATCCACACTCTCTCCCTGAGCGAAGATCAGCCGGACAAGCTGGTGAGATTTCTGGTGGACGGCTTTGGTGCTACTTGAGGACCAAGCGGGATTGTTGGCCGCTGCGAGCACAGTCGTTCGCCAGCTTGCAGGTATCCGGATCCAACTCGAAACCTAAGAACCGATGTCCGAGCATCAGGGCTGCCTTCCCCGTCGTGCCGCTCCCCATAAACGGATCGCAGACGATCCCTTGGCCCTTGATGGCGGCTGCTTCGATACAACGGAGCGGTAGGTCTAGCGGGAACGTGGAGCAGTGAGGCGTGCGATTCGGCGTCTGCACGAGCTTCCACACAGACCCCACAGGAGGCTTGGTTTGAAACCGATGCCGCTCGTCGTTGGCAAATATGTAGATTCCTTCATGGCGGCGGTGTGGACGGCGGCACCGGCCTTCTGGCAGGGGCCGCGATTTCTGCCATACGATCTCGCCTCGGAACAGAAAACCGGCGTCCGACATGGCCAAGACCACGCGATATGGGATTCCCAAGAGGTTACCGTATTGCAGCCAGCCCGTGCCCTTTTCTAGGAACGCGCGTCGGCGCCCACGCCTCTTGGTGTAGGCCGAGTTGGTGGGTTCCAAGCCGTTGCCGTCCGGCCCGAGCGAGCTGTAGCTGTGGTCCTTCGCTCGCCAGTTGATGGGCGTGTTGTAGGCGTCACCGATGTTCAGCCACAAGGTGCCCAACGGCTTGAGGCAGCGCATGGCCTCGGCGAGGATGGCCGTGAGATTACGTACGTAGTCCCGGGGGTCGGGCTCCAAGCCTAGGCCGCCGGTCCCGCGCTGGCCCCAGTATGGGGGTGAGGTGACCACGACATCGAGGCTGTCTGCTGGCAGTTTCTGGAGCCCACTCATGCAATCCGTGTTGTGGACCATGTCGAGCGACCACGGCCCCAAGGTGTTGGAGCCCGGCATCGCTTCAAGCCTCTTTTCCACTTGGCGATCAGAAGGAGAGGCGATGTCCTGAGTACGTGTCGCCATCAGGCTCTAGCCCTCCTCCCGGCGGTCGTCCCCACTCAACCGGCGAAAGACAGCCTCACCGTCAACCTTGAGGTCGGGTTGGAGTTCAACCAAGGGGGCGGGGTCATTTGGACCCACCCAAGGAATGAGCGGCAAGACGGGAGGCACCGTTTTCTTCACACGCGCGAGCCGAGCCATCGTTTCTTGGTCCACAAGGGCCACCGTAGCGATGTCCAGTGCCGCGTCGATGAGGGCTCGATCTGGAGCGTTGGGAGCCAATCCTGGAACCCAGTGCCTCGCCAGCACGGTCCTCAGGTCTTCTAGCTTGCTGCTGGTAACCCGGACGGCTTGGGTTCCATGCTTCCTTCGAGTTGCCATCCTTGCTTTCCTCCCTCGTGAAGGACACGATAGATAACAGTGTAACACTGTGACCGCCCCTCGGCAAATCCCGTTCGCCCAACCACCGCGGCTGGGCTGCTCGACATTCACACGCCGCCCCCGATCTACTCAGCCAACTCCCTGCTCCCCGGTGAGGCTGTCCTTCTGCTGCGCTCGTCTTCGAGGATAGCTCGGTACGGCCTGGTCCACGTCTCCCCGTACGTTCTTACCACGCGTTCGACATGAGTCGGATCATCCTCCAGTGTGCCCAGATATGCCAGGAAGTCATCCCGCGAGCGAGTCGAGAAGATCCTTGTGGGGTAGCTTTCCACTTCGGAAGCCACTGGCTGTTCGCTCAGAAGCTGGGCGAACTCGTTGTCGATGAACATGGCGTCGCAATATGGCAGGTAGGCGGAAATGAACTTGATGTCATTGAGCGTGCCGCGGTCGGGAACGCGCTTCTGACCGGAAGCGGCGCGCCGCCCCAAGGCAGCGAAGAGCAGAGCACCCAAGTGATTCTCAGGTGCGCTCAAAGCCGCTTCTGATTGGAGGAACCGTTCGGCTTCTTGCCGCCTGGTCTCCTCCGGCACACCGCGCTCCTTCAGACATCCCTCCAGCCACCTCATCAGCCGGATGTGCCACGGCTTCCTATCAGGGCCCAAGGCGGCGGTCACGACTCCCCGACGCTCCTCCTGAAAACGCTCGTCGAACGGCACCGGACCTTGAGATGCCCAGTGCTCCCAAAGTCGGCGAAGTCCCTCGTGTGCGCGGTCGCGAGATTTCCGACGATTGTCGATCTCCCCCGGCGACCGGCCCATGTCGACCAAGATGTGCAGACGGTCACTCCAGCGGTCCAGATTGCCTCGGATGACCTTCACGCGAGTGATGCGGTCCCAGTCAGGATCTCGGCCCGTGAACCAGGCGTCGAACGCTTCCCATAGCTGCTCCATGTATACCTCGTGGTGGAACCGGAAACTGACGCCGCTCGCCAAATGCTCGCGGAGGCGTCGGAGCATCGGTTCGTACCGTTCATCGTATGACGACTCGACTTTGTGGATGGGCGAATTGGGGCAGACGATCAGTTGGAGCTTTACCAGCCGCTCGATCCGGTCGAACGCCTCCACCCAGAACCCGTCCCCGCGCCGTGTACTCTCTTTCCATACTGGATCGAGCTCTTTCGCAATGCCGCTGAGCACCATCTGATCCAAGTAAATCATCTTCTTCTGGAGTGGCGGGAGGCGCTTCCTTTCGGTGTGAAGGCAGCTTCGGCAGCGGCGCGTATGGACGTTGTCGCTGACCGACAGCGTGCCCAGTAGCGGTTGACCGCACCTGGGGCACGGATGGAAGGGACCCATGATGAGCATCCGGGGGTCGAAGACGAATGGTAGTTCTGGCACGCGAGCTTTCCCGTCTCGGTGGATGGCGGAAGATGGGTGGTTTCGTTGGCTCAGGCGAACTGAGCTAGGTGGAGAGTCAGAAGGTGAGTCGACTCGGCATACGAGAAACTAGCCGACCCTTGGCGGTGGGGAGGGCGGGCCAGAGGCGTTCGGGTTCGGCCCAAGCTCCGGCCCTTGGACGACCTCACGGTTGCCATCGATCTGGCAGCGACCATCGAGCCCGAGATAGAATCCCGAGTCTTGAGGCTTAGCTGATCCAGACCCCGGCGTCTGGATCTTCGGGGGCCGGGTTCGCATCATCCCGCGCGATTCTTCGAGCTGAACGTCCGCAGCCGGTTTCTCCGACCGATAGCCACCCGAGGCTTTGGCCGGATTGGCCAACTGCGCCGATCCGATTGCGTCCAACCGCGCGCAGCGGGAGTCCAACGGGGGCGTTGCGACCAGCCGCTGGCGGCGCCGTCCGTTTGCTCTGACACGTTATGAAACAACCTGACACGTCCTGACACAATAGGGTGTTTCCGACCAGTTGACTTCAGGGCCGACGTTCATCCAGCGTCCAAGCATGGAGACGCCGAAACACCAGTTCAACACCGGATCTGCACTTCCCCGGTGGACACCTCCGTGGTGAAACTCCCGATCCGCACCGTGCGGACGGTCCCATCCCCGGAAGCTCTCGACGCGGGCCGGAATCGGCTTCGGCTGCATTCGCTTCCGGCTGGATTGAAACCATCTGCGGATGGGATCCGTAGTATGCCGCCCTTCGGGTCACCGAAGCGTGGAGGACGGCCCGAGCGAACGAGTCGAAGAACCGGAGGAGCCGCAAGTAGTCAGTTTGATCCACCCCAAGGCGGAACCGATGCCCGCGCCCAGCTACATGGGCGCTGGCGAGATCGTTCGCCGCTCCGGCTTCCGGAGTGCATGGACGGCCCGGCATCGCCGGTCTCCGTCCCACCGCCAGCCGCGCTTCGCGAGGTCCGTCTGAACTGGTTCCCCGGAGCGCTCGCGGAGGTGTCCCGGCACCGCCGCGACGGCGGCGGTCGCCGTGTCCCGGAAGCCGCGCCCAAGGGCGTGTCGGACGCGGCTTATGTCGGGCAGGCAGCCTACCCACCGTGGCCACACTCCGTGTGTCTCCCGGAGGGGCTGGCGGGGGG
>JAPPNN010000058.1 GCA_028873815.1 Gemmatimonadota bacterium | reverse complement strand
CCTCACCTCTCGCGCCTCCCCCGGTTCAGGCTCATCTCCGTATTGGAAAAGACTCACCGGACCGTGCCAGCCCGCAGTGCGCCTCACCTCCGCGCCTCCATCTCCACCTCCGGGTACGCCGCCGCGGGATCGTCCAGCAGCGGGGCCTCGGCGCCCTTCAGGTAGCGGTCGAAGAAGGCCAGCGTGAGCGCGTTGACGATCTCGTGGCCGCGCGCCGTCTCGATCGATGCCGCGAAAGCCGGCGTGAACAGGACGAGGTCCGAGAAGCTGCCGTGATTGGTCCCGGCGATCGTGACGTCGTACCAGTCGCCGGTCGAAGCCGCCTTCAGCGCCGAATCCGTCCGGCCCACCTGGGTCATGAGCTCCGCCAGAGCCTTTTCGTTCGCGGCGGCAACCTCCGGGTCGTCGCTGGGGGGCACCTCGGGGAGCTCGCCGCCGTGCATGAGCATGAAGGGCCGGGCGGTGCCGGCCGTGGGGGCCGAGCCGAAGAGCTGCCCGTCGTGGTCGATCGCCGCCTTCACGCGTTCGTCGACCACGCTCGCCTCGATCGAGGTCGCGCCCCCGAAGGACCACCCGTACATGCCGATCCGGTCCAGGTCGAGCTGCCCCGCGAAACGGCCTGAACCGTTCAGCATCTCAAGCTGGTCCAGCACGAAGCGCGCGTCCGCCACCCACTCGGGGAAGTGGTGGTCGTCGAGGTAGTCCCAGCTGCCCAGCGCGTCCGCGAGGAGGTCGCCGGTCGGTTCCGGGAAGGTGAGCGTGTCGGGCGCCACCGAGCTCCCGTCCGGCAGGAACTGCGTGCGGTTGAAGCCGTTGTGCCCCACCGAAACGACCACGTAGCCGTGGGACGCGAGCTCCTCGGTCGTGAAGGTGCTGGTGAAGCGCGTCCAGCCGCCGCCGTGGTGGTAGACGAGCACGGGGAACGGTCCCGCGGCAGGGGCCGCGTCGGCAATCGCGTTGGTGCGAACGTGGGTGACGGGCACAAAGTCTTCGGCGTCGCCGAACTCGGCCGGGTCGGGAAGGTACATCGCGGTGGGTGCGTCCTCGGTGGCCCGCGCGTCCTCCGCGGTCCGCGCATCCTCCGCGCCCGCGGCCTCCCCGGCCCCCACCGATCCCTCCGCCGGATACCACACCCGCACCGCGACGGACCGCAGGTCGTCGGGATCGCGCGTGAAGGGTTCCGGCCGGTCGGCGTCCGTCCAGCGGTATTCGGTCATGCCGATGGTGTGGGTACCCGTAGGGACCGCGAAGGGCCGCTCGGGCGGCGTCCGGTCCGCGGCACACGCCGCCGCAAGCAGGGCGCACCCGAGGACGGTGATTGAGCGAACCATGCCAGCTATCCGGGCAGGGGGGTGGTGAGCCTGACGAAGCGGAGGTTGCGAACCCGTCCGCCGCCGACGCGCATGTCGCCGACCGCGCCGTCGCCGCCGCGCTCGAAGCGTATCTCGCGCATCCACCAGCTATCCGTCGCGAACTCGTCGGGGGCGCGGTATTCGAGGACGATTTCGCCGTGGCGAACGTGCCGGGCGACCAGGCGGCCCTCCGACACGCCGAGGTGGTAGAGCGCGTCGAGTTCCGGGCTGTACCACGTGCCCGCGTATTCCGCAAGCGCGGCCGGGCCGGGTGTCTCCGGTGGCGCGGCATCGTCGGCCGCGGAGGGCGGGCCGCCCTCCTCCCCCTCCTCCTCCGGGAAGGATCCGGCGAGCACGACGTCCGCTACGTCGCGGGCGCGTCCGGCCGGGTTGCCGTTGGCCACGTTGGTGAGCACGACCACGCCCGTCTCGACCTCGGGGAACCAATGGACCTGGGTGCGGAATCCCGCGTCGGCGCCGCCGTGTCCGATGGTCTGCAGCCCACGGTACTCGCCCATCGACAGGCCGTGCGCGTACGGGATCGTGTCGCCGTTGTTGAGGACGCCGCGGTACTGCATGGTCTGCATGACCTCGGGGCCCCCGACGGTGGCGTGCCGGAAGTTGTCGAGCCAGCGGGCCAGGTCCTCGGCGGTCGTGAAGAGGCTGGTGGCGCCCGCGTTGGCGTAGCTGAGGACGGCCTTGCGGTAGCGGGGGGCTTCGGCAGCGGCGGGCGCGTCGGCATCGGCGTCGGTGGGCGGCTGGAGCGGCGCGTACGAGTAGGCGCGGTTCGGGACCATGTGCTCGTGGTCGTCGTGGAAGTGGGTCCGGTCCATTCCGAGAGGGTCGAAGATCCGGGCCCGGGTGAACTCCGCCAGCGACATACCGCTCACCGCCTCGACGGTCTCGCCCAGGAGCGTGTATCCCATGTTCGAATACAGGTACTCGGCGCCGGGGACGAAGTTGAGCTCCTGCTGTCGGGCCATGAGGCCGAGGATCTGTTCGGTGGTGATGACGTCGTCGAGGCGCCAGCCGGACATCGCGAGGAGCTGCCACTGATCGCGGATCCCGCTCGTGTGGTGGATCATCTGGCGCACGGTGGGGGTGTCTTCGAACTCGGGCACGTATGGGAGATGCGTCCGGACGGGATCGTCGAGCGAAAGGGCGCCATCGGCGGCGAGGAGAGTGACGGCCATCGCCGCGAACTGCTTGGACACGGAGGCAACGTGGAAGACGGTGTGCGGCGTCACGGGGATGCCGTGCTCGATCTGGGCCTCACCGTAGCCCCGCGAGTAGACGATGTCGCCATCGCGGATCACGGCTACCGAGGCGCCGGGCGAACCGGGGCGGTCGAGGTCGGCGAAGACGGCGTCGATGCCGCGGGCCACGGAGGGGGAGACGGGGCGGTCGGGAGCGGTACAGGCGGCCAGCAACGTCACGGCGATTGCGGTCGCGGCGAGTGGGCCGGCGGGCGGCTGGCGGCGGCCGATTCGCATCCCGCCGCTCATCTCCACGCCTCCACGATGTCCTGCGCGATCATCCCGAGCGTCTCCTCCAACTCGTAGAAGTCGCCGCGGCTCTGGTTGGTGAACACCGAGACGATCGTCGGCCCGCCGTCGTAGAAGAGGATGCCCACGTCATTGCCGGCGTACGGCGGCCAGTCGCCCGTCTTGTGCGCCACCTGGACGCCCTGGAAGCGGACGATCCGCGGCAGCCGCGTCGTATAGAACTGGGCGTTCATGATCTGCACCATCTCGTCGCTGGCCGCCTGGTCCGCCAGCTCGCCGTCCATGATCTGCTCGAGCAGGCGGGCCATTTCGCGCGCTGTGGTGCTGCCCAGCCAGATCGTCGAGTCACCCTCGATTTCAAAGAAGCGCGCGGCCGCGCCCTCGTCCGACGGGAACCCGCGCTCGAAGACTTCGCGCTCTCCGAGTGCCCCGTAAGCCGGATCGGTTCGTATCCAGGTCTCCAGGAACAGGCGGTGGGTGGTGTGCTTGAGACGGGTCTGCTCGTACCCGTTCCCGGCGAGCATCTCGTTGACCCGGTCCATCCCGACCCGGTCGATCACCATGTCGGTGGCAGTGTTGTCCGAGGTGATGATCATCTGGGTGACGAGGCCGCGCAGGGTGGGGTTCAGGCCGGGCGCGAAGGTCTGGATGAGCCCGCTGCCCCGGCGCATGTCGTCCGCTTCGACGGTATGGCGGGCGTCCAGGTCGAGGCGCCCCGCGGCGTGGTCCTGAAACGCCTTCACCATGATCGGGATCTTGATCACGCTGAGCGTGTTCATGGGAAGGTCGGGCCGGATCGCGATCTCGCGCCCGGTGGGGATGTGTTTGGCGTAGAACGAGCTGGTGGCGTCGAGAGTGGCCAGGCGGGACTCGACGCGGGCTTGGAGGTCGGCGGCGGAGGCGGCGTTGGTGCTGGCCGGGGACTCGGATGCTTCGGCGGAAGCGTCGTTGGCCGAGTCGCCGGCGGGCGCGCACGCCGGAAGAGCCGCTGCGCATGCCAGAGTGAGGAGGGGGAGGAGGGAGGGCGGCCGCTTGGCCGCGGGGAGTGCCGGAAGCATGGTGGGGTCTCCTGGTGCGGTTGCGCTGGAGGGACACAATCGGAGGCGCACTCCGGGCAGGCAAGCGCCTGGCACGTCCCTGCCCTTTGCATGTGGGCCTCCGGCGCGGCAGCTTGGGCTTGTGAAGCGTTTCACGATCCGGCGGCAACGAGGAGTCCTTGCATGAAGAACGAAGCTGCGGGCGGGCGTGGGCCCGAACGACCGCGCTCGACGAAGTCCCACACCAACAACCCCGTGCGGATTGGCTTGACGCTTGTCACGGCCGCACTGGCCAGCGCCGTCGCGGCGCCCGTCTCCGCGCAGGAGGCCAGCGCCGACTCCGCGGTCGCCGACGCCACGGCGTCCGAACCCCGCCTCATCGTCCTGGGCACCGGCACCCCCAACGCCGACCCTGACCGCTCGGGACCGGCGGTTGCCGTCGTGGCGGGCGGGCGGGCCTACCTGGTGGATGCCGGGCCCGGGATCGTTCGCCGCGCCGCCGCGGCTTCCGCCAGACACGGCATCGAGGCCCTGGCACCGAGCGGGCTCAACCGCCTTTTCCTGACGCACCTCCATTCGGACCACACCGTGGGGCTACCGGACGTGATCTTCTCGCCCTGGGTGCTGGAGCGCCCGGACCCGATTCTCATCTTCGGGCCACCCGGCACAGCCTACATGGTCGAGCACGTACAGGAGGCGTGGAAGGAAGACGTGCACATGCGGCTGTTCGGGCTCGAGCCGCACGACTACAACCTCGACGCATACCGGTCCCCCGTCACGGAAACCACGGGCGGTCCGGTCTATGAGGACGAGCACGTCCGCGTCACCGCGATTCCGGTTCTGCACGGGTCGTGGCCCCACCCGCTCGGCTACCGCTTCGACGCGCTTGGGCCCGACGGTGCCCCCGCCCGCACGATCGTGATCTCGGGAGACGCCCGGCCCAGCGAGTCTCTGGTCGAGGCCTGCGACGGCTGCGACATCCTGGTCCACGAGGTCTACTCGGCGGAGACGTTCAAGGGGCGCCCACCCGAGTGGCAGCGGTATCACGCCGACTCCCACACGTCGACGGTGGAGCTTGCGGACATCGCCACACGTGCCCGCCCCGGTCTCCTGGTGATGTACCACCAGCTCTATTGGGGGGCTGCGGACGAGGACCTGCTGCGCGAGATCCGCGAGGCCGGGTACACGGGTCGCGTGGTGTCCGCAGCGGATCTGGACGTGTACTGAGGGGACCTGGTGGTGGGCGGGGCTCCAAGCTCGCGTTTCAGGTGAAACTAAACCAAAGTGTTTAGTATTGCTCGCGCGTAAAGAATACCCGAACATTTTCCGAACTGTGGGGTACAAGGGGGTGAGGACAGCAACGCCGACCACCCATGACTTCGGGATCAGACCGCATGCCTATCGCCTCCGTCTCCACC
>JAPPNN010000009.1 GCA_028873815.1 Gemmatimonadota bacterium | reverse complement strand
TCGCGTAGGCGGATGAGTCCGAAAACGCGACCCCGCCCCCTGGCAGCGCATCGAAAACGAGGGGTGGCTCGAGTCCCCACAATGCGGCGCTGGCCATATCGGCGAAATCCCCGGAAATCTCTTCGGTCCCTGGCGGCGCCCACGCTTCCACGAACGTGTCGATCCGCGCCTCATCCGACGACAGGTCCGTGCGCAGGATCTTGCGGATGCCGTCCGAGAAAATCGCAGCGCCATCGCGGGCGGGGCGCGCGCCAAAGCTCGCGGCCCGCACAAAAGCCCCGATACCCGAGATGTTCGATGGGTCGATCTTCACGCTCACCGTTCGTTCGAACACGCCGGCGGCACCGAAGATCTGAAAGATAAACGAGTCGGTGACTACGACTCGCCCGCTCGCCAAGACATCCAGCTGCTCCGGTCTGCGGAACTCGCCGGGGCCCTCGCCGGGGCGGCCGATCTCGCCCAGCAGGTTGCCGTCAGGGTCGACGACGACCACGCGAGCAGGCGCGTCCAGGAAATACAGGTTCCCGGCCTCGTCGAAGCCCGCGGCCGGAACCGTGCCCAACACCTGCCATTCGGCGGCCGCATCGACCGACCCGATGCGGTAGACCTCGACGAGTTCCGCGGCCAGGGGTCGATCCTCGCCTGGAAGTTCAATCGTTTCCTGGGCTCGGCCCAACCACCGCGCACCGACGCTGCCCCCTTTCACAAGTGACGGGTAGGCCATAAGTTGCCGGAAGCGGGCAAACCGGTCCTCCGGGATTTCCTGGGCGGCGGTCCCGTCGCCCCAGCCCGCCGCCATGATCAGGGCCAGCAGTGGGAGGCTAGACGGTGAGAGGGTGCACCGAGCGTTCGATCCAGGCTGGGGCTTGATCATGTCCGAACACTACGCGGCAGCAGCGGAATGGGCCACCCCTTTTGGCCACGTCTGTATGCAAATCGGTACGCAAGCCGCGAAAACGGGACACACCCAACACGTTGTACGCAATCAGCAAAGGAGGAGCCTTATGAGATTGCGCTACGGCATCATGGCGGGCCTGTTCATGCTTCTGGGCACGGGAGAGATCCTGGCCCAGACGCGCGTGCTAACAGGCGCCGTCACCGACGCCACCACCGGGCAGCCCATTTCGGGGGCGGCCGTCGCCGTCACGGGGACCACCCTCGGCACCTTCACGGCAGAGGACGGCAACTTCGCCGTCACCGTGGGAGCCGGCGAGGTCGTTCTCGATATCAGCATGCTGGGATACCAGCCGGCATCGGTCACCGTACCCGAGGGCACGAACAACATCAGCGTCTTCCTCAGGGTGGACGTCCTCAACCTCGACGAGATCGTCGTGACGGGACAGGCCACCGGAATCTCCCGGAGGAACCTCGCCAACGCGGTTTCGACCGTGAGCGCGAGGGACCTCGAAAGGGTGCCCACCTGGTCGGTTGAGCAGGCGCTCCGGGGCAAGGTCGCCGGGGCGAACATCCAATCGAACTCGGGAGCCCCGGGCGGAGGCATGCAGCTTCAGCTCCGGGGCGTGTCCACGATCCTGGGCGCGCACACGCCGCTCTATGTCGTGGACGGCGTGATCGTCAGCGACCAGACGATCCCCTCGGGGGTGCACACCGTCACCGTTTCCTCTTCCAACCCCGTCCGTGGAGGCTCGCAGGACAACTCCGCGAACCGGATCGCCGACCTGAATCCGTACGACATCGAGAGCATCGAGATCCTCAAGGGGGCCTCGGCCGCCGCGATCTACGGATCGAAGGCGAACAACGGTGTGGTCATCATCCGCACCAAGCGGGGCCGGGTCGGCGCGCCGCAGTTCAACGTCACTCAGCGCTTCGGCTTCTTCCAGCTCGCCAACAAGCTGGGCTTGCGCGAGTTCACCTCGATGGACGAGGCGGTGGAGTTCTTCGGGCCCCAGGCCAGGGATCACTGGCAGGCCGGCAAGTTCTTCGACCACGAGGAGCTGCTGGCGGGGAACGAACCCCTCTCCTACGAGACCCAGGCGAGCGTGAGCGGCGGTACGGAGGACACGCGCTACTACGCCTCTGGCCTGGTCAAGCACGATGGCGGCATCATCGACAACACCTTCTACAACAAGGAGTCGCTGAAGCTCAACATCGACCAGACGCTCGGCGACCGCGTCTCCTTCAGCCTGAACACGAACGCGATCCACACCCTGGCGGGCCGCGGCATCACCAATAACGACAACCGGAGCATCAGCTACTACATGACGCTCCCGTCGACGCCGAGCTTCGTCGACCTGCGCGCGACCTGCGCCGACGGAAGCCGCCAGGCCGACATCGACAATTGCCCCAGCGGGCAGGGCACCTATCCCCGGAACCCGTTCGCCGGATCGAACATCCTGGAGACGGCGTCGCTCGTGCGGAACGACGAGGAGGTGTGGCGCTTCGTGGGGTCCGGGAACCTGACCTTCGACGCCATCACTTCGTCCACGCACAATCTGCGGCTGAGCGCCACCGGCGGAATCGACTTCTACAACCAGAAGAACGAACTGTTCTCGCCGCCCGAATCGCAGTTCGAGCCCAGTGACGGGCTTCCCGGCACGTCGGTGCTCGGGTCGGCCTACAGCCAGTACATGAATGCCAACCTGAACGCCGTCTACACCTTCAACTCCGACTCGTACCAGTCGACGACGTCCTTCGGCACCCAGTACGAGATCCGCGACCTCGACTACAGCAGCACGATCGCGAAGAACCTCATCGGGGGCCTGCAGAACATCGACCGGGGCACGGCGACCGAGGTCAGGCAGAACCGGGAGCGGATCCTCGACTTCGGCATCTTCGCCCAGGAAGAGTTGCTGATGATGGACGAGCGGCTGCTCCTGACCGCGGGAGCGCGCGCCGACCGTAGTTCCAACAACTCCGACACCGAAGCGTTCCACTTCTATCCGAAGTTTGCGGCCTCCTATCGCTTCCCGATCGGTGGCAACCTTCTGGAAGAGGTCAAGTTCCGGGGCGCCTGGGGCCAGTCGGGCAACCAGCCGGTCTACGGGCAGAAGTTCACCGAGTACGAGGGCAGGAACATCGGCGGACTGCCGGCCCTGCGCGTGCAGGGCGCCACGGCGGCGCTGGACCTGCGTCCCGAGCGCCAGACCGAGATCGAGGGCGGCGTCGACGCGACGCTGTTCGAGGACCGGGCCACGCTCGAGTTGACGTACTTCAACAAGACGGTCAGGGACGTGATCCTGGAGCGCTCACTCGCCCCGTCCACCGGTTTCGTCGAGTCCATCTTCAACGGCGGCGAAATCAACATCTGGGGATTGGAGACCGCCCTGACGGTGGTGCCGTTCTACACCAGCAACCTGCAGTGGACCTCGCGCACCACCTTCACCATGGACCGCAGTCAGGTGGTCTCGCTCCCGGTTCCACGCTTCCGGATCCAGGGGTTCGGCTACTTCTACGGCACCACCGTGGCCGAGGAGGGCAGGTCCCTGACGCTGCTCTGGGGCAACGGCCCCGACCCCGAAACCGGTGAGGTCGGCGTAGGCCCGCTGGCGGAATCCAACGCGGACTTCCGCATGGGCTTCTCGAACGACATCAGCTTCGGACGGTTCAACGTCTACTCGACTCTGGATTGGCAGAAGGGTGGGACGGCCAACAATCTGACCCAGTTCCTCTTCGACCTCACCCGGAACACCGAGGACTGCAACAACACCGTCAACGGCGAGAGCGTCTGCGTAAAGCGCAACCGGGAGTTCCCCCAGAACACGGGGACCTACTTCCAGGACGCTTCCTTCGTGAAGCTGCGCGAACTGACCATCAGCTACGACATGCCCGAGAACATGGTCGCGAACATCTGGAGCACGGCCCGGCATATTCGACTCAACCTGAGCAGCCGCAACCTGCTGACCTTCACCGACTACGCCGGACTGGATCCCGAAGTCAGCAACTTCGGCAGCGAAGCAGTCGGCCGTGGACAGGACGTGGCACCCTACCCGCCGAGCCGGAGCTTCTGGTTCTCGGTGGACGTGGGCTTCTAACGTGAACGGGAGAATGAGACCAATGATCAGACAACTGGGCCGTCTCCTGACGGCGGGTCTCTTCGCAACCGCTTTCACGGCGTGCGAACTGACCGTACCCGATTTCAACAACCCCAGCGTGGAGGACCTGCAGACCAACCCGAACTCGGCCGCAATCGCGGCCGCGGCGCAGGGCCTGCTCTTCGACACGCGTCTCACCGCGGCCGACATGGTGCACTGGGTCGGCGCCTTCGGCCGCGAAGTCTACCCGATGGCGCCCACCGGGTCTTCCCTGCCCGGCAGCGTCCGCGACCCATGGACCCAGACCCTCTTCGTGGGGACGCAGGTCTGGGGTGAAGCGTACAAGAACATGCGCAACGCCAACCTGCTTCTGGAGGCGCTGGCGGGAGCGGAGATCCCCGAACCCGACAAGGCGGCGGTGCGTGGTTTCACCAAGACCATCCAGGCGTACGACCTGCTGCATATCGCGGTGACCCGGCGGCACCTGGGCGCACCCGTCGCGGTCGGGTCCGACCCCAATGACCCGCCGGCTCCGATCGTGGGCGAGAACGAGGTCTACGGCCACGTGATCAGCCTGCTCGACGAAGCGCGCAGCGATCTGCAGGCCGCCTCGTCGTTCCCCTTCGGCGTGACGGCCGGACTGGCCAACTTCGCGTCGCCGGGCGACTTCGTCCGCCTCAACCGCGCGATCAAGGCGCGTGCGGAGGTGCACCGCAACAACTGGTCCGGCGCCATGCAGGCGGTTGCGGAGTCCTTTGCGGGCACCGGCATGCCGCTGGCCTATGGCGCGCAACACAGCTGGTCGGTCAACTCGGGCGACCTCGTCAACCCGGCCAACCGGCCCGACCTGCTGTACGCGAACACGCGCTTCCGCACCGAGGCCCAGGCCCGCGCGGACGGATCACCCGACTTGCGCTTCCAGACCAAGTTCAAGGAGGTTGGGGCGTATCAGCTGCTCGAGGTGACTTCGGATCTGCAGTACACCCTGTACGAGAGTCCGAGCGCCCCGTTCGTCTGGGTCAAGAACGAGGAGCTTATTCTGATCCGGGCCGAGGCGAACCTGGCGATGGGCAACCGGGCAGCCGCGATCGAGGACATCAACTTCATACGCATGAACTCGGGCGGCCTGGAGCCGCTGCCGGATCCCTATCCCGGATCCGACGACGACCTGCTCAACGAACTGCTCTACAACAAGCGGTTCTCGCTGGTCTTCGAGTGGGGGCACACGTGGATCGACATGAACCGCTACGACAAGCTGCTGGACATCCCCGTGCTGGGTCCGCCCAGCGCCGACCAGCGGCTTCACAGCGCGATGCCCTACCCGCTGAGCGAGTGCCTCCCGCGCGAACCGGAGGTTCCGCCGGGATGCATGACCCAGCAGGGCGTCATCCCGTAGGAGCAGCCGGCCTCTGGCTTGTCGCCGCTCTTTTCGCCGCGGCGGTCGCCGGATGCGCTTCGAGTTCGGAGCGCTCCGGCGACCCGCCCGGCGTGGGCGGCGAGGCGGCCTGGGAGGGTGCGCCCGAGAGCAAGCTGCACGTCAACAACCGCAACTGGCTCGACATGCGCATTTATGCGCTTCGCGGCGCTGACCGCATGGCGCTGCTTACAATCACAAGCATGAGGCGCGACTCCGTGCCCCTTCCCAGGAGCCTGCTCATGGGTTCGGGGTTCCGGTTGCAGGCCGATCCCATCGGCGATCGGCCATACCGCAGCAGTGTGATCTACGTGCGTCCCGGACAGACCGTGTGGTGGAGACTCGAAAACGTGCTGGACCAATCCAGCCTGTGGATCTATCAGGACGAGGAAAACTGAAACAAGGAGCAACCATGACCAGCTATCGGAAACCGGTGAAGACGTCCCCTCTGCTGGGGGCCGCCACCTTCCTCGCATTCGCAGCCACGGCCCCTGTGCATGCGCAGGGAGACGGCGAAACGATCCTCAACATCGACCAGCTGCTGTCCATCGAGTCGGTGGTCTCCGGCTCTCCGGCCTGGTCGCCCGACGGCTCGGGAATCCTCTTCCAGTCGTCCCTCTCGGGCGGGCTGATGACGATCTCCCCCGATGGCGGCTTCCCCACCCGCCTGCCGATCGAGATGGGCACCTCGGGCCACTTTCTGGCCTCGCAGATGCCCGGCTGGTCGCCGTCCGGCAACTGGATCTCCTACGTGTCGGACAAGGGCGGCTCGCCCGAGATCTGGATCTGGTCCACCCGGGACGGCTCGGAGAAGCGGTTGACCAGCCTCGGCGGGCGCATCAACTCGATGACCTGGTCGCCCGACGAGCGCTCGATCGCGTTCGCCGGCGACCGCTACGGCAACTACGACATCTGGACCGTCGAGGTCGCCACCAGGCGCGTCCAGCGCGTCACCAGCGACAAGCTCTATGAGGTCTTCCCGACCTGGACCCCGGACTCGCAGCGCATCCTGTACGTGCGCCTCGACGACACCTGGGAGAACCACGATGTGATCGAGGTCGCTCCGGACGGATCGGGCGCGCGCACCGTGCTCCAGGACACCGACTTCTTCGACTACGGCGCCGGCACGACCTTCGCCTATCCGCGCGTCTCGCCCGACGGCAGTCAGGTCCTGTTCCGCTCGCACCGCAGCGGCTGGATCAACTATTGGATCGCCCCGATCGGGGGTGGAGAGGCCCGTCCGGTCGCCGCCGCCGAGGCCGACCAGAGCAGCGCGGTGTGGTCGCCGGACGGCAGCATGATCGCGTACACCGAGAACCACAACGGCCATCACGACCTGCGCGTGGTTGCCGCGGACGGCGGGAAGCCACGCGTGCTGGCGTCGCCGGGCGGGATGGGCGGCAATTCCGCAGGCGGCGTCGCGTCCAATCCCTCCTGGTCGCCCGACGGACGGTCGATCTCGTACCTGATGGCCGACCTTCTGACCCCTCAGGACCTGTATGTAGTGTCTTTGGAGGACGGCCATAGCCGCCAACTCACCTCGTCCATGCCGGCCGGGAACTTCGGGGCGCGGTTGATCCTGCCGGAGAAGGTTCAATATCCCAGCACGGACGGTTACTCGATCCCCGCCTACCTGTATCGCCCGGTGGGAGTCCCCGCGGGTGAGCGCGCGCCCGGCATTTTGTGGATTCACGGCGGCCCCACCTCGCAGTTCCACGACACCTTCCAGCAGCACGTGCAATTCTTCGCGCAGCGGGGGTACGCGGTGCTGCTGCCCAACATCCGGGGCAGTTCCGGGTACGGGAAGGCCTTCGCCGACGGCAACAACGACTGCTGGGGCCACTGCGACCTGGAGGACGTCGTGGCCGGCGTCGACTTCCTGAAGACGCAGCCGGAGGTCGACCCCGACCGGATCGGCCTGACGGGCACCAGCTACGGCGGCGTGATGAGCATGTACGCGGCGTCGTTCGCGCCCGATGTGTTCCGCGCGATCATTCCCGGATCGGGGTATGGCGACTGGATCCACTTTTACCACGGCGAGAACGAGTTGCGGCACATCAAGCTGCTGGAGCATGAACTCGGTCCGTTCGCGACGAGCCAGGACGTGTGGCGCAACAGCTCGGCGATCTTCGAGATCGACAAGGTCTCGACGCCGATCTTCATGGTGCACGGCGAGGGCCGCTATCCGGGGTCGGACCAGTCCGAGATCTTTGCGCAGGCGCTGGAGAACTTCTACAAGCCGTACGAGTACACGACCTACCCGAACGAGAACTACTACGTGCGCGGCAAGGCCAACCGGCGGCAGATGCTGCTCGACATGCTGGACTTCTTCCGCCGGTATTTGAACGACGAAATGGTGGACGCGGGCGAGAGGATGGACCGATGAGACACATGGACACCCCGTCTTCCGGCTTTGGGGCCGCCCGCCCGGGCGCGGCGAAGCGGCCCCTGCCTCGTTCGGCGCTGCCCCTGGCGGCACTTGTGCTCGCGGCCAGCCTGGCCTGCCAGTACGAAGCCCCGGCTGCCGGGGATGCGGCCGGTGCCGCGGTATCGGCCGCCTCGTCTTTTTCCGCCGACGCCATCTCCGCCGTCGAGCTGGTTGACCTGACCGCGGCTGTGGGTGGCACCCATCCACCCAAGTGGTCGCCGGACGGCTCGCGGATCACGTTCGTCTCCGGCGGCGGCCTGGGCTCGGTCAGCACGGAGGACGGCGCGTTCGAAATCCTCACCGAAGACCTGTCGCTGAGCGGTGTGGGGTCGCTGGGGGCGCCGCAGCCGACGTGGTCTCCCGACGGGCGCTGGATCGCCTACACGTCCGACAAGAGCGGTGCGCCGGACATCTGGCTCTGGCCGGCCGTGGAGGGTGACGGTATGCGCGTCGGCGTCGACGTGCAGCTGACCGGGTTGTCGGCGCGGGCCAACGGGCTGGCCTGGTCGCCCGACGGCACCCGGATCGCGTTTTCCGGCGACCGTTTCGGGAACATGGACATCTGGACGGTCTCGGTGCCGGACGGCAAGGTAAGCCGCCTGACCGACGACCCGCTCTACGAGGGCTATCCCAGCTGGACGCCCGATGGAAGCCGGCTTCTCTACGTGCGCATGGACGACCGCTGGGTGGACCACGACGTCATCGAGGTGGACCCCGACGGGAAGAACCCCCGCACGGTCGTGCAGGACCGGGGCTTCTTCGACTACCGGGCCGGGCGGGCGTTCGCGTCGGCGCAGGTGTCGCCCGACGGGGAGACGGTGCTGTTTCGTTCGCAGAGCAGCGGCTGGCTGAACTTCTGGGTGGTGCCGCGCGACGGCAGCGGCGAGCCCCGCCAGATCGCCGCCTCCGACTACGACCAGAGCGACGCGCGCTGGTCGCCCGACGGCAGCTGGATCAGCTACACCGAGAACCGCGACGGCATCCACTCGCTGCGACTGGTCTCGGCGGACGGCACGAAGAGCAAGGTGCTGGTCGAGCCGGAGGTCGGCGCGGCGTTGCGGGCGGAATGGTCACCCGACGGCGGCAGCATCAGCTACACGATGGAGACGCCCACGCGCCCTGCCGAGCTGTTCGTGATGGACGTCGAGTTGGGCGAGAGCCGCCTGCTTCACAGCACCGTTGCGGCGGGTTCGAGCGAGAAGCTGCACATGCCCGAGAAGGTGAGCTACCCCAGCAGCGACGGCCTCACCATCCCGGCGTATCTGCACCGGCCGCCGGACGCGGAGCCGGGTGAGCGGTTCCCAGGCGTGATGTGGATCCATGGCGGGCCCACGTCACAGTTCGACGACCAGTTTCGGAGACACCAACAGGTGCACTTCTTCGCGCAGCGTGGCTACGTCGTCCTCATGCCCAACATCCGCGGAAGCTCAGGGTACGGCCTGGAGTTCGAGGACCTCAACAACGGCTGCTGGGGCCACTGCGACCTGGAAGACGTGCTCGCGGGGGTGGACTACCTGAAGACCCTGCCCGACGTGGACCCCGACCGGATCGCGGTGACGGGGACCAGCTACGGCGGCATCATGACGATGGACGCGGTGGCGTTCGCGCCCGGCGTGTTCCAGGCCGCGATCGCGCTGTCCGGCTATGGCGACATGACCGACTTCCACACCAAGGTGCACGAGCTCCAGCACATCAAGCTGCTCGAGTACGAGTTGGGGCCCTACCCCGAGAATCGGGACGTGTACCTGAACAGCTCGGCCATCCTGAAGGCCCACGAGGTGACCACGCCCACGTTCGTGATTCAGGGCGAGGGGGTCGCGGCCGACTGGAGGCTGCGGGAGGACCAGCCGCAGGCCGCGCTCGACTTCGCGCGCAAGCTCGACCAGCACTACAAGATCGTGCGCTACAAGGCCTACCCCGGCGAGGGCTACTACGTGTACGGGCGGGACAACACGATCCAGAAGCTCCACGACATGCTGGACTTCTTCGAGGAGTTCCTGGTGACGGAAATCGGGGGGATGTAAGGTTCGGTATACATAAAGGCGATATAGGACTACTCAAATCTTCCCGGCGGCGGCGTGATCGGGAACTCGGTGATCGCGTCGACGATCCCGCGCGCCACGCGGTCCGGCTGTCCGATGATCAGTTCGCGGTCGGCGGCGTTGGTGAGGAAGCCGGTCTCGATGATCGCCGCGATGGTCATGGGATGTAGCGCGTGCTCGTAGCGCCGGAAGTTGAAGGCGTAGTAGTTGCGCATGCGCCGGGTCGTGTCCGGAAGCCGCCGGAGGCCGGTCGCGCTCCCGTAGGTGCGCCTTAGCAGGTCGACGAAGCCGGAGGCCCGACCGGTCGCGTCGCGGCTCGGCGCCGCCACGCGGTAGCCTCTGGCGTTCCGATCGTTGCTCGCGTCGGCGTGGATCGCGAGGAAGAGGTGGGCGCGGTAGCCCGGGGGTACCACGGCCGGCAGGATGTCGACCACGTACCCCAGTTCTTCCAGCATGGCGCCTGTGCGGCGGACGATCTCGAGATTGACCTCCCATTCGGCGGTGCCGTTCCAGTTGCCGCCGTTGCCGCGCAGTCGCCGAAGCTCGCGCGGGGCTTCGTGCGCCCGCCAGTGACCCACCTGCAGGCCGATGCGCACGGGGCCATCCGGCGGCTGCCACTCCTCGGGCGTGGGGATGGGGCCGGGGTAGCGGTTGCGGTAGCGCCACCGCCTGCGCTGCTGGGGCCGCGGCTCCTGGGCTCGCTGGACAACCGGAGTGTCCTGCACGAGGGCGGCCGCCAGCACTTCATCGGTTGCGGGCTCGACGCCACCGGCAGACCCGACTCTCTCGGCGGAGCCGACTCCACCGGAAGACACTCCCAAGGCAATCAAACCCAACGCGCCAACCCCTGCCGACACGATGATCTTCACGAACAGACTCCTTGCCGAGGGTGGCCCGGTGCACCGACCCGATCAGGTCCCATGGTGGGTCCACGGGAGCACCGGTCGCAAGCCCTGCGACCCAGGGAGGTGTCCCGCCTAGCGGCGGGGAGGATGACCTTGTTCGCCGGACTTGACCGCGATCTTGCGCTCGTGTTCGGTCCTCAGCCGGTCGAAGAACCCGCGCAACTGGTTCATCAGACTTGGCGACTCCGTGCAAGTCAGGCAGGTCACGACCTCGATGTCGATGGTACCATCGCCCGCGTCCGCCGGGGCCGAAGTAATCGTCGTGACGTGCAGGTTGAGTCCGTGGTTGACCCGCAGGCCGAAGATACCGTCCGTGGCGAGACCTTCCCGTGGCCCCGTCCACACCAACTGACCGTTGACCCCGAAGCGCAGTTCGTCGCCCGTGGCATCGAGCGTGAGCACGTTTTTCGCCGTGGCCGAGCCCTCGGGTTTGGTGGCGTAGGACACGATCGCGGGGTGGGCGGTCCAGTTGTGAACGACCGGCGTCTCAGTGCCCGTACGGCTCTTCACCAGAAACTCGCCGCCCTCGCGCAGCAGGAAGTACGTGTAGCGCTGCTCCGGGCCCTGCAGGTCGGAGCCGCCGATGAAGAAGCCGAACGCCTCGCGCCGCCCCTGCGGGTCGAAGAGGAAGGTCTCCGATTCGATGCGGAAGTCTCCCGTTGCGACCGAGTCGGGGTGCCACGCGATCATCGCGGGTCCCGTGGTGACGTGGTAGCCTGGAGTCATGGTGACGAGGTAGAGGTCGTCCATGCTGGCGCCCTCGCGGTCGAAGCGGACCTCCCAGCCTTCGGGGAAGGGCAGTCCTTCGTCGTCCTGGGCGGCGGCGGGGAGGGCGGTGAGCGCACAAGCTGATGCGGCAACGGCGAGCGCGATCGGCGCGGCGGGCAAGTAGCTCGTTCTGAACATGTAGGGTCCTGGGGTCGAAAGAGGTGTCCGCGGGGCCCGGAGTCTGTGACGGCCCCTGGGTATCGCCCCGTCGGTCAGCCCAGTTTGGTGGCCTCGACCGCCTGGGACAAGCCCTCCGGGCGACAGTCACCATGACTCCGTCCGTCCCTGGCCGGTGTAGACGAGCACCCGCTCGCCGACCTTCTCTCCCGTCAGCTGCTCCCAGCATTCGGCGTAGAGATCGACCTGGGCGCGGTACCGGCGCGCCCTGTCGCCAAAGTCGGGGTCATCGCCCCTGTCTGTCTTGTAGTCGGCGACGACCCAGCTGTTCCCGTCCTTGAAGACAAGGTCGATCACGCCCTCGAGGACCTGCGGGGCCTCGCCGACGCTTCCCGGACCATCGCCGCCGTTTCGGCTGACCGCGAAGGGGACTTCGCTGTGACGCTCGCTGCTCGCCATCGCCCGCGTCCAGATTTCCGAGTTGCGCACCGCCTCGACGAGCGCCATCAGCGCTTCCACTTCGGTCGGCTCGCCCAGCGCGTCAACCGGGCGCTCGTATTCGATCAAGAGACCGCGCGCGTACTGCACAAGGGCATCGCCGTCGGTGCCCTCACCCGCAGCTGCGAGCACGTCGTGAACCACGCTGCCCCACTCGTAGCCGCCGCTTGTCGGGCCGAGCGGGGACTGCGTGAAGGTGTCGGCACGCACGGCGGGATCAAGCACGACGGGGTCCGGGGCAATCGCCCCCTTGGCCCTCCCTGTCACCGTCTCCAACCGGTAGGTGGGACTGCGGGTGCGCGCCGCGGCCGACGCCACCGCCGCTATCGGCGCCGTCAGGTCGATCTCCGGGTCCAGCCGGTCCGGCTCGGGGGCCGCGCCACGCGGCAACTCGATACCCGGCACGACCCCGGTCACCCACTCCTCCAACGCCTTCCAGGGCGACGAATCCCGCCCGCGCAGCCCCGCTCCCCGCGCGATCCACAGCTCGTCCCTCGCCCGGGTGGCGGCCACGTACAGGAGGCGCGTCCTCTCCGCCTCTTCGAACGTAGCCTCCACTTTCTGGTCCTCCTCCCAGGTTGCCGGCTGGGTGATGATCTCGGTCGCGTATCCCCGCCTGACCACAATCGGGATCGTCCCGCGCGCGGCCCCCGTCTCGTCCCGGGCGACGCGCATCCGCGGTTCGCGGTCGAATTCACCAAAGGGCGCCGCGAGGAAGACCACATTCGCTTCCAGCCCCTTGGCCCGATGGAGATTCATCACCCGGACGCAGTCCCCCCGCCCCGGCACCAGCGGCGCCTCCGCGTCCTCCCAGTCCAGCGCGGTCGCCAGGGCGTCGACGGCACCCGCGATCGACGTGTCGCCCTCCAGCGCCCGGGCGCGCACCGCATCAAGCAGGTAGGAGAGCGCCCCGGCGCGCAGTCCTCCCAGGTTCCCCGCGGCCGCCAGGGGGAAAAGCCCGGTCTCGCCGATCAGGCGCTCGGCGGTAACGTCAGCCGGCTCGCACAGCGCCCGCTTCCACCACCCGTGCAGCACGTTGATCGCGTCCGCCACCTCGCCCTTGCCCTCGGCCCGACGGTTGATCCTGAAGTGCCCACCGCGATCCCGGTACGCCACCAGCCGATCCAGCGTGATCCCGAAAAGCGGGCCCGTCAGCACGCCAAGGACTCGTGGCTGATTCGCCGGATCTTCCAGACAGCGGAAGAGGAGGAGGAGCGCGGCCAGTTCGTCCTCGAAGCCCACCCCGGCGCCTGACACGTCGACGGGGAGGTTTCGGTCCTCAAGAGCCCGGGCATAGACCGAGAGGTACTTGCGGTTCCGGGTGAGGATCAGGAAGTCGTCCGGTGCGCGTTCACCAGCCGCCACGCGGCGCGCGATCTCGGTGGCAATCCGGTCGGCGTCGTCCCGCGCGACCTCGTCCTGCCTGCTGCCCGAAACCGTGTAGGTCGCCAGGACACCCGTCCCCTCGCGCTGGGTCAGCAGGGGGGCGAAGGCTGCCTGGCGGTCGGTGTCGTCCTTCCCGAACCGGTCCTCACGGTCGAAGACCCCCTTCACCAGCGCCTCGATGCCGCCGAGCGAGCGGAAGTTGGCCTCGAGCACCAGCACGTCGCCGAAGTTCTCGAAGCGCTCCTTGACGAGCTGGTACAGCGCGATATCGGCGCGCCGGAAGCGGTAGATGCTCTGCTTGGGATCTCCGACGACGAAGAGCGCACCGCGACGAGGCACCACGGTGCGCCAGTCGTCGCCTGTCTCCGGGTCGCTGGCCAGCAGGAGCAGGATCTCCGCCTGCAGGGGGTCGGTGTCCTGGAATTCGTCGACGAGCAGACGTGGATATCGTCTGCCCAGGTCACGGCGAGCCTCGGGATCGTCCCGCAGCAGCGCGGCCGAGAGGACCAGCAGGTCCTGGAAGTTGATCTGGCCGCGGTCCTTGCGCTCGTCCGCGAAGGCCGCGGCCGCGCGCCTGGCGACGTCGATAGCGACCGGATAGCGGTAGGCCCACCATTCGCGCAGCAACCTGTCCGCCTCGCCCCCAGCCGCCGCGAATTCGCAAAAGTCCCCGAAGAGCCGCTTGGCCCGCGCCTTGCCCACCCCGTCGTCCGCCCACCGCTTCTGCACCAGTCCACTCTTCTTGAGGTGCACCCGGGCCAGCGCGTCGAAGAAGGCCCTCGGATCGCTCCAATCCAGAGTGCGGCGCCAGTACAGGAGCGTGCGGATCCGCTTGCCGAAGCCGTCCCATCCATCCGGAGGGGTGCGGCCCCGCATCAACGCCCGGCCGCGGTCGAGGAGCGTCTCGAAGTCGGCCCGCACCGCGCGGATCGCCCCGGCTTCAGGTGGCTCGACCCGCTCGAAGCCGTAGTCGACATCCGGGTTTTCGACCAGCTCCCGGAACGTGTCCTGAAGACGGTCGGGCGCGATGCCGAGCCGATCGAGCTCCTCCAGGCGGGGATCCCCATCCGTGGCCAGGCGCTCCAGGTACTCGACCCAGGCGCCGCGCTGCATGCGCTCCGCCTCCGACTCCAGCACTTCGCGAAAGCCGGGATCGAGCCCGGCTTCCAGCGGCCGCTCGCGGAGCAGCCGCGCACAGAAGGCGTGGATCGTGCCCAGGAAGGCGTGATCGATGTCGCGGACCGCGGCCTCGAGCGCATCGAGATCCGGGTGCCCGGGCGCAAGCTTTGCCGCCTCCCGTTCCAGCACTACCTGGAACTTCTGGCGCAGCTCGGCCGCCGCCTTGCGGGTGAAGGTGACCGCGGCGATCTGGTCGACCGTGCACGCCCGGCTCCGCACCAGTGCGACCATGCGGTCGACCAGCGACGTGGTCTTCCCCGACCCCGCACCCGCTTCGACGAGCAGGTTGCGTTCCAGGTCCCTGCTGATCCGATCCCGGGCGGCCTGGTCAGGAGGGAGGGTCGGCTCGGTCACTCGTCCTCCCAGTTACGCACCATTCGCAGCGTCTCCAGCTCCGGCAGATCCTTCAGATTGCGGGCCGTCCAGTCGGCGAAGCGGCACGACACCTGCCCCCAGGCGCCGCTCCGCACCCCGCACACCTCGCCGTAGTCACAGAAGCGGCAGTCGTTCTTCGCGTTGTCGGTTGCCGGAAAGTGCCCCTCGGCGACGCCTTCGAGCAGGGTCGCGACAAGGAGCCCGCCGGTTTCCAGGGCTTCAGTCTCGAACGCCCACACGCGGTTCTCGCCGCGACGGGTCGGGAAGTGGTACTCCATCCCGCTGACGGTTCTGTCCAGGACGGCGGCAGCGGCCAGGGTGTAGATCACGTGCTGCACCCTGCGGCCACCGTCGTAGATCCCCGACCTCCCGCCGTACCCGTGGTCGGTACCGGTCTTGTAGTCGACCACCTGCAGCTCGGCCCCGTGGTCGTCAAGCCTGTCGATGTAGCCGCGCACCTGTACGGGTCGTCCGTCCGCGTCGATCGCCACGGGATCCTCGGTCATCCCGAAGGGCATCTCCAGGGCGATCCATGGTGGCGGTTCGCTTCGGATCATCTCGACGAAGGACCGGATGTCGTCACGCAGCCCCGCCATCTCCCACTCGTGGACGGCTTGGCTGGGCGCGGGTACCTGCCACAGCTTGCGCGCCCCCTCGTCGTCGACAAGCGACAGGGCCAACGCGAGAAAACCCTCGTCTGCAGGGTCCAGTCCCCGCTCCCGCGCCAACTCCAGTGTGTGCTGGTAGACCGAGTGCAGGAGACTGCCCCGCTCAAGCGGGTTGAGCCAGCGGTGGGCATCGAACTCCGGGTCGTCGGGCGGATGGGCGCGCAGGACATAGCTGAACAGGAAGCGGCGCGGACAGGCGCCCAGGCTTCCCAGTCCGCTCGCCGAGAACGTATGACCCGACAATTCCTGGTACGAGAGCGGAGGCGAATGCGTGCCCAGAAAGCCCGTGTGCACCGAGGCCAGGTCGCTCCGCAACCCCTCCGCCGCCGCCATCCCCAAGCCCAGTCGCGGATAGGCACGCCCGACCGCCTCGAGTCCGTCGAGCAGCCTGCCGTCGGGCGAGGCGAGCGCGCGCAGCCAGACATCTCCCGCGTCCACGTCGGTGGCGAGTTCGGCTCGTGGAAGGCGAGACTCGCTGGCGCCCAGGTGAGCCTCCAGCTGCTCGAAGTTGAGGGTCCGGTCACCCTCGCGCAGACGCAGGGCCTGGAGCAGTTCCGGCGCCGGTGCGAGTTCGCGCGCTTCGGCCGGATCCCACCGCGAGTAGCTGAGGGTCAGCGTCCCGCGCAGACGCGCGATCAGTTGGGCGAAGTTGAAGCGGGCTTCGGCGGTCCGGTCGCGCGCGAGGGGGAGCTCGCCGCGCCCCAGGCGCCACCGTTCCCTGTCCAGCAGCAAGGGGTCTTCCATTGTGGACCCGGGGAAGCGGCCCGAGTCCATCCCCACGACGAACGTGTACGGCCGACCTGTGGCTCCGCCGTGGGCGAAGTCGGCCAGGTAGAGGTGGCCGGCGGCCGAACTCCACGGCGCCATTCCTTCGGCTCTCGGCGCGGGAATGCGGATCTGGAGAAACGTCTTGACGATGGCCGCAGCCGAAGGGTAGTCGGTCGGCCGGGTCAGCGTAGCCTCGATCCGGTCGAGTTGGCGCAGCAGTCGGTCCCGGGCGGTGTCGTCGGTGTCGGTGCCCGGGGCGACGCGCGCGAGGATGCTCTTGACACCGGTCGCGACCCGAGCGGGGGACACGGTGCCGTCGACCGGCGGGGTGGCTTCCAGCAGAGGCCCAATGAGCGCCTGCAGGGCGAGCAGGTTCTCGCGCCTCCGCTGCTTGAGCCGCTCGAAGCTCTCCTCGTTCTGCAAGGGGCGCCGCTTCAAGCCGTCCAGGCCCTCGATGGCCCGCTCCACCCGGGCGATATGACGCTGCCTGCCCCACCCAATGCGCAGCCTTCTCAGTGCGCGCGCCAGACCGGGACCGTGGAGCCGGTCGCCCGGCGGGGGCGGCTGCACGTCCCCGGCCTCGATCAGGGCCCGAAGGCGCGATTCATGGAAGTCGTTCTCGATCCACTGGAAGTAGGTCGTGACCACGCGGCCGGGGCGTGTGCGCTCTACGGGAAGGCCCACCGCGAAGGTGACCGGGATCTCCAGCGACTCCGCCAGCGCATGCAGCGCCGAGCCGTACAGGGAGGGATCCGCGGCGATCACCTCGACTTCGTCCCAGCGCGCCCCCAGATCGATCGCTCGGCGCAGCACTCCCCGCACCTCGTCTTGCACCGAGCCCGCGGCGAAGAGTTCGATGCGCGGCCGCGGCCCTTCGAAGCGCTCGACAGCGTGCAGGTAGCTTCCGGCTGCGGCGGGTGGCGCGACGTCCCACAGGATCCCCTTCGGCACCCGCATGCCCTCGACCGGGTCCGTCCTGAGGAGGGTCGCGCCCCGGACCTGCAACGCGCGCGCGAACCGTCCCGCGAGGCCGCGGTCGGGGAGGCCCGGCAACAGGATGGTCGGATCGCTCAGGGGCGGGGAGGCGGTATCGTCTTCCAATATCCGCGTGGCGGTCCGCAGCACCATCGCATTGTCCGCAAGGTTGCCGGCCTCGAGAAGGTGCTCGTACCGGCGGAGCACGGCGGTGATCAGTGCCTGGCGATCCGTCGCCCGCTCGGGTGCGGCAATCGAGCGGGAATCGATGCCTCCCAGGCGCAGGGCCGCCACCGAGTGACGTACCGCGTCGCGGAAGCCCACCTTCTCGCGGAGCGTCGGAAAGCGGAAGCCGCGCCCCGCTGCGAGCGCCTCGTCGATGGCGCGCTCCACCAGCGCGTGCTCGTCGAAGGAGTCGATCACCGTGCGGCCCGCGGCCGACAACTCGCGCGCAACGATTTTTGATGCGACTGGTCGCAAGGTGTTGACTTCAAAGCCGACCCACGACCGTCCACGCAACGCGACCTGCCGCAGCAACTCCTTGCCCTCGCCGCGAGTGCGCGCGATCAGGATCTTGCGGGCACGCCCGCCGTCCCGCGCGATGCGCTCCAGCTCCTGCACGAGGACGCAGGCCGTGGCATGATCGCCGGCGGGTGGCGGCACCGCGCGGCCGCGGCCCTCCTCGAAGTCGAGGTAGAGCTGGCTCACGTGGGGCCGGGCGCGACCGGCGCGCGGGTGCCTTCGACCGGCGTGTCCGGCCCGGTTGCCCCGCGAGCGCCGGGGCCGGTGTGCTCACCGAACAGCCGACCGAGCCGCCTCGCCTCGCGTTGCCGCCAGAGGCCGCGGTGATACGCGTCGCTGGCCAGGAGCGACAGGGTGATCGTGGCTTCCCCGTACACCATGCGTTCCCGGGCGGTCTCCACCTTGCCCCATGTCGTGGCCTCGCGCAGGGTGGAGCCCGAGAGGCCTCCGTCGCGTACATCCGCCACCGTGAGTTGGACGGCGTATTTGTGCATGGGGATCTCGGCCGGGCCGGGATCGCCGCTCTCCTCCCCACCCGCCTCCGCCAGCATCCGTGCGGCCACCACCGCGTCCTGCGCGAAGTTCTTCGGCACGCCACCGCCCACCATCAACAGGCCCGTCTCCGCAGCCGCCAGCTTGATCCTCGCCAGTTCGTGGAAGTCCTTCGCGGAGTCGAAGGCGATGTGCGACGACCCGGCCGCGGACGCCCTCACCCGGTGCCCGATCGCCGCGAACCCCGCTGACGAGTCGCTCAGCGCCGGCACGAAGACCGGCACGTCCCTGTGGTACGCGGATAGCACGATCGAGCGGGCGTCGCCATGGCTGCGGTCGAGAAATGCGCCCAGCTCCCGCACGACTTCACGGCTGGAATACGCTCGCGGCGCCAGCCCGTCCAGGATCCCGGCCACGGTCTCGTCGCAGACCTGCAGTGCGGCCTCGTCGATATAGGTGTCGTAGATGCGGTCGATGCCCAGTCGCCCGAGCTCCTCGTCGCTCGCCACCGGCGCCTCGATCGAGCCCGGCGCCATGTAGTGGCGGAAGCCGAGCGCCTCGAAGAAGTCCTGGTCCACCACGATCGCGCCCGTCGCCACGATCACGTCGACCATGTCGCACTCCACCAGGGTCAGCAGCGCCTCCTTGAGCCCGGCGGACACCAGGGAGCCTGCCAGGGTGAGGAACACCACGCCGCGGGGTTCCTCCAGCATCTCCGCGAAGATGTCGGCGCCCTCGGCGAGGTTCCTGGCCTGGAAGGCGGCGCTGCGGTAGGTGTCGACAACCGCGCGGCCGTCGAACGCTGTGACGTCGATGTGCTCAACCGGCCTGGCGAGCAGCCGGCTCTTCGCCACGGACTAGAACACCACCTCAACGCCGAACCGGAACGTGCGGTTCGGGGACAGCGTGATGCTGCTCTCGCTGCCGAGGGCCAGGCCAGTGCCGAAGGTCAGTCCGTTGAGCTCACCGTCGACCAGCGCGTTGCGCGACCAGATCCAGAGGTTGCGGCCCGCCGCGTAAACGGTTGCGTGGTCGGCGTTGATGCGCCCGGCGATCCCCTCGGGCAACGCGTAGCGCACGGAGACCTCGCGCAACTTGAAGTAGTCGCCGTCGTAGACGAACGCGCTGCGAGCGTTGCTCTGGCTGTAGCGGCCGCGCTCCGTACCGTCCGCGTTGTACTGCACGGGGAAGGCATACGCGCATCCCGCCGCCGCCCCGTCCTCGGTGCCGCAGCGAACCAGCTCGCGGCGGTAGACGCCGTTGAAGGTCGCCCACACCGAGCCCCAGTCGAACACCTCGTGGCCGCCGGCCCAGTCGGCCAGGGCCGAGATGGTGAGGTCGTTGGCCACCGAGATGGTCGTGTTGACGCCGCCGCTCTTGTCGGGTGTCGGGAATCCGCCGGTGAACTGGCGCTCCGAGGCGTCGAAGAGCCCGTCGCCGTTGGTGTCTGAGGGCATCGTCACCCACCAGGCCCCCACCGGCCCGCCGCGGCAGGTGTCCTCGTTGCCCTCCTCCGACATCATCCAGCAGCCGGTGACCCGTTTCTGGGACCCGTCGACGGAGAAGTCGGGGACTCCGCCCATGTCGGCGATCTCGTTGTCGTTGTAGGCGAAGGTGCCACCGAGCGACCAGGCCAGCACACGGTGGTTGACCAGCTGGACGTTGAGCGCCACTTCGACGCCCCGGTTCAGGATCTCGCCGACATTCTGTTGCTGGGTGCCCAGGCCGGTGACCGGCTGGCGGGGCACGCTGAAGAGCGCGTCCGTCGTCCTCGCCTCGTAGACCGTGGCGTTGAGACCGATGCGGTCGGACCAGAGCGCGGCATCGATTCCCGCTTCGATGGTCGATGTCTTCTCGGGTCTGAGCTCGAGGTTGCCCGGGTTCGCGAAGCGGGGGGCCGACTCGCCCCGGAAGGGACGTGCGGAAAACGTCCGGTCCTTGCTGAAGGCGGCCGGGAACTTGCCCGTCTGTCCGTAGGCCGCCCGGACCTTGAGTTCGTCGACGAGCGGAATTCCGATGTCGTCCGACAGCATGTACGATCCGGTCGCCTTGGGATACAGCTCGAAGTCGATGTTGTCCCCGAAGCTCGAGCCCGCGTCCATCCGGAAGCCGCCCCCCAGGTACACCTTGTCCCACAGACTCACCTGCTCGTCGAGATACACGCCCCCGTTGAACACCTCGACGTTGCCCTCATACGCGCTGATGAGCGCCGCGGCGTCGAAGTCGTTGGTGCCGGGGAGCGCGAACGTCCGCCCGTAGCCGTTGATAAGGCTCATGTCCTCGCGGAACCCCTGCACGCCCACGGTGAGCGTAGAGGCGAGCCAGCCGTCCGCGTTCTCCCAGGCGTGGGTCACGCCCCCGTCCATGGAGACGGAGACGAAGGAGCGGTCGCGCCGGGTGATTTCGCCCGTGGGATCGTCGACGGTGAAGCCGATGGGCTGAAGCACGCGCTGCGCGTTGGCCCGGTGGTCCACGCCCACCTTGAGCCTGGTGGAAAGGCCGTCCCGGATGTTCCAGCCCAGCCCGCCCGCGAAGATGGCCCGGCTGACGGCCTCGTCGATGTCCGGCATGAGAAAAATGCGCAGCGCCTCGTGCAGGTCGGACGCCCCGGAGAAGAAAAGCGCGTCGCCGACCTCGAAGGTGGTCAGCGGGTCGTTGATCGCCGCACCGTTGTAGAGGCGCTGGAAGTTGTGCCGGACGAAGCTCCCCGAGAACTCGAGGGTGAAGTCGTCGCTCAGCGAAGCCTGCATGCCGCCGCGAAGATTGTAGTTCGTGCTGCCGTCCTTGGGCTGGGTTCCCGTGCGGTCTTCGAGACGGCCGCTGACGCTGTAGGTGACGTCGGCGGTGCCCCCGGACACTCCGGCGTAGTAGCTCTGGACGCTGCCCTGCTGGAAGTAATTGTCCCGCATGAAGGTCTCGGCGACCTCGCCGGACTCCACGCGTTCCGGGAAGATCAAGCGCGTGTCCAGGATGTTCCAGAGCTCGGGCTGTTCGATGCCCTGCTCGACCCTGGCCGTGAATCGCGGTGCGCCGGGCGTCCCCTTTTTGGTGAAGATCTGGATGACCCCGGTGGCCGCGTCCGAGCCGTAGAGCGTCGAGGCCGCACCGCCCTTGGTGACTTCGATACGTTCGATGTCGCTGACCAGCAGGTCCGCCAGCGCGGACGACTGCTCGCCGCCGGTCCCGAACGCGGTGGCGTGGTCGTTGTCGACGCGCACGCCGTCCACGTAGATGACCGGGGTCTGCGGGTTGAAGACCGAGGACACGCCCCGGAAGTTGATCAGCGAACCCGTGCCCGGCTGCGCGGAGGTCGCGCTGATGGTCGCTCCGGCCACACGGCCCTGAAGGACCTGGTCGATGGACTGGACCGGGGCCAGCTCGAAGTCCTCGGCACTGAGCACCTCGACCGAGGTTCCCAGCGCGCGCCGGGTGGTTTCGGCACCCACCCCGGTGACCACGATCTCGTTGAGCGCGATCGCCGTGGACACCAGTCTGATGTCGGCTGTCACTGTCTGGCCGGCGGCCACATTCAAGGTTTGCTCAGCACCCTCGTAGCCGATCAGCGTCACCCGCACGACGTGTTCGCCGGCAGGCACGTTCAACAGGACGTAGCGTCCGGACGAGTTGGTGATCTGTCCGACTCCGGTCCCTTCGATCAGGACCTGGGCGTTTGCGAGGGACCGCCCGGAGGCGCCGTCCAGGACCTGGCCCTGGACGACGCCCGTCTGGGCTGCGGCCGGCACGGCACCGACCGTCAGTGCCAGCAGGGCCGCAAGCGCGGCAATGCGTTTGATCAAGGCAGCCTAGTTGAACGGCGACGCGTTGTTCGCCACCAGCACCTTGTTCATGTCCACGTGAATCGTCACTTCCATCTTGACCAGAGGAGCGCCCGGATCCACACCGTCGTACAGGTCGAGGGGCGTGTAGATGTCCATCGCGTACTGCGGGGACCCCGGAATGTACCCGGGGACGATCGGTACGGTGCCCGGATCGCCCTCGTTGATGTTGTCGTTCTGGTCGATTTCGCGGAGCATCATCGGGAGCTTGATCCCGAGGTCGGCCATGCGGCGGCCCTCAAGGAGCAGGATCTCCTGCCGGGCGAGCCACAGTGCATGCCACACTTCGGTGTCGCTGCCAAGACCGGCAATGCTGTCCGCACTGAGCGAGGTGCCCGAAGTGTACGGGATCTGGAGCCCGTCGCTCGGGCGATTCAGCACCAACCCGGCCCGGTAGGGGCTATCGGCGTCGGCCCGAATCAGAATCTCCTCACTCCGCGGCCGCAGACTCAGGTCCGCGTTCCGCCGCTCGTCAATGTCGTCGAACGACACCATGCCCCGGGTCTTGGCAAGCGTGACCGCGCTCGCCAGATGGCTCCGCGCCTCGCCGACGTTGCCGGACGCCAGCGCGGCCTCGGCGAGAATCAGGTGCATCTCCTCGGCCTTGGCGATCGGGATCGCCGAATCACGCTCCGTGTACTTCGGATCCAGAAAGTCGAGCCTCGGAAGCGGCTGCATCTCCTGGAGCGCACGGAGAACGAGGAAGAAAACCGACGTGTTGGCGAGGAACTGCTCGTCGTACGGTGGCGCGTAGAGGAAATCGGGAGACGTTCCCAGCACCGCATTGGCCGCGGATGCGGCCCCGCCCGCGTCACCGAGCAGGCGGTGGGCCCGCGCCAGCGCCGCGTTGGCCTGCGCACCGAACCCGGCTCCGGCCTGCAAGTCGCTGATGGCCTTGTTGAGTGCGACGTCCGCGGGTTGCGTCTGGCCGTCTTCCTCATGGGGCACGTGGGAAAAGACCTCCCCCATGGTCAGGAAGGCCATGCCCCGGTAGTAGTGCGCCTCGGCGACGAGGGCGGGCGGCGCCCCTGGGTCATTGGGCGCGATCTCGTCGATGACGAAGTCCGCAAGCGCGCGCAGCTCCTGGACGTTCCAGTAGACACCGCTGGCACTTGTCCCCGTTCCGTTGAAGATGTCCGGGCTGACCGTATGGGCTTCGTCCATGGTCTGGTTGAGCCCCGTCCCATGTACGGAGTAGTTGTCGCTGACGACCTCGGTCGCGACGACGTACGCGTTGATCATCCGTGCGAACTGCGCCCTGAGTCCGGGCAGGAGTGCCGCGGTCGGGTCTGTGGCCTGCGCCAGGTCCTCGTCGGTGGTCGTCGGGTTGTTCACCTGGGTCGGATCGATGGCGTCACACGCGGCAACCGCCAGGACGGCGAAGAGCGCCGCGGCAACAGTGCGACCGCCCGTTCCGAAGATCGACATGTTCTGCTTTTTCATTTGTCTGGTCTCCTTTTCACAGCGGTCTAGAACACGACCTCGACACCGAACCTGAAGGTCCGGTTCGGGGACAGGGTGATGCTGCTCTCGCTTCCCAGCCGCAATCCGCCGCCGCTCAGGCCGTTCAGTTCTCCGTCGATCAACTGGTTCCTGGACCAGATCCAGAGATTGCGACCGTTGGCGTATACCGTCGCGCGTCCGGCCCCCAGGGTACCGGCCCAGTCTTCGGGCAGACGGTATCGCAACGAAACCTCTCTGAGCTTGAAGTAGTCACCGTCGTAGAGGAACCCGGTTCGGGCGCGATTCTGGCTGTACCTCCCGCGCTCGGTCCCGTCCGCGTTGTACTGGACCGGGAATGCGTACGCGCAGCCCTGCGCGGCCCCCTCCTCCATCCCGCACCGAATCCGCTCGCGCCGATAGATGCCGTTGAAGGTCGCCCAAACGGACCCGTAGTCGAAGACGTCGTGACCCCCGGCCCAGTCGGCCAGGGCGCTGATGGTGAGGTCGTTGCCGATCGAAATCGTGGTATTGGCGCTGCCGCTCTTGTCGGCCACCGGGAACGAGCCCGTGAAGTCCCTCTCCGAACCGTCGGGCAGCCCGTCTCCGTTGGTGTCGACCGGCATGGTCAGCCACCAGGCCCCCACGGGCCCGCCGCGGCACGTGCTCTCGTCGTTCGGATCGCTCTGAGTCCAGCAACCCGTCACGCGCTTCTGCGAACCCTCGGCGGAGAAGTCCGGAACTCCGCCCATGTCCGTCACTTCGTTGTGGTTGTAGTTGAAGGTCCCGCCGATACTCCAGGCCAGCGACTGCGTGTTGAGCAACTGCAGGTTCAACGCAACCTCGACGCCGCGGTTCAGGATCTCGCCTACGTTCTCCTGCTGGATGCCCTGCCCCGTGACGGGCTGGCGCGGCACATCGAAGAGCGCGTCGGTGGTGCGTGCCTCGTACACGGTGAAGTCAAGACCGACGCGGTTGCTCCACAGTGCCGCGTCGATTCCGGCCTCGATCGTGGAAGTCTTCTCCGGGCGCAGATCCAGGTTGCCCGGGTTGGAGAACCTGGGCGCTGACTCACCCCGGAAGGAGGTGGCCGAAAAGGTGCGGTCCTTCAGGAAGGCGCCGGGGAACTTGCCGGTCTGCCCGTAGGCGGCGCGAACCTTGAGCTCGTCCACGAGGGGCAGCCCGACGTCCTCGGAAAGGATGTACGACCCGGTGGCCTTGGGGTACAGCTCGGTGTCGATGTTGTCGCCGAAGCTGGAACCCGCGTCGATCCGGAACCCGCCGCCCAGGTACAGCTTGTCCCAGAGGCTGACCTGTTCGTCGACGTAGAAGCCGCCGTTGAAGACCTCGCTGTTCCCCTCGCCCGCGGTGATGACCGCGGCTGCGTCAAAGTCGAAGGTGCCGGGGAGCGCGAAGGTGCGTCCGTTGCCCCAGATGATGCTCAGTTCCTCCCGGAACCCCTGCACGCCCACGGTCGTCGACGATCCGACCGTCCCGCCGGCGCTCTCCCAGCCGTAGGTCAGGCCGCCGTCCAGAGACACCGAGGTGAAGGAGCGGTCCCAGCGGCGGAGGTTGCCCGTGGGTTCGCCCGGGGTGAAGCCGATGGGCTGGTAGGTACGCTGCTGGTTGTTCCGGTTGTCGGTGCCCAGCGTCATCCTGAACGACAGGTCGTCCATGATGTTCCAGCGGGCCCCCGCCGAGAATATGAAGCGGTTGACCGCCTCGTCGATCTGGGGCAGCAGGAAGATGTCCAGGGCCTCGTGCAGCGTCGACGCGCCCGAGAAGAAGAGCGCGTCCCCGACCTCGAAGGTGGTGAGCGGGTCGGCGATGGCGGACCCGTTGTAGAGCCGCTCGAAGTTGTGGCGGACGTAGTTCCCCGAGAACTCCAGGGTGAAGTCTTCGCTGAGCGACGCCTGCAGGCCGCCGCGGATGTTGTAGTTGGTGCTGGCGTCCCTGGGCTGGGTGCCGGTGAGGTCCTCCAGGCGGCCGCTGACGCTGTAGGTAACGTCCGCAGTCCCCCCGGCAACACCCACGTAGTAGTTCTGGGCCTGGCCGTTCTTGAAGTAGAGATCCCGCATGAACCGCTCGGTGATCTCGCCGGACTCCACTCGCTCGGGGAAGATGACGCCCATGTCGAAGATGTACTTGAGCTCGGGCATCTCGATTCCCCGCTCGACGCGCGCGGTGATCCTCGGCGCCCCCGGGGTTCCCTTCTTGGTGAAGATCTGGATCACACCCGTGGCCGCATCCGATCCGAAGAGCGTCGATGCCGCTCCGCCCTTTGTGACCTCAATGCGCTCGATGTCGCTGACGAGAATGTCCGCGAGCGCGGACGACTGCTCGCCGCCGGTTCCAGCCGCGGTGGACTGACTGTTGTCCACGCGCACGCCATCGACGTAGATAACCGGAGTCTGGGCGCCGAACACCGATGAGACGCCGCGGAAGTTGATCAGGGACCCGGTTCCCGGCTGCGCCGAAGTGGCGTTCACCGAGGCGCCCGCGACCCGTCCCTGAAGGAGCTGGTCGACGGACTGCACCGGCGCCAGTTCGAAGTCCTCCGCGGCGAGCACCTCGACCGAGGTGCCGAGCGCACGCCGCGTAGTCTCGGCACCCACCCCCGTGACGACGATTTCGTTGAGCGAGATCGCGGTCGAGGACATCTGGATGTCGGCGGTGGCCGTCCCCCCGGCCGTGACCGTGACCGTTTGCGTCGCCTCGTCGTATCCGATCAGGGTCGCCTGGACCGTGTGCTCGCCGGCGGGCACGTTCAGAAGCACGTAGCGCCCGGAGGAGTTCGTGAGCTGCCCGATCCCGGTACCGGCGACCAGAATCTGGACGTTGGAGAGCGGACGCATCGAGGCCGCGTCCACGACCAGCCCCTGCACGACCCCCGTCTGGGCCAGAGCAGGAGACGCGGTGGCGGCCGTAAGCGCCAGCAGCGCCAACAGACCCCCTCCCACACTGCTTGCAAGTCGACTGAATTGCATGGTTCCCTTCCTTGTCTTGGTGACTCGAGTTTGCTGGATGCGCCTCGCTTCGCGGCGCCTCCGAAAGTTGGTGGAGCTTCTGCTCCAGATACGGTCAATGCCTGGGTTCGTTGCGCATCTCCTTTCTCCGTCTCTCAATCGGCGGCGTCAACGCCGGGGAGACAACTTATCTATACATCGAGGTTCCGCACATACTTCGCGTTCTTCTCGATGAACTCCCGGCGGTGCTCCACCTCGTCGCCCATGAGCTGGAAAAAGATCCTGTCGGCCTCGACGGCGCTCTCGACCGTGACCTTGAGGATCGTCCGCGCGTCCGGGTCCATGGTCGTTTTCCACAGCTGATCGGGGTTCATCTCGCCCAACCCCTTGTACCGCTGCACGGACACGCCCTTGCCGTCCTTGCCGTTGGACAGCTTGCGGATCTCGTCGTCGCGCTCCTGGTCGGAGTAGGCGTAGCGTTCGACCCTGCCCTTCTGGACCCGGTACAGCGGCGGCTGCGCGATATACACGTAGCCGGCATCGATCAGTTCCTTCATCTGGCGGTAGAAGAAAGTCAGGAGGAGGGTGCGGATGTGGGCGCCGTCCACATCGGCGTCGGTCATGATGATGATCTTGTGATACCGCGCCTTGCTGAGGTCGAAGTCGTCCCGGATTCCCGCGCCGATGGCCGTCACCATGGCCCGGATCTCGTCGTTGGAGAGGATCTTGTCGATGCGCGCCTTCTCGACGTTCAGGATCTTGCCCTTGAGCGGCAGAATCGCCTGGAACGAACGGTCGCGGCCCTGTTTCGCGGAACCGCCGGCACTGTCTCCCTCCACCAGGTAGATCTCCGAGAGCGCCGGATCGGCGATGGAGCAGTCGGCGAGCTTGCCCGGCAGCACCCCCCCCTCGAGCCCGCTCTTCTTGCGCGCCAGGTCCCGGGCCTTGCGGGCCGCCTCTCGGGCCCGCGCCGCCTGCAGTGACTTCTCGATCAGCTGTTTTGCGGAGCGCGGGTTTTCCTCCAGGAAGGCCGAAAGGTGCTCGTTCACGGCCGCCTCGACCGCGCCCCGCACCTCCGAGTTCCCCAGCTTGGTCTTCGTCTGACCTTCGAACTGGGGCTCCATCACCTTGACGCTCAACACGCAGGTCAGCCCTTCGCGCACGTCGTCGCCCGACAGGCTCTCGTCCTTCTTGAAGATGTTGTTCTTGCGCGCGTAGTCGTTGATCGTGCGGGTCAGCGCGGCCTTGAGGCCGGTCAGGTGCGTGCCGCCCTCGTGAGTGTTGATGTTGTTGACGAAGGTGTGGGTGTTCTCCGAAAACCCCTCGTCGTACTGCATCGCCAGTTCGATCTCGGCCTCCGGTTTGCTCGTCTCGAAGTAGATCACCTTCGGGTGGATGGGAAGCCGCGAGCCGCGGAGGTACTCCACGAACTGCGCGAGTCCGCCGTCATACCGGAAGGTCTGCTCTGTCTCCTCATCCGTACGCTCATCCCTCAGAACGATTTCCAGGCCCTTGTTGAGGAACGCAAGCTCGCGCAGCCGGGCGGACAGCGTGTCCGCGTTGTAGGCCAGAACGGTGAAGATCTCCGGATCGGGCTTGAAGGTGACGAGCGTGCCGGTGCCGCTGGCGGGGCCGAGCATGGCAAGCTCCGACACCTTGATCCCACGTTCGTAGCGCTGGTGATAGCGCTTTCCGCCGCGCCGCACCTCCACCTCGAGCCACTCGGAGAGTGCATTGACGACGCTCACGCCCACGCCGTGCAGTCCACCCGAGACCTTGTACGAGCTCTTGTCGAACTTGCCGCCCGCGTGCAGCGTCGTCATGGCGAGTTCGACGCCGGGTGCACCCTCGGTGGGGTGAATATCCACGGGGATGCCCCGCCCGTCGTCGTCGACGCTGACGATGTCGCCGGGACGGATGACCACCCTCACCGCGCTGCAGTGCCCCGCCATCGCCTCGTCGATGCTGTTGTCCACGACCTCGTAGACGAGGTGGTGGAGTCCACGGCCCGATGTGGAACCGATGTACATTCCCGGCCGCTTCCGCACGGCCTCCAGTCCCTTGAGAACCTGGATCCGCCGAGAAGTGTAGTCGCCGCTCTTGCTGTCCGCCGCCATGTATTGTCCCGAATACCCTTTCAAATGGTTCGTCGATTCACTCGACCTTTTCCGCCAGCCGGAAGCGGATGTCGCCGATGGGCGCATCCGCGCGGCCCGAATTCAGCCGTTCAAGAATCATCCCCTTCATCATCGAAAGCTCAGTGAGCCACGCGCTCGAAAGCACTTCCACCACCAGCGTGTCGCCGCGAACTTCCGCCGGCCTGGTCACATCGCTCACCCTGGCACCCACCGTACCGGCCCAGTCATCCATCGCGCCGAGCCGCGCCAGCGATTCTCCAAGGCCGGACTCGGCCAGGTATCCCTCCAGAACCTCGCCGACCGCCTTGAACGCGGGTCCACGCGCGTCGCTCTTCGCCGCTGCGCTCACGCCTCGATCATCCCCTCGCGGATACTCCATCGCGCCAGCGAGGGTCCCCTCAGCCGCACGTCCGACTCCTTGGGAGCAGTCAGGATCACCTGGCCGGTGCACTCATCCTGCAGGAGGGCCATGACCCGCTCCGATCGACGCTCGTCCAGCTCGGCGAACGCGTCGTCGAGGAGGAGGATCGGGTCGACGCCGCGCTGACTCCGGATCGTCGTCGCTTCGGTGAGGCGCAGCGCCAGTGCCGCCGTACGGCGCTGTCCCCCCGATCCGAAGGTCCGGACGGGCAGGGCCCTCCGCCTGGAAGCGATGGTGAAAAGCAGATCGTCGCGGTGCGGCCCACACGTGGTGACGCCGCGGCGCAGATCCGTGCTCCAGCTCTCTTCCAGCCGGGCATGGAACCGTTCACGGATCGTGTCCTCGCCGTGCACGGACGCGTCGTCGTCCCCGGCGCCTTCATCGTTCACGCCACCGCTTCCCTGCAACGGCAGATCGGGCCGATAGGACATGGTCACCGGGTCGCTGCCCGAGATGGCCGAACAGTACCGCGTAAAGGTGCCGGTCCGCTCCGCGACCCATTTCTCGCGAGCCCGCGTCACGCGCGCGCCGTTTTCGACGAGCAGCCCGTCCCATGCCCGCACCGCCATGGCCCCGGCGTCCGCCTTGAGGGCCGCGTTCCGTTGCGCGAGTGCCTTCCTGTATCCCGACAGCGCTCCGACGTATCCCCCGAGGTTGAGCGAGAGGAGGATGTCCAGGAAACGCCTCCGCAACCCTGGACCCCCATTCACGAGATCGACGTCGGCCGGCGAAAAGACAACCGCCCCGAGGCGTCCCAGCGCTTCGGAAATCCGGACCGAATCGTTTCCGTCCACGGTCACCCGCTTCTTCTTCCGCTTCCGGTCGAATCCCGCGGCAACCGTGGTCGGCCTGTCTCCCTCCACGGACCCTCTCAAGTGAAAGACATCCTTCGCGAATTCCGTGAGTTCACCGTCCCCCGCTCCACGGAAGGACCGGAAGCTCTCCAGGTAGTAGATCGCCTCCAGGAGATTGGTCTTCCCCTGCGCGTTCTCGCCGATTACCGCAACACCCTCCGGGGGGAAGCGCAGCTCCTGGATTCCGAGGTTGCGGAAGTGGCGCAACTCCAATTCACTCAGGACCACGAACGCGGCTGGAACCAGTGGCGGGAAACTCCGGACATACCATAAATATAACAGGATCGGACCCGCGTCCGACGGCCGTCTGACAGCGCCGCCGAACGACCCGCGAGCCCGCGTGTCCGCGTCCGTCTCTACGATCCCTCGAAGTTCGCTTTCCGCTTCTCCAGAAACGCTGCCATCCCCTCCCTCATGTCGTCGGTGGAAGCCAGCAGTCCGAACAGCGACGCCTCGAATTCGAGCGCGTGATCCATCGTGTTTTCGACCGCGCCGTAGGCCGAAGCAAGCGCCATCTCCACGGCTAGCGGAGCGTTCCTGGCGATCCGCGCCGCCAGCGCGCGTGCCCTATCCATCAGTTCGGCGTGGGGGACCACCATGTTCGCCAACCCCGTTTCGGCCGCCCTTTCGGCATCGACCATGTCACCCGTCACGATCATCTCGACCGCCCGTCCCAGACCCACCAGGCGCGCGAGGCGCACCGTCCCGCCGTAGCCGGGAATGATCCCCAGCCCGACCTCCGGCAAACCGAAGCGCGCCCGGTCGCTGGCCACGCGAAGGTGGCAGGCCAGGGCGAGTTCGCACCCGCCGCCCAGCGCATAGCCGCCCACCGCGGCGATCACCGGCCTCGGAAACCGCTCGATCCGGCGAAGGACCTGCTGGCCGGCACGGCTCACCTCCTTCCCGGTCAGGGTCCCCATCTCGGCGAGCACGCCGATATCCGCGCCGGCCACGAAGGCCTTGTCGCCCGCGCCCGTCAGGATCACGGCGCGTACACGGCGGTCGTCGCGCAAGCGGCCGAAGGCGGCATCGAGTTCGGCCACGACCTGTGGATTGAGGGCATTCAGCTTCGCCTGCCGGTCGATGGTCACCGTCGCGGTGGACCCGGACACATCGGTTCGTACATACTGGCTTTCGTTCATCGGGGGGTTGTCTCCGCAGGGCTCGGTGAAGCCACGGAGGAGGCCGTGGCGCGCGCGCTGGGAACCTATGTGTCTCTTTGGGACATCGCCAAGTCGCAACGGGACGGAAACAGTCGGCGGGCGTAGCGGTACCGGCGGTCCCAACTTACCTTCCTTGTCCGAACGCCCAGAACCGCTTCTTCACGAGGAACCATGGCGCGCTCTCTGAACAAGGTGACGCTGATCGGAAACACCGGGAGTGACCCCGACGTGCGCACGACGCCATCGGGCACGCGCGTCGGCAAGCTCTCGCTGGCCACCAGCCGGTCCTTCTCCGACCGCTCGGGGCAGCAGCAGGAGCGCACCCAGTGGCACCGCCTCACGTTTTTCGGCCGACTGGTGGACGTGGTGGAGCAATGGGTCAAGAAGGGCGACCGGCTCTACGTCGAGGGGCGAATCGAGTACTCCCAGACGCAGGATGAACAGGGCGGCACGCGCTATTGGACCGACATCATCGTCAACGAGATGATCATGCTCGGTGCGGGTGCCGGCGGACGAACGGACGTGCAGCCTCCAGCCCGCGGCGGGCACGGTCCGCCTCCCAGGCAGCCCATTACCGAACCCGAGGACGACTTGCCCTTCTAACCGGGCGCAGACGGCATTTTCTGCCGGGAGACAGGATCTTGGCGAACGACGCAATCGAGATGGAGGGCACGGTAACCGAGGTCCTGCCCAACGCGAATTTTCGCGTGAAGCTGGAGAACGGGCACGAGATACTGGCGTACCTGTCCGGGAAGATGCGGAAGTTCTACATCCGCGTCCTGGCCGGCGACCGCGTCAAGGTCGAGATGTCGCCGTACGATCTGACGCGAGGCAGGGTCACGTACCGTTACAAGTAGGACCCGGGAGCCCGTGGACAACTCCCCCACGGACTCCTACTCCTCTTCTTCGCTCTTCCAGAGCCCGAGCAGGTAGGGATCGAAGCGCTCCGGGCGCTCCTGATACTGCCGGGCCCAGTCGTCGAACTCGGGCAGGTCGAGTTGCTCCCGGATTCTGGCGGTCGCGTAGCGGATGGCGTCGTTGTATGAGACCGGTGCTACGCCCTTCGCCAACCGCGCCTCGGTCTCGGCCAGCGCATAGATCTCTTCCGGATCGAGAGACAGGACGGCGTCAGCCACGCGGGCGGAGCAATAGTCCCTGTACTTCGCCCTAAGTACATCATCCCCGTCTCGCTCGGCCATCGTCGCCCTCGTGCCTTACCTCACGGTCCCCAAACGGCTTCGGAAACACGGCACCGCCGATCCCTGGGGATCAAGCTCCCAGGGACCCCGGTTAGCCAACTCCAACTTTCCGTGTCAGCCACGGCGAGTCAAGGGCAGCCACGGTGCATGATGTCCACGGCCCCGTGCGTCAAGATCAGTGGCCAGGGACGCACCGGAGGGCGGTGCGCCGGGAACGGCAAGTGATGAAGGAGGCCGACCCGGCCCTATGGGTGTGCGAAGCCCGTGCCCGAATCCGCAGAGTGGCTCAGGGAACTGTTGTGGCGGCCCTCGGCCTCCCTAAGTCGGTGATAGATCGAACGTCGCGTGAGACCGTACTGGACGACCCGGCTCAGGAAGTCCGGGTCCGAGCGTTGTACCTCCTCTACTTCCGCAGCCAGGTCGTTCGGGAGACGAACGTTCAGTTGCACGGACCGCGTGTTCCACATGCGCACCACACCCCTTAAGAATGGAAATGTAATTCTCGCCGATTTGAGCCGACAAGCCCTGGGGAAGAGCGTGGCGCCGGCAGCGAGCGGGCAACCCTTCCTTCCGAAGGTCGGGCTTGAAGCATACAAGGCTCGAACCCGGCCCGCAAGCACGGTCCCGGTTCTGTATCCAAATCCCCTAACTCATTATCTATCAACGTGTTACGAGAATAGCCCACTTTCGTAATCCAGTTGTTTCCAGATGGCTGGAGAGGCTTGAACGTTACGGTTCCGATACAAGCTAAGTGACAAGTTGGTAAGCAGTTGGATGCCTATTCCGAAGTCGGACCGGAAGGCACATGTAAACATATTTTTACCAAAAAATCATCATCGGGCGGGGTGGTCGAAAAATCCGTGAAACGCTCGCCTGAGCCGGTTTTCCGCATCCCGGAACACCCCCGTACCGGTTGGGAGCGCCCCCCTTCGCCTCCGTTCGCCCCCGTACGCCGATTCGCACGGTCCACGGGACCCCCGCCACCACGTCCGCAGACCCGCTCGTCGAAGGGGGAGCCCCGCTCGCAGGCCAGTCGACGGTCAGTGTACGGCGAGGCCGCCGCCCACTGCGTGGGAATCTCCGAAGGAGAGCCGGTTCAGGGTCGCCCGTTCGCCGAAGGTCGACACAATGCCGCCGACGGCCCTGAATCGCTCGGGCTCGAAACGCGCAATCAGATGACTCAGGCCACCGCGCATCCGTTGCAGGCTCCTCCGCAGTTCGTTGAAGTCCACGGGGATCCCGAAGCGCACCTGGCGCGATTCAGTCCGGCCCGTGGTACCCGCGGGCAGGCGGCCAACAGGCAGGCCGGGGAATACCTCGCGAAGGACGCCTTCCAGCATCTGCGCGCCCTCACGCGTCGGCGCGCGGCACACCAGGGCGTTCGCCTCGTAATCCAGATGCACTCTCGTAACGGTCCCCTGCCCCGTGACGATACGCACCACCGTATTCTCATGCAGGTCCAGGTCCTTGCAAATGTCGCGGAAGCCGATCCGGAGCAGTGTCGGCCGCGTCAGCGACGAGAAACCGCGGCGGTTGAGAACCCTGAGAGCCAGGTCGAAGCAGTAACGGCGGAGCTTTTGGCTGTCATGTTGATCAGCGGAGCCGGGCCTTTCGGCCGATTCCGGCCTGCGTGCGGTCTGCGGGTCTTCTTCGTCGGCCGCCGCGAGGCTCCTCAAGTGGGTGAGCGTAGGGTCGTACACCCAGTCCAGGACCACGAGCTCGGACGCCAGATTCAGGTACTTGATCCTTGCCGATCCCAGGTCAATCGCGCGGACGGACGAGGCGAACCGACCCTCAAGAACCACCGCGAGTCCAATGTCCTGAATCCGGCCACCCGGACGGTACAGTTCGTGGGCACGCCGGTACTGCACGACGGCCCTCGTGAGCGCCAATTCACAGGTGCCCGGCACATCGGCCATCGCCTCTGGGCGACTTTGCGTCGTTATCATCCGGTGCATGGCCTCGGCCGCTCCGTGAACGCGGGCTTGAGGAAGGGAACGGGGCCGAGATAATAACCATATGTTTACCCGGTGGGCAAGACACGGGGTCCACAGATCTTGGCACTTGTTTCCAACCCCCACCCACAGCTATCATTAAGGGTTGGTCACGAGTTTCTCAACGTGGGGTGATGATTTGGAAGTTTTCGTCAAGGAAAACGAGAGCCTGGAACGGGCACTTCGCAGGTTCAAGCGAAAGGTGCAGCGGTCCGGGCTTTACTCCGAGCTCCGCAAGCGCCGCTTCTACGAGAAGCCGAGCGCACAGCGGAAGCGACGGCGCGAGGCAGCCATCCGCCGTGAGCGGAGACGCCAGCGCCGGTCGCGACGATAGCCTCAGACCCTTAGCGCCACCGGCCCCGCGGGCGTCCAGTCGTAGAACCCGGCCCCGCTCTTGCGCCCGTAACGTCCCATGGTCACGAGACGCTTGAGCAGGGGAGGCGCTGCGTAACGCTCTTCCCGGTACTCCGCATACATGATCTCCGCGACCTGGTAGAGCGTATCGAGTCCCACGAAGTCGCACAGCACGAATGGGCCCATCGGGTGCCCGCAACCCAGGGTCAGGGCGGTGTCGATGTCTTCGACCGAGGCCACCCCTCGCTCCAGTTGCCGGATCGCGTCAAGCATGAACGGGACCAGGAGCAGGTTGACGACGAAGCCGGAGTTGTCCCTGGCCGTGATGGGCACCTTGCCGACCCGCTTGGCGAAGGCCCGCGCAGCCTCGAAGGTTTCATCGCTGGTCGCGATGGTCCTGACGACTTCGACCAGCTTCATGACCGGCACGGGGTTGAAGAAGTGGATGCCGATGAAGCGATCGGGCCGCGACGTGGCTGCCGCCATGTCGGTCACCGTCAGTGAGCTGGTGTTGGACGCGAAGATCGTCCGTTCGGGGCAAACGCCGTCGAGTTGGCCGAACAGATCGTTCTTCGCCTCGAGCGACTCGACGATGGCCTCGATCACCATGTCGCAGTCGGCGAAATCGTCCAGCGAAGTGGTGAATGCGATCCGCGCGAGCACCTCGTCGCGCTCTGCCGCATCGAGCTTCCCCTTTGACACGGCCCGCTCGAGCGACTTGCCCACCCGGGCCCGCCCGGCGGAGACCGCCGCCTCGTCGACCTCGCACACCACCACGTCGCACCCCGCCTTGGCCGCTACTTCCACGATACCGCTACCCATGAGGCCGCAACCGGCCACACCCAACCTGTTGATCTCCAACTTCGAATCTCCTCCCATTGCAGTGTCAGTATTCGTCCTTGCCCATCATCTCGCGGGCCACTCCGTGGAAGTGGCGCCGCACCCAGCGCCGCCATGCCGGAGGCGGCGGCTCTAGCCCTCCGTCGCTTTCCAGTCCGTCGAGGATGCCCTCCACCTCCAGGCGCACTTCGCCCAGCCGCCGCCGAAAGCCCTGGGCCACCAGGCTCGCCACCACTACCGCGGTGACGACCCCGGCCGCGATGCCACCTGCGACCGCCACGGGCAGCGTAGCCAGCAGAGCGAGTCCAACGCCAACTCCGACACCTGCGGCTGCGCCGGCCATCCCACCGCCCAGAACGGCGCCCGTCCTGTATTTTCCGGCCATGCCCGGATCGACGACCAGGTCCACCTGAGTGGAATCCGGGCCAAGTTCGTCCAAGCGCACCTCTACCAGCCGCGACGCCGCCACGTAGTGCTGTCGGGATGTCGAACTCGCCGCCCGTGCGACCCGTGACGCCCAATCGACCGCGGGACGGTACTGGAGCAGATCCTCCCTTTGACGGACGCGCTGCAGGAGCTGGCTGCCCACCATGAAGTCATCCAGTTCCCCGTGGATCCGTGCGCGCGGCCGCTTCACCGTCCGGGCCGAACGGATCTCGCCGGTGGCCACGAGCGCCCGCAATCCGCCGGACTCCCCGACCAGCCGGCCGCGGTCCGAGCGAAACTCGGCCAGGGCCCTCCGCACAATGACGATCCGCCAGCCCGACCTCACGGCCGATACGGACAAGCTCGGCCTCCGTGAACTCCTCTTCCGGGGCACCCGGCTCCGTCGCGGCAAGTTCCGAGGCTCGCCGCATCACTTCGTCGAAGTCTCGCCTCGACAGCGTCGCCTTGCTGCTCATTCGCCCATCCGGCATGCACCGACCGTATCAGAACGCCTCTACCACCACCGCGCCGCCCTGCCCTCCTCCAATGCACGCCGCGCCAAGGCCATACCGTGCGCCCCGCCGGCGCAGCTCGTGAAGCAGATGCAGCGTGATCCTGGTGCCCGAAGCCGCAAGCGGGTGAGTGATCGCGATGGCGCCGCCGTCGACATTTGTGCGTTCGGGATCGAGGCCCAACTCCTTCTCGACAGCCTTGTACTGGGGCGCGAAGGCTTCGTTCACTTCGACCAGATCCATGTCCTCCAGGTCCAATCCGGCGGCCGCCAGTGCAGCGCGGGCAGCCGGCGCGGGTCCGATCCCCATGACCCGCGGGTCGACGCCCGCGAATCCCCATGACACCAGCCGTCCGATCGGGGACGCCCCGTTCGCCCGGGCCCATTCCGCCTCCGCGAGCACCACCGATGCGGCGCCGTCACCGATGCCGCTGGCGTTCCCCGCCGTGACCAGTCCGTCCTTGCGGAAGTACGGCCGCAGCCGCCCCAGGTCTTCCAGGGTCGTGTCCGGACGCATGTGCTCGTCGATCCCGAAGCCCGACTCGCCCCTGCGCGTCCTAACCGTGACCGGCGAGACCTCGGCGTTGTAGCGGCCGGCGTCCCACGCAGCCTTCGCGCGCCGCTGACTGTTGACGGCAACCTGATCCGCCTCTTTCCGGGTCACCTCATACCGGTCGGCCAGCTCCTCGGCGGTCTGGGCCATGCTCAGGCCACAGTGCGAGTCCGTAAGGGCTTCCCACAGAACGTCGTGGAACCCGTTCGCCGCAGGACCCAGCCGCAAACCGCCCCACCTCGCGCCCCGCACTACGTGAGGGGCCTGGCTCATGGATTCCGCGCCGCCGCACAAAGTCACGTCCGCGCCGCCGAGCAGAATCTCCTGCGCACCCGACACGACGGCCTGGAAGCCCGATCCGCACAGGCGGTTCACGGTCAGAGCGCCGACTTCCTGGGGTACGCCCGCGCGCAGGCCGATGTGCCGCGCCAGGTAGATCGCGTCGGCGGAGGTCTGCAGCGCGTTGCCGTAGAAGACGTGGCCCACCTGTGCGGGCTCGATGCCGGCGGCTTCAATCGCCGCCTCCGCTGACAGAACGCCGAGATCGGTGGCAGTGAAGTCCTTCAGCGAGCCGCCGAAGGTTCCAAAGGGAGTGCGTTTCCCCGAGAGGAAGACGACCCCCGTGTCAAATCCTTGAGTCCCCATCCCTAAAACTCCATGACTGCGTCGATCAAATCGCTTGAAGTGTGCGAAACACCGGTAACTTAACCTGTTGCCGCGTCGAGAAGCCGGGCCGCCATCCATCGTCCGGCCTCCCGCGTGGTGGCGGTGCCCCCCAGGTCGGGTGTCGTGACACCCTCCTCGAACGACGCGCGAATGCAGTCGTCCACATCGGCCGCGGCCTCTTCCATGCCGAGGTGCCCAAGGGCAAGGCTCACGCACGCCACCGCCGCCACCGGGTTCGCAATACCCTTACCCGCGATGTCGGGCGCCGATCCATGGACCGGCTCGAAGAGGGCCCAGGACTGCGGGTTGATGTTGCCCGAGGGCGCAAGGCCCAGGCCGCCGGTGATCTGCGCGGCCAGATCGCTCAGGATGTCGCCGAAGAGGTTGGAAGTCACGACGACCTCGTACCTCTGCGGCCGGCGGACCAGGTCCATGGCCATGGCATCGACGTACATGGCGTTGCGGTCGATCCCCGGGAACTCACTCCCGACCTCGGCGAAGACACGCCGCCACAGCCCCCCTTCGTACGCGAGCACGTTGGCCTTGTCTACCAGCGTGACGCTTGTTCGTCCGGTCGCTAGCGCATGTTCGAAGGCGGCCCTGACGATGCGTTCCACACCCTTGTAGGTGTTGAGGCTCTCCTCGATCGCGATCTCGTCCGCCGTACCGGTCTTGAAGCTGCCTCCCATGCCTGCGTAGAGCCCCTCCGTGTTTTCCCTGAAGAAGACGATGTCGGTGGCGGGATCCGGGTTCCGAAGCGGGGAAAGGGCCGGTACGAGCAGCTTGCAGGGCCGGTAGTTGACGTACAGGTCCGCAAACAGCCGCAGGCCCAGCAGGATATCGCGGGCGTGAACATTGTCGGGTACGCGCGGGTCGCCGAGCGCGCCGAGAAGCGCCGCATCGTAGTCGCCGACCAGGCGGTCGCGGTCCTCGGGGGACAGGGTCGTGCCATCGCGCAGATAGCGGTCCGCGCCCAGGTCCCAGTCGTCCAGCGTGAGGTCGAGGCCGTGCTTTTCGGCAGCGACGCGCATCACGTCCTTCGCCGCGCGCACGACTTCGGGACCGATTCCGTCCCCGGGGATCAGCGCGATGCGAACCACGCGCGAACGTGCGTCCGTAGGAGCCGGCACCCTGGCAACAGGTCTCGGTCCGGTCTTTTCGGGCAGACCTCTACGGTACTCTCCCGAACATGATGTTGCAGCGGGGGCAGAAGAAGTCCTTCCCCCGCCTCACCAGGGACGGGCCCAGTTCTCCCCGTGGACACATCGGATCCAGGCCCTCGTCCGCCTGTATCCTGACCTTGCGCCGTTCTCGCCATGTGCTGATTCGCAGGGGCAGCTGGAACCGCAGCGCCGATGTCTTGCATTCGAAAAGGACGGTACTGGTCCCGTCGGCCTCCGCACGCACTCCGAGGTCCATCAGGAACCCTCCCATGGGAGATGGCACCTGGCGTCCGCTGCAATGCAAGCGCTCCATTTTCTTGATTTCGGGCAACTCATCGACGCCGAACCCCACGGGTCCGGGCTTCTTGTCGTCCGCGTCCAATCAACCCCTCCGCTCGAACAGGTAGGCCAGATCCTCGTGGCGGGTCTCCCCGTCTCTGCACACCGCATACCGGCCGCCGGAGTAGATGGACGCGCCGCCGTGGTCGCCGTTCTTGTTGATTGCGTAGTAGTTCACGCCGAAGCTCGGCCGCCCGTCCGCGTTTCGCAGGCGCGGCTCAACCGTGAAGGTGACGATGCGGCGCAGAGCCTCGAGGCACGCGTCGGTCGGTGACATGCCGGAGCGCATCAGCTCGACCACGCTGTGCGAGCCGCACGTCTTGATCACGGCCTCGCCGCGACCGGTGGATCCGCAGGCACCCACGTCGTTGTCGACGTACAGCCCGGCGCCCACGATGGGAGAATCGCCGACCCTTCCCGGCACCTTCCACGCCAGGCCGGAGGTCGTGGTCACGCCGGAGAGGTCTCCGTCGCTGTTGATGACGTTGCAGTTGATGGTCCCCTGCGGGCGCACCCCGTCGTGTGAATCGAGGAGGCCGAGGCCGTAGTCCTCCTGCCGAGAGGAACCGGGAACGGCGTGCCCGGTCTCTTCCAGGGTGAGGTAGTCGTCCCTGTCACTCATCGTCGCGCGCCATTCGATCCAGCGGCGACGCGAGCGCTCCGTGAGGAGATCTTCGAGCTGATATCCCATCGAAAGAGCGAACCGCTGGGCCCCCTCGCCGACCAGAAGCACGTGGTCGGTGTACCGCATGACGTCCCTGGCCACGCTGGATGGCGTCTTGATGCCTTCGATGCAGGCCACCGCGCCCGCGCCCCTGCTGGGACCGTGCATGACCGACGAATCGAGCTGCACCACACCGTCCAGGTTCGGGAGTCCGCCGAAGCCCACGGACGCGTCGCCGGGATCGCGCTCCACGATGTTGACGCCCTCCACCACGGCATCCAGCGTGTCGCCGCCCTGGGTGACGCTGCGGACGGCCGTTTCCACGGCCTCGAGTCCGTTTCCGCTCGCCACGGCAACCGGGACGACCACGCTCTTGTGCACGGCCGGCGCACCGCGCAACGGTTGCGCGGATCCGAGGCTGACGGCGGCACCTACGCCGACCCCGGCGGAGGTCTTGAGAAAATCACGGCGGCTGGTCATTGATCGCACTCCATGGTGGGAAAGGGTCCTGCGGTAAGCTGTGTGGTCAGGCGTCCCTGGGCTCACCCAGGATCGCCTCGCCCGGTCCGCCGTCCACGGCGGGAGGGTCGGCGGGTTCTTCACGCCTGAGCCTGGAGATGACGGGCTTGCAGAACTGCATTCCCACGGCCTTGAGCTCGGAAAGCTCCCTGACACCCAGATCCGGATACCGCTCGGCCAGGTATTCGATGGTCTCCGTCATCCAGGAGTCCTGATCATCCACGTGCGCCTGCAATACGCCGCAACGGTGGATGTGACTGAACAACTCGTCTCGCGCCCGGTCCATCGGTTCTTGCTTCGCCACTACTCCTCCTCATAATTGGTTTCTCTCCGCGGGGTCCCGCGAACGCCCGGGCCGGCAGGGCGGCCCGCAAGCGAAGCCAATAAAGTAGGTGAGAAGCGGATTATGGCAAGAAACGAGAACTCGGGGCGGCGCCTTTCGGCCGGACAAGAGGAATGAGACTGCTCACTTTCGCCGTCTGCGATCAGGCGGCCACCACCCCGGATGGGAAGATCGATGTTCATGGGGTCTTCCACGACCTCTATGCTCCGGGCTTTCCGGCCGGCCATGATCGGATGACCCTCGTCGTGTGCATCGAGTGGGATCGCGACGACGCGGGCCGCCATCGCTTTCGCGTCGACGTGCGCGGTCCCGACGGACGCCCGACCCTGACCGTCGAGGGCGAATCCGAGGTGACCCCGCGCCCCGCGGACCGGCCGCCGCCACGCACACAGCTGGTGATGCCGCTGGAGGACGTGGTCTTCCCGGTGCCCGGACGCTACGACTTCGACATACGAGTCAAGGGGCAGGTGATGCCGGGTCCGGTCCTGCACCTGGTGGAGGTACCGCCCGAGACGGCGTAGGCTATGGCAACGGCAGCTGCAGGACACCCCCGGCCTTGAGTGCGAGCAGGACCATGCCCGCGGCGGCTCCCAGCGCGGCTTCGTACTCGCGGTTGCGCATGTAGCATGCGAGGGAAAAGTCCCTCGTTTCGATCCCGAGAACGGGTGGTGGGCGGTAGGGCGAGAGTCGGGGAAGGAATCCGGGCACTGAATCGCGATAGTCACGGTAGCCGTCCCGAAATCGCACCTCCAGCCCGGCCTGTTCGTGTGCCATCACCGCCCCGTAGGTCAGCGCGAAGTAACCGAGAAAGACCACTCCGAACACCGGCCGGCCGCCGGCAACCGCGGCGCCCATGCCCAGCAGGAAGCTGCCCAGGTACAGCGGATTGCGGGTAAACGCGTAGGGACCCGAGACCGCCAGCTCCCGGTCCTTCTCGAGGATACCGGCAGCCCACCCGCGAACCGCCAGCCCCGCCAGCACGATGACACCCCCGATCCACATGGACTCCGCGACGGGCCGTGCCATCCAGAAGAACGCGATGCCCAGGACCCACGCCAACCACAGTCGCAGACTTCGCGCGGCGGCCATCACCCCGCTAGCCGTAAACGTAAAGCTGGATCAACCCGAATCTGGCACATCGCCCGGCGTTTGAGCGCTGCCCGGCTCGACGTGCAGGATTTCCTCCAGGTGCAGCGTGAGGTTCAGGGGCAGGAACGGGCCGTCCACCTTCATGTAGACCACCATCCTGCGCTCATCGTCCGAGAAATGGATCTCCGCGTCCCCACCCTCCGAAAAGAGACCGTCGGTCTGGATGATGGGCCGAACCACCACCGTGTTGAATTCGCCCGCGCCCACCTCGCGCCGATCCTTGCGCAGCACATTGAGAACGATCGGGTTCCCTTCGTCGTTGTAGAAACGGTCGAAGGTGTAGCTCTGGCCCACATCGAGGGCGAGCGTGCGGGTGAAGTACACGATCGATATGTCGTCGAGGGGTTCCGGATCGGGGAGCACCCAGGTCGTGTCGTGGTCGATTCTCTGTACGAGGTGCTCCGCGGGGAAGAACTCGTACTCGCGGTAGCGTTTTCCCTGGTCCTTCACAAAGCGCCTGGCAAACAGCCCCTCGGTGTCGATCCAGGAGGTGAAGGTCTCGTCGATGCCGTATCCCAGCACGCTGCCCTTGAGCCGCCACTCGGCCACATAGGTGGGCATGCCGTGAATCGTGTCGATCCCGGCGATGGTCATGTGGGCCTCTCCCACGGAGAAGATGCCGTATTTGACCTTGTACCTCAGGTGCTCTCCCACTGCAAACGGTACGCCGACCACCGTCGGCGACGGCCCGTCCGGCACGTCCGTCGCCGCCGGGGTCTGGGCGCTGGCCGGCGGCGGCGCACCTGTCACGGCGAGCGCGATCAGCGCCATAGTGGCGGCCAGGGGCGGACTGCTAGGCCGCGCCATGTCGTTTCGCCTCCAGCGGAGCGGCCTTTCGCAGCCGCAGAATATGGCGCAGTGTCGGCACGATGCGAACCCTCGTGCGGCGCGGCCGGAGGTCGTATCGCCGAGTGAGCGGCACGTGCGCGACCCGGCGCGCGTAAGGGGTCAGCACCTTCATCAACTCCGCGTTGGCGGCCCACCCGTCGGTGCTGACCAGACGCCGGTCGCCGGCCTCCCGGATCGCCTTCCTGACGACGACGACCCTGTATGCGCGCAACCCGGCAAGCCAATCGCCACCGGACTTTCCGGACACCATCCGGCCGATTGCCATGCCACCCAGCCAACGCGCGAAACGAATGCGGTGCGGTACGTCCCCCGCGACCGCCGCGGCTTCGCCCGCCACGATGTCCGCGCCCCCCTCGAAGGTTCTGATCAGCGCGCGGAGGTGCTCCGGGTGCTCCGTGAAATCGCCCTGCATGGTGACGATCGCGTCCCGCTTCGGGTAGCGTGTCCGGTCGGCGGCCGCCCTCAACAGCTTCTCAGTGGCGCGACCGTACCCGATAGGTCGCCGCTCGGTGAGCACGGTCAGCGGCATCACTCGCTTGTACTTCTCCAGCAGCGCCCGGGTCCCGTCCCGGGAGGCGTCGTCGAGCACGAGGACGTGGAAGTCGCGCCCCAGCGTCGCCATGACGTTCCGGATCTTCCACAGGAGCACGCCGATGGTGCGGTCCTCGTCCCTGCAGGGGATACAGATATGGATCATGGGTCCTGGAGTCGGGTCGGATGGGTGGAGAATGAATCTACACCAAACGCTTCAAGGCGGCGTGTCTTCTTCAGGTGGCGGTGTCTTCCAACGCCTATGATGCCAGAAGTACTGGCACGGTTGCTTCCGGACCTGCTCTTCCAGACGGCTCGTGAACGCCCGCGTCAGCGTCATGACCGCCGCCGCACGATCAATTCCCGGCTCCACCTCGGGGACCGCTTCGATACGCACCTCGTAGCGCGGCCTCCAGCCAGGCAGCCGGATCGCGCAGAACGTCGCCAGTACCACTCCGGCGCGCATGGACAGCACGGCGGGACCGCGGGCCGTCGACGCTGGCCGCCCGAAGAAGTCCACGAACACCCCCGCCGCCCTCGCGTCCTGGTCACCCATGAGCCCCACGACGCGGCCCGCCTTCAGCGACGCCAGCGCCCCGCGTGGCGCGTCCCCCCGCGGGATCACGCCCACGCCCAGTCTTTCGCGCGCCCGGGTCAGATACCGGTCGAAGTGACGATTGCGCTGCCGCGCTACGATGATGTCCATCGGAAAGCCGCGCGCCACCACGCCTGCCGCGCCTACCTCCCAGTTGCCGAGGTGTCCGCTTACAACCATGACCCCGCGGCCCTCGCGCGCGGCTTTCTCCAGCAGCTCCCGCCCCACCAGCCGGGTCCGCTTCAGAATCTCGGCGCGGCTGGCTCCCGCCAGGCGGAACATGGCCACCGCCTCACGCCCGAAATGCGCATAGCTGCGCCGCCCCACGGTGCGCCGCCACCCTTCCGTCGCATCCGGGAACGCCAATCGCAACTGGCTCATCACCACCCCCCACCGGGGACGCCCCACCCGCGCGGCCACCCACCCGAGCAGCGCTCCCGCACGGTCGGCCACCACGGCGGGCAGGCCACCGCAAACGGCCGCCACCACGCGCACCAGGGCGAACTCCAGACGGTGCCGAAACCTGCGCCGGAGCGGTACGGCGCTTCGCGCACTCACTGGAATTGCAGCTCCCGCAACCGCCGGTACAGGCCACCCTCCTCCATCAGGGTGGCATGGGTACCCTGCTGCACTACGCGGCCACCGTCGACGACGACGATCAGGTCGGCACGCCGGATCGTCGAGAGGCGGTGCGCGACAACGAAGACCGTGCGACCCTCCAGGAGCCGCTCCATCGCTTCCTGCACAAGGCGTTCCGACTCCGTGTCGAGCGCACTCGTCGCCTCGTCGAGAATCAGGATCGGCGGGTTGCGGAGCACGGCCCGCCCGATCGCGATCCGCTGGCGCTGTCCACCCGACAGCTTGGTCCCCCGCTCCCCCACGACCGTTTCGTAGCCGTCCGGCAGAGTGGTGATGAAATCGTGGGCGCGGGCCGCCCGTGCCGCCTTCTCGACCTCGTCCGCCGAAGCCCCCCGCGTCCCGTACGCGATGTTGGCGCGCACCGTGTCGTGGAAGAGAACCGTGTCCTGCGACACGACGCCGAGACCCGCCCGCAACGACGCCAGCCGGAATTCCCGCACGTCCGTGCCATCGATTTCAACCGCGCCGCTCACGGGATCGTAGAAGCGGGCGAGGAGGTCCACGATGGTCGTCTTCCCGGCGCCGCTCGGTCCCACCAGCGCCACGACGGAACCGGCGGGCACGCGGAAGTCCACGTCTCTGAGTACCCGGTCGCCCGTCCGGTATTCCATGGACACGCCCCGGTACCGGACTTCCCTTTCGACGCCCGTGAACTCCCGGACTCTGTCCCGGTCCTTGGTCTCGGCGGGGGCATCGAGGAACTCGAAGACCCGCTCCGCCCCAGCCAGGCCGGGCTGAATCAGCGCGGGCAGCTTGCTGAGATACTTGACCGGCGAATACAGGCGCGTGCTGAGCAGGATGAATCCGAGGAAGGCCGCCCCCGATAGAGTGCCGTCCACCACCACCATGCTGGCCCCGTACCAGAGGAGGATCGCCGTGCCCGCGACCACCAGGACCTCGGTGATCGGACCCGCGAGGGCCCGCAGGCGGACAGTGCGCAGGAAAGCGTCGAAGTATGCGCGGGTCAGGTTGCGGAAGCGACGCCGCTCGATCGGTTCGGCCGACGAGGACTTTACCACACGGATCGCCGACACGGTCTCCTGAATGTGCGAACTGACCACGCCCGCCAGATCGAGTACCTGCCGGTCGCCGCGCCGGAGGCGACGCACCAGAGGGCCCCAGATCACCATGGTAAGCGGGACGACGACAAAGGCCGCCGCGGTCAGGCGGGCCGAGATCTCGATCATCCAGTAGAGGCACGCCAGGAACTGCAGCACCGCCGCCGCCGTCCGGGTGAGTTCCCTGGTGACCAGGGTGCGCAGCTGCTCCACGTCGTGGGTGAGACGCGAAACGACCTGGCCCGTGCGCACCCTCGCAAAGAAGGCGAGGTCAAGGTCGAGGAGGTGGCCGTACACGTGGTTGCGCAGGTCGCGCGCGACCCCCTGCTCGACCCGAGCGGTGAGCCATGCGCGCGCGAAGTCGACCGCGTTCTTCAGCGCCACCAGCATGAGCAGGAAGAGGATGATCCCGCCCACGACCGCTTGCGGATCGCCCTCGAGGTCGACGAAGCGTCCCACGGTGAACTCGAGTGCCTGTTCCAACCGCGGCGGCGCCTCGCCGCCCGTCGCGGCCGCGCCGCTCTCGCCGAACACAGTCCCCAGGAACGGGATCAGCAGGACGAACGAGAACGCGTCGAGCGCGGAATAGGCGGCGCTTGCGGCCACGGACAACACCAGAACACCCCGATGTGGTGCGAGGTAGGCGAGAACCCTGCGCCAGATGGTCATGCCCGGCCCCGGCAGGCGACCGTCAGCGGGGCCGGGGCCGCAGCACCGCGACCGGCACGATCATCTCTTCCGGCGATATGCCCCCGTGCAGGAAGGAGTTGCGGTAGCGTCGCTGGTGTTCGCGCAGCTTGGTGGGGTAGACGAAAAAACAGTCGTCCAGCGCGACCATGTAGGTCATCCGCAGGCTTCCGCGCGGAAGCCGCAGGTCGGATGCGCGCTTTGTGGTGAAAGCGGAGCTCGGATCCTGCGCTCGCAAGTCGTTTCCCATCTTGTAGCGCAAGCTGGTGCTCGCGCCCTTGCGCGCGTAGATGGTCGCGGGACGGCGGCAGTGAATCGATCCGTGGTCGGTGGTCAGCACCACTCGGTGCCCCTGGGCCGATGCTTCCTTCAGCACGGCGAAGGCCGTCGAACGCTCGAACCAGGAGCGTGTCAGCTGCCTGAGCGCCGCCTCGTCCTTGGCGACCTCCATCAGAATGGGAGACTCGGAGCGTCCGTGGGTCATCAGGTCCACGAAGTTGAAAACCACGGCGATCACACCGCCCTTGACCCTGGCGGCGGACCTGAGCCGACCCCGCACCTGCGCCTCGTTGCGGTCGGTGAAGACCTTCTCGTAGTGGACCGGAACCGCGCGTCCCGTGAGTCGACGCAGTTGTTCCCTCAGCAGTTCGTCCTCGAATGCGTTCAGCGACCCTTCGTCATCCGAGGCATCCCACCACTGCGGCCGCGCGCGGGCGATCTCGTCCGGGAACAACCCCGAGAAGATGGCATTGCGGGCATAGGGCGTGGCGGTGGGCAGGATCGAGTAGTGATACCCTTCATCAACGTCGAAATACTCGCCGATCAGCGGCGAAATGGCGCGCCATTGATCCAGGCGCATGCAGTCCAGGACCACAAAGTAGACCGGATCCCCGCCCAGTAGCGGGAGCAGGCGCCGCTCGACCACATCGACCGACAACTCCGGACGATCCGCACCGCCCTTCATCCAGCGGGGATACTCGCGCGTTACCCAGCGGCCGAAGTCATGGCGCAGGTCTTCCTGAAGCGACTCTACCGTCCCGAGAAGGCCGGTTTCGCCGGACCGCTCGAGCCACAGGTGCCAGTCGACAAGCTCCTGATACACGCGTGCGAACGCCGAGGCACTGGACGCGCGCTCGCGCATCCGGGACAGGGCCGGCCACCGGGCCGCGAAGTCCTGGGCCGCGCGCTGCTGCTGGATTGAGGACCCTTCGAGGATGCGGGTAACCACGGAAAGCACCTGGCGGGGACTCGTGGGCTTCACCAGGTAGGCTTCCACGTGGCGTCCGATCGCCTCGGTCATCGTGCGGTCCTCTTCGGACTTCGTCACCATGACCACGCGTGCGTAGGGGTCGTCGCGCCGGATCAGCCTGAGGACCTCCAGGCCTCGTCGGCCCGGCATCTGCTCGTCCAGCAGGATGAGGTCGTAGGCGTGCCCGCGGAGAAGGGCCAGCGCGTCGTCGCCGTTCGTAATGGCGTCGACATGGTAGCCCCTCTGCTGGAGGAAGAGCAGGTGGGGACGGAGGAGATCGATCTCGTCGTCCACCCAGAGAATCCGCTTGGCCGCACGTCGCATTCCCGGAACCTAGCACGGCTCGGGCCCTGCCGCCCGAAAACGGTGAATGGACGTAGCGCGATACCACGAGCCGTAACGGCCGTCGCCACTCCCGCGGAATCGCTACATGCTGATCGTATAGCGGAACCACGCCGCCACGGGCACGCCGTTCTGGGTACCGGGACGGAAGACCCACTGGGCGGCTTCCCGTATCAATTGGCGGTTGAACCCCCGGTCGCGCGTAGCCGGATCCAGGCGGGTCGAGTCGGCGACGACCTGGCCGATCTCGTCAACAAAGACCCATACATCGACCGTAGTCCCGCGGAGGTTCCTGTTCGCGGGGGGGATGATCATTCCGCGCGGCGTCGGCGGCATCAGCCGTCGAAGTCCCTCCTCGGCGGTGCCGCCGTCGCCCGCGCCGTCTCCCGTCTCCAGCCCCGGTGGCCCGGGCGGCCCGGGCCGCTCCCCGAGCAGCGCCGCGATTTCGATGGCCGGTTCCGTTTCCAGGTCGACAATGTCCAGTTCGATCTCCACGGGCAGTGGAATCGCCGGAGGCCGGATCGGCCGGGTGGGCGGAGCGATGACGTTGAGGGATTGCATCCCGCCCGCCGCGGCCCGGTTGTCGCCCGCCCTGGGCCCCGCAGCCGCAAAGGGTGACGGAGGAATGGGCCGCCCGTCCCCGAACAGCAGCACGGCCAGGTGCAAGAGCAGCGATGCAACCAGGCCTCGCCTCCACATCGCCCGTTCCTGCTGGCGTCGGCTCCTTACGTCGGCAGCGTTCATTTCAGCCTGGGGGTACGGATGTGGCCGGCTCTCCCGCGGATACGTTCCATACAACCGGGACGGGTGCAGAGTTTCGCGTCCGGCGACGACCGCGCATCTTCCAACGACCCGTCCTTACCAATGGAGAAGTTCTCGTGGACCTCGGACTGAAAGATAGGGCTGCCCTCGTCACCGGCGCATCGAAGGGACTCGGGCGCGCGGTCGCGGAGCGGCTCGCCAGGGAGGGCGCCGATGTCGTCATCAACTCGAGGTCCCCCGGAGCCTTGAAGGCCACGGCCAGCGAGATCACGCGGGACTCCGGCCGCAGCGTCGTGCCTGTCGCCGGCGACGTGGCCGACGAGACCTTCTGCGCACAGCTGGTGGAGCGCACGGCGTCCGAGTTCGGCCGCCTCGACATCCTCGTCGCCAACGCTGGCGGCCCGCCGCCGGGCGGCGTAGACGACTTCACCCCGGAGGCGTACAGAAAGGCCGTGGATCTCAATCTCCTGTCGACGGTCCAGCTCACGCTGGCCGCCCTGCCGGAGATGCGCAGGAACGGCTGGGGACGCATCGTGGCCATCACGTCGGTCGCGGTAAAGCAGCCGGTCAGGAATCTCCTGCTGTCGAACACCGCGCGCCCGGGCGTCGTAGGGTTCATCAAAACCATCTCGCGTGATCTGGCCGCCGAGGGGATTCTCTGCAACGTGGCGGCCCCGGGTTTCATCCACACCGCGCGGGTCGAGTCCCTTCTGGCCACGCAGGCAGAAGCACAGGGCACGACCCGCGAGGCCGCACTCGAGGCGATCGCCGCCGACATCCCGGCCGGACGGATCGGCAAGCCGGAAGAGTTTGCGAACGGGGTCGTGTTCCTCGCGTCCGAGGCCGCATCCTACATTACGGGACACACCATGCAGATCGACGGGGGGCTCGTGCAGGGGCTGTTATGACGAGGGAGTTTCGTGCGGCCGGCGGACGCCTTCGCCAATGACCATAGAGGAGCGCATTCAGGCAGCCGGCGGCGGGTGGGCCGGTGCCTACGTGGAGCTGACCAAGCCCGGAATCACGGGATTTGTCGCGCTCACCGCGGTCGCCAGCTACCTGGTGGCCGCGTTGCCCGATATCGTCTACTTCGATCTGTTCCACCTCGTGTTGGGCACCTCGCTCAGCACCGCCGGATCGCTTGCCCTGAACCAGTACCTCGAGCGTGCGCCGGATGGCGTCATGATTCGGACCCGAGGCCGCCCGGTCCCCTCCGGGAGAATCCCGGAAGCGCATGCCAGGTTCTTCGGGTGGGTTCTGCTGCTCGCCGGAGTGGGGCACATCTGGTTCTGGCTCGGCTGGCTGCCCGCGCTGGTGACGGCGGTGGCGGCTCTCCTCTACGACGCGGTCTACACGCCGCTCAAGCTGCGGTCCCCGCTGGCGACCCCGGTCGGGGCGGTTCCGGGCGCGCTGCCCGTGCTCATTGGCTGGACCGCCCATACCGGGAACATCGACGCGCGCGGCGTGACCCTCTTCGGCATCCTGTTCCTCTGGCAACTCATCCACGTCCTGGCCCTGGGGTGGAATCTGCGGGCGGACTACGAGCGCGCCGGGTTCCAGCTCATTCCGCCGGGATCGGCGGGACTGGTCGCCGGACTGATGGTGGGGTACGCCGCACTCCTGGCGCTGGTAAGCACCCTGCCCACCGTTCTGGGGATGGCCGGCAACGCCTACCTTGGAGCCGCGATCCTGCTCGGTGCGGGGATGATTGCGGTTTCCGTGGCGTTTCTGCGCAACCCCACAAGGCAAAACTGCAATCGCGTGTTCGTGGGTTCGCTGCTCTACCACCCTCTGCTTCTCGGCACCATGGTCGCCGGGGCCTTCTGATCATCCCCCTGCTCCCGGAGGCCGAAATGCTCCAGCAAGCCGCATCACGGCGCGAACTCTCGGCATCGCACAGCCGTGCCATGCCCCTCGCCTGGGCGATCCTGATCCTCTCTACCACCTGCCTCGAATCCGTCATGGCTCAGCAAACCACCAGGCCTCGCGCCCGCGATCTGGGAATCACCGTCGGAATCTTCGAGCCCGGACCGCACAACGCCATCACCGACGTTGGCGGCGTGCTCGTAGGGCACGCGACCCTGATCGAAGGCGACGACATCCGCACCGGCGTGACGGCGATCCGGCCGCACGGCGGCAACCTGTACCTTGACCGCGTTCCGGCGGCGATGCACGTCGCCAACGGGTTCGGCAAGCTGCTCGGCGTCACGCAGGTCCGGGAACTGGGCGAGCTGGAGACGCCCATCCTGCTGACCTGCACCCTGTGTGTGTGGAAAGCGGCCGATGCAATGGTCGAATGGGCGCTGGAAATGGAGGGCATGGAGCGCGTCCGGTCCATAAACCCCGTCGTCGGGGAGACGAACGACGGGGGCCTGAACGACATCCGCAATCGTCCGATCGGCCCCGCCGACGTCAGGGCGGCGCTCGACGGCGCCACGACCGGCCCCGTCGAGGAGGGAGCGGTCGGAGCGGGCACGGGAACGTCGGCGTTCGGTTGGAAGGGCGGGATCGGCACCAGTTCGCGCGTGCTTCCCGCGTCGCTCGGCGGATACAGGGTTGGGGTGCTGGTCCAGTCCAACTTCGGGGGCATCCTGCAGATCGCCGGGGCGCCCGTCGGGCGGACGCAAGTAAGTTCGCATCTGCCCATGGATGTTGAACTTACGAG
>JAPPNN010000025.1 GCA_028873815.1 Gemmatimonadota bacterium | reverse complement strand
GGTGGAGACGGAGGCGATAGGCATGCGGTCTGATCCCGAAGTCATGGGTGGTCGGTTGCGTTCTCACCCCCTTGTACCCCACAGTTCGGGAAATGTTCGGTGAAGGTTTGTGCAGGACAATGCTAAACATATTGGTTTAGTATTCGGCACCTGGAGAGCCGCAAAGAAGTTTCAGCTGAAACGCCCGCCCGGCTGCTCCGGAGCGACATGTCGCGGACGGTGCTGTCCCCCTATCCGCCCCGGCGAAGCCAAATGAGCACCACGCCGCAGGCAGAGCCTGTGCCCCAGTACTGCGGCGGCATCCCCGCCGTGTTGCGATAGACCTCGACGCCGGCTACGACATCGGGGTTTACGACGTCGTCGATCCCGGCCGGGTCACGGCCCCCGCCAATCCGGACTCCGTCAAGGTAGACGGTCGGAATGCAACTGGTCCCGCGCCTGCGGAATGCAAGAAAACCACGGCTGGGCATCCGAGGATCGGCCACGGTCGTCACCCCTGGAAACCGCGTTAGTGCAGACGTAAGCAGAACAGGATTCCAGTATTCGAGATCCTCGCGATCCAGGAAGTCACCCCAGCCGTCCTCTTCCCGCTGGTAGAATCCCACGCTCTGCAGATTCCTGTCCAGTCTTTGCACGGTCACCTCGATCGGATCCAGCGCAATCGCGTCGACTGCCAGTTCGACGTGCAGCTTGACGACATGGGCTGCCTCCACCTCGACCGACACCGAGCGCTGCCGGTATCCGAGATACGTGAACACGACATCGTGTCGCCCAGGGACCATCTCGGACAGGCTGAAGCGGCCGTCCTGGTCGGTGTTGGCCACGCGACCGATTCCGTCAACGCTGACGACGACCTCGGGAACCGGCTGCCCGCTCGCCTGATCCGTAACGACCCCCACGATCCCCGTGATCATTCCCGCGCCCGTGTCTCCAGCGCCCGTGTCTCCAATGGGTGTCAGGCCGAGGAAGAACTCCCCAGGCCGGTCGATCGTCAGATCCCCGTCAAGACTCTGGTAGTCCTGGTGAATCAATCGGAGGTCGTACACGCCGCGAGGAACGCTGTCGAGGACGAACCGGCCTTGGTCATCGGTCACGAGGGTGCGGCCCAGCGGTTCCAAAACGACCACGACACCGGCGACGGGTTGCCGGGTTGCGTCGTCCACCACGTTGCCGGTCACCGTCACCGCCGCGGCTTGTCGTGTCTCCTGCGCGGCCGCAGGTGGCGCGGACAGGGTGTTGGCCAAGGCAAGGGCCAAGCCGAGAACCGGAATCAGGAACGGAAGTCTTCTCATCAATAGTTGTGACCCGCAGCCATGATACCTCGTTTTCAGCGCTAGTCATGTCAGCCGGTGTCAAGCGGTGTCATGCGGTGTCAGGGAGACACCCTAAAACATTACTGTAATGTGTGTTATGAGTACACATGACCGATCCGTCACAGCGTCTTCGGCAGTAGCCCTTGTGTCAGTCGGTGTCATCCAGTATCGTTCAGTATCAACGATTTTGTGATAACTGAAAGGATAATGACATGAAGCGTCCCAAGAGACTCAGCGCGTCATTCGTGAGGACTGTGAGCCAGTCTGGCCGATACGGTGATGGGCGAGGCGGATTCGGCTTGTCGCTCCTCGTGAAGCCGACGACCACGGGGCGACTGTCCAAAACCTGGAGTCAAAGGCTACGGATTCACGGCCGCTCCGTGAACATCGGCCTTGGCGCCTATCCGGTCGTAACGCTCGCGGAAGCCCGCAGAAAGGTACTTGAGAACCGCAGGGCGGTAGCTCAGGGGCGCGATCCTCGGGCGGGCGGCATCCCGACCTTCACCGAGGCTATGGAAAAAGTGATTGCAATTCACCGGCCCTCGTGGCGTTCGGACGGTAATGAAGCCGAGTGGCGATCCACGTTGCGACTCTACATGGCTCCTCGCCTCGGCCACAAGCGCGTCAACGCCATTACCACTGCGGACGTGATGGGGGTGCTCCTCGCAGACGACTTCTGGAACGCGAAACGTGTGACGGCGAGGAGGGTTCGCCAGCGCATAGGGGCAGTCATGAAGTGGGCTGTTGCCCAAGGTTTCCGCGAGGACAACCCCGCCGGCGATGCAATCAGCGCGGCACTGCCGAAAAACGGTTCGCGTGTGAAGCACCAGCCGGCGCTACCCCATGTCCAAGTCGCTGGGGCGTTGCGGCGCATCAACGAATCCGAAGCGATGAAGAGTACCAAGCTGGCGCTCAGGTTTCTCGTACTGACGGCGACCCGAAGCGGTGAGGTCCGCCAGGCCACTTGGCAGGAGATTGATCTGGAGGCGTCGATCTGGACGATTCCGGAAGAGCGAATGAAGATGGGAAGGGCGCACCGGATCCCGTTGTCCCCCGAGGCCGTCGAGGTTCTGGAGCAGGCCAAGGGGCTCGGCGACGGCGGATTGCTGTTTCCGGGTCGCCGGTTGAAGCCTCTCGGGCAGGCGACGTTTCCCAAACTGATTCGCTCCTTGGAGATCGCATGTGTACCGCATGGATTCCGTTCATCGTTCCGAGACTGGTGTGCGGAGTCCGGAGTTGCTCGCGAGGTAGCGGAAGCCGCGCTGGCCCATGTGGTGAAAAACAAGGTGGAGGCGGCCTATGCCCGCTCGGATCTGCTGGAACTCCGTCGCCAAGTCATGGAGGACTGGGGACGCTACGTCGCACGGAGCCGCCCTCTCTGCCAACACGCGCGAGACACGAGAGGAGAAAGAGATTAGAGTAGGGCGAGGCAGAGAGAAGCAGGATGGGAAGAGGAGAAGGAATGAAGGTGAACGGAACACCCCGGTCATCGGGGGAGGGCAAGCGAAGCGCGGCAGCTTCTCCGCCGGACCCGGAGGTTGCGGCGAAGGCGACGAGGCGGCGCTTCACTGCGGCGTACAAGCTGTTGATCGTGGAGAAGGCGGACGCCTGCGAGACGCCGGGTGAAGATCGGAGAGCTGCTACGGCGCGAAGGGCTGTACAGTTTGCACCTGTCGGCATGGCGGAAGGCGGCGCGGGAGGGATCGCTGCGAGAGCTAGCGAAGCCAGCCGTTGTTGTAATTGTCGATGAAGGCCGCGATCACCGCTCCGGCCTCCCTCGAGGGTCTCGAAATCGTACAGATGGATGCACTCCTCCTTGAGCGTCCGGATGAAGCGCTCCGCGACGCCGTTGCACTCCGGCTCGCCCACGTAGGTGGGTGTGGAGCGGATGCCGAGCCACTTGATCTCGGCCTGGAACTGCCTGGCCCTGTACTGCGGACCCCAGTCGTGCCGGAGCCCGACCCAGGGCGATCGCCCTTGCCGAAGCCGCCCATGTGGGCCCGCACTCCCTGACGGACCGGCTCCAGCGCCGCCCAGCGGTCTCCTTTCTTCGCCACGTGCCAGCCGACGACATCCGAGGCGCAGTGGTTGACGGCCCCGAAGAACCAGCACCAGCCCTCCGCCTTGGTCCAGAACCGCGACGCGTCCGTGCCCCAGAGCTCGTCCGGCCGCTCGGTCCGGATCTGGCCGCTGTGGGTCTTGTCCCCGCGGGGATGCCCCCGCCGCACCGGCGCCAGCAGCTCATGGGCCCGCATCAGCCTCAGCACCCGGTTCTTGCCGACCCGGATCCCCCTGGCCGCAAGCCGCGCCCTCACCTTCCGGTGGCCCTCGCCAAGGAACGGACTTGCCTTCAGCACCGTCCGGATCTCCTGCAGAAGCTCCTCGTCGCTCAGTGCCGTCTTCGGGCCGCGCTTCGCGGGCTGCCGGCGATTCGGACTCCGGGTGCTCGCCGAGCCTGGCCCGCAACGCGTACACGCTCGACCGCGCCACCCGCCAGGTCTCGCACACCATCGTCAACGGGTACGGCCTGTGGGTCGCCGGGCCCACCCGTCCAGCCGCTTCAAGAGCCTCCTCAGCTCGTCCCCGTACCCACCTTTTTTCGAGAAGCTCCGCCTGCAGCTCGACCCGCATCGTCAGCTCCCCCCAGCTTCGCCCGAGTCCGCATCAGTTCGCCTCCCGGAAGATGCATATGTCACCTCAGTCGATACGAAACATCTGGGTGAAACACCAGCGGCAGGCAGCGGGCCGGCGGCGGAACGCTAGCAGTTCGCGGACGAAAGTCGCTCGCAGTCCTACTAACGGTGGCCAATTCCCTGTCGGCAACGGCTCGACCGTGCTCATGTCCAACAAGGTCTTCGAGGAGTGGGGCCGGATCCTTCGGCGACGAAAAGGTCATGGCCGCCGCGCTCCTCGACCGGTGCCATATCGTGAACATTCGGGCAATAGCTACCGGATGCGGCGCCACGCCGAACGCTCAGGAGGCGATCCATCCGCCGGGGCAGGACGGAATGAAAGCCGAAGCACGGGCGTCCCGAAGAGTGGCCGTCATGTGACGACCTCGCCCGCCCGGCCCCGTTGCCCCGCTCCGGTCGCTCTGCTCCCGCCCGCGCGCGCGGGGCAGCCGCAGAATCGGGACATTTTCCGTGCCGATTGGCGGTTCCCACGGGCCGGTTGCCAGAAAACCGGAGGTTTTTTGTTAATGACATAGGGTCGCTGCCGGTGCCACCGTATCAGTGGGTGGCAGCGGATATCAGCGAGGAGCAGCCCGTGTTGGAGATCTTGAGGTGTTCTCAGGTCGAGAGGATAGTCGGCGTTTCGAAGACCACAATCTATCGTCTCATGCGCCAAGGTCGCTTTCCACGGCCCCGGCGTCTGAGCAAGAACGCGGTCGGGTGGCCTCGTTCCGAGGTCGAGGAATGGCTCGAAAATAGACCCCTCGCCGGCGGGGATGAACGGCCCCCTCAAGGCTAATGCAGCGAATGATGACCACCCGGGATGGCGACGCCAGCCTTACGCGTCGAGCGAACCCTTCCTGCGTTGAGCCTCTAGAGCCGTCCGAATGGCATCGCGCACCCACTCGGACGGACTCTGGCTATTCTCTTCCGCCGCTCTCTCGATCTTGTCGCGGAGTCCTTCCGGTAGCCGTATGCTGTACGTATCGGGGAAGTAGCCCTTTCTCGGCATCTGGTTTGCCTCTCGCAGGTTGGCTGAAGACCGCCGGTCCCTCCATGGTAGCATTCTCGGGAGGAGTTCGGCAACGACGACCCCCGCCGTCGCGATGGACGACATGCCCGTCACGGATTTTTCGATTAAAGACGGCCTGAATGGCAACCGCATGAAGGGAACATCCATGAAAAGCTCACCAGTCGGCAGTCTCAGGGTGACAACCGAAAAGTGGCCTCCAGAACGAATCAGCGAGCTGTGGAACAGAAAGGGGTCGCCGCCTGATTCGCATCCGTATCTGGAGAAAAACGGCATTCGCCGACCGGGGGTACCTGTCACGGTCATCGAGGGCTCGCTCGCGATTCCGATGTACACGATCGAACAAGGAATGGTCAACCTGCGGTTCGTCGACGGGCACGGTCACGTCGAATACCTGCCAGGCGCCGAGGTCAGGAACACTTTCAGTACCTTCGGCGGAGAGTCTCGACTTTCACGTGGCGATGCGATCTACGTCTGTGAGGGGTGGGCGAACGGATGGACCATACACGAAGCTGCCGGCTCCTTGGTCGTAGTGGTCTTCGATCGGTCCGCGTTGATTCCGGTCGCCGAGGGCATTCGGCGCAGGTATCCTCGGCACCGCATGATCGTGTGTGCAATCAACGAGCGCTGGACCTACTACCGGTTCCGGAGCGGACTGAGGCCAAACCCGGGATACCGGGCAGCCGCAAGGGCCGCGGAGCGTGTCGGCGGCGACTTCGTGGCACCGGACTTTTCGAGCCTTGAGGGGCAGCCGGTCAGCTTCAACGACCTGCGTCTTCGCGAAGGCACGAAGGCCGTGGCACGATCGCTCACCGCCGGGCGATCGGGGGCGGCAAAGTGGCAACTCGAGGGGCACGATGTCCTTGGTGTCGTGTATTATGCGCGCTTCCCGGACTCTGACGAGCCGTCTAGGGTCGGCGAGCTTCTTTACCGGGTCGCGACCGCACTTGCGGAATCCGCCGACCCCAGACGAACGGAAGTCGCGGAGGAGGTTCGGATACTTGGAGCCGTCGGAATCAAGGTGGTCGACGAGTGTGTTCGGGTTTCGAACGTTGGCGATGATTGGCTTCACGAGAGACTTGAGACTCGTTGGCCTCATCGCACCTGGATGTCCCTTCTTCGCGAATTGCCGGGTGCCCGACCGACGACCGCCACGTACTTTTCGCCAGTTCTGACCAGTCGCGCAACCGCCGTTCCGCTAGACCTGCTAACCGGTTTTTGGTTCTTGACTTCGTTGGCCGGTTCCCCCCAGGGTGGCGTGAAGGGTCGCTGAACGGGAGAAGTGTCGCGATGCCCCTGGTCGACCTAGCACCAGTGAGCTTCGCCAAACTTGAGCGTTGCGCGCGGGGCTTCGGGCAATGACGCGCCGCCCTCCCTGCCCAGACCCGACCACCGCACTCCTGCAAGCGATGGCCGAAGTCGGCCTGCACCCGAAGGGGGTCCTATGGGACTCGAATTGGCACCGCTTCCCGGGCATCGACCAGAAGCGTGGCGACAGCGGGCGCTACAAGGCGTTCGTCGACCAGCGCGGTGCCCTGTTCATGGACATGAGAACGGGGCAGTCGTGGAAATGGCCACAGGACTTTGCCGGCGCTCAGGAGCGGATGAAGGAGCACTTCAAGCCGATGTCCGGCGAGGAGGTGCGGCGGAAGCAGGAGGCGTACGAGAAGGAGCGCGCCGAGAAGGAGGGGAAGCACCTTCGGGCCATCCGGAACCTGTGGGAGCGTGCGAAGGACTGCGCCAACCACCCCTATCTCGGGAACAAGGGCATCCGCGACGTGCCGTTGCTCCGGTCGATCATCGATCCCGACACGGAACAGGAAATGCTCCTGATCCCGATGCGGAACGCCGAGGGCGAACTGCGGTGCCTCCAGCGCGTCTGGCCGAACGGCGACCGGCTGTACATGCCGCAGGCCGGCGGGGTCAAGGGTCTCTACAACACGATCGGCTCGCAGAACTACATGCAGAGCAAGACGCTCTACATCTGCGAGGGCTGGGCCACGGGCTGGACGATCCACAAGGCGAGCGGCTGCGCGGTGATCGTCGCGTTCACCTATTCCGGCCTGCTCACGGTCGGCAGGATCATCCAGGAGAAGTATCCCGAGGCGAGAATCGTGTTCGCTGCGGACAACGACCGCTGGAAGCTGGTGAAGCGCGACGGCGCGATGGTCAACATCGGCGTCTACGCGGCCAAGCACGCGGCACAGGCGCTGAACGCCGAATACTGCATCCCCGACTTCCCCGACCTGTCGACGAAGCCGACCGACTACGACGACCTGCGACAGCTCGCGGATCTCGCCGTCGTGCGAGACCGGCTGGATCCGGCGAAGGCCGACCAGGCCGTGATCACGCCACCGGCGCCCGAAGAACCGGACGACCCGCCGCCTGAGGAACCGGAACCCGAATCGAAATCGGACACTTCGGTCGCGTCCGAAAGGGAAGCGGAAAGGGACGACAGGGACTGGAGCGCCGATGCTCCGTTTCGGTGTCTTGGCACCGATCACGATCGCTACTTCTTCATGGCCGGAAGGAAGGGTCAGGTTCTGAGCACGTCCGGCTCGACGCTTCCAAGCAAGCGGGGGTTCTTCTTACAGCTCGCACCACTCGAATGGTGGGAAGAGTGGTTTGGCGGGCGGAAAGGGCCGAGCTGGATACGGGCCGCGGACGCTCTCATCACCGAATGTGACGCGGCGGGCATTTTCCGCCCAGAGGGAATACGCGGAAGAGGATGCTGGCGCGACGAGGACGACAGGGTGGTGCTGCACCTTGGCGACCGGCTTCTGGCCCCCGGCAAGGACGAGTACCAGACTCCCGACTCCTACAAGCAGCAGAACGCCATTTATCCCCGCCTTGCGCGGCTTCCCGGGGCCGCCGGCACCGGGCAAATGACACTAGGAGAATCGAAACGGATCGCGGACCTGTTCCAAGGTCTGGACTGGGAGGCCTACTCCTCGGGAACGCTACTTGCCGGCTGGTGTGCCCTGGCGCCCCACTGTGGGGCGCTGAAATGGCGCCCGCATGTCTGGATAACGGGGCCTACAAGCTGCGGCAAGACCACGGTTGTCACCGAAATGGTCATTCCTCTCCTGGGGGGCATGAGAGTCCATCGGGAGGGCCTGACCTCGGAGGCGGGAATCCGGCAGGCCCTACAGGGCGACGCACTGCCGGTCCTCATCGACGAAGTCGAACAGCACAACAGGAACGCCGAGTCGAAGGTCCAGGGCATGCTCCAGCTTGCACGGTCCGCATCGTCGGGAGGGGTCGTCTCCAAGGGCACGCCTGGCGGCACGGAGATGCGCTACGAGGCCAAGTCGATGTTCCTGTTTTCGTCCACCGTGGTCGGGATTCGCCAACAAGCCGACCGCAACCGAACGTCGATCCTCGAGTTGAAGTCTCCTGACGCGACCGATTACCAGAGTCGGGAGGATAACTGGAACCGCCTTCAGCGGGAAATCGCCGACCGAATCACGGTGCGCACCGGCCGTCTGCTTGTGGCCCGCACCCTCCAATGGTTCAGGGACGGCCGCTTCGACAAGCTCCTGGTGAACTGTCGCGGCGCCGTTCGCACCGTGCTCAACGACGCGCGGGCCGCCGATCAGTATGGCGCGTTGCTCGCGGGTGCGCAGATGCTGACGACAGATGCCGTCCCCCGTCTTGACGAGTTGGTGGATTGGGTCAAGGACCTGGGGCTACAGTCCTACATGCCGGATCCGGTTCAGGATGGCCTCGCGATCATTGAGCTGCTGTTTCAGGCGGAGGTGCAGGTTGACTCCGCCAGGAGGCTCAGCGTCGGAGAGATCGTGGACATCGTCCAGCCGGCCGGTGCGCCCCATCGTGATTCACAGCCGACCGAGTTGACGCCGAAGGAAGCGGCCGGCGCACTGAAGCGGTTGGGCTTGCGAGTGTACCCGGCCAATTACGACGAGGAGATCCGCGTGGACAGCCTGTTCATAGCCAACACGAGCAAGTGGGTGGACAGGAGGCTCCGCAACACACCGTATCGCGACGGCTGGCGCCGAAAGCTGCGAACCATCCCATCGGCTGTGGCCAGCCAAAAGCAACGGTACGTCAGCGGGAGCTTCAGGAACGCTCGCGGCACCCTCGTGCCGATCAAGTCTCTGCCGGTCGGCGACGGGGCACGGTCGTGACTCAGACGCATCGGTGACTGAATACGCGAATCGCACCGGGATAGACCGGGCGGGAGCCGGGGCTTGGGAGTTCGACCCGCAGGGCCTCACGCGAGCCGGCGGGGGGCTGGAGGCGAGGCGGGAACCGGCTGGCGTGGACCCCTCGCTCGCGGCGGAAGAATGAAGGTTCGGGCGGGACGGAGCGGATTACCCATGCTTCGGTGCTTGGAGGAGCCCGCGCCACGAGCGCCGCTCTGCTCCCGGTGAACTGCCCCGCTCCGATCGCTACGCTCTCTCTGCGGGGCAGCCTCCCAAGTGTGACATTTTCAATACCCAGAAGTGTGACATTTTCGATGCCCATTGACACCCAGCAAGAGAAGGGCGTAGAATCGCCCCCTAAGCGTGTCGACGGCCCGGGACAGGTAGGGGTCGGCTCAGCCCGAGTTCGCCGCAGGGCGCCCCCGCCGCTACAGCGAGGCGCCGGAGAATCTTTACGCTTCTCATGGTCCTTGCGCCGCACAAGGGCTATGACGTACCGTGGTGGCCCTTTTCCAACCGGACAGGAACCCCCGCCGGAGGCGACCTCCGACCCATGACAATAGCGGTGATAATCGTGGCGGTCATGGCGCTCGGTCGCCGTGGTCCACCTGATCCGGGACATCGTGCGCAAACTACCGCCCCCAGTAAGCACGATGTCCGGTTGGAGACTTGAATTTGAAGACAATTCCGGTGCTTCGCGGCCGCACGGTCGTGGGTGTGACCGGGCGGCAAACGGGACTTGGTTTCCAGATTCGTTCGCGAATTTGGCGCACAGGGGCGTGCGGGTCATCCTCACCAGCCGCAGCGAAGCCAAGGCGCGGGCCACCGTGGAAGCCCTTCTGTGCGGCCTGCCCGGCGCGAAGGTCGAGGGCCTCGTGCTCGACCTAACCGATCCTGCGAGCGCCGAGCGGTTCGCAGGGCGCGCGTCGAGTCCCTGACGCGCACCGGCTCGAAATCCTGCTGAACAACGCCGGGCGTGGTGAATCTCGCCGAACTGGAGCGCACCCCGCTCGGTCACGAGATGCACATGACAACGAACCAACTACGGCCATTTTCTGCTTACCGGACACCCGTTCCCTCGGCTGGTCGCGACGCCAAGCGCGCGGGGTCGTGGATCGTGACGAGGCCAGGCAGCGCCGTTTGGACCCAGGCGGGCGCGATTCGCGCTTTCGCTCGCGGTCCACCCCGGCCTGACCGGGACCGAGCGGCAACAGTCGGTCGGGATCGGCGGGACGCTCGCCCGCCCTGATCGCCGCGCCGGATCCGGGTGCGAGGCGACGCAGGCAACGACGCACTCGCGCGCGCTGCCTCTGGAACGTCACCGAGAAGGGTTCACGGGATTTCGTTACTGAACAAAGAAGGTCGCCCCCGCCCGGCGAACCGGACGGGGGCGACGCTTGCTGCGCCATCGCGATTCCTCGGCGGAATCCCCGATGGGTTGGTACCGTTTCCTACTTCCTGGTCAGAACGACGCGGTACACGTTGTAGTTGTCGGTGTTCGCATCCGCGGGGTCAGCGCCATTGCTGTCTATGATGGCGACGCAGAACCTGGCGGTCCCCTTCACGCTGCCCGCGTTGGCCGGCAGCGTGATCGAATGCGGCGAGTTGCCATCGGAAGCCCCGGTGATGGTGCATTGCGCGGTGGCTGTGGCCAAGGTCTCAAAAGCCGCCAGGTCGAAGTCACCATCCTTCCCGGTGGCCGTGAGGGCCACACCTTCGTTGGCCGAGGGCACCGCGTTGCCGGTTCCGTCGGCCCCGTCCACCGTGTAGGCCACGGGATGCGCTCCTGTCACGGGACCCGTCTCGCCGTCCGGGTTCCCCGGATCCAGTCCGAGTTCCCTGCGATCCAGTACGATCGTGCCGCCGGCGAACGTAAGCGTGAGCTCGTCCAGCCGGGCGTCGGCATTCTTCCGGAGATGGAAGCCTGCGGTGGACGGGTTGTTCAGACCAGCCGATCCGTTGGTCCCATAGCCGTCCGCGGACCGGACGTGGACGAAGAAGCTCTCCGAGCCCGCATCGTCCAGCGTGATCGTCGAGGAGCGACCGTTCCTCACCTCGAAAGACCGGTTTCCACCGGTGTTCACGTCATCGTCCGAACCAAGGTTGCTCAGCCGGACCACCGCCCCGGGGCTCGCATCGACCGTCACGCTGAACGAGCCAGCCACATCGTCGCCACACGCATTGCTGGTGGGATCATCGGCGTCCAAGCTTCCCGTATCACATCTGCTATTGTCGACAGTCACACTGTTGAGAATCGAATTACCGTCCGCGTTCTCGTCCTTGATGTGGAACGTCTCTGTTTCGGCTTCGGCACGCCCACCCTTGAGTTCGACGAACTGCTGGGTGTAGTAGCCGGCGTCGCTTGCATCAGTGGTGCCGGTGCTGCTCACAGCGATGTAGCCCGCCGGCCGGTCCACGATCACCCTATAGACGCCTTCCCGGACACCGTCGGCGATCCAGTTGCCGTCCGCGTCCACATCGGCCTCCAACTCCACGGGGGTGCCGGTGACGTTGCACCCGGTGATGTCCCCGGTTGCCGGGGTAGCCGTCCTGCACAGCTGCAACACGGCGACCGCGCGGCTGTGCGCGGCCCGCGCGCTCGGATCCGAAACGTCGCCTTCGACCTCGCCATCCTTGTAGAGCAGGGTGAAGTTGTTGGCGCCGTTGGGAGTGCCCGTGTTGGCGCGGTGGTTCCACGTCGGGGTTCCAGGCTCCTGGGCCGGCGAGGGCGGCACGATGGCACTCGCGAGTGCGTGCTTCACAACGTCCGTCGTCTTCTGGCCCGGGATCCGCGTTTCGCCGGTTCTGACCGCGGTGTAAAGGTCCGTCTCCTCCGCGATCAGGAAGTAGGAGCCGCCTACCGTCAGGCCTTCGAACATGAACACGCCGTCCCCGTCGGTCTCGGCGGTTGCCAACTTGGCGCCGATCGTGCGTCTGTTACGGTTGGCGCCACTCGCGATCGGCTTGCTCGCCGCGTGGAGGTTCACCACGACGCCGGCCCTGGACTCGTCTCTCGTGAGGCCGTCACGGTTGTTGGATTCGTTCGCGACCCGGCCCTTGATGATGCCGCGCAGGTCGGTGACGGACAGATTGTTGCCGCCGTCGGTAGCACCGGTGTAATCGGTCGCGGCGCTCGACTCGTCGTGCACGACCTCGATGCCCTTGGCTTCCTTCTTGCTCCAGCTTCCCGCCTTGGCTTCGAGCGTGACCGTGTAATTGCCGTCCGCCACACCCGCGAAGGAGTACGCCACGGGTCCGCTGCCGGTCCCGGTCACTTCCTGGTCCTTAGCGAGGTCGTCCGCATAGTCGTCGTTGCTGTTGACCGGATCCAGGGTGAGGGTGGCCTTGTCGCCCTTGCGGAGATTTGAGACCGTGCCACTGACCGTCCCGGTCGTCCACTTGTAGGCGTAGGTCGAGCACACCTCGTTGGGGTCGTCGCTCTTCTGCCGCTGCAGCGGGCAGATCCACACGTCCGGGCGGGCACCGCTGCCCTCGCCGAACGTGCCGACCATTACACCGTCCGGATAATCGTCCAACTGGTCGCCGAACGCGTCGATCTCTCTTGACGCCCGGCTATCCGGAACGACCACCATGCCGCTTCCCTCATCGGCCACGACCGTGATCTCGGTGTCCGCCGGGATGTTCTTGAACGACACCATGCCGGAGGCACCCGCCGTCGCGACAGCCTCCTGATCGTCCGTCTTGGGATCGGCGTCGTGGTCGTACTCGAAGGCTCTCAACCGGCCGCGGCTGTCGGCCGTCATCAGGGTGATCGTGATCTTGCCCGCGCCTTCGTTGTCGGCATGGCCCTTGTCGCTCGGCCGACCATCGCCTTCACCGGCACCATGATAGTCCGTGTACCCGGTCCGGTCGTCCAGTTCGCGGTGCACGCCCACGTAGATGGCCTGGGTCGTGTACGTGATCCGGATTGGCCCGAGGTCGGCCATGTCGTCCGACGGCAGGTCGAGACCGGTGTGCGTGTGCATCAGCGCGTCGCCCTGCATCCACGCCTCGCCCATGTCGGGCTGGCCGGCCTTGTCGCCCTCCGTCGCCATCACCGTAAACGTCGCCGGCAGCATGGCCGGATCGACCGTGTACGCGAACGACGACTTGCCGAGATCGGCCATCTTCTTCTTGCCGTCGTTCGTCGGCATGGTCGCGTTGACCGTGTCGCCGTCCTCGTCAACCATCATGAGCGGCATGGCGTCCTTAGCCTTCGGATCGCCCATGTACACCTGCGTGTTCCAACCGCCCAGCCCCATGTCGCCGTCACGGGCCGTCTCGTTGCTCTTGACCCAGAAGTCGAACGCGACCGCCACGTTGACCAGCTTCACGGCCGCCGGAGCGTTCGAGACGCGATCCGTGCCGGCGTAGGTCACTTCGGTGAAGTCGTTGTCCGACACCATGAGCGCATCGTGGCCGGTCGTCTTGACCTTGACGAACACGATGTTGTCGTTGCCCCCCGGCCCGGTGTTGTCGGCCCGGGCGAAGTCGAACTTCGCCATGCCCATCTCGTCCGTCTTCGCCTCGCTCAACATGCCGGTCTCGTCGGCATTAGCGTAGAGCGCCAACTCGACGCCCGCGACCGCAGCCCCGGTCTCGTCCGCGTTGCCCATCACGGCACCGACCATGATCGTCTGTGTCGTGATCCGGAACGGGAAGTTGACTTGAGCCTCCATACCGGCTCCAACACTCACCACCTGACCGGTCAGGTCGCCCGCGAAGGCGTACCCGGCCTCGGCCAGTCCAGTGGCCACCTCTTCGGTCACGTCGACTAGCACGCGGTAGGAGCCGGCAATCAGACCCTCAAAGGCAAAGCTGCCGTCGTCCATCGTCACGCCGAGCATTACATCGTTGACGCCCGGACCCTGCAGGATGAGCGGAAGACCCGCGTGCGCGAGCGCCGGCTCGTTCGCCGTGTACTCCTTGTCCCGCGGCGCCTCGTCGAGGTACATCTTGCCCGTCACCGAGGCGGTGCGGGTGTGCGTGCCGCTGAAGTTCACGATCGCGGACTGGTCGTCCTCGAGCGTGATGTTCTTCGTCGTCTCGGCGTCGTCGAAGTTGTACGCGACATCGTCCGGGTTTTCAATGCTCACGACGTAGGTACCAGCCGCCAGACCGGCGAATGAGTATTGCCCACCGCCCGCCGTCTCGGTCGTCGCGTCGGCAGCGCCCGCAAGCGTGACCGTCACGCCGTTAAGGCCCATGCCTTCGACGCTGACCCGGCCCGCGATGCCGGCCGTCCGTAGCAGCGTGCCCTCGAACGGCACATTGACGGTCTCGCCGGTCGCGATCGTCGCGGTCTTCGAAGTCGTTGCGAACTCGTAGTCGTCGGTGTCGTAGCCCGAAATCGCAACCTGATAGGTGCCCGAGCGCAGCTTCGAGAACGAGTAGAGTCCGCCCGCGTCCGTCATGGCGGTTCCCTCTTCGCCGTGGCCCATCAGCGTCACGGTGACGCCCTGAAGGCCCTCGCCGTCAACGCTCACCTGGCCCTGGATCCCCGCCGTGCGGAGATACGTGCCGTCGAAGCTAACGACCTTCGACTCGCCGACGCCGACCGTCGCCGCACCCGAGGTGCTCGAGAAGCCGACCTCGTTGGCGTCGAAGCTCGAAATCTCGACAGAGTACGTCCCGGCCCGCAGTCCCGTGAAGGAATACTGGCCGCTGTCGTCAGTCGTGGTCTGGCCGTCGGCCATGCCCGAGAGCATGACGGTGACGCCGCCGAGACCCATATTCTCCACCGTCACCGTCCCCATGATCGAGGCGGTGCGGATGTAGGTGCCGCGGAAGTCCACGGTGACCGTCCCGCCGGTGTCGCCGATGCTAGCGGGAGCTGAGGTTTGATCGAAGCTGGCGTCCGCGGGGAATCCGCTGATCGTCACCGTGTAGGAGCCCTGCTCCACGGTGTCGAAGCGGTAGTTCCCGCCGCCAGCCGTAGCAGTGGAGGCCCCGTTGCTAAGGGAGACGGTTACACCGTCGATCCCCATGCCCTCGATCGACACCTGGCCCACGATGGAGCCCGTCGGCGGAGGAGGCATGACGTCCTCTCCGCACGCGGCGATGATCGGAAGCGTCAGCAAAGTTGCCGCCGCGAGGTACTGCCTGAATCTGCTTCTCATTCCACTGTCCTTTCGGTTGGAATGAAATGAATCCGGCCCCGAGTGGGCCGAAGATCTATGTCCACGCCCCGAAACCGGAAACCGAACAGGGGGACGGAGAAAAGGGATTTCCATGTCCCAGGTGCAGTGCAAGCAGCGTGCCAACGCCGGAACAGCCCCGACAAGCCCCAAACGGCCAATACAGCCCGAAGACAGGCCGAAACAGTCTGCCTAGTCGTCGGTTTTTGCTCCTGCCTGTAAGGATTTCCGATCCCTAGTAAGAATCCCCCCCTCGGCCCCCAGGTCGCGCCAGATCGTACTCGCCGCACATGAAGATGCGGCTGGGTAGGGCGAGATCGTACTCGCCTACCGTGACCGCGAAGTCCACGGCTAGGATTGACGCTTCGCAGACCCCCGACATGGGCGTCTCCACGTCCGTTCGCCCTCGCGAGGAGGGCCGGTTTCCGCCTACGCGGCGGTACCGTTCCTCGTAATCGTCCTCCCGCGCCAAGCGCTCTTGTAGTCGAGTTGGCGCTCGAGCTCCGTGGCAACCACGGAGTCCGCTGGCCTTCCGACCACGTTGATGCCGCCATACGTGCGCACGAGCGCGGCCGTCGCATTGTGGGCCGCGTCCTTCGCACGGTTCCAGTCCCGCCGGCGTAACCTCCACAGCGCCGCTTCCGCATGCTTCAACCGCTCCGTCTTCACGTAGTCCACGATCCAGTGACCGCACGGCGCCTGCCGCTTGTCCCGGGCAAGGAGGCCGGATCGCACGTCACTCCTCATCAGGGCGCCGCATTCCCCGCACCGCCACGATCGCCTTCTCGCGCGCCGCGCCAGCCTTGCCTGCCGCTTCGCATGCTGGCGATTCTGTGGCGCGCCCGAAAACCACACGGTTGCGGCACCGTCCGTCACCCTCACCGATCCGTCCCGCTCGAGCATCACGTCACACTTCTCCCGGATCGGCTCGATGTATTTGGGCAGCGGAGCCCTCATGGAGAGCGTGAGCACCCAGCCGGAACCGGTACGCCGAACCCTGCCCGAAAGGATCACGCCCCTCGGAATCGTGCCTCGATAGCGGGTCCACCCGTGCCGCGCCCGCGACAGCCGCACGTAGGACGCTTCTTCACTCGCCAGGAACATCTGGTTGGGCACGTAGATCGTCGCCGGACGGCCACTACGAAGTCTGGGCCACCCCACGTCCGCGCCCCGCTTGCCCGCCTCCATTCGGTCGAACGCTCGACGCATGGCGGTGTCGTGGTCCCGTGCGTGCTGGTTGCGGGAATGAGCAAGCCAGTCGAGACCCGGATTCGCCTCTGCGAACTCGTATACGACCTCCTGCAGCTCGCGCCGGGTCAGCCGCTTGGCTGTCTTCCTGTAGCAGGCCCTGTCCCGCTCGACCAGCATGTCGCGTAAATGGCTACCCGCGTCGGCCCATGTTGCGAATCGTTCCGCTTGAGCACGCGTCGGGTAGATCTTGAGCCTACAACCGAAGGTCCGGAGCCGGGTGGCCAAAACGTCAGTCCTAGTTCGGCCAGCCTCACTCACTTGTCGCGACCCGGGACAACCACTCCGTGAACCGACGTGTGAATTGGGCGGGGTCATCGGTGGTGGTTTTGTGGAGTGGCGCCTGCGCGAGGCTCTGGCTGTAGCGCCCCAGCGTCTGCCCGGTGATGCCGATCTCTCGCGCGATGTCTTTCCAAGTGCGATCATTGCGGTTGCGAATCGCCCAAAGAAGAGCGCTCCACTGGATCATCTGGCGCATGGTGCAGCGCAGCGGGATTCTGGTCTTCCAGAGATAACCGAGTTTCGCAGGGTGAAGGTCGACCCGTTTCGCCAGTTCGGCCACGGACATGGCCGGCGGAACCGAGCCGTTGTCGTCTTCCTCGACTCGGCAGACGAGCCGAACCGCACGAGCCAGGGGCGGATCAAGCGTGAGGTCACTGAGCAGCCACAACCCCAAGCGCCGAAGGGGGTCGGGCCGGTGTGGTTCCTCCGCCTCTTCGATAATCCGGAGCACATGGTCGAGCGGTCGGGGAAGGTGTTCCTCCACCCTCTCCTTCCGCACCGCCTTGTCAAGCACCTTGGGCAGGCATTCCTCGATTTCCTCGATCCACACCACGTGGAGCCGGTCGCCCTCGATGTCCCGGAGGTGCCTGAGATTGTCGAACGTGACCCGCGTGACCACGATGCAGCGCGGTCCGTCCGCCATGTCGAGCTGGAGGGCGGACTTGAGCAGCCGCACGAGTCCATCGGTGCAATCGAGAGTGCCGACGACGCCGATCCGCGCTTCGGTAGCCATCAAAATGCGGAACACGCTCGCGCTCGGAGCGGTCCGGTGCGCCATGCCGGAGACATGGCCCTGGATGATTTGCCTCAGCCCCCCTTGGTCGGCGTACAAGATGATCATGGAGTTTCGCCTCCATGGTGCGTTTCCAGCATCGTGCGGTGGCGCCGCCATATGGCCCGCACGGCTCCAGGCGAGCGATACAGCCGTTTGGCCACCAAATCGAAGGCCGTTCCCTTCGGAATGTTGGGGTCGGTCGCGGACCGGTGGCCGATGTCGCGGAGATTCAGTACGCAGGCCGCAATCGCAAGGTCGTGCGCGGGAAGGTTCTTGGGGCGCCCCCACTTCCTGGGTTCGACCCGAGTGCCTTGAGCCACGTCGAGCGCCCAGTCCCACAGCGGTGACGCCGCGAGCAAGGTGGGTGCGAACCCGCGGAGCAGCCTGACGAGCTCCCGGCAGATCTTCCACGACATGGGGTCGAGCTCCGATGCCAGCACCAAAGTATCCCATTTTGCCGGACTGACACATAGCTCCAAAGCCACCTGTGCCGCCGCATGGTCAATGGAGGGGATCATCGCCAGCTCGAGTTCCATCAGGGTCAGTGCCTGCTCTTCCATATCGGTGACGCTTCGCGTCTCGCGTTGAAGCCGGCGCCGAAGCGCGAGGAGCCTCTCGGCCATATCTGGGTACCACCTGCGTGTGAAGTCTTCCAGGGCGGCATCATCACGCATGCGCACCCCCGATGTAGCCGCTCCACGCTTCCATCACGTCGCGGTGCCGGTCGAGCAGATACGTCCGCCCGTAGGGCACGCTTCTGCTTGGTTCAGTACCCACGTGGGCCAGGCACCTCTCGGCACCCTCGGAAATGACGATGCCGGTCGCAGTGTTCACTTTCTCGTCGGGGTGCAGCATCCGAATCACAAGAGCCGGTCCTCGAGCCGGCCGCATTCTGAACTTCGCCAGCGTGCTCACTCCGACCCTCCTCCCTCGTCCTCGAACGGCGCGACCCTCGACGGCCCGCCTGAACGGCACCGCCGGCTTGAAGAACGGAACATAGCGGTCCGGCGTCATTGGTCGCTTCGACTCCGGCCGGAGCTTTCGGTATCCGCTTGCCCTTCCACAGACGCCGGTTGAACTCGCCGAACGACCGGAGCTTGATCGCGATGCCGTGAGTGACGGCCTCCTGAATAAGGCCCGGATCACCCAATGCCCCCTTGTCGGTCAGCGAACCGAACAACTCGTTCACCGCTTCGGCCTGCTCCCTCGTCAGCGAGCATTGCCGGGCGAGGATCCTGACCACATCGGACCGGCGCAGCACCGCGCTCATGGGCGCCACTCCGGCTTGCTCCACTCCTTGTCCCACGGCGCCTGATCGAGGTTGAGGCGCGGGCCGTCCGAACGGTGCGTGACGCTGACCCGTGTCAGGCCGACGCCATCGGGATTATCGACGATCTTGCGCGTGATGCCGGATCTGCCCACGCGCTCCCAACCCACGGCGCCGGACGCCAAAGCAACCTCCCTGCGAACCCCGGTCTCCGCGCACCAGTTTCGGAACGACGTGCGCAGGCCAAGCGGCACAAACCCGAGATCGCGCGTGAGGCTAAACAGCGCGATTCGGCTCGGCTGGCCGTCCGGAAGCGGCCCGAAACCGCCTGTGTCGAAAACGCCGAGGGCGGCTCTATTCAGGGAGCTGCGCTCGTTCACGCGGCGGGAAGTTCCCGGTGGCCCAGGATGGCACGGAAGAGAACCCGGTTTTGTCGACCGTTCACAACTTTTCCCGGTTGGACGCGAGGGCGGTCCTCCCCGTCGGGGGCGCGGTCTCCGGGACCATGCCAAGCCGCCTCCCTCCGCCGCAGCCCGGGCCGTCGTCACTGGTCGCCGCCGTTTGCCGGGTCGTCCGCTCGAATCGCCTCCGCCGCCGCGGTGTTCGCACGTCCGGAAGCTTCCAAGCAACCGTTGCGGCAGATCGCGAACGCGGCGGCCATCCTGCGGCTCAGAGACCGGTTGATGTAGACCAGCGTGTCACGTTCGCCCTCAAGAGCCTTCCGCGCCTTCCTCTCGCCATTGTACAGTTGCTCGAAACGGACCTTTGCCGTGGTCTCCGCCGACTTGGCGCGCTGAAGGGATTCGTTGATAGCCTTGAGTTCCTTGGCCGCGGAGTCCGTCTCCGCCGCTTCCGCGAAGCCCACGGCCACGTGGGCCATCATCTCCGCAGCTCGCCGCATCTCCCGCGCCTCGCCGCCCTCTGCGCGCAGGTGCTTGCGGATCGCCGCCAGCGTCTCGCCCATCACGCGGTCGAACGCCTCGTGAGCGTGGGCACGGCCCAGCGCGTAGCCGAGTCCGCCGGTGAGGAACAGCACGAGGGCGTACAGCAGGTCTCGGGTCATGCGTCCAGGTCCTCGGGCGAGTCCGTCAACGACCCTGCGGCACCGCGCGCGATGCCGCCTAAGATGACCAGCCCAACCATGGCAGAGCGGCGGGCCGCGGGGGCGAAGATCCCCGAGTTAGTCCCGCGGAACCCATCCCGTCTCCGCCAGCGCGAGCACGGTGACGCACAGCCGAGGGCAGTGAACGGGCTCACCGTTACCTCATACCAACGATGCGTAACCCGCACCGAGGACCGTGGTTTCGCAAAAGCCGCCAGTGTCACACCCCTTCGCGTCCTCGATGCCTCCGGGCCTTGCATTGACGTGCCGGATCTCCGCTTCGATCAGGGGGGATATCCGCCACGCTCTCGGCCAAGCTGGATAAGTCTTCGGGCCGGTAAAGCGTCGGCGATCCGGGTAGGGTCCAGACCGGCCTGAACTCTCTTGGCGATCCGGTCAATGTCCCTGTCGGTGAGCAGGCTCACCGGTCTTCTCGTCGGTCAGGAACGGCGGACAGTCAGAGATGTCGACTTCGAGCACCTTTCGCTCCGCCTTGGCCTGCTCTTCGGCCCGGTTGAACGCGACCCCCGCCACGATGGTGTAGGCGATGACGGCTAGGTAGATGATGTCGGTCGGGTCCACTCGTCCTCCCCGGCCATGATGTCCACGGCCTCGATCAACAGGTCCAACTTCGCTTCGACGGCGCTCCACCGGCTGTCCATCCACAACTCCGAGGCGGCAAAGTCGGCTCTCGGTTCCGACCGGACATCCGCAATGCTCATGGCGACAAGCCAAGTACCGCCCGCCGCAGCGACCGCGAACACCAGCGTACCACGCCATGACTTCAGGAACTTCTTCATGGCTGACAGTCTACACGATTTTCCACGCATGCGACAGTAGGACAGAAGGGCCGCGTGTCGCCATCAGGTTATGCCTTCTTGGTAGCAAAATTCCGTTCCTGCGCCCTAGGATTCCGAGCCTACGCTGCCCCGCATTTCTAAATCAAACGGAGCCCTTGTCGGGCTACCTGCCGAATGAAAGCCCCTATCGAACGCTCCACGCGAGCAGGCCCCCTGATCCAGTGGTTCACCGGCGCGTTCCGGGTCGGAACACGCGCTCGAAGTGACCGACGCAGCTTCCTTGCGAACGGTGGGGAGATGGGCGCGGGGAATCCGCTGATCGTCACCGTGTGGGAGCCCTGCTCCACACGCTCGAAGCGGTAGTTCCCGCCGCCAGCCTTAGCAGTGGAGGCCCTGGGGATAGGTAGTCAATCCCGTTTCATCCGCTCTTCATGTAAGCAGACCGTAGGTCTCGTTCACCACATCCATCAGGAGGCTTCCCGATGAAAAGGCGATCGCTCGTTCTCCTCTCCATCCTGTTCCTTCACGCCGCCGCCTCTCCGGCCTTGGCGCAGACCACGCTGTCGCTGACCGGCGGCCTGAACCGGACGGCCATCACCGCCGACCCTCCCGGCGGCGCCGTTTGGCGTTCCGAGTCCCTCACGAGAATGTCCGTCGGGTTGGCGGCGACCGTCCCGGTCTCGGAGCACCTCGGATTGCAGCTTGGCGTCGCATACTCCCAGAAGGGCGGCAGGTTGAGCGGACTGGACGGCGACATCCTCGTCACCAGTGAAATCGCGCTGGACTACTTCGAGTTTTCGCTGCTGGCCGTGCCGACGTTCGCCCTGTCCTCGTGGGATCGCTCCTCCGTCCGATTCTTCGCCGGTCCCACCATGGCGAGCCGAATCGACTGCGACTTCGGCGCATCGGCCTGGCTTGGAACCGCGCGGGTCACCACCGGCGGCGGTTGTGACGCGGGGTGGCGCGACGAAGTCGAGGCCGCGCTGGACCTCGGGGTCGTCGTGGGCGGCGGTATAGCGGTCGGCGTTACGGAGCGGGCGGGCGTGAGTGTCGATCTGCTCTACACGCTCGGGCTGATCCCCATCGGAGAGGGTGACTCGTACTGGAGCGGGCCGAAGCAACGTGTCCTGACGCTTCGGACGGGCGTAACCCTTCCGGTCGGCTAGGGAACCTTCGAGCGGCCGAATCGCGACCGTCCATCACTCGGGGGGCATGGTCGTCGATGGCACCCGACGTGCTCGTCCAAATGGACGGCCACCTGTACAGCGGGAGAAACGGAGTTTTGGTCCCCACCGCGCTTGGGCCGCGAACCTTTGAGTGCCTCCAGAGGGGGGGTCGAACGCCGACTCCGGGGGAGGCGGTAGGGGCGGTGACCGTAACCCCCCCGGTCACGCCCAGCGGTTCTTCGGCCCGGCGCGTGGCGACCGGGCCGCGCTTGACGCTGGCCTGCCGTCCGTAGTGGGTGGGCATGTCAAGCGTTGGTCCAGCCCGAACCGGCCTGGCCGACCCGGAGGGCTTTGTGGCTTGGGGGGGCCTGCTCGATGTCCCGCGAATTTCGGGCCCGGATCGCGGCGATCCGGTGGGTGGTGGTGATGGATTCGGCCATGGGTGTTGCCGGACGAGGGCTTGCCCGCTGTCCAAAAGAGGCCGACGTAATCCCGCGTGAGTTTTCCCTTGCGGTCAACCGGCGATCTGATAGTCGAGATCCAGGGTGCACTCGGGGTTGGACGGCACTGCCGCCATCCATCCGCTGGTGAACAAGTTGATCGTCTGGCCCTCGGACATCCGCTCGATCTTGCCGGTGGCGACTTCGGTCCCGCCGATGTTGTGTCGAACCTCGACGTTGACGAGATTGATGTTGGACCTGATCCATGCGTCGACCTCGAAGTCCGTACCCTCTTCCGGCGCCGGCGTCATGGCGCACTTCGTGATCTTGCCGTCCCAGACGTTCCTGGCCACGACCCGATAGTCCACGGTGCCCGTCGCACCGTCGGTCGCCACGGCGGTCACAAAGACGCTGGCCTCACCCTGCTCGTGGGCGGTCACGATGAGCACGTCGCCGACCGTCTCGGCCGTAACAATCGCGGGATCGGAGCTTTCGACGGTGTACGACAGGGCCTGACCGTCGAAGCAGAGACCGTATTCCATCGGGTAGTCGCGAATGGCGTAGATGGCCGTCGGCGGATCGCAGGTGAGGGGCTCCAAAGGGCTCTCGCACGCAAGCGCCAGCAGGGCGAAGAGAGGAACCAAACTACGCATGACGTAGCTCCTTTCCGTTTGGGACGGGCCTTCTATCGTCGCATGCAGTAGGCGTACACTTGCCGGGCGGCGCAAGTTCCGATTCGGCTGTCGCGGGCATCCGGCCTTGAGCGCGAACGGGCACCATGTCGCGGCGGGTGCGCAGGCCTGAAATGCCGAGACAGGTGCAGGCGTCGAGGGCGGACGAAACGATGCCGCACCACTCACACTGTAGCGGGTGGGAGCGCCTCCGGGAGGCCCTGGTGGGAGGCCGGTATCTTCTCGCTGTCCGAAGGACTTGCAGAGCGAGCCTCCCGGTCCTCACACTCTCCAGCCGGCAACCTCATTTTCTCTTCCGCAGGCACCGGCCCGAGAGCTCCATGCCCCCCCTTCAACGCTTCCCCTCTGCAACACATGTAATGCTATTCTAAAATCAGTGGGAGGAGTGGGGGGAAAAATGCGAAACACGCTGATGCGCAACGACTTGTGATCCTCCCACCAGACACTCCCGCCCACTCCCACTCCGTCGGCGAACGGGGAGGTTACGCAGACCGGGGTTACGCTGGCCTTTTCGGCCCCAGCCCCCCCCCAGGGGCCACACACGCCTCGCGCAAATGGGGCTATCCCCTACCTTCACCGTCACACCGTCACAGAATAGGGAGTAGGGCCGAGTTTGCAGGGCCGAACCCCCGAGACAATCACCCGCCCCGAGCGTCACACCCGGCGTCACACCGGTCACACTTCGGGGGGTTCGATCCTGCGCGCTGGAGGGGTTCGCGTGCGCGGGCGCGCGCCTATTACTTGGTAGGTGGACAGATACCGGTCGTCTGCCAGTACCGGAGACCCGATAGTCCAACGAACCGTGAATAATCCGGTGACTCGTTAGTCACCGGGAGCACGCGACACCGGGCAACACTGCCCCACTGCACAACCGGCGCGGGCGATCCCCGTCTCCCCGCTCTTCCCGGTGTCCGGGGTTCCCCGATGCCTGTCCCGTGGCGTGGCCCCCCGCGACTCTTTCCGGGCGGGCGTCGTGGTCCGTCGTGCACGCCGCCGGCGATGGACGTAGCCGACATTCGTCATCGAGAACGTCGACGTTCCGGGTATCGAGGAACGTCAGGAGTCCGGGCGTGTTCACCCGGCTTGGTAATACCTTGCCACGGCCCCCCTGCGCGCCTGCTGGCCCCTCGTATAGACGGCCGGCATCCGGTGCGCGCTCCATCTGCCGACGATCATGAGGTCGGTCGTGGAGGCCCCCGCCTCGGCCAGGTCCTGGCTCATTCCGATACGCGGGCTGTGGCCACGGAAGCGCCCATTGAGGCCTGCCGCCGCGGCCGCGGCACGGATGCGCTTGGCCACCGCCTCGCCGGTCTTCAGTCCGAAGACCGGTCGGGAAGCCATGGACTCGTCCGCGTCGGGCCGGATGGCCTTCAAGGCGTCCGCAGCGTCCCGTCCGATGTACTGGACGGCACCAGCGCCCTCCTGATCGGTCTTCGAGCGGGGGATGGTCACCAGAGCCGATCCGTCGGAGCTGAACTCGATGTCCTTCCACGTGAGGCTGATCGCCTCCGAACGGCGCAGGAGCGCGTCGCGCATCACCGAGATGAGAGCGATGTCCACGTCGCCGCGCCGTTGCGCCCTGGCCTCCGATTCCCGGGTATCGTTGCGGTAGGTCCGGCGCTGGTGCGCGGTCGCGCGGATCGCGGCCAGGTGCGTCCGCGAGAGTCCGGTCACCTGTCCGCGGCCCTGAATCAGCTTGGATGCCGCTGCCCTGCGGCGGAGACCGCGCAGCACGCGCTTGACGCCTGCCGACTGCGTGGGGCTGTCGACCCCTCGGGTCTCGTGATGGTAGCGGATGCCCGCGCGATCTACGTTGAGCGTGGAAAACGTCACGCCCAGATCGGCGCGCCGGGCCAGGTAGGCTGCTACGGTCTGCGGGTCGGCTGGAAGGGCTTCGTATCCCTCCTCCCGGCACCATTCGGCGAACTGGCGCCAGGCCGTCTTGTAGGCCCTGCGCGTCGCCGGGGAGTGGGACTCCACCGCGGCGGCGACCACGGCCTCGACATGGGATTCCTTCAGGTCGGTTGGCTGGGAACGGGCGGCAGCGTGTACCGGACGGGCTGCTTTCGTAGGCTTCATTTTGGCCTTTCCTCTCTGGTCGTCGGGCTGGTTCAGTCCCATCGGCCTCGGGTCGGGTATCCAAGGTAAGTGTATCGAGATCGAGGGCCGAATCCTGGTGATCGCCGGAATCTTCCCCGCACTTCGGAGTCGAAGTGGGAGTCATCGCGCTTCAGTCTGTGCCGCTTTGATGCGGCTTGGTATCCCCAAGGGACGGGGGCTGGCTCGCGCCTCGTGCGCATGGGCCGCGCGGAAGCGCAGATAGAAGGGAACGCCGGGGTGCGACCCCCGGCATTCCGGTGTTCGGCAACTACTGGCTGGCGAGCCGGTTCACGTCGCCGTCGTCGCGGATCAGCGCGAGTTGCGAATCCTCGCGCAGATCAACCCGGCGGCCGCAGCCGCACTCCCATGCGCGTGACCCGCATTCGTAGGCGAACTGGCACAGCGGACAGTCGAACTTCGGCGCTTCCTTCTCGTCGGTGGTGCTCACGGCCACATCTCCACGGGAAGCTCCTTGGGTTCCTGCTGCGGCCTCGGGTCGTCCACGATCTCGTCCGGCTCGTCCTCGTTGGGCAGCGCCCGGTACATGAGTTTGGCGATGCGGTAGTGCTCGGCCCCGTCGCCGTGATCCTCGCGGTACTCTCGCGCCCGCTTGAGTGAGAGGTGATACGGTCCCACCGGTTCGCCGCCGTCGTCCACCACGACGAACAGATCGTCGTAGAAGTCGCGGCCCAACTGCGGCTCGGTCCGAGTGTCGCCGAGCGAGACGAACGTCGACCAGCCACGGCACTCGCAGTCTTGGCAAAAGGCTTTCTCGCCGTCGTCATCGTAGTCCCATTCCTGCTTTTCGACGTCCCATGTTCCGCTGAAGGAGAACGACAGATTATCGCCCCCGCAGCTTTGGCAGACGTACTTGCCCGGCGTCTTCTTCTTGGTGTCACTCATTTCCTGCCTCCTGTTGCGGAGTGAACCCGGTCCCGAATGGACCGGGCAAGCGCCCGCCACGGGTTGAACCGTGACGGACGGGGAAAGGGGGTTACTGCGCTGCCGCGATGGTGGTGTGCCGCCAGTACGGGTGAGGCTCGACCGGCCCCGCCTCGGCGGGCCAACCGTGCCACCGCCATGAATAGCCGTCACCCGACCAGATTGCCGGGTAGGGTTCGCGCTCGCCTTCCTCTTGGTGGTCGTACCATCCCGGCTCACCCTCGCCGAACTCCGCTACCAGGTTCGACATCATGTAGTCGGTGTATTCCCTGATGTCGGGCGCGTCCTCGCTCGGGTACGACGGCTGGCCGACATCCCACCGGCTGTCGATCCGAATCAGCCAGAACGCGGGCCGGTCGAAGGTGGTCGTCAAACTCAACAGGGCGCGACCGTCGCCGTAGATGACGTCCGAAAGCGGCGGCGTGAACGTGATCGCGTCCTCGGGCACCCACAGGTACGCCTCCGTCGGCACGCTCACGATGCGCCGGAGCGCGTTGTGCCGCTCGTCGTCGCGTGCCGCTTGGCGCACCGCGATCTCAAGCTCGAAGTTCTCGGGCGGCTCAATGTCGATGGGATGCCACAGGTCGTCGGGGGGCTGTCGCTCGCTCATAGGTAGCCCCTCACTCTCCGGCCTGTTTCGCTGTTGACGTTCCGGGGGGCCTCTTTGAGCGCGGCGATCGTCTGTTCAAGCTCAAGGTCTTCATGGAACTCGGCCTGCCGCCCCACGTAGCCGCATCCAGGGCACTCGGTGGTCGAGTCGCCGTCCCACTCGTGATCGGTGCGGCCCGGTTCGTCGGACGGCACGGTGCCGTCGTCGGTCACGTCGAGCCAGATGGTTCCCGCGATGCGGAACCCTTCGGTCTGGCCGCACTTCGGGCACGCCCAGCCCGCGAGCACATTGGTGTTCGCCATTTCCTGCCTCCTTGTGTGGAGTGAAGTCCCGTCCTCGTGACGGAACATGCGACCGGGGGGCGGTGAAACCTCCCGGCCGGAAGGGGGTCAGTCGTCTTTTTCGGCCTCTCGGGCCTCGCGCTGCACATGGGCGATCAGCATTTCGATCCGGTGCCGGTCCCGCCTGATTTCGCGCGCGCACGCACTCGGGCGCTTTGGCGTCTGGTCGTTGCTGTCTCCTGTTACGGAGTGAGTGCGCCGCCCGAACGGCGGAGCAAGGGGCATGGGCACCCGTGACGGTGCCCATGCCGGGGAGAAGGGGGGTCAGCGCAGTTTCTCGTAGTCGAGATTCGCGCCGATGTCGTCGGCGATCATCTGTACGACGGTCGCGTCGTCGATGCCGGACGGGTCGGGGTCGCTGTCGTCGTCGGGCAGTTCGATCTCGCCGGACTCGGCGAGCCGGTACGCGGCCCACTGCCGGGCTTGCTCCATGTCGATGTCGTCGTCGTGCATGTCGGGGCCGTGGCGAACCGTGATGATGATTCTGCCGTTGCCGTGGTCCGCCCGCCCGATGGCGGCCAGGTCGTCGAGCTGGCTGCACAGAAGCGCCCGGGCGTCCTCGGTCATGGTCGGCCCGTCCTCGTTGCCCATCGGCGAATCGTAGTAGCTGCGGAGCCACTTCACGCGCTTCAGGGCGTCGCCGCTGATGGGGACTCGGGATGTACTCATTTCCTGCCTCCTTTGATCGGAGTGAAGCCCCCGCCCGAACGGCGGAAGCAAGCCGCCGGGACGCGGTGAAGCGTTCCGGCGGGATCGGGGGGAGTCACATCGCCGCGATCTTTGCGCGGATGCGAGCCACTTCCAACGCTGCGGCCTCGGCGGTCCAGCCCTTCACCGTGACGAGCCAGCGCCGGAAGCTCATGCGGTCGCCTCGGGCGTCTTGACCGCCAGCGTGTCGCCCACAAGCTCCAGGTCGCGCCAGTCGTGTTCATGCTCGGGCGGTTCGGCGTCGCTCATGGCGAGCCGGAACACCCGGTCCCGCACGGCGGACTCGTCGGCGTCGCTGAACTCGAGAATGTCTTCGAGCATGGACCGGCCCGTGTCGTGCCACTTGGTCGGCATGAAGCACCAGAACCGCCTGGCCGCATCGACGAACCGCTTGGGCACGGTGTCGTTCATCACCGGGATCTCCCCGTCGATGTAGACGATACACCCGCCGATCGCGACGGCCAGCGCGCCAAGGATGCACATTTCGCTGTCCGGTTCGGCAATGTAGTTGCCGACGGCGTGGCCCTTGCGCTTGAGCAGGCGGTAGCCCTTGGCCAGGTCGGCCCGCTCTCTCTGTACGCTCATAGATTCCTGCCTCCTGTTGGGGAGTTGCGCGCCGTCCCGAACGGACGGCGCAGGGAGCCGAAGCGGTTCGATCCGCCCCGGCCCCGTGGGGTGCTACCCGGCGATAGCCCGCCGCCACAACCCGGCCACGTCGGCGGCGGTGATGGCGTCGGCGTGCTCGGCGACGGCCCGCATCACGGTCGCGCACTGGCTGCCGTCGATCTCGATTGCATCGCTGGGCCGCTGCACCGGATGGAAAAGTTCGGCGACCACGCCGACACGCCGCTCAACGTCGGCGTCCTTCGTGGGCTTGCGCGCAAACAGCGCCCTGCCGTACTCCTGTTCGGTGCAGAACCCGAGAAGGAACGCGGCCCGCGCGCCCCACCCCATGCGGGGCATCTTGGCCGTACCGTCGTAGCGAAGCACCGTGTGGCCCGCTATGCAGCCCACGGTCCCGCATCCGGGCCTCTTGCTGCGAACCGAGCACCGCCAGACGCTCATGTCGACCGCGTCGTCGCCAGCGTGGACGTTCCTGCCGTTCGGCAGCCCGTCGAGGAAGTCCGCCATGTCGAGAAGTCGCGTCGTGTCCTGCATGTTCCTGCCTCCTGTGAGGGAGTGATGCCGTCTCCACGGGTTGGAGTCCGGCCAGGCCGCCGGGACGCGGTGAAGCGCCCCGGCGGGATCGGGGTTACTCAAGTTCTTCGGCGATGGCGATGCGGTGCTGGACGTTCAGCCATTCACAGCGCACGGCGGTCGCCGTCAGCCGCGTGACCTTGCCGCCGTCCTCGCGATAGAGGTTGTCGGCGACGAACTCCAGCATGTGCGCGCAGTGCTCGCCGTCGATGTGGCGCTCGATCTCGCGCTGCACGGGCTTGTCCCAACCCTTGAGCGGGTGGAACAGCGCGTTCGCGATTCCGGCGTCGTCGGCATGGCCGCCGTTCAGGCCGAGCAACTCGGCGGCCCGGATGCCGAACGAGGACTCGAACTCCAGCACGCCCGTCGCCATCCGCCGCGCCTTGTCGTAGCCGTCGTGCATGGCCACGACATGGCCCGCGATGCATCCGACGGTCCCGCAGTCGCCGGGCCTGTCCAGCCAATGGTCCTCGTCGAACCACGTCAGCATGTCCACGCGGTGGCCGTCGAGCGTGCCGCCGTCCACGCGGTGCGCGGGCATTTCGCGCATGTGCTCGGCGGCTTCGCGCAGTTTCTGCCGGACCGGCTCGATGTAGGTGGCTTCGTACTTGGTCATTTCCCGCCTCCCGTTGATCGGGGGTTGTCGCGCCCGCCCGGATGGCGGGAGCCATTCGCCGGAGCGCCGTTGAAAGCGCCCCGGCGTGCGGGGGGAATGCGGGGGAAATCATTCGGCCCACGCGACGAAGCGCGCCCAACCGCACCAGCCACCGGTGATCCGGGACCTGAACGGCGGCTCGTCCTTGAGCACCACGACGGCGCGGCGCGGTCCCGTCGCCACGTTGTGGTAACTCACCTCGAACTCGCCGCCTTCCGGCGTCTCGGTGAAGTCGGCGCGGCTGTCGCCGTGGACGAGCACGGCCCAACAGCCGTCCGGGGCGCGGGCGGTCTCGGCCACCGGCGCGGCGGGGCTCACCGTCCGCCTCCGTACAGCTCGGCGCGCCGGATGTCCTTCACGTCCTCCCACATGAGCCGCACGTCAACGGCGGTCACGGTGTCCGCGTTGTCAACGACGCGGCGCAGCAGCCGGGCGCAGTCGGCTCCGTTGATCGCGTCGATGACCTCGCGGATGCGCGGCTCCTCGCTGCGCTGGCCCGGCGGGTACATCAGCGCGTGCGCCACGCGGGCGAGCCGGTGCGTCGCGTCGCCCCCGGCCTCCGCCTCGGGGTCCACGAGTCCGAGTATCGCCCTGGCCCTTGTCGGGATGTCGGAGCATCCACCGTCCCTGGCGAGCCGCACCGCCGCCTCGTGGCCGTCCACCAGCGCGACCGCGTGACCGGCGATGCATCCGACGGTCCCGCAGTCGTCGCGCATGTGGTCGTTGTCGATCCACGCGCACATGTAGACCGCCGGGGCGTCCTCGTACTCCGCCGCGCCAAGGCTCGGCAAGCCGTCCATGTGGTCCGCGAGCATCCGCAACGCCTCGACGTTCGGGGTTGGGTTCTGCATGGTTCCTGCCTCCCGTGATGGGGTTCGGCCCGTCCGCGATTCGGACGGGGCAAGCCCTCCGCGCCCGGTGAAAGGCGCGGACGGTGCGGAAATGGCCGGAGAGCGGCCAGAATCGGCCCGTGCGGGCCTCGAAGGCCTTTGGGCGGGTCAGTGCCCCCGGTTACGGCCTCCGGCGGCGTCTGGGCGCGGGTTCTCGTGGTCAGCCGTGGACGGTGCAGCCTCGGGCGAACGCGGCGGCGGCCCGAAGGTGCGCCACCACGTCCGCCGCGCCCCAACCGTCGAGCTTCCCGTCGTGAACGTCGCTCCACGCCATCAGCGCGGAGCGACGGGCGCTGGAGCCTACGATCGTGCCGTCGTCGGTCAGCCGTCCCCGGCACAGCAGCGAGTCGTAAAGCATCCCGACCGCCGAGAAGGCCACGGCCTGCCGCCGCTTGTACTCGGCGAACACGGGCGCGTAGTGCGCATGCTTCCGCGCTCCGTAGGCGTAGGCGACGTACAGCCCGTCGGGCTCGGCCTCTACCACGTCCGGTACGGCGAAGCCCGCCCGGTCCATGTCGTCCGCCGTGCCCACGACGGCGGGCGTGGTGTCATTGCTCACGGGCAGCCCGGCGGCGGCATTGATCGCGGCCAGCGTGCAACAAGGCCCGTCGCGTTCGCCCCACTCGCGGCAGACCAGCCCGTGCCGCTCGATCTGGGCCGCAGCCATGTCCAGACACTCGGCGGCGGTTCGCGCCACCTTCAGCGTTCGGCCAGCCGGGACCGGCGCAAGCGTCGCGGTCCCGTCGTGGATGATCCGGTCTTCCATCTTCCCGCCCTCCTGTTCGGAGTCGATCCCCCGGCCCGAATGGCCGGGAAGCAAGCCCCCCGCGCCCGGTGAAGGAACGCGGGGGGTGTCGGTGGGGCCTACTCCTTCGGGCAAGGCGAGCCGCCCGAGCCGGGACCTTTCCCGCCCCTTGGTTGCCGGTAGTTCAGCGCCGCCCGCTCAAGCGATGGATCGTGGGCCCTTGTCCGCGGCCTCGCCGGTGAGGGACGCCGATGGTCCCGCGTCGCGCTCGGTGGCGTCGATGCGGCTCAATGCGAACGCGCTTGGGGCCCGCCACCGATGCGCAAGCCGCTTTGGGCCGTCCAGGTCGGGAAGCTCGATGTAACGGCACCGCCCGCCCGCCCGTAACCGCGACGTTGAAGGCACCCTGCAAGGGGGTTACCCTCCCGCCACGGCGGCGTAAGCAGGGGACGGCCACGGTTCGACCCGTGGCGGTCCTGTAGGGGAAATCAGGTCGCTGGCGGCACTCCCATTTCGTCGAGCATGGCGGGAATGTGCGTGTAGTCGTCGGTCTCGGCCCGGATGCGCCCGTCGTCTTCGTGGATGTGCCAGCGGTTCCCGTAGCGGGTCACCGAAAGCCCGACGGCCTTGGCGCGCCGGATGGCCTCGTGTAGTCGCGCAATCGGCGACGGGGGGCGATCTGCGGTGCTCACGGTGTCGCCTCGGGCGCATGGCCGATCACCCGGTGGCCATCGGGGTGAAGGGTGTAACTCGTCGGTCTCGGCGGCCCGTCGTAGCCCACTGCGTCCTCCAGTTGCTCCAAGTCGGCGGCCAGGCCTTCGAGACTGGCAAGGTGCTTCCGGAACGCATCCGGCCCGATGAAACCGGAGTGAGTGACAGAGCCTCCAGCCTTCACCCGCTCGTAGCCTTGGACGGCCTCCTCGATCGGTGTCGGCTTGTGCCGGTCGTCGTCGTCGCCGTCGTGGATCCTCCGGTACGCCAGCACCAACTGGCCGCGCCGCACGGCGTCGAGCGCGAGCAGCGCAAAGGCGGTCCGCTCGGGGAAGAGGTCGAAGAGGTCGGCGTACCCTTCGGGCGCGATCTCGCCGGTCATCCGCAAGGTCCCGAACATCACGCCGCCGGCGAGACACGCGGAACACACGCGGCCCTCGTGACGCATGATGAACCAGCGGAAGTCCGGCCTTACCTTGCCGTCGGCGAGCATCTGCCGCCCGTCCTCGATCGCCAGCCGCACCAGCGCCGCCAGCGATCGCACGGGCCCCCCTTGGCGAAGCGCGAGACGCACTTCTACGGTTGTCTGCATTTTTCCTGCCTCCTTACGGAGTGAAGGCCGATCCCCGGCTGGGACCGGCAAGGGGACGGCGGGGTTTGATCCCCACCGTCCCGGGTTCCTACAGCGCGAGCGCCTGCTGCCCCTCGCCCTCGGGCCAGCGCCATGCGCGCCATTTCACGGTCCCGCCCCGGTACTCGTCTACCGGGCGGATCGCGCCGCACCCGATGCAGCCCTCCCACCACCGATAGACGATCCCGCCGTCCTTCGATTCGGGTAAGTCCATGATGACGCGGCTGTGTGTCGTAACATGCGCGCCCCGCTCGCCCGCGTCGTACATGAAGCCTCCAGGTGGCGCGCCGTTCACGGGCGGGCCATGCGCGGGCCGGTGACACCTGCCCGGTTCCGGCGTCTCGGGCCGCTCGTGCGCCTTGTTCGGTCGGCATGTGGCGTGCAGCGCCCGCGCCGTCGCCCGCACTAGCGCCCCGAAGGCGTAGCCCTCGCGGTAGTGCTCGGGCGACCATTGACCCTCTTTCCAGTCCGGCGCTTTCGGCCCGCGCTGTTCGGCGTCTTTGGGCTTGCCGTGCAACCCGTCCTCGAAGCCAAGCTCGTAGGCGCGGCGTGCCACCTTGTCCGGCAGCCGCGTCTCTTGGTGCGCCCGTTGCAGGTCCCTTCCGGCCGTCACCAAGTCGGCGGCCTGTTGCGCGTAGCTTCTCATTTCCTGCCCTCCTGTCCCTGCGGTGTCAGCCGGTCCCTAACGGACCGGCAAACCGCCCCCACGGTGTGACCCGTGAAGGCGGGAAAAATGGGCGTTACGCCATGTGGGACAGCGAACCGGGCGCGTCGGGCGCAACCTGTGGACCCGAGACGCGCACGGTGACGACGTTGCGCGGGAAGTGCGCGGCCTCGCGGTCGTCGTGCGGCACGATCCAGACCGGGCAGCCTACGCGCCAGCCGGGTAGCAACGCCTCGACATCGTGGGCCGCGTCGCTGCCTTCCAGCGCCGTGAACCGGCCCGCCTCGTCGCCATCCACGAAGACGGTCACAAGACACAGGCGGCGCTGATTCGTCGCCCACCGGGCGGCCATTTCGCGCAGCCGTAGCAGTCCGCGGCGGCGCACAAAGCGCCGGACCTTGCGCCCGTTGCCTTCGTGCAGGTCGATGAGCCAATCACCTTGGGCCTTGACGATCCTGGCCGCGGGCCCGCGGTTGAGGTCGCCGTACTCCATCGCGACCGCTTCGCCTTGGTCGTTGCGCGGTACATGCTCGACGGCCAGCAACTCGGATACTTCCATTTTCCTGCCTCCAGTCCGGAGTGCGGCCCCCGGCCCGAATGGCCGGGAGCAAGTCCCCCGCACCCGGTGAAAGGTGCGGGGGATCGCGTGGGCCTACTCCTTCGGCAAGCCCATGATGCGGCGGATGGTCTCGCCCAGCCGCCTGCGCTCGGAACGGGTCACGAGCAGCACGTCGATGCCGTGGTCGAGAATGCGATTGCCGTACCGCCCGAACGGGTCGCCGCGCAGCACGATGCCGCGCACGGCGGCGGACGTCTCGGCCTCGACATGGCCGACGATTTCACCGCCCACGATGATGCGGAACCGCGTGCGCGGCCTCGACCGGCTACCTACCGTCTCGGATTCCAGGTCCACGAGCGGGCGCTCGCGCGGCGGCGGTTCGGGCACGCTGCCCCGCGATGTCTTCGCCGTGATCCGCCACGGCCCCAGCACCGCCGCGCTGGCGTCTTCCTTGCCCGCTGCGTGTCCGGCCTCGTAGTCCGGCAGCGTGTCGGCGTCCGGCCATGACTGCGGTCGGCCCTCGGCTCCGTCGTTTTAGCCCTCGCCCCATGCGGTCGCCTGGGCGCTGTCCTGTGCCTCCTGCATGGCTTTCCCCCTGTGTCTCGGGGTGGGTGCCGTGTTCCCGGCTGGAACACGGCCAAGCCTCCCGCCCGGTTTGATCCGCGCGAGAAGCGGTTGGGGTTCAGGCGTCTGCGAGCGCCCGGTCGGGGTCGGCGACCTTCCGGAAGTGCTCCGGGATGCGGTGGCCCGCCGATGGTATCCAGTCCTCGGCTGTCGGCTTCGAGACGTGCGGCGTCGGCGGATACCAGATGTGGCGCTGGTCCACGACGTACCGCTCGCGCTGGCGCAACTGGACGCGATACCGCAACGGGCCGTTGTCGGTGACGCCGGTTTCGTAGTACGTCGCCATCGGACTATGCGACATCCCAAGCGTGAACGAGCGCGTCCAGCTGGCGGCGCACGCTGCGCCGTCCGTAGGCGTTGGGGTCGGTCAGCGTCTCGGCGTTGGTGTGCGCGTCCCACAAGTCCCCGCCGTCCGCGTCCAGGAATGCGGGCGGAATCCGCTGCGGGATCTTGCTGTCCATCCGCGCCAACTGTGCGCGCTTCTTGCCGATCAGCCGCGCCAGCCCCCGGCGCGTCGCGTCGCGGCCGGGCGGGATCAGGTTCGTGGTCTCCGCTGCGGCGATCGGCTTCACCTGCCGCAGCGTGTCGTGGGCGGCGACGATGGCCTCGGGGCCCTCCCCGCGATCAATGGCGGCCACCAACTCGCGGCACAGCACCGCCACGGTCTCGGCGATGTCGAGCGCCGCCCCTCCGGCGTCGGTGCGGGCGCGCTCGGCGATCTCCTCGCAACGCTTGAGCGTCTTGCGTTCGAGCGTCGCGAAACACCCGCGAATGTGCGCCATTTCGTCGGCCTCGTCGTGCTCTTCGGCCCTTACGTTCTGCGCCACCGCGTGCCGTCCGTCCTGGTGTCCGGCGTCGTAGTCGCCCGCCGTGCCGTCATCCGGCCAGTCCTCGCGCTTTGGCTTGCCGTCCGTGGCATCGCTGAAGCCCGCATCCCACGCGGTTTCACGCTCGGCCTTGGTCGGGCTGCCTTCCTTGGCTTCCTGCAACATGGTTGCCCCCTGTGTGTGGGGTGATAACCCGTCCTCCGGTTGAGGACCGGCAAAGCGCCCGCCACGGCGTGACCCATGACGGGCGGGGGGATCAGGTGGCCATTTCGGCCTCGAACCGGCGTAGCGCCATGTCGCCCCATCCAGGTTCGACACGGATGTGGCAGGCGTCGCAGACCTTGGCCACGGTGCCCGCTCGGATGGCGTCGCCCAGCGCGTCGCCCATCTTCTCGCCGTATGCCTTGATTGCGGCGCTCCACCGCTCTGCGGATACGGTCCGGTGGGACTGGACGAAGGACGGCCCGAAACTGACCGGCACGGCGTCCCGGTCGAGCGTCGCGACCTTCTGCAACCGGTCCGCCGTCGCGTTGGACCCGGTGCGCCGGACGCTGGCGCTACCGTCCTCGTGGAGCCACGCGCCATTATAATACCGGCTGTCCGTCATGCCGTCGAAACCCTGTCCGGCATAGACACCGATCACGGCGTCCACGTCACGCTCGCGGGGGCCGTTCGTCCATCGTACATCAATGGACGATCCGCCGCTGTAGCGGTCGCACCGGACCGAGAACCGCACGTCTGGAAACTTCCGTTTCAGCGCGGCCCGCACGAGCTTGGCCGTGTCCGTGAGCGACACCGACACCGCACGGAAATGCGGGTCGTCGGCGCGCCTGCGCGCGTCGGCGCGGGCGGCTTCATAGATCGGATGGTCGGATTTCATCCCGTGTACCTCCTGCAAGGTGGTTCAGCCCCGGCCCGAATGGCCGGGGCAAGCCCGCCCGCTCCGGTGAAGGAACGAGCAGGGGGGGATCACTTCTGACCGTACACGGCCCCGACGTCGATCTCGGCGGCCACCAGCCGGAACGCTGCCGCGTGCTGGCGGGCCTGCCTTGTGTGGAAATGTTCGCGCCCGTAGGTCGCGGCGTACCGGCTGGCGGTCTCTTTCCATTGTCCGGCGATCTCCAACAGCCTTTCCAGGCTGTGGCCGTATCCGCGGACCTCTTCCTTGAGCTTGACGGGGTCCAGCGGTTCGCCCGCGAGAATCCGGTCTACCGCGCGCGCGTCGGCCTCGTCCCGGCACTCGTCGCGCGCCTGCACGAGCAGGCACTCGATATGCCGATGGTACAGCACCGGGAACAACTCGCGGTAATCCTCGGGCGGTCCCGATTCGAGCATGAGGCTGTACGCCTCCTGCTGCGCCTCGGGGCCATCGTACTGGACGATGCGCGAGAACGCCCGCTCTGCCTTGTCGGGGTAACTCACGCGGTGGTCGTTTCGCGCCCGCTCGGTGATCCGCTCGTCGATCTGCGCCAGCGTAAGCGGCCCGTCCGCCAGCCATTCGCGCATGAGGGCCAGCGCGTCGGCATGGGTGAACGGCCTGTCCGTTGTCGTGTCGCCCATTTCCTGCCTCCCGTAACGGAGTGAAAGCCCCGCCCCGAACGGGCGGCGCAAGCCGTCCCGCCCCGGTGAAAGGGCGGAACGGTCGGGACGGGATCACGCGCGGGACGGGATCACGCGCACACCGGGCCAGCGGGCCAACTGGCGGCGGATCCGGCAACCGTTGACGCGCTTCACGTCGGCCAGCGTGCCGAACGTCCCGTCCGGCTTCCGTATGCGCCCGTTGCGGTCAACCGTGCAGGTCTGGACCTTCTTCATGGTGCTACCTCCTGCAAGAGGGTGACGGTCCCGCCAGAACGGCGAGACAGGGGGCGGGGGCGCTGTGACACGCCCCGGCCCGGTTGGGGGGGTGATGGGGTCAGCCTGCGGGCTCGGCGGCTTCCTTGGCGCGCTCTGCGGCCAGTGCCTCGCGCACGCGGGCGCGGTCGGCCTCGCGGCGCTCCGCAGCCGGTAGCCGGTTGCGGTCGCGCCGGATGTTCGCCCCGAGATTCGACAGCGCGTAACCCGGGTAGCCGAGTGTCCCGTTGTGCTGCAGGGCGCTGGCCATGTCCGAGACTTCGCGCCCGGTCGCCTTGACGGCCTTGCAGACTTCGACGAGGACCGTTTGCAGCGTCTCGGCCTGTTCGTCGGTCAGCGCGTGCAGCCAATGGCCCGTGCGGCGCTTGATACCGTGCTTGCGCGCGATCTTGGCCGCCGTCCGGTTGATGGCCTTCATACGGTCGCGCTCGGCTTCGCGCTCGGCGATGCGCTGGCGCAGCTTCTCGGCCTCGTCGGTGTCGTCGCGGTAGATCGACCGGTCGAGTTGGTCACGGATGCCCGCCGCTCGCTCGCGGTGGTGCTTCGCCATGTTCCGATGCTCGAAACCGTTTCTCATGCCGCGGTCGATGCGGTCCAGGTCGCGGCGGTGGCGCTTCTCGCTGTGGTGGCCTACTAGAATCGGCTGCCCCGGCGGGATACCCTCGGCGATCCGGTCCGCACCGGCGAAACTGGCCTCGGCCTTCTTGTCGCGCCCTTCGGCCCATTCCTCGCGGCGGGCCGCCCGGCGCTCTCGGCGCTCGCGGTACGTCATGCGTCCCATTTCCTGCCTCCTGTGATGGAGAAAACACCCGCCCCCGGCTGGAGCGGGCAAGCGTCCGCGCCCGGTGAAGGGTCGCGGACGGGATCGGGAAGGGGTTTCAGGCGCGAGCGAGTACGCGCGGGCCCTCTTCGGTGAGAAGGTCGCGGACGTACCGGGCGGCCTGCCGTTCGGTCTGGAAACTGCCGTGCCGCGTGCCGTGCCAAGCGGGCAGCGCAACCCGCCAGCGGCCAGCGGTGCGCACGAGCGCCCCGACGTTCTCACCGTGTACCGTGACGGTGCGATGGCCGGGGAGTTGGCCCGTGGTGCCGTGCGTCGGCGTGATGGCAATGTCGGCGTTTGCGATGGTGCCCCGGTAGACACAGCGACGGCGGTCGCCGCAGCGGTGCAGCCACCTTTCCGCCTCGCCGTCGTCGGTCTGGAGATACCGACAGCCGCACGGCGCGCCGTCCAGGACGTTGAAGCCGTCGCCATAGGTGATAAGTCCCGGCATGGGTCTTTCCTCCTGTTTCCTGCGGTCCCCCGCCGCCCCGAACGGGCAGCGGGCAGGCCCGAGCGCCCCGGTGAAGGGACGCTCGAGCAGTTGGGGGAGGGTTCAGCGTTCGGCGGTGTCCTGTGCGTGCGCGGCCTTCTGCATGAGAAGGACGCACGACAGCCACCAATACCGGGGCTCAATGAGGCGGGGCGGGACCGACAGGCGGCACACGGCGGCGCATTGCCGATAGGTGAGCATCGGCGGGCGGGACTCCTGCGCCTCGGTGTCCCAAGTCTGCGCGGTCGCGATGTCGAGCAGGTGCCCGAGTACCCGTTTCGCGTTCATCGGCGGGTACGAGTAGCCGGTCGGCGCGGTCAGTATCCACGCACGGCCCGACGATTCGAGACCGAAGCCCATGCGCTCGGCGAGCCGCTGCGCGGCGGTCGCGTAGTTGCGCGTCGGCCTCGGCCTCGGGGGCTTGGCCTCTTTGGCTTCTGCGGCGCTCACTGGACCGCCTCCACGGCTTCAAGCGCCGCCAGTGCCTCGGCTACGCGCCGGGCGGGATCGTCGGCCACGAACGGGCGCACGGTGCAGCCCGCGCACCGCCAGCGCCTCGGGTCGCCCCGGTCGGCGGTCCAGATGTGGCCGCGCCTGCCGTCGAGCGGGCACGGGGCGAGCAGCGCGGTCCGGTACTCGGTCCGCCTCTCGGGCGTGAGCGCCGCCACCGCCGCCACCTCGGCGGGCCGGGGGGTGATGGTCGTTTGTGCCATTGGTAGCCTCCTGCGTTGGCTTTGGTCGGCCGCCCCCGCGAACCGGGGACGGCAAGCCGCCCGCGACGGGGCGAACCGTCGCGGGGGTGTGTGGGTTGTGTGGGGTTACTCGTCCTCGGCCTCGGTGGCCAAGGTGTCGAGGACGTACCGGGCGGCACTCGCGCCCGTGTAGGCACGGGAAAGCAGCGCCACGAAGCCCCACGGCCCCATGTGCGGCACCGTGGCCAGCAGGTCGGTTTCGGGGTCGCCTCCGCTGTCCGGTATCACGGGATCGGCGGCGAGCATCACGCACACCGCGAACCATCCCACGGTCAGCGGCCCGTCCCACCGCTCGCCCACCGCCTGCCGCAGAATGTCCAACGGGTTCCACGGGTCGGGCTGCGCGTTCGCGTTCGGCGCGTCGTGCTCCGTCGCGGCGGCTGCGGCGAGTTGCCGCGCCCGGCGCAGCGTCAGCACCAAGGGCGTAAGTGCGTCGGCACCGGTCGCCAGTGCGGCGGCTCGGCCTCGTCCTTCGTTCTCCTGCGCGCTCATGGGTATGGCCTCCTGTCGAGCGTTGAAGCCGTCCGCCCCCGGTCGGGGCGGGATCGGCAAGCCGCCCGCGACGGGGCGAACCGTCGCGGGGGTGTGGTGGGGGGGTACTACTCGGGGGCCTCCCTGCCCCAGTCGGGGCCGTGTCTGCCCGCCTCGTCGCAGTACCTCCCGCAACTGTCGGGGAGTCTGCATTCTCCGTTGTCTTCCAAGCACGGGCGGCACAACTCTACGCCCAAGCGGTCGGCCACTTCGACCGTTAGCGCGTGCTCGTCGATGGCGCGCCCGATCATGCCGCGATACTCGGCGGCGGTCAGCGTCAGCGGTGCGGCGACCTTCTCACCGCCGCCGCCCTCGTACCATGCGGCGCGGATCGTGTCCTCGGCTTCGAGAATCGCACGGGCCAAGGTCGGCCATGTCTCGGGCGTCTCGGGGTCGGTCTGGTCGGTGATCTGCGCCTCGCTGCCACGATACCGGACCATGAACCGCCGGTCGGTGGCCGGATGCTCGGGCGTTCGGGCGGTCAAGGCCACGAATGGATTGAGTCCGGCGAAGACATCCGCCTCCCAGAGAATCGGGCCGGGTTCCGTGTACCCCTTTCCTGCGTCGCTCATGGTGTGGTCCTCCTGTCGAGCGTTGAAAAGCCGTTCGCCCCGGTGGTCGGGGCGGATCGGCAGGCCGCCCGCACGGGGTGAACCGTGGGGGCGGTTGCGGGGGTGTTGGGCCTACTCGTCGGCGTCTACGGGTGTCCCGTGCAGGACCGCGCCGGTGGGACCGCGCAGCACGCGGTACAAGCGGCCCGCGACGGTGAACCGCTGCGCGGCGGGCGGGATGCGCGGGTCGTCGCCGCGCATGGTCTCGACCGTGCAACGCTGGCCGAGCATGCCGCGCGCGGTGCTGTCGTGATCCACGCCCAACCGGTCTAGCAGGTCGTGGGTGATCGTCGTCTCTTCCTGCGTGCTCATGTGATCGCCTCCTGTGGCGTGTGAGCGTTGAAGGCCGTCCACCGTGGACGGCAGGCCGCCGCCGCCCGGTGAAGGGCGACAGCGGGGCAAGGGATCAGCAGCAGCAACAGGCCCATTCCGGCCAGTGACCGCAGACCGGGCAATCGGCCCGGTCGTCGGCGTCCGCGTCGGGGTGCGCGCGGTCCAGGACCTCGGGCCAGTCGCTGAACGGCGGGTCCGCCTGCGCAGACTCCGAGAGCAGCGCCACGGCGTCCCAACCGGACGGCACCGCGACACCGGCCACCGTGGCGAGCACCACACCGCCCATGAGGGCGGCGGCATCGTCGGCGGCGGCGTGTACCGCCTCGGCGAACGTGTCGGCGTGGTAGGGGCCGGTCTCGGCCAGAGGCGGCCACACAAGCCAGTTACGGCCCGTCATCCGCTGGCCCGCGTGGTAGGTGTGCGCGGCTGCGGCGATCTCGACGGCCACCGACGTAGCGGCGGCGGGCCGGAACCCGGTCCCGTCGTGTCTGAACGTTACGAGCATCGGGGAAACCTCCTGCAAGGTCGTGAAGCCGCGCCGGGGATCGGCAGCGGCAAGGGTGCGGACGGAATCGAACCGCCTTCATGCCTTCGGAGTGTGTCGGGGGGTCGCGGCGACAAGCGCCACGGCCCGCACCGGATCGAGGGACAAGGCCCGGCCACGGGCGCACCGTTCCCATTTGGTAGGGCGCGAAATACAACCGCGCCCCGTGTTTTTGCAGGAAATCCGTGGGGGGTCTGTGGTCGCGGCGGCGGTTCGGGCCGACTTCATCCCGTGGGGGCCTGAAGCGGTCTGGCCGTGATCCGGGCGACCTAGCGGGCGGGGGTGACGGTGGGCTGTGTGGAAGCGTCCGGCCCGGCCCCGGTCCACGCTACGGCGTGACCCTTGACCGCGCCCCCGCTTCGGGTTCGCCCACCCCCCGCACTCCTCCGAGGGCTCGTGTCCCCCGGTCGTCTTGTCCCGGCAACCTCCCGCAGTCCTGCGGGCTCCGACCTTCCCGGCCTGTGCAACCTCACCCTGTCAAATCAGCATCCTACTTGTTCTGATAACTGAAGTTATCGCGTCATGCTTGAGAATGCAAGAGCAATCATATGCAATACAGAATAAAAGTCTTTTGGGGCGGCATTTCGGGCGGGTTCTCACCCTCGTTCGCGGGCGGGGCCGGTGGGGTTTCCGGCGTTCCTCGCGTCGGCTTGGGTTCAGCCCGCGCCGTCGGGGCTCGGGGGTGGGCAGGGGGTACGGTTCGGGTGGCCGGGTGATCGAGGACGGCCCGCCGGGTGTTCCCGAGTGAGTCCGTCGCGCGGCGGGTCCTGCTTTCCTCCGGCCCTAACCCGGCTGGTCGGCGTCCAGGTCGCCGGGCGCGTCAGCCGTGGCCCCCGATGGAAGGCGCAAGCGGGCCGGGGTGTCGGTGTGTGTCGGTCGCCGGGCGCGCGGCGCTGGTTCCTCCGGTTGCCTGCCTCCTTTGATCGGTTCCGGCGAGCTGCCCCCCCCGCTGGTCGGGCTCGGCGTCCGTCCAGCTGTCCAGCCGGGCGCGAAGATCAGGCGCGGCGGCGGGGCACTGACTGGCTCGGGCGGGGCGCACCGTCCCGCGACCGAGGCGCGACAGTACGAGCAGGCCGGGGGCCGGGTGCTCGGTCGGCGGCGCTCAAGAGCGGCCCGGCATTCAGCCGAGTGGCGAGGGCGAGGACGACAGGGGAGGGGTGGCGCTGTGCCTCTCTTCCCGTGCATGGTGCGGGTGCATGGCCGGGGTGACGGTTGGCCGGATCGCATGGCGTCGCCGGGGGGCGCTCGGGCGCTGCTTCCCCGGTAGCGCGCAGCCGCGCGGCATCGGCGCACCGGGTGGCGTGGTCGTGCCCGCGCCGTGGCGGCGCACCGGGCGGGCGGCGGCGCCGACGGCCAGCCGGGGGGGCGGGGGGGCGCGGGGATCCCGGACCTAGCCGAGAAATCCGAGCGATGGGACTCCGGCGGACGGGGGTCCCCCGCGACACACATCCACACCAATGCGCGGCCCGTAGGCCGCTCGGTAGAGTCCGGGAGGGATCGGATGCTAATCCGTCTTAGGCTTTGCGTACACACCGCGCTGGTGGCGGAAATGCTCCGGCTCGCTACCGAGGGTCCAAACCCCTGACCAAGCCCCTCAGCGTGGCCGAGGAATGGCACGACAGCGCCCCGTAGGAGACCTACCGGATCAACCTGGACAAGGGCGGCCAGTAGCGGGTGAACATCTGAAGGCTGATTTATCGGATCGACTTCCCGATGAATATGAATCCCAGAAGTGGGGATATACTTTTCTCACCGGGGTCTTAAGGGTAAATTGTCAGGGTGAAATGCGCAATCACATTCATCACTAGAGTACCGTACGGGGCGGGTGCCGGCCGCGGCAACAGACTGGCACCCGCGACCCGAAAGGAGATGACCGACAATGACACTGTCAGGTACTCAAACAGCGTCGGACACGGGGTCTGCGGAGCCCGACGAATGGCCGCGGCTGCCCATGCTGACGGCGCCGATCGACGTGGCCCAATGGGCACTTGAGTACCATGGCTCGTCGATACTGATCTGCCGACCGGAGGACATTGACGAGCCGTCGACGGCCTACCTGCTGGATTCGAAGACGGGATTGTGGATTGGAGGGCTGGACACCTGGTATCGTCTGCTCCAGGAGCTCACGTACGTCATGTTAAGGGTGGCGATTGCGGAGGGGCAGGACGGTCGGGAGATCTGGCAGTTGCGCAAGGCGCTGCAGGGCGCGAAGGGCAAGGGGATCGCGTTCGTCCAAGCGGTGCGGCACGCGATGATGGCGGCCCACAATCCGGCGCGGTGGCCCAAGGTGACCGTGTGCAAGCGTCGGGAACTTGACATGGACCTCGCGTATCTGGGGACGCCCACGGGGGTTGTGAGTCTGAGAACGGGAAAGCTGCTGTCGGCAGACGAGGCCCGGAAGCACCTGGTCACGTACTCGACAGCGGTGAAGTACCGGAAGCCGTCGCCGGCCTCGGCGGCGCTTGTGGAGCGTCTGGTGGCCCATATGCCGGAGCAGGAACGCGAATGGTTGTGGCAGGCGTTCGGTGCGGCATTGTGGGGTCCTCATGCCCGGCGCATGTACTGCTATGTCGGCGAGCCCGGGGGCGGCAAGACGACGTTGCTCGAGGGGATCCGTTGTGCGCTGGGGTCCTACTTCCATGCCGGGAGCAGTGAACTGCTGGCGGGCGGGGGCGAGCGCGGCACCCTGAATGCCGAGGCCAAGGCGATCACCATCCCCGTGCGGATTTGCGTGCTGGATGAGATCGAGGCGCCGAAGCGGGGGATCTCGAGGGCGACCGTGAAGCGGCTGACGGGTGGCGGGTCGTTCCTCCTGAACGAAAAGAACAAGGCACCGGTGACGACGGAGGTGACCGCGACGATTTTCTTCGTGGCTAACCCGGAAAGTGTTCCGCGCTTCGGAGTCGACACGGACCAGGGGATGCGTGATCGGTATCTCGAGCTGCGGTATCCGCGGTTGCCCGCCGGCACGAAGAAGGATCGGAAATTGAAGCAGCAGTGCCGTCGCGAGCCGGCGGTGCAGGAGGCCATCCTCTACAAGCTGGTGCAGTATGCCGCGAAGACGCAGGGCGATCCACCCGACGCCGTGCCGTCCGTGGAGCAGGCCAGCGCGAGCCGCGCAATAGCGGATGCCGGAATGCTCGGGGGACTCGCTGCCCGTCTGGTGCCGTGCACCGGGAATGTGCACGTGAGTGAAGTATGGGAGGCATGGTGCAAGCTGAATGAGGACGACCAGGCGAACCAGAAGTCCGGGAATATCGCCAAGGTGATGTTCTCGCGTCGCTTACGGAAACTCAACCCCGCCCTGCCGGATACAAGTCCGGTGCGGGCACGTGGCAAGCAGGCCGCAGGGTGGGCTGGCTTCCGGTTCGAACCGGAGAGCGACCAATGAGCCTCCACCCGGCTATCCGGTGGCTCCAGAGGCGGGGGATGCATCCATTTGCTGTCTACCCGGCCGACTGGCCGGACAAGGACAAGCGCAAGGCCCCGCGACTCGTGCCCCGGGACGACGGTGGTAAGCTGTCATGGACGAACCCAGACGATTGCGCCCGGAGTGTCGAGGCGTACCCGGAGGGACCGTTCGGCTTGCGACCGGCCGACGGAAGGGCCGTGGTCCTGGACGTCGACTTAGAGCCTGACAAGGGCTGCTTTACGAACATCGAGGCGATCCGGCCGTTGCGTGACGCCGCGGCGCTGGAATACCGCACCCCATCCGGCGGGCTGCACCTGTGGTATCAGTGGAAGGGAGACACGATCCCGCAGGGCAACTGGCGGCTCAAGACGGACAAGGCGACGCCGGAGACATGGAGGCGTGGGGAAACCCGGCATGAGGACGGCTATGTGGTGCTGTGGGACATGGGAGCGTTCCCACCGACGGAACCCGGGAAGCCGCCGCCGCTGGACCTGCTCGACATCAAGGTGAGGCGACCGACGGCAAAGCCGCGGCGCCCCGCACCGGTTCCGACGCCGGCGCCGGCCACGGGGATTGCCAAGCGGGTCGAGACATGGGCGGACAAGGCGATCGCGGATCTTGCAGCGACCCCCAAAGGCAACCGCAACAACCGCCTCAACGAGGTGACCTATGCCGTCGCCCAGCGATGCGCGGCGCACCCCGAGGCAGACAGGCGGGGGTTGTGCGCCCGGATCCGTGAGGCAGCGTTGGCGACGGGCATGAAAACGGGTGAAATCCGCACCGCCATGACAAGCGGTTGGCGGGCCGGCCTGCAGGTACCGCAGCCGCTTGAGGACCGCGACCCGCCGACGCCGCGGGAGCAGCGGGCGAAGGCGTGGCGGGAGGGAGCCCGGAGGACGACGCTGGCCCGCGAGGTTTACGCGGCCGTGCGGGACGGGCATGAAAAGAAGCTGGCCGGGATTGTGCAAAAAGCGCGGGCCGCAGGGCTAGAGCCCACCATGATCGCACCGGTAGTGGTGAACGCCGCCGATCGGGCCGACACGGCATGGCGGCGCCAGACGGGGGTCTACACGCCACCCCGCAGAGCACCAATGAAGATCGAGTTCAAGACGCCCGCCAACCGGGCTGGCGACGCTCCGCGATGCGTGATCATCGAGGGCGTGGAATACCAAGAAGTGATTCAACCCGCAGGGGGCGCAGATTGATGAGGCGACTAATGATCGTGGTGGAGGCGTGGAAGCCGTGGAAAGACACGAAGAGCCTGACGGGGCTGGAGCCCTACCGGCCCGACCGGAAGGACGTGGATCCGTATGACCCGCCGCCCAGCGCCCGGGACTTCGCCATGTCCCGCGACGGGCTGGTGAGCGTGGAGTTCGTGCAGCGTTTCACGATGCGCGAAGATTGTGAGGACTTCACCGAGCTACTCCTGGTCCCGACCCGCGGCCGCGCTCGATCCGTCTACGTCCGCGACAGCGTATGCAATGGCGACCCCATGGGCTACGTCATGGCACTCTTCGGGCAGAAGTCGTACGACCCCCGCCGCAGTCGCAAGGGCAGCGACCGGGCGGACACTCACATCGCCGGCCAACGGAAGCGAGCATCCGGCGCGACAGTCGTCGTCCGCTCGAAGGACGGCTCGAAGGAGTTGGGAGGCTAGACTATAGACTAGGCCGGAACCGATCCATCCGGCCGGTGCGCCGTCGGCTTCACTCACCAGCGCCTGCGTCAAACCCCATCGGCGCCGCGTCCCCATTAGCTACTGGTTCACCCCGGTGCCTGCGACCCCCACTCGCCGGACGGCCTACGGGAATGTCGTATGGAAACGATACCATTAGACGCCTGACTTCCATTTCACGGCTCGGCTCGGGGAGTCGCCTCTCGCCTGGTTTCCTGCTTGCCCCTTGTGGCGGATCGCGCGGGACCCATATACTGACGGCGCGACAATCAGACGGGAGCCCATGTCGGGTCACCTGTCCGAATACAAGAACTCCATCAAGGTCGACGGGTAGCTCCCGGCAGCCGGGGTGAATAGGCAGGGCTTTCCGCTTTTCTCCTGTGTGATTGTCGCAAAGGCCCGGCTCCACGTCCGGAAGCCAGGGATTGCCACCAAGAGAGAAAGGCCCCGCCATTGATCCGCCTAACAGCGCTACTCGCCGTCCTTCTGGCGGGCTGCAAGGAAGAGACGATCGCGCCTGACCTGCCGCCCCCGAACCGGCATCCGATCCTGATGCGGGGGATCCCCGCTCAAACGCTGTGGCATGGGGCGAGACGGGTGGACGTGGACTTGACCGGCGCGTTCGTGGATCCGGATGGCGACGCGCTGACGTACATGGTCGCCAGTTCGGACACGACCATCGTGCCCGTGGCGCTGCATCCAAGCCCGGTGCTGAGCCTCGCCGGTCCCGTCCGAGGTGAAGCGACCGTCACCATCACGGCGCGGGATCCGGAAGGGCTGGAGGCTCAGGCGACGTTTCCCGTGGCGGTGGTGGAGAATCCCGACCGAGCCACGCTCGAATCTGTGTTTGAGGCAACCGGGGGACACCTGAATGCCGACGGGTGGTGGCCGAACCGCGACAACTGGCTGACCGACGCGCCGCTTGGCGATTGGTACGGAGTAGACGTCAATGAGGCGGGCCGCGTGTCCTGCTTTGGTTGGTGCGGAAAAGAGCAACAAGACCAACTCAGCTTGCGCCGACCTTGGTGGGCCAACCCAGAGCCGAGATTGCCGCAGCTGGGCGACTTGGAGGGCTTGGAAGAATTGGTCTTGCGGACCTATGGCTTGGAGATACCGCCGGAACTCGGCAGGCTATCGCAACTGAGAATTCTGGCTCTGTCGGGGCTGTTAGGGGAAATACCTCAGGAACTCGGGAACCTGCGCAATCTGCGCGTGCTGATCTTGGACAACAGGCGTTACGGTAAATGGTCGGCATTCACGGGTCCGATTCCGGCCACACTCGGGAACTTGACGAAACTCGAGAATCTCATCTTGAACGGAGGAATAGAGGGGAGCATACCCTCGGAGCTAGGTAGGCTTGCAGACCTCAAGATTCTATGGATCGAGGGCTCCATGACCGGCCCGGTTCCCGCCGAAATTGGCGATCTGTCAGAACTCGTACACCTGCGTCTCGCCGGACTACACCTTTCAGGTCCGCTCCCTCCGACGTTGCAGAACCTTGGAGCACTGGACACTCCGTGGCCCGGGTGGGACGGGCCGAACCATTGGAACCACAGTTACACGGGCTTGTATATCGGCTCCCTCTGCCGCCTTCGCGGTCGCCTTGGTGGAATTCGAAATGGCACTTTGGACTACGACGTTTGTGACGCCTTCGAAGCCGACCTGTGTGTGCCTTCGGAGTCGATGCGGAAATGGCTGAGTCGGTTCTCCGGTGAAGGAAATCCCGAAAACCAAGGTAGTGGTTACAACAGCGCATTTCGAGTCCCGCGCCCTTGCGACGGCGCAATGCAGGCGCACTTGGTGCAGGCCGTGCAGGCGAGAGAACCATTCGTTCCCTTGGTTGCGGGCGAGCCGGCCGCGCTCCGCCTTTTCGGAATGTCGCCGCCGCTTCAAGCGCGGTTCTACCTCAACGGCGGCTTGGTCCATACGGTCGAGATCGCCAGCATCGCCTTTGACGCCGGCACGACCGCGGCGGTAGTCGCTGGACCCGACTCGAACATGAGTGCCGAGGGGTGGATCCCCGGCCACCTGGTTCGTCCCGGTTTGGAGTTTGTCGTCGAGGGAGACGATCGCCGGTTCCCTGCTACGGGCAGGCAAGAGGTGGACGTGCGGGAAGTCCCGTCGTTCAACCTCACCGTCGTCCCGCTGTTTCTCGAAAACCAAGGCGAACGGAGTTTTCCTGAGATGGACTCCCGCAACGCGGCGATTGCCGACAGCATGGCTGCTGCGGACCCCAAGGACTACTGGAGGTTACGCAGCCTTGTTGATCTGCTTCCAGTGCGCGCGATTGTGGTCACGAAGCACCCGCCCATTGTACTCAATCAGGATACCTTGGGCCTGAATTACGGATCCCTTCGAGTGGTCGCCGCTGTGCGGGCGATGAGCGGGGGTACAGGACACTGGATGGGCTTGGGCCAACCCATGGGGCCGGTTTGTTGCCTCGGGGGGATTGCTCAACTATACGGCACCATCACCGTGGTAGCGCGTCCTGCCCCCACCGTAATCGCGCATGAGGTGGGACATAACTTCGGCCTCCTGCACCCGATGCAGGACCCCGAGTATCCGCATCAATCCCGTGCCATCGGCGCATGGGGGTTTGCTGTCCGAAGCCACTTCGTGGAGGAGCGCTTTGAGGATTGGGAGTTGAACAGATATGTGATGGATACCGTTGCAACCGTCCACCGAGGACAGACCCTCGGCCCCTACACGCAAGATCTGATGATGTCCAGCTACCCCGAGGGTACTACCGGGTGGATCAGCGATTACCATTTCTCGCGGTCCTTTGACTTCCGGATCCAGAACGATGGTGCCGGATCGCCCCTAGTGGCGCTTTCGCAATCTCCGGTTCGAAGCCTCCTGCTGTGGGGCGGATTCGACACCGGGGCGGGCGCATACCTCGAACCCGTCTTCGTCGTGGACGCGCCCCCGTCGCTCCCCGAGCAATCCGGCCCGTGGACGATCGAGGGACGGGACACCGGCGGGCGGGTGCTGTTCACACTGCCGTTCGCCATGCCCGAGATCGCCGACGCGGGCCAGGATGCCGGCAGCTTCGCCTACACGCTGCCGGTCCGGCCGGGGTTGGAGAACCTGGCCAGCGTCACGCTGTCAGGACCGGGGGGCACGGCGACCCTCGACGAATCGACGGATCGGCCCATGTCGATCTACCGCGATGTGGAGGGCAAGGTGCGGGCCATCCTGCAGGGCGATCCGGTGCAGGCGGACGGTGGTTTGGGCGGCCCCTTGGCCGGTGTTGCGCTGGACGTGGTGACGAGCCGGGGGATACCCTCCCCGGCTGCGTGGCGACGGTGACCAACCCACGCAGGGCGGTGGTGGGGCTTATCGATAGATGTCAATCCCGTTAACTTCAGTGGAGCAACGACTTATGGATTCTGGAGAGGAAATGGACGACACGCCGTGCCAAGTGCGAGAAGGCCGGTCGAAGAAACATATCCACTTCCTGCCTTGGTTCGAAGCATGGTTCGAGTCCATGCGGTACCGTGGCGGGAAAGAGCTGGGCGAGCGTGAATGGCGCGGCCCTTGCTTTCATTGCGGCGGCGACGACCGGCTCTACATTCGCGGCGCCGAGGGGTTCCTGCGGACGGAACGGGTTGAAAGGCTGCTGCAATCGGTCGAGATCCAGTGTTCGGGCGGATGCACGCCCGAGGAGGTGACTCGTGCGCTGTTTGAGTGGACAACCGCTCAGCATCCACTGGTTAGGTTGGGCCGTCGCCCAGGGACGTTCGTTACATGAGTCAGCACAGCCTCTTTGGTGCTGGTGGCGGTCCAGAGGACCGGACTCTCTACTACGGCGACTGCCTTACTTGGATGACCCAATGGGACGATAAAACGGTCGACCTGATCTACTTGGATCCGCCGTTCAAATCGGACGCCAACTACAACATCCTTTTTCGGGACCGAGGTGCCGGGAAGGCACAGTACCGGGCCTTCGATGACACTTGGCATTGGAATGATCGTGCGGAGGCGCGACTTGCGGTGTATCAGGGCGCGGCGGCCCGACCAGCCCGACGTGCGGTACTCGGATTATACGAGGTGCTCGGCGAATGCGGGATGCTGGCCTATCTGACCTACATGGCCGAGCGTCTGGAGCAGATGAAGCGCATTCTCAAACCCACGGGATCCATCTATCTGCACTGCGACCCGACAGCGTCTCACTACCTCAAGGTATTGATGGACGCTGTGTTCGGCGTGCCCAATTTCCGCAACGAAGTGCATTGGTACTATTATAACAAGATGCACGATCGCCGAAAGAAACTCTTCGCGGCGGCCTCCGACACTATGTTGTTTTACGTTCGGGATATCGGTTCCGATTTCACGTTTCGCCAACTTACCGAGATTCGCGAAAAGCCAGTCCGCCAACTAGTCCGCAAGAAGGTGCGCGGGAAGATGGTGAACGCGCGAGACCAACATGGGAAGCTGATGTATCAGACGAAGCGGAGGCGCACCATCGACAATGTGTGGCGGATTCCCTGTCTCCAGCCAGCATCCAAGGAGCGTCTCGGCTACCCAACGCAGAAGCCCCTGAAGTTGTTGGATCGTGTCATATCGGCCAGCACCAACCCCGGCGATCTTGTCCTTGATCCTTTCTGCGGATGCGGGACAGCGGTGGACGCGGCCAACCGGCTGAACCGCCGGTGGGCCGGCATCGACATTTCGTCGTTTGCCATCGACCTGATCTGCGATCGGCGCATGGCCGACCAGCACATCGAGGTCAAGGGCACTCCGTTCAGCCTCAAAGCCGCCGAGCGGCTGGCAAGGGAGCGCCCGTTCGAGTTCGAGTCTTGGGCGATCATGCGAATGGCTGGATTTCGTCCCAATACCGTTAGGGGGAGGGACGGCGGTGTTGACGGACGCGCCACGCTCGCGGTGAAGCCGAGCGACCACGATTCCCGGCTAGCGCTGGCGCAGGTAAAGGGAGGCCGGTTCAGCCTGTCGCAACTCAGGGACTTCCTGCATGTCACGAACCGTGAGAAGGCTGCACTCGGCGTATACGTCACGCTCAATCCCGTGCGAACCAAGGGAGCGCAGCAAGAAACGTGGAAGGCGCGCACTGTCAGAGTGGGGGCAGAGGAATATCCGCGCTGTCAGTTGTGGTCGATCGCGGACTATTTTGAGGGCCGCAGGCCCCACCTTCCAACGATGACGGACCCGTATACGGGTAGACCTCTCAACCAGGGAGAACTGTTCGCTTGAAGGCGAAGCAGCTTCGACTTGCAGCTGGGAAAAGCCGCGAAGCGAGTGTGCAAAGGATCCGAGTAGAGCCCCTCAAGCCGTGTAGCCGTCGTGCGGTTTCGTCCGCTCCAGTACAAAGAGGGCAGGGCTGCACTTCCGTTGCGCGCTTCGTATCCGTACAAGGCGAACGCCATCAAGGAGTCGCCGCACTGACTGATGTGCGCGACGCCGCACTTGGTGTAAAAGGCAAGGGACGACCGGGCGGGTGGCTGCACCGGCTGTTCGCCGGCAGGTTGATCAAGAGGCTGAGCCATCTTGGCGGTAAGTTCATCGGCGTGTCGTGGAAGACGCATGATGCGCAGGGCCCCGAGATCTGCGAGTTCGAGGTGATCGTCGAGTCGCTCAAAGCGACTATGGCGTCGGAGACCAAGGGTAAGCTGAGGTTCGAAGGACTGTACAACCAGGAAAAGCGGAACCACGACGAGTGCGCCAAGGAGCGGAACACGCTACGGAGCGAACGCGACATGCTGGTCGAGATCAACCGAAACCTTGGCAGGGAACTGCACCGGCTGCGCGGACTGTTCCTCGTCACGTTTTCATCGAAGCGTGCGCGGGAAATGGCGTTGGAGCACCGAGAGATTCATGTCGAGCACCTCCGCAAGCTGACCGGCGGGTCGAAGTTCTCGGCGAAGCATGTCGCGCGGGCAATCGCGATCGCGCGTCAGCAGCGCTTGTGATCGGGCATGCGCGTTGGCCGTTGGGGTGGCGGAACCGGGATTTGGTGAAGACGCCGATGTGGAGCTGGTTGAGCCAGCGCGGCCATGCGGTCGTTGACGTATTCGCTGCCGTTGACGCTCTCATGTTTGTCAAGTGAGCGATGGCGCGGTGAGCACGCGGTAGACTTCGCGTGCCACGTAGCACTTCAGGCAGCGCATCACCTCGCGCTTGGACAGCCCTCCCAGGGCTGTTGAGCGCCCGCAGAGGCGAGCGGAGCGAGCCGGAGCGGGCGCTCAGTCGGATCGATAGGCTGGCAGGCCGCAAGGGGCCGTGGTAACTCGAAGCGGACCAGCGTGCGGCGCAAGGAAGGCGTAGGCCGAGGTGCGGTCGGCGAGCTCGAAGTCCGCCGGTTCATTGCC